>NZ_JBEYBT010000003.1:0-502616 GCF_040632335.1 Nocardia sp. NPDC019395
CCCGGCGCTCAGTCGCTGCGCTCCTTCGCTCTGGTCGCTCCAGAACGAGACGGGCCCCGAACCACCAAAGCTGACCAGTCGCATGCGGGGAAACGGGGTGGGGGGTTGCATGCGGACAGACCGCCGGTGGGGGATCAAACGTGTCCGGGGGCGACGGCGAGATCGACTGGTCGGCGGGGTTCGGGCCCGATCGTATGGGCGGGCAGCGCCGGCCGCGGGGTCAGCGGGAGCGGACTATCGCGGTGCCTGTGGCGCGGTCGTGCATGCCGCGGCCGTCACCGTCGGTGAACAGTGCGGGGACCACGAAGGTCAGCAGTAACTGGCGGCCGAGGGCGCGCAGGAAACCGACCCGGGCCGGTGCGTCGATTCGGACCACCCGCAGGCGCAGGAAGTACTGGCCCGGGGTGAAACCGAACAGGGCGACGGCGAGCAGGCCGATCACCATCCAGACCATCCAGGTCGGGGTGCTCAGGGCGCCGGCGACGGCTTCGAAGGCTGTCGGTTCGGCAACTCCGGGGGGCGGGTCGGCATCGGCGATGATCTGCGCCGAATCGGGGCGCACGATCAGCGCGGCGATGCCCAGCGAGATCACCCAGTCCACCATCATCGCCGAGATCCGCCGGGCCATCCCGACCAGCGACCCCGCGCCCTCGCGCGGTAGGCCCAGGTGCTCGCCCTTGTATTCGCTTGCTTCCGGGTCACCCGGGTCCGCGGTGGGGCCGGTGAGCCAGGATCCGGTGACACGTGCCATGACCCCAGGATAAGCGTGCCCATTTCCGGCATATCCGGCGGTCGCCGCTCGTCACAGGGTCCGGGGCGCGCCCTATCGTGCGGGTTACGGGAAGGTAGTGTCCGTGGCGTGGCCGACGACACTCGCCGGACGGCACGTGTAACACTGGCGAAACACACTCTTGACGGCCGGGAAACACCCTGTCCATAGCGTCGGTTCGCGACGCCCCGCACTCGATACTGGCTGGGAATCTATCCGTAAGGAGATATAAGTGACGTTCAGCACGGCCGACGAGGTCATCAAGTACATGGCGGATCAGGATGTCGAATACGTCGATATCCGGTTCAGCGATCTGCCCGGTGTGCAGCAGCACTTCTCCATCCCGGCGAAGGCGTTCACCAGTGATCTGGCCGAGGAAGGTCTCGCCTTCGACGGCTCCTCGGTGCGGGGCTTCCAGTCCATCGACGAATCCGACATGCTGCTGCTGCCCGACTTCAGCACCGCGGCCGTGGACCCGTTCCGTGCGGCGAAGACGCTCAACATGAACTTCTTCGTGCACGACCCCTTCACCCGCGAGTCCTACTCGCGTGACCCGCGCAATATCGCCCGCAAGGCGGAGGAGTACCTGCGCTCCACCGGTATCGCCGATACCGCGTTCTTCGGCGCCGAGGCCGAGTTCTACATCTTCGACTCGGTCCGCTACGACTCCGGTATCAACGGCGCGTTCTACGAGGTCGAGTCGATCTCGGGCTCCTGGAACACCGGCGCCAAGGTCAACCCGGACGGTAGCCCGAACCGCGGCTACAAGGTCCGTAACAAGGGCGGGTACTTCCCGGTCGCGCCCTACGACCACTACGTCGACCTGCGCGACAAGATCTCCACCAACCTGCAGAACGCCGGGTTCGAGCTGGAGCGCGGCCACCACGAGGTCGGCACCGCCGGTCAGGCCGAGATCAACTACAAGTTCAACACCCTGCTGGGCGCTGCCGACGATCTGCAGCTGTTCAAGTACATCGTGAAGAACACCGCGTGGGCCGAGGGCAAAACCGTCACCTTCATGCCGAAGCCGCTCTTCGGTGACAACGGCTCGGGTATGCACGCACACCAGTCGCTGTGGAAGGACGGCAAGCCGCTGTTCCACGACGAGGCCGGCTACGGCGGCCTGTCGGATCTGGCCCGCCACTACATCGGCGGCATCCTGCACCACGCGCCGTCGCTGCTGGCGTTCACCAACCCGACGGTGAACTCCTACCACCGCCTGGTCCCCGGCTACGAGGCCCCGATCAACCTGGTGTACTCGCAGCGCAACCGCTCGGCCGCAGTCCGTATCCCGGTCACCGGTAACAACCCGAAGGCCAAGCGCATCGAATTCCGCGCACCGGACTCCTCGGGCAACCCGTACCTGGCCTTCGCCGCCATGCTGATGGCCGGCCTGGACGGCATCAAGAAGAAGATCGAGCCGCTGGCCCCGGTCGACAAGGACCTCTACGAGCTCCCGCCGGAGGAGGCCAAGAACATCCCGCAGGCCCCCACCAGCCTGGCGTCGGTGATCGACCGCCTCGAGGCCGATCACGAGTACCTCACCGAAGGCAATGTCTTCACCGAGGACCTGATCGAAACCTGGATCAACATCAAGCGTGAGCAGGAAATCGCCCCGGTGAACCTGCGCCCGCACCCCTACGAGTTCGAACTCTACTTCGACGTGTAAGCCTGACCTGCACGAATAGGGCTGAGTAGCCCCTTCGATACGCAGTGCGTACGCAGTGCTCGGCATCGAGTCCACCCGCTCAGTGATCACAAGCGCGATCACTTGGCGGGTGGACTCGTCTATGTAGGGCCAGAGATGGCCAGCGGTGCCGAGTGTGGTCTTCGCGGCAGCGCGGAGCGTGGACGGTATCCGGAGAACAGGTGCCGGACGCGGCGGTGGGTCCGGAGGTCCAGACGGCGTTATCCCCAACTCTGGCTGGAGTAGCAGCCGTGAAGCGCGCGGTTCTCGGTAATCTTTCGTTCGCGTCAATAAGGGAGGTAGCCCGATGGGGCCACGTTTCGAGGTACATCCCGAGGATTTGGCGACCCTGGCCGATCGGTGTATCGACTTTGCCATCGGCCTGACGTCAGTGGTCAGTGAATCGGCAGGTGATCTGACCCTCGCGGCGGGGGATGCGGGGGATACCAGCGGTGGCTACGCCACCACAGCCGTGTACGGCCCCTGTGTCGAGGCTGCTCAGGCTGCGATCGAGGCGTTGGCGGCGGTGTTCGAAGCCGACGCCGAAGCGCTGATGCTGTGCGCGTTCGCCTTCTCCGACATGGACGAGGCCGCAGCGAAGAGATTTCTGACCAGTTCCCACGGGCCCGACCCTCGGCCGAGGTACGGCCCTCGGTGACGGGAGAGAATTGGAATGGCGGAGGGCAGTTGGCGGCTATGGCATGACGCCGCATCGCTCGACGATGCGGCCCGGGAGTGGGCGATGCTCGCCGACCGGCTTCAGAAGACCGCTGACAGGCTGGTCGCCGAATCTAAGCGCATCGTCGCTGAGTGGGAAGGCGATTCCGCCGACTCGTATCACGCACACCGCGGCCGAGTGGTGTCGGAGTTGGATACCGCGCACAGCACGGCGGCGAATGTATCCGCGGCAGTGGAGACTATCGCCAAGTCCGTCCGCCTTGCGCAGGAGCACCTCGACCAGGCTTGGGGCACTGTCTCGCATATTCCGCATTCGGGTAGCCCGTCGGGTGAAATCAGGTTCGAGCCGCGAAACGACGCCGAGGTGGAGCTGGTCAGTGCCGCTGTCACACGTGAGACGGAGATCCGCTCGGGCCTCGATGTCAGTTTGGGTGGCGAGATGCATGTTCTCGTCCACGCCACCGGGGTATGGGACGCGATGCGGATGGGGCTGTTGCCGATCTCCGAGTTCGAAGAAGACCCATTCGAGCTACCCGGGGATGCCGATCGGGTCGGGGTCATCACGGTTGGCAACAAGACGTATATCAACACCGGTGCGGGCAATGACAGTGTCATGATCAGCGATGATCCGTTCAGCGACGGACAATTGGTCACCGTCAACGGAAAATCGTTTGTTGTTCCCAGGGGCCAGAAGATCGTTATTCGCACTGGTGGCGGCGATGACAACGTCAGTGTCCAGAAGGGAACCCAGGTGAACTTCACGGTTCTGGGGGGCCGGGGTAACGACTCGGTCAAGACCGGTGCCGGAGCCGACCGTGTTCTCGGCGGGCGGGGCGACGACGAGATCGAAACCGGCGGTGGACGGGACGCGGTCCTGGCGGGGGCGGGGCGGGATTATGTCGACGGTCAGGGCGGTGACGACCTGCTCGGCGGTGGCGGGGATAGCGACACCGTGTACGGGCTCGGTGGCGACGATCGTATCGTGGGCGGGTCTGGCGCGGATTACCTCGAGGGCGCGACCGGCAACGATACGATCGTCGCGGGCCGGGGCCATGACATCGTGTCGGGTGGACGCGGCGATGATGTGCTTTATGGCGGGTCGGGATACGACGTGTCCTATGCCGGGGCGGGCTCGGACGCGACTTACGGCGGCACCGATGAGGACATCTCGTATGAGGAGTCCGGTGATCGCTCGTACGGGGACACCGAAACCACCGTGACAGTGCAAATCTCCAACGATGCCCGGTTCATCGAGATCGAAGGATCGCCAGAGTTCGTGGCCCGGACCGAGGCTGATTTGGATATGCTGCGGTCCTCGCCGACCGGCCAGCAAATGCTGGCCGAGCTCGAGCGCGCACACGACGATTCAGGAATTCTCGGCATAGGCCAGGAAAACCTCACGATCACCGAGTACCACAGGAGCGACAACAGCTGGGCACACCAACATATTTTCGGCGGCGATGAGATCGAATACTCCCCACGTGTGGATAACGTATCAGGGGAAAGCCCTCCTGTGGCGACCCTGTACCACGAGGCCGCCCACGTCTATGACTTTATGACCGACAATCGCGACGACACCCCCTACACCGGAGAGGACTCGGACGATCGCAACGTCGCGCAAATCGAACGGGTTGCCGTCGGACTACCGGTGGATCACGATCACAATCCGAATACCCCGGAACGCATCGATCCCGACCACCCGATCGAGCTGACCGAGAACGGGTTGCGCAAGGAGATAGGTTGGCTGAGCAGGGACCATTATAGAGAGCGATGATTTCTGTGTCCGGCTCCCGTCAACACATCCAGAGCGGATAGATCTGGACTCTGGGAGGAATCATGACCGAGCACAGCGCCGGCGCCCTGCCACCGATCGTCGACCGGCAGACGTGGCAGACCGCGCTCGACGACCTGCGGAAGCGGGAGAAGGCCGCCACTCGGGAACTGGACGCGATCGCAGCGCAGCGCCGCAGGCTACCGATGGTCGAGATGCCGGACTACACACTGATCGGCCCGGACGGCCCTGTCCGGCTGGTCGACGTATTCGACGGGCGCTCCCAGCTCATCGTCTACAACCACATGTGGTCCGATGGCGCGGAGTGGCAGTGCGGCGGCTGTACCGGGCTCACATCGCAGTACGTCCGGTTGGGCTGGCTCGACAACTATGATGCCCGCTTCGTCATCGTCACCAACGGGACCATCGACGAGGCGCTGGCCTACAAGACGAAGGTCGGCAACACGATGGACTGGTATTCGTCGTCGGAGAGTTCGTTCGGCGCCGATGTGGACGCACCGCCCGGCGGCGGTTTCGCGGTGAATGTTTTTCTCCGCGACGGCGATAAGGTCTACCGAACCTGGCACACGAGTGGCCGCGGTACCGAGCAGCTCAGCTATACGTTCGCGTTGGTCGACACCCTGCCGTGGGGTCGGCAGGAGGAATGGCAGGATTCACCCGAAGGGTGGCCGAAATCGCCCACCTATTCCAAATGGCTCGACTCTCCCGACGTTGCCCGGCTGTACGGTCCGGACGGAGACGCTGCCGTGGGGTCCGTGAGCGCCGCCGGTTCCCGGGACGTGAGGGGATAGGTCGAAATGACGGCAACGAAGCCTTCGCGCGGTGGTCACTTGCCGATCAACGGTCTGAGCCTGTATTACGAAGTGCACGGTGAGCTCGGCAGTTCGGAAACGCCCCCGTTGCTGCTCATACCCGGCGCGTTCATGGCCACCGACTCGATGACGTCGTGGATATCGGGTTTCGCGGGTGAGCGGGCGGTGATCGTTTTCGATCAGCAAGGGCACGGCCGTACCCCGGATATTTCGCGGACGATGTCGTACGAGCAATTCGCCGACGATGCGGCGGAATTGCTGCGCGCCTTGAATGTCCAGCTCGCGGATGTCATGGGCTACTCGCAAGGTGGCGGGGTCGCGCTGCAGCTCGCACTCCGGCACCCGGCGCTCGTGGGCAAACTGGTTTCGCTGTCGGCTACCTTCCGCAAGGATGGTTGGTATCCCTCGGTGTTGGAGGGGATCGCGGGTCTCGACGCGACAGCGTTCGCCGGCACACCGGTCGAGAAAGCGTTCAGGGAGCACACTCCGGACCCCGCGGCATTCGACGCCTACGTCGAAAAGATGAAAGTGCTGAATATCGAAGACCAGAACATCAGTGACGCGCAGATGCGTTCGATTTCCGCGAAAACGATGGTGATAGTCGGTGACGCGGACGGCGTGAAACCGGAGCATGCGTTGCGGATGTTCACGCTGCGCGGGGGCGGCGACGAGGAAGCGGCGGCGTCGGGGATGTTGCACAAGGCACCGGCTGCGCGTTTGGTGATTCTGCCCGCGACCTCGCATATCGGTATCAGCGGGGAGTCGGCGGTGCTGGTACCGATGGTGAATTCGTTTCTCGACGATCTTCCACCGACGACACCTGAACTGTTCTAGAGGATTACGCACTCGGTGCGGCCGACGAGCTCTCCGGGTTGGGTCCGGAACCGGGTATCTTATATGCCCTGCGTGGTCGTTTACGACGCGAATGTTCTCTACGGCAACACCTTGCGGGATTTGTTGATACGGGTTGCCCGGTCCCGCGCCGTGACGGCGGTAGTCTGGCGGCGGCCGGGACCAGAGCGCTCGACGGGAGTCTTCGTGAAGCAGCAGGCGCACTTTCTCACGATCGCCACACCTGATCTGGGGGCGGTTCGGCAGTTCTACGTGGCGGGACTGGGGTGGGAACCGCTGATGGACGTGCCGGGGGAGATTGTGTTCTTCCAGATCGCGCCCGGAGTGGTGCTCGGATTCTTCCTTGCGGAGAAGTTCAACGCCGATATCGCCGATGGCTCCGACCGTGCGCCGGTATCGGGGCTGACACTGTCGCACAATGTCGGCAGCCGCGAGGAGGTCGTCAGCACGGTGGATGCCATGGCCGCCGCGGGTGGCACGGTTCTGAAATCGCCGCGAGACAGCGAATTCGGCGGTATCTTCAACGGCCACGTCGCCGATCCCAACGGGGTCGTATGGGAGGTCGCGCACAACCCCTCATGGCGTATCGAAGCGGACGGCACTGTAGTCCTCGGATGAGGTCGGTGCGCGCAGAGACAGCAGCTGGCCGAGTTGCGGCCCGGCGAAGTGAAGCGTCGATCCGGATGTGGTGGCACGCGGAGCCGGACGAGTACCGGCCCCGCGCCCGTGCGTCTCAGTCGACCGGTGCGACGCGGATCAGGTTGCCGTCCGGGTCGGCGACCAGGAAGGTGCGGCCGAATACCTCGTCGTAGGGTTTCGCGACGACCTCGACGCCCTTGCCGGACCACTCCCGGAAGCGGTTGTCGATCTGCTCGGGTCCGCCCGGCAGGGCCAGGCAGATTTCGCTGGTGCGCGGGACGGCCGGGGACAACTCGTCCCGGACACCGCTCCACACCGCGAGCTGGATACCGCCGCCGAGGTCGAAAGCGATGAAGCGCGGTGATTCGAATACGGGTGTCATCTCGAACAGATCCCCGTAGAAACGCGCGGATGCCGCGGCGTCGCTGACGTAGACGATGAACATGTTCGGCGTGGTCATGGTCTGGTATCTCCTCTTGCCGGTGATGTGGACAGCATGAGGTTGCCTGCCATACGTGACAGATTCCGGCAGGTTTTCTGGAGAATCTTGCGGTATGACGCCCGATCGCTTCTTCTCCCTGCTGATCGCCCTGCAGACCCGCGAATCCGTCACTACGACGGATCTGGCGGACGAGGTGGGGGTTTCGGTGCGAACAGTGCTCCGGGATCTGCAATGGCTCCAGGACGCGGGTTTCCCGGTCTTGGTCCGGCGCGGCCGATGGGGCGGCGTGACCCTGCTGCCGGGCGGCGCACTGGATCTCGCCCGGCTCACCCCGGCCGAACGCGACCACCTCGCTCTGTACGGTCTCGACGACGCGCAGCGTGAGCAGATCGGCGGCGGGTTCGACGGTCGCCGGGCCAGGAGCAAGGTGGCGCCGGGGCGCGTGCGGCAAGAGAACTTGCTGCCGGTCCATGCGGTGGTGACCACGGACAACCGGCCGTGGTTCGGAAACCCGGCAGACGGTATCGGTCCCGCGGCGTTACTGGGCGACCTGCGGCGTGGCGTCAGGTTACGGATCAGCTACCGCCGGTCCGGTGAGGCAGAGCCGGCCTGGCAGATCGTCGACCCGTACGGTCTGCTGGCAAAAGGTGGCCGGTGGTATCTGGTGGCCGATCGTTCGGGCAGGCCGCGCCTGTATTCGCTCGAACGGATCGCCGGGTGGCGACCGCTGCGCACGCCCCGGCGATTGCGGCCCGGGGCGACGTTGCAGGAGGTGTCCGCGGAATTGTCTGCGGGCTGGGAGAACACCGGAGCGGTCCGGGTCGAGGCCGAACTGAGCGCCGGCCAGCTGGAACGGGCGAAACGCATCCTCGGCACGCGGTTGACGGTCCACAATCCGGATGCCGTCGATCGGGTGGATATCACCGTGGCGTGCCGGGTGGTCGAGGATGTGCGCCAACTGTTGCAGTTCGCCGACGACCTGACGGTGACCGGTCCGGCGGAGGCACGGGAGCGACTGCGAGAGCTGGCGGCCGCAACATTGCGCCGCTACCAGTGAGAACGGCCTCGGATCGGCAGAGCGTGGCCGTGGACGGGTCAATGGTGCGGCACGTTCGAGTGGGGTGGGTCACATCCGGGCCGCCGACGACGAAATTCCGGCCGGTATCCCGTCTTCTTCCAGGAATGCCGTGTCGAACAAGGAGACCGAATATGGCGACCCAGCCGAAGGGCCCCGCATCCTACTTTCCCGCTATCGAGGCGAAATACGGTCGCAGTATCGAGGAGTGGAAAGCCACCCTGCGGAATTCCGGATTGTCGTCGCACAAAGAACTCGTCGAATTGCTGAAGACCGAACACGGTTTCGGGCACGGACATGCCACCGCGCTCACCCAGCATCATCTGCATCCCGAGAAATGGGCGGTGGCCTGACCGGCATGTGGAAACCCGGGTGGTCGGCAGCGCACGAGGGGTGCTGCGGAAGGGTCCGCATCTGCTGCCGGCCGGTCGCCCGGGGCTCGTCCCCGCTCGAAATGCGGTGTTCCGCCTCGCCTCCGCCGTAGGCTTCGCCGCACCGACAGGTAGATACCGGCCACGAGGATTGGGGTCAGTGCATGGTGATTCGTGAACGACTGGGGCTAGCGGCGGCCGAGTCCCCGCCTGTCTATGGCGAACCGTTCGAGACGGCCGACGGCACGATAGTGATCACGGTTTCCCGGCGCAGCAGCCTGATGAGCACGGTGATGCGGCCGGCCGGGGTTTTCGTGGTGCGCGACGGTGCCGCGGAATGGGTTCCGGCGGTGGACGTCAACCGGATCGCTCTGATGGGAGAATTGATCGGACTACTGGCGGCGGTGATCGCTTCTCTGGCGGTTCTGCGGCGCCCGCCGTGGCCCGACCTCGGCCGTCGCGGCCGTGACTGATCGGTCCGGGTGACTGTCCCCGGGCCACGGCCGACGGCGGTCAGCCGGGTTCAGTGAGACGGGCAGCGGCCAGGAGCCGGACCGCCCGCGGGCCCACACCGTGCAATGTGAGCAGATCGTCCAGCCGCTCCGGTAGGTCGGTGATCGACCGGTATCCGGCGTCGGTCAGCGCGCCGGTCGCGGGACGGCCGATCTTCACCCCGTCGAAAACCGGGCCCCGATCCTGCGGTGTGGTCATCACGCGAACCTCTCAGTATTCGAGATCCGGCCAGCCGATGTTGATGGGGAAGGGGAACTCGATCCGCACTCCGTGCTCGTCGGCGGGGGTCCATTCGCCTGCCATCAGGTAGTTGGCCGGATGAAGGGAAGGTCGGATTCCTCGGTCCGGGACACGGGCATGCGGCCATAATATGCCGTGTGGCTCCTGTTTGCGGCGTGCCGGCCGGGGTATCGGAGTGAGCGGGTCTCGGCACCCAGTTCGAAGGCCGCTATGCCGATATCGCCGAGTTCTCGGAGGGCGGGGGTTTGACGACTCCGACTATGCTGCCGGAATTCATTCCATAGCGATTGCGTTCCACCATTTGGTTGCTGGTATTTCCTTCGATGGTGTTGATCTGCCCGCCCTGGACCGACTTCACGATTCCGATGTGGTCGGGAGTGCCGTCGCCCTCCCAGTCGAAGACGATGAGATCACCGGGTTGGGCCTCGCCGACCGAGTTCCTCCGCAAGCCCATTGCCGCGGCATCGTTCCAAATGCTGGGGACATAGTCCGGGTTGGTCCATTTGACGTCGTAACCGGCCTTTTCCCATGCCCAGCTGGTGAAGGACGCGCACCAGGGCCCACCACCCTTGATGTTGTATTCCGCGTTTACCAGGTTCGGGGCGTATTCGCGGACCCCGAGCTGACTTTCGGCGGCTTCGACCGCGGTGCCCGCCGCGTCGTCCGGGTTGGTGGGCCTGAAGCTGGCCTGGCTGGCAGTGGGCCGGAAACCCGAGCCGGCCGGCGCTCCACCGCCCCCGCCGCGGAAGCGGGCCGGTATCGAAGGAACCGACCTGTCGATTTCCTGCGCACGCTTGTCGATATCGTCTTTCGCCTTTCCGACCTCGTCGTGCACACGATCCACCGCGGTGAGGAGAGCCCTTGTCAAACCGAATTCCGTTGCGGCGGAGAGACGGTAGATCCCGTCCTCGCCTTTGCTGGGCGGGGGAGCGTCGTTGAGGGTCCGCTTGAGCTCGCGCACGATCGTCCGCACCTTCTGGTACGTCCGGTTCGAGGTGTCGAACGCCGCGAACTTGGAACTGTCGATATTCTTGTTCTGACGTTCGAGTTCGGCTACCCGGTCCTCGACTTCTTTGCGGCGATCGGAATAGTTCTCGACCAGTACGGATTTGCCCGCGGGTTGGTCCAGCCCTTTCTCGCTCAGCAGACCCTTGCCGTCCAACCAGGCGACGAAGTCCGGTTGGCTGCCGGAGTCACCGGAGGCCAGCAGCAGTATGTGCCGCTGGATGTACTCCTGGACGGCATCGATGATCGAGTCGAGGCCCCAGCTGGAACCTTCGGGGTGCGGAAGGGTGATATCGAGCTGTTCCGCCGTGGTCGGACTCATCCGGATCCTCTCTCTGCGCCGACCGGACCGACTCCGCGACGGATTCCGTGGGATACCTGCTGGCGAGTATTCCGCGTCCGGCTCGGGTCGGAGACCCAATGCGACATACGGTAAGTATCAGACATTCTCGGCGTGGAGAAAACGTATCCGATCCGCCGCCCGGCCTTGCGGAGGCGATTCAGCGGCTTCCCGATGGAGGCTTCCCAATTCTGGTGAATGACGCTGATGGCGCCGAAGTCTCCAGTCGGAGGATAGTGGGCACGTACTCCGGCCTACCCGCCGTAGGGGTGCGCACTCGGTAGCTGTATGTCCGAGGATGTACCAGCCCTGGCACTGCCAGGCTGTGATGTCGTTGTCGAGAGACTGGTCACCGCCGTCGGTGGGAGTCTTGGGGAGAGAGTGGGCTGCTGTGGTGTTGATGCACCCCAAGACGGTCGCATCGTTGAGGGCGAGTAAAGAGTTCATCTACGCAGTCGATGAGATGCAGGAACGAGTCGACCGGATTCGAGCCCGTCGGCCCTCGGCGACGTCTCGGGTGATCCCCGAGGTGGATGGGAAAGCCAGACTCACGAATCTGTATATCGCACCCGGTACCATCGCGAGCATGACCAGGCAGGAGCTGACCGACGAGCTGATGGGGGCGATCAACGACAGTACGGTGGATGCGCTTCGGCAGCACCGGCTGGTCCTCGACGCTACCGAATGGCCCAAGGCTCGATGAGGAACCGCCGGTGGTCGTTCCGGTTCCGGGTCCAGGAGTAGTTGTGTGATGGATGTCGATGCGGCCGAAGACGTGCAACCCGACTCGCCGCCTGTCGGTCGGAGCCAGGTCTATGAGGTGTTCAACCCCGACTTTTCCGTCGGCGTGGCGTGTGACCGCAACGGGGTGATCGTCGGGGTACACCTCGGCGACGAGGTGTGGGACAACACAGACCATTGGCTCGCGACCGAGGTTCTTCGAGTGGCCCGGTTGGCCCACCTGAAGTCGAAGGTCGGTCAACGTGCCGAATACATACGCCGACTGGGTAATCGACAGGTTGCGGATGCTTTGAACCTTCCCACGCAGACTCAATTCGAGCACGCGCTGCAAACCGAGTTCGGATCCCACCACTAGCTCGAGTCCTCCGAGCCGATGAGCAGCATGGTTTCGGTGTGGGACGCTTCAGTGCATTCTTCCCGTGATTGGGGATGTGCCACAGTGGTGCTGAAAGGTCGGATAAGCGGGAGGTTCGTCGGCGTGGGCGCAACAGTCGGTCAAGATCCTGAAAATATGCGTACCCAGAGCAACGACAGCTATGCCAGGGAGCCGGGTAACCGCGAACGCGCCAAGCTCAACGAGGCCTATGCGGCTGAGTTCTATGGGGCATATGGCTATGGAGCGCATCACTGGCTGGCGTTCGGGGAGGGCGAGTTCGGTCCGGCTCACCAGAATGCCTGGAACACTGTCGCGGACGGCGACTTGGGCGTCGGTGACAACTACAAAGTGGGAGCGGATACGTTCGAGGGCGCATCCGAGGAGGGCGCCGCACAGATCCGCCGGACCGATCCCGGAGTGTGAGTCGTCAGACGTGTGGGGGTGCTTCGGCCGGTTGGGGGCCGTCTTCGAGCCAGAGCTGCTTCAGGTCACGGCAGGGGCGCGGCACGCGCTCGAGAATGCTTCAAGAGTAGCCGTGGAGGTTCTGTGACCGGTTGTCTTTATCTCCTGGAAAGCGGTAACCCGGTAGCTGTAACTCAGAATAATTGTTCGAGATTCTACTACGTGGAAAGTGTCGCGGATATGTCGTCGCGATTGCCGGGATGTCGATCGATAACCGGCATCAACGGTGTTGGAATTGATGGAGAGCTGGTAATGGGATCCCGCTGCGAAATAGTTATGAGGGAGTTGTGACCTACTATATCTATGACGAGCACGGCGATTTCAAAGAAACTGATGAACGGCCTAAATCCGGATTTTACTACGAGCAGGATTACCGCGATGCCACTCTTTATGAAGCTGATCCGGATGGCGGTGAGCCCAGGAAGATAAAGCACTGGGGCGACGCCTTTGATATAGATACGTTACATTCCTCCAAGGGTACGGCCATGGAGGCATACAGGGGCGATTTTCTCTGGCAGCATCTCAAAGGGGATCCGGATAAACGTAAGAAAGACCAGGATCTTACTGGCGGTGAATCGTGGGCCGATAAGAAGGAGAAGTTCCTTGGGAACACGAAAGCGGATATTGATGCCGGCGACCTGCTTACCGACTTCAAGCTGGAAATCCGTAAGCCCCCTGGGATAGATATATCTGAGGCGCTGAATACCTGCATCCGTACGGCGAATGTTCAGTTGAACCATTTGTCGTGGCAGTTGGGTACGAATCAGCGGGAAAAGCCAAGTTTGCTCCAGCCTGCGAAGGGTGAGAAAACAAACGTATTCGGCGACAAAAAACATATATACGATGACAACCTGGCTGATAACAGTAACGGCAAGGTGGATTCCCCGATGGAGGTACTTGCGGCAGGGAAGCCATACGCCGCTGAGGGGAAAGCGCACGATAAGTACATAGAAACGCTTAGTTGGCTGGGTGCCGTGGCCACCGCTTGGCAAGGTAAAGATGAGCAATTCAAACTAAAAGAGAAAAAGCTCAATGACGTCAATGACTCGTACTATAAAGAAATGTGGGAGAAGGTGCAGGCCACCCATGAGGCTATGTGGGGGTCTATGCGAAAATTGGACGGCAGTGAGAAGGCGGCTTTAAAAGAGTATCAAGAAAAGAGTGGTGACAGTGCAAAAGAAAAGGAAAAATACACCGAGACGTACCTGAATGAGCCCGGCCTGCAGCATGTGCTCGAGGAGGCTCCTCTCTTCGATCTGATTCAGGATGCGGTCATATTTTGCCGTGAGAAAGTGAACGCTTATGTCGATTTTGTGGCAACCCTTCCGGACGGCCTGAAACCACCTGAGGGGAAGGAGCCGGCCGAAAAGAAGGAGGGCGAGGGTAAGGAGAAAGAGAAGGGCGAGGGTAAGGAAAAGGAGAAGGGCGAGGGTAAAGAAAAGGAAACCGGCGGCGGGAACGAAAAGGAAACCGGCGGCGGTCAACAACAGCAGACCGGCGGCGGGAATGAAAAGTCGGGGAACAACACCCCGGACGAGCAGTTCGGCGGTTCTGACGAGAAGGGCGATTCCAAGGAAGACGATTCCAAGGAAAAGGAAGAGGCTGCCCCGGCCGACGCCGAACAGGTGCAGGACGATCTGGACAACGAGTTCAAGGATATTCTCGGTACCCCCGAGGACGAGTCGAAGACCTCCGAGGACGAGTCGAATGCCCTCGGCGGGGCCGACGAAGAGGGCTCGACCGCCCAGCAGGTCGGCGCTGACAACACGGGTGCCGGCGGCGGTGGTGGCACCCCCTCGGCTCAGCCTCCTGTTCAGCAGCCGTCCAGTTCCGCTGACGGGGGTATGGGGGCACTGGGGTCGGTTATCCCGGCGGTGATGGCTGCCTCGGCGATGGGCGGCGGCCAGAACCCTCTGGGTGGCGGCGAGCAGGACGGTAAGAAGGACAGCGACGATGACGATCGTCGTGGCGAGGGGCAGCAGGTGCCGGGCCCCGGCCAGCAGTCTCCGGGCGTGTCGGCAGGAGCCCCCGCCGATCAGGGTGCCGCTGCTCAGCCCGCGGTGACCGCTCCCACCGACACCGGTACGCCGCCGCCGGTGGTGAGTACACCCGGCGCGACTGTCGACCACAAGCTGCCGGACGGTACGCCGGTCCAACTTCCGCAGACCGTGGCGGACGCGTTGACCCGGCAGGAGGGGAATCCCGCGATCAACGCCTACACCGCGTACGAGGGCACCCCCGCCGCGCAGTCACAGGCGGCGTGGGACGTTATCAGCACGTCCACCACGGGTACGCCCAACGAGCCGCTGCGGACGGGTGACGTGATCAGGTGGGAGAACAACCACAGCGCGATCCTGTTCGACAACGGGGCCGGCCTGCACTACATCGCCAACGGCCAAGTGGTCGCGCTCGATCCGAGCCATCCCGACAACCCGCAGTTCGGCAAGTTCGAGCAGTATCTCCGCCCGAGTGGGCTGGGTGCGGGCGAGGCCCAGATGGGTGCTCCCGGGCCGGCGGACCTGCCGGAACCGAAGATCACCGAATCGCAGCCGCCGAAGCCGCCCGCGGTCCAGGCGCCGCAGCAGCAGGCCTGAGTCGCGGGTGTTGAACGGACGGTTTCGGGGCCCCGCTCCGGGACCGATCGCCACGGTCGGGGATGGATGCTAGTCTCCGCAGAAATCGCCGGAGGGAGCCAGCCATCACCGCACTGTTGATCGTCGTGTTGATCGTCGTGCTCGTCGTGGCGGGGGTCCTGGTGTACCTGCTCGTGAAACGGAAGAATCAGCCGGCCGCGCCATCCGTTCCCGTCGACCCGTTCGCCGATAAGGATTCCGACGCCCTGCGCGGAGACCCACGGGCGCTGAAGGCCGGGGATATCGTCGATATCTTCCAGGAGAGCTTCACCGTTCGCGGTTCGCTGCGGTTGAAGGAGGGCGGGTACCAGTGGAGCGAGCATCTGCTCGATAACGCCAAAGGCACCCGCAAATGGCTGTCGGTGGAGGAAGACCCCGAGCTCGAGCTGGTCCTGTGGACGGAGACGCCGGGTATCCCGGCGCCGGGCGGGAACGAGCTGGAGCACGACGGTAAACGCTTCCGGCTGGAGGAATCGGGTAATGCCCGCTATGTCGGTGAGGCGACCACCGGGCTCACCCCATCGGGCACTGTCGCCTATCACGACTATGTGGCCGAGGACGGAACTCGGCTGTCGTTCGAGGATTTCGGGGAGTCGGGGAAGAAGGAAGCGGCAATCGGGCAGGTCGTCTATCGCAGTGCGATTATGATCTATCCGCAAGCGCCGTCTTGAGTAGCTGCGTTACCGGACGGGCTGTGCACCAGACGGGGGAAAGGTTTTCTGTGAGTCGTAAGTTCTGGGTGATCGCTGCTGTCTGCGCGATCCTCCCATTGGTGCTGTCCGGATGCGGGTCCGATGACGACGACGGGAGCGGGGCGCGGTCCTATATCAGCTCCCATTACACGCGTGCCGCGAATCTCGACGAACCCGACAACGGGATGGCCTATACGGCGAACAAACAGCCCGGCGCGGTCGCCGACGAGATCACCAAGGCGGCGCGCCCGCTGGATCGGCGTTCGACCGGTCCGCTGACCTTCCTGCAGTACCGCGACGACATCATCGCGTTGTCCCAGAACGGTTCCGGAACGAAGATCCTGGTCGACGACTATCGGAACGGTCACCGGCGCCACCACTCCTATGTCAGTGCCTACGGCTGGCCCAGTGACAACAGCAGCTTCCGCGGCGGCGGTTCGGGCGAAGGAAAATAGGCCGCCGCCGTCTCACCGATCCATTTCCCAGGAGGAAACAATGCTCGAAGACCTGCCCGCGGACGCCGGTGCCGCGGCTGCCTACTCCGGCCTCGGAATCGTCCTGATGGTGCTCGGGTTCGTCCTGGTGGACGTGCTCACACCGGGTAACCTGCGCCATCAGATCTGGGTGGACCGCAACCGCAATGCCGCCCTGCTGGTCGCCGCGAACATGCTGGGGGTCGGGATCATCGTCGCCACCGCGATCTGGACCTCCGACGGGGCGATCGGGCGCGCGCTGGTGTCGAGCGCGGTCTACGGCATCATCGGCCTGGTGGCGATGGGGCTGGCATTCCTGGTGCTGGAATTCGCCACACCCGGCGAATTCCGCGGTGTGGTGAACGAACACGAACTGCACCCCGGCGTGTGGGTGAGCGCCGCGGTGCATATCGCGGTCGCCGCTGTGGTCGCCGCCGCACTCACATAAGGTGTCGGCGAACTCTCCGGCGAGCACTCTCGCAGCCGAACAGGAGCCGGTGGAATCCGCTGGTGAGGAAGTGACCGGCACCGTGGCGCGGCAGTCCGGTGTTCCCGGCCGGTTCGCCAGGATCGCCCTGCTCCTCACGGTTTTCGTCTGTGCGGCATGCGGATTGGTGTACGAGCTGTCCCTGGTGACCTTGGGCAGTTATCTGATCGGTGATACCGCCACCCAGGCGTCGATCACGCTCAGTGTGATGGTGTGCGCGATGGGTGTCGGCGCACTGGCCGCGAAACCGCTGCGGCATCTGGCCGCGCCGGCGTTCCTGGCGGTGGAGATCGCGCTCGCGCTGGTCGGTGGCCTCTCGGTACTCGGTCTCTACGCGGCCTATGCCTGGCTCAACCTCTACACCGCCGCGCTCGTGGTGGCGTCCTGTGTGATCGGCGCCCTGGTCGGTGCCGAGATCCCGCTGCTGATGGAACTGCTGCAGCGCATCCGCAAACAGGAGGCCGGTAGCGCGGTCGCCGATCTCTTCGCGGCCGACTATGTGGGTGCCCTGCTGGGGGGTCTGGCTTTCCCGTTCCTGCTGCTGCCGGTGTTCGGGCAGATCCGCGGCAGTCTCATCGTCGGTGTGGTGAACGCGCTGGCCGGGTTGGCGCTGGTGTTCATCTGGTTTCGTGCCGACCTGTCACACCTGGTCAAAGCGACCTTTGTGATGGTCACCCTGCTCTCCGCCGGAGTGCTGGTGGGCAGCTATATCTATGCCGACCGGTTCGAGGCCACCGCCCAGCAGGCGCTGTTCGCGGCGCCGATCGTCTGGGAGCACCAGACCGAGTATCAGAAGATCGTGCTCACCGAAAACGCGTCGCCGTTCGGGACCCGCGATACCCGGCTGTTCCTCAACGGCGATCTGCAGTTCTCCTCGGTGGACGAATACCGCTACCACGAGGCGATGGTGCATCCCACGCTCGCCGGGAAACGGGAGAATGTGCTGGTTGTCGGTGGCGGTGACGGTCTGGCCCTGCGCGAGATCCTGAAATATCCGGACGTCCGCACTGTCACTCTGGTCGAACTCGACCCGGTCATGACCGACCTCGCCCGCACCGACCCCCGGCTGACCGAACTCAACGAGAACTCCTTCGCCGACTCCCGCGTGCAGGTGATCAACGCCGACGCGTTCAGTTGGTTGCGCACCGCCCGGGCGGATTACGACTCGGTGATCGTCGACCTGCCGGACCCGGACGAGACCGCCATCGCGAAGCTCTACTCCACCGAGTTCTACGCCATGGCAGCCCACGTGCTGGCCCCGGAAGGCACCATGGTGGTGCAGTCGGGTTCGCCGTTCTTCGCCCCGCACTCCTACTGGTGCATCGCGGCTACGGTCCGCACGACCGGGCTGAACGTGCTGCCCTACCACGTGGATGTACCGAGCTTCGGCGATTGGGGTTTCCTGCTGGTCACCCGAGCCCCGGACCCCCAGCTGCGACTCGATCCACCGGCCCCGCTGCGCTCGATCGACGAGACGAGCCTGCAAGCCGCGAAGGTTTTCGCTCCGGACCGGCGCGATACCGGGGAGGAACCCTCCACCTTGATGCATCCGGTGATTCTCGATCTGGCGCGTAAGGAATGGGTATAGCGCTCCCCCGGGCGGTCAGCGGGGTGGTTCCCAGGTCAGTGCCGGTGCCAGGCCACGCAGGGCCACCGACGGCGGGGTCAGGCGCAGGATCACATCGCGCAACAACACTGCGGGCGCCGGGGACACCTGCAGCGCGACCCCCATGCGCCGGGACAATCGCTGCAGGGGCTCGACGCGTGCCCGGCGTATCCGGTCGTATTCGGTCAGTGCGGACGGGATATCGCGGTGCCGGTCGAGCAGAGCCGCGAGGGTGATCGCATCCTCGATGGCCAGGTTCGCGCCCTGACCGAGATTCGGGGTCATGGCGTGCGCGGCATCTCCGAGCAGCGCTATCCGGCCCCGGGCGTAGCCGGCGATGCGCGGTAGTTCGTAGATATCGTGCCGTAGCAGCGCCGCCGGATCCGTCGCGTCGAGCAGTGCGGGGATCGGATCGTGCCAGTCGCCGAAACGGCGCCGGAGTTCGGTGAGCTCGCCGTCCGGGCTGATCGCGTCCGCGGGCAGGTTCGCGGACCCGTAGAAATACACCCGACCGTCCCGCAACGGTGCGATGCCGAAACGTTCACCGCGCCCGAGTGTTTCGCCACCGGAACGCACCGGGGCGCGCGGTGTCACGATCGCCCGCCATGCCGTGTAACCGGCGTAGATCGGGCCCGGCGCGCCGGGCCAGTGCAGTTCCCGGACAGTGCTGTTGATTCCGTCCGCGCCGAGCACCAGATCCGCGTCGGAGGTGCCCAGGCTGTGCTGGACCCGGACACCGTTTCCGGTGATGTCCACGGCCCGCACTGCCGCTCCCAGCCGGAGAGCGCCCGCTCCGAGAGTGCCGCGCAGAATATCGAACAGCTCGGTCCGGTGGATCATCACCAGATCGCCGTAGCGGTCGCGGACAGCGGCGATATCGGTGCGCGCCAGCCACCGGCCGGATGTATCCCGCATACCCGCCTCGGTGGCCGAGAGCGCCTGCTCCCGGACAGCAGTCCCGGCGCCGATCGTATCGAGTCCGCGTAAACCGTTGGGCCACAGACTCAATCCGGATCCGGCGGGTCCAACGGCGGTGGCACGCTCGAGGACCTCGACCTGCCAGCCCCGCTGCCGCAACGCGATCGCGGCCGTGAGGCCGGCGATACCCGCGCCGACCACGACGGCCCGGCGTTGCCCTCCGATCGGTTCCCCGGTCATCGCCACCTCCGATATCGGGCATCCTCGCCCGTCCCGGCTCGATTATGTCGCGCTCGCGGTGGAGCGGTGCCCGCTGAGCGCTGTGTGATTCGACTCGATCAGGACAGGTGAGGTCAGCGGGCGGGGCCGGGCTGATTCGGCCGGCCGGTCGTGGTGCTGGACTCGACAATGCTGCTGGTGGTGCCGGTCGTGGGGGTGCCGCTGGTGGTGCCGGTTCCGGAGGGAGTCGCCGCGCCGGTGCTACCTGTGGTGCCGACCGCGGAAGAGGACGCGACGGTGCTGCCTGTGGCATCCGCACCGCTGTCGCCGCCTGCCGCGTCGTCGCCTTCGCCGCCGTTCTCCTCGGTCGTTGTTGTCACCGTGGGCTCGGAGGTGCTGGTTGCGGGTGTGGTCGTTTCGGACTCGGTGGGGGGTTCGGTGGTCGTGGTGGTTACCGGTGGCGGGGTGGTCGTCGTCGGCGGTGGCGGCGGTGGTGACTGGCTCGGCTGCGGTTCGTGTGCAGGCTCGGCCGGTGGCCCGGCGGGTTCGGGCACCGCGCCACCGGGAACGGCCGAGGTGACAGGTACCGATTCGGTGACCGACACCGGTGGCGCGGGAGCCGGCGGCGGTGGCAGAGAACTCGACGAGCGTGCGGGTTTCGTGGGGACGACCGTCGTGGAACTGATCGCCGGAGCAGGGCTTTCGGTCGGCTCGGTGACGAGCGCGGCATCGTCACGGGTGAGCGCGAGCGCCGAGGTCCCGGCGACGGCGACGGCCAGCACCGCCACCGCGACCGCGGCCCGCCAGGGCAACCGCTTCGCCGGTGCCGGTGCCGGTGCCGGGCCGGGGGCGGTCGGGGTCGGAACCGCGGCTGGGTCCGGAGTCGGAATCGCCGCGGCCGGGGTGGCGGCTTCCGGGGCCGGAGTCGAAGCCGTCGCGGTAGGCGGTTCCAGCAGCGCGGACCGGGCGGCCGCCGCCAATTCGCCGGTTGTGTCGTAGCGCCGGCCGGGATCCTTGGCCATACCTTTGGCGATCACGGCATCGAACGGGCTCGGTAAACCTTCGGCCGACGGTCGCGGCGGTTCGGCGTTGAGGTGCGCGGCGACCTGGCGCTGCATGCTCTCGCCGCGGTAGGGCTTCGCGCCCACCAGGCATTCGTAGAGAACGCAGGCCAGGGAATACACATCCGAGCGGCCATCCGATTCGTCGTCCGCGAGCCGTTCCGGGGCCATATAGGCGAAGGTGCCGACAACGGCGCCCGTGGTGGTGAGAGTGGTGTCCTCGTCGCTGCGGGCGATCCCGAAGTCGATGAGGTAGGCGAACCCGTCGGGGGTGAGCAGGATATTCGACGGTTTCACATCCCGGTGCACCAGGCCCTCGGCGTGCGCCGCGTCCAGTGCCGCGGCGATCTGGGTGATCACCTCGACCGCCTCGCCGGGTTCCAGATGATCCCGCTCCACGAGCAATTTCGCGAGGTTGGGTGCCTGTACCAGGCGCATATCCAGGAACAGCCGGCCGTCGATCTCGCCGAAATCGTGAATCGGCACGATATGCGGCTCCGACAGCCGGGCCACCATCTGGGCTTCGCGCTGGAAGCGTTTGCGATACACCTCGTTGTGGGCGAACTCCGGTGCGAGTACCTTCACCGCCACCAACCGGTCGGTGCCGGTGTCATAGGCGCGATGTACTTCCCCCATGGCCCCGGCCCCGAGTAGCTCGAGTAGCCGGTAGCGGCCGAACGGTGTTCCTTCCACGAGCAACGGATACCACAGATTGTGGCCGATCACAGCACCCGATAAATGCCTGGTTTGAACCCGGAAACCGGTGAAACGGCTGTATGTGAGGGGTTTCCGGCTAATCCGGGGGTTGGTCGCCGGTGGATTCGATCGGCGGATCGGCGTAAACCGCACCGGCGGAACCCGCGAGGCGGGCCGCCGTCTCGGCGGCGATGCGCAGCGCGAAGCGACCGGTATCGGGGTCGAGTGCGATCAAACCGTATTCGCAGTCGACCTCGTCCTCGGTGAGACCCAGTTCGCGCAGCGCATCGGCCAGGACCGAACCCGCGGGCAAGACGACGGTCAGCAGCGGCACGAACCCCAGGTTACGCGCGGGCGGCGGCCTTCCGCAGTTCCGCGAGCAGCGCCCGTGGTTCGACGATCCCGTGCCCGTGGTCGTGATCGAATCCCGCACCACCCCGGTCGGCCGCCGTCTTCAGCAGCAGTTCACGCAGGCGGGCCGGCGGAAGCTGGGTGGCCGGCCACTGGGTACGGAATGCCGCGACCACCCCGGCCAGGACCGGGCAGGCGGCCGAGGTGCCGGTATCGGGGGCGTCGGCACCGAACGCGGTCGAACCGAGGAAATGGGTGTAGGAGCAGATATCGGGTTTGCGGTCGGCGAGCCGTCCCGGGCCCTGCGAGGAGTACCCCACCCGCTGCCCGCCGGTATCGACACCGGCCACCGACAGCGCACCCGGATGCGAATTCGCTCCGGTGATGGGCCGCTCGGGGTAGGCGCAGCGGCCGTCCGGGCAGTCACGTCCGCAGTTTCCGGCGGCGAAGAGGATATCGGCGCCGGCCGCGTCCAGCGATCCGACGATGACATTGAACGGGTGATCCGGGTTATCGGAGTAGTTGCCCGGATCGCCGACCGGGAAATCCCATTCCGGCGAGAACGCGCCCCAGCTGTTGCTGATCACCAGCGCCCGGCGGTCTTCGGGCTGATCGGTGAGCACGGTGCGCAGGTGGGCGAACGCGGCCAGGGCATCGGAGAGCAGACCGTCCATCTGACTGCCGCCGGACCGCGAACTCTGCAGCAGCGGAATATCGAGAAAGGTCGAACGGGGCGCCGCGATGAACGCGTCGAAGGCGCACATGGTGCCGTGATCGACGGCGAATTCGCCGGCCTTCCCGCTCACTCCGGCCGGATTCCAGCTGCGTGCCGCATCTATGGTGATCGTGGCTCCGCTCACCTCGCGCACTTTCGCGGCGTTGATCCCGGTGTCGAGGACTGCCACCGTCACACCCTCGCCGGTGAGCCCGGCTGCGTCGAGTTCCGTGCGGCCCAGCAGTTCGGCCACCTTTTTCCAGTCGCCCACGACACCGTCGTCACCGCAGGTGAGTACCGGCTCGATCACCGGGTCCGCGAAGATGCCGGTGACGCCGGCGGCGCCGGCCAGCGCCTGCCTGGCGGCCTGATCGCCGTCGGGAATCTCCCCGCGTACCAGGTACGACTCGGTGCTCTGCTGCGACGTATCGCTGAACCGGACTCCCGGCGGGAGCGAGACCGGCGAGAATCCGGCGTCGAGGGTGAATCCGGGCAGTTCGCCGGTCATCTCGGTGGCGGAGATACCGGCCGCTGAACCGGCTGCGGCGGAAAGTAATTCGGGGGAGGGGCGAAGCTCGACAACGACTCGCATACCGCCATCCTGCCCCGGATCCGAGACTCCGGCAATTTCTGCGCGAATCCGCGCCTATCGGCAGGCTCGATGTACGCGGCGCGGGCATACCGCTATCAGGCGCGGAAGAAGCCCTGGTTGCGACGTTGGTTCTGTTCGATCAGTTCTTCTTCGGTCAACCCATCGTCGGGATCGGCAAATCGCTCCTGGGGAGCCGGGGCAGGGCGGGGCTTCTCCGTCGCGTCACCGATTGCCTCGGTGATCGCGACGACGCGCGGGTCCGCCGTGAGCTCGTTCAGACTCTCCCGCGCACTGCTGCGCGCCAGCGCGAGGGCTTCCGCGGCCAACTGCGTAATGAGCGCACCGAGTTCGGCGCCGTGCGGGGTGACAGTTCGGTCGATCGCGACGGACTCGAGGGCGCCGTCGGCTCGAACACGCACCGATACTCCGTATCGACCGGCGGTCGAGGCGTCGGTGAGCAGTGCACGCTGCACCATTTCGAGCTGATTGCTGATCGGGTCGATATCACCGAGATTCATCGGAATCCGCTTTCCCCCAACTAGTCCAGATTGTGGCTGTGCTAGCGTAGCAACCCGCTCGGGGAGGTTCGGAATGTCTGACTTATATGTTGATCCACCTGCGGTGGAGGCGATGATCGGGGCCCTCGGCCAGTCCAGAACGGTGTTGGACGGGGTGCCCACGGAAAGTTTTGTGGCACAAGTAGAAGGTGCTCTGCCGGGATCCGGCCTCGGACACGCGGTGATGACGGCGGGGTTCCGGGCGCGCGCGGCAACCCGCGGGTCCGGTTCGCAGATACAGGAAATCTGTGATCGGGCAAAGGCCGATATCGGGCAGTTCCTCCAGACGGAAACGCAGAACGTGACCGGGATCCAGAACGCGGGTGAGTCACCCCGGTGAGTTCACTACCGCCCTCCACATCGCAAATTCGACAATGGAACACTGCCCCGCTCACCGAGCAGGGAGCGGAGTGGACACGCGCCGCGCAGGCCGTGCTCGTCGAGCATGGCGCGGTCTCCCATCAGCTCGCGGATTCGCCGGGTATCTGGCGCGGTGACGCCGCCGACGCGATGCGGGGGAAAGGCGATGAAACGCGAACCGCCCTGTCCAGCGTCGCGACGGCGTTGGAGAAGGCCGGCACGGTACTCACCGGCGCGGGGAACGCGCTGTCGGCGGCGAAAACCACGGCGGTGAACGCTATCGCGGCAGCTGAAGGTGAGCGTTTCCTCGTCGGCGAGACCGGTGAGGTCGGGTACAGCAAGGAACTGCTGGCTTGGGTGCAGCAGGAGATGGGCACCATGAACTGGATGGTGGCGAATTCTGTGCTCTACAAACAGGCGGAAAAGCACCGCGACGCAATCCAGGCCGCGCTCCGCGCCGCAGGCGATGCCGCGGAATCGGTGCGGACCGCGCTCGGCACCGCCTTCCAGGATGTCCGGCTACCGCCCGGCTGGGAACTGGAAGCGATCCTTCTCGAGAACCAGGCGCAAGCCGATCCGGGAGGAATGGTCACCTGGCCGGACGACGGGATGCTCGGCGCTGTCGCGGGACCACTGGGCAAGGCCAAGCAGGTTACGGCCGCCGAGGCGGAGATGCTGAAGAATCTCAGCCTCGGTGACCAGATCCGCTTCTATCGGATCATGACCGAGGCGGAGGACACGGCCAACGGGATGTACGACGGTGATCTCGAACAGGACGATCACACGGACGCGTTTCGGCACGCCTACTGGAATGCGTTGATGACACGGGAGTTCGGCGAAGACTGGACGACCGAGTACACCTCCAAACATGAGGGCAGGCCCGATAATGCTTCGGTTCGTGAAGCAATGGACCTGTACAACAACGAGATCGGGCGAACGATCGCACTTCAGAATCCGGACGCCGACCCCGAAGAGTTGCAGGAATTGGTGAAACAGGCTGTGGAGCGCGGGGATACCGTCGTTGTCAACCAAGAACGGCAGCTGAGCTGGTCCGATGACGTCGAAGTCGGCGCAACGGTGGATTCGGCTGAACTCGACAGCAAAGCGAAGTACTTGCCTGGTTCTCCGGTACCCGACGACAGTCCCTCGCCCAAATAATTCCCGTTGAAGGAGTCGTGATCGAGTGCAGATTCGGAATCGTAGCCGATGGGTCGCAATGGGTACAGCCGCGGCGGCGGCCTTCACTGTCTTGACATTGCCGGGCTGTGGGTTCCTTTTCCATAGGCTGGAGGTTGTCCGGGACGATTCCTCGGTGAACGCGGCGTTCCAGCGTGTTCTGGACTCCCGAGCGCCCGCTCGTCTCGGTGATGTGATTGCCGAGGCGGGATTGCCGTTCGACTCATGGGACCGAATGTATACTTTCTATTCGCCGCTCGACAGTGATGAAATCAATTCCAAACTTGGTACGGATGCGTATTGGCTCGGTCTTCCTGGTGACTCGGATTCGGCAGTTCAGGTATTCGTGAACGCCGGAGAGGCGGTTGGGGCCTATGTGGACAAATATCCGAGACATAGTGTGAGCAGGGATAAGTACGCGACACCCGAGTCCGCTGTGACACCGGAAAGTGAGGTGGAACCCGACCAGTTCACCCGGGAGCCGACGACGGTTTGGTATGTCGATATCGAAGAGTCGGGCTGAATCGTAAACGCGGACTGCGCAGTAGTTTTCGAAATCCCGGTGAACAGCCTGTATGAGGAGGCTACGAATGATGATTTTTCGGAGAGTGTTCGTCGCGCTCGCTACGGCGGCAATGGGCGCCGCCCCCGGGGTGGCGGCTGCCGAGGAGCCGTGGATACCGCGGAATATCGTGCCGCCGGGGGAGTACCTGGTCATCACCCCGCCGCAGGGGCCGATCCCGACGACCTTCTCGGGTACACCGCTGCAGAACTGCCGGGTGAACGTCTTCGAGGACCGCGTCTCGGTCGACCTGGTGTGCGGGGCACAGCATTTCGCCGGGCGGCAGGCGTCGCACGGTCCGAACGAAAGCTACCTGACCTTCGGTGCGTCGCCGCTCGGGCTGGCGCTCACACCGCAGGCCACTCCGGGGATGTGGATGGGGACAGTGACCGTCGCGAATACCTCGGCACCGGTGTATCCCGCCGGTTTCTGGCTCCGTCCGCTGCCGCTGTAACGGATCAGTGCTCTAACTCAGTGTGCCGGGACGCGGTGGGCGGCCAGCCGGCTGAGCACGGCCTGGTTGGCCTCCCAGCCGTCCGGGAACTTGACCGGTACACCCAGATAGACCGGTTCGGCCGACGGGTGCGCGTCCAGGAGTTCGTCGATTCCGCGGCGGCCGACGACGATACAGGCGTGGCGGTGCCGCGACGCCAGCACGCACAACCGCCCGGCTTCCAGATGGAACGCGCCGGCGTCGCGGCGGCCGGACAGCGGGTGCAGGATAACCGTGACGTCGTATTCGCGGCCCTGCAGCCGGTTCGCGGTATCGACGGTGACCTCCGCAGCGACCGTGCCCGCGAGTGCGTCGCGGACGGCCTGGGCCTGGTCGCGGTGTGCCGTGCCGACGGCGATCCGGGTGGCGTCGATCTCCCGGGTGCCCTGTTCGGAATGGGCGACACCCCCGCGTTCCAGCAGCCGGCAGGTGAGGTCGGCGATAGCGGCCACCGCCTCGCCGTCGGTGCGCAGGGTGTGGCGGGCGGGTAGTTCGTAGTAGGCCCAGCCGTGGACCGCGGCGATATCGAGGACCTCGTCCACCGGACCTCGCATTCCCCGGGTGGTGAACTCCATGCGCCGCTGTTCGGGCCGGGTCCCCGCCTCGAAGGGTGCGAACGGGTAGAACGCGGCCGAGACCACCGACGCCGCCGAGGGCGGCAGCCGCCACGACACCGGCAGCGTGTGCACCGGGATTCCGTCGTTGTGGTTGAGCATCACCGCGACCGCGCTCATCGTCGGATCCCAGGACAGCCCGGCCCACCGGTCGGAATCGACGGTGGCGAACGGGTCCAGCTGGCCCGGGTCGCCGACGAAGAGTCCGCGTTCGAAACGATTCGCGATGCGCAGCAACATATCCGAGCGCATCTGGTATGCCTCGTCGACGATCGCGTACGACCAGCGGCCCTCGTCCAGTGTGGCCCATTTCGCGGCCGTGCCGATCACGATCGAGCATCGCTCCAGATCGGCGGGACGGTTGGCGACATCCACATTCTCGCGGTCGATCCGGGCGCTGGGGCGATAGTCCCCGGCGGAGAGCCGGCCGATCCGCAGGGCCGGATCGGCGGTCGCGAGCCGGTCGATGAGGTCGTCGACCTGTTCGTTGGTCTGCGCGACGATCATCCGCTGGTCGTCGTCGGCGGCAGCAAGCTGGCGGGCGGCGCGTACGACCAGTGTGGACTTCCCGGCGCCGGGCGGGGAGTCCACCACGAGGGCCCGGTGCGCGGTGTTGTCGAGATCGGTGAGGATAGCGCCGATCACCTCGTCGGCTGTACTCACGACCAGTCCTCCGTGGCCTCGGGAGCCGGGTCCGGCGGTGGGCCGCCGTGCGTCCACGGTGTTTCCTCGCGTGGCGGGAGTTTGGCGGGCGGCCCGCCGAATCCGCTGGGGGAGAAGCGGGCGAAACCGATCGGATCGCCTTCTTCCGGGATACTGCCCGCGGCGGGGTTCTTCCCCTGGCCCATCCCGCTCACCAACTCCAGCTGGATCACGTCGTCCTCGACCGCGACCACCTCGGCCTTCTGCGCGGGCCGGTCGATGCGGAACAGGGTTTCGCCGAGGCGGCCACGGAACGGGTCGGTGGTGTGCACCCAGATATAGGGTCGCGGCACCTCGCGAGTTTTCGGTTTCGCGCGCCGGTCCGGTTCACAGTCGGTGATCGTGCCCTGGAATGCCTCGCCGACGAGCCGGTATTCGATCAGCACGCGGGGGTCGTCGAACGCTCGTTGCGCCTGGAAGGTGTCGAGGGCTTGTTCCTGTTTGAGCAGCCGCCGGGTCGCCGAGACCGCGGAATCCCGGCGGGCCTGCGGATATCCCTCGGGGAGGTCGGAGACGAACCATGAGAACGCCGAGCGGTCATCGGTCCAGCGTTTCTCCACGCTGGCGCCCTCGGGCAGTTCGCGCAGCAGTTCCACCGCCCGCCACATCAATCGCCAGGTCGGTTCCAGTTGTCCGCGTATCGCCTGTTCCAGGCGTTCGGCGGCAACGACTTTCGCCCATTCGTGCTCGGCGCGGTCGTAGGCGGTGATCAGCGGGGCCAGCTCTTCGTTGTCGAAACCCGGGTCGGTGGCCGGACCGGCCGGCGGTGCCGCCAGCGGATCCTCGGCGAGCGCGGCGGCTTGCGGCCCGGTGAGCCCGGCCGGTGGGTCGATCCAGCCGAGCAGGGCCGCCAGATTCCCGTCCTCGAGCGCCGACTGGCCGGAGGCCCAATGCGCGGTGAGCACCGAGGTCATCGCGAGACACACACTGGACCCCGGGAAATCCGACCGGTCACCGAACCAGGTGAGCCACCTGCCCAGCAGCGGTAGCGATTCCGGTACGGCGTTCTCGCCCTCGGTGCGATGGAACCGCACCGAGCGGCCCAGCAGCCGCAGGAACTGCACACCGCCGGGATTCGGCAGCAGCAATTGCGGGGCGTCCAGGTAGCGCAGGTAGGTTTCCCCGGTCGATTTGACCGTCAGCTCTTCCGCCTCTTCGCAATGGGACGAAATATAGGGCAGCACACGGTCGGCCAGTTGTTCGATGAAGCGCAGTCGCAGAATCCGGTCGCGCGGCTGGGCCACGATCAGCACCGTCGAATCCTCCGGCGCCGAGCCGAGTATCACCGCCAGCGGCGCGGCGGCCTCACCGGCCAGCCGCAGTGGAACCAGCACCAGCGGGCGGTCCGCGAGATGGTAATGCCGCCGTGCGGCAACGGGTTCGGCGCGCCCGGTGCGTGCGGCGGTCGCCTTCGCCAGCGCGCTCAGCACACTCATGCCGCGTCCATGGCGATGTGCGAAGGGCCCGCGTGTTCGGGCTGCGCTGCCGTCTCCAGGCCTGACCCGCTGATGCTCTGTCCATGGGGGATGCGCGGGGGCTCTGCGTGGTTACCCTGCGCTGCCGCCTCCGGGCCCGACCGGCTCACCGCGCCACCTCGAGGCGCAATGCCTGCGCCCGGCGCAGCATTTCCGCGATATCGGCGTGCTCCGGGCCGGGTTCCAGCGTGCCCTCGGCCAGCGCCAGCACAGTGTCGAGATTATCGATACCACCGAGGTCGTCGCAGACCCCGCGGCCCAGCGTATCCACCGACCCCTGAGTCCGCGCCTCGGAGCGGCAGGCAAAGGCCAGCTCGCAGCTGGACATACATTCCGGGGCGTACCGGGACGGGATCGCCGCGATGGTGTCCGGTAGTGCCTCGCCCGGCGTGAACGAAGCGTCCGCGGGTACCAGATCCAGCAGGGCGTCGATGGAGGTGAGCCGCGACAACTGGCGCCCGATCACCGCGAGCTGTTTACGCAGATCCAGTTTCGCCGCGACCGGCCGGTTGGTGAAATCCCGGGCGGCCACGAGAATCGACTCGTGCGCCACCTCCTCGGGTGAATGCCCCAGCTCACGCAGTAGTTCCCGCATCGCCAGCACATATACCGCCGACTGCCGCGCGGCCGAGGCCACCTGCGCCGGATCCGCCTGGCCGTCCACGATGGCGAACGATTTGATCTCCACGACGTAGAACTTCCCGCCGATCTGCAAGGCCACCACATCGGGCTCCAGATAGGCGGTGGCTCCCGCGATCTCCAGGCGCAGCATCGGATGGTCGAACAGGGTGCCCTGCCCGGAGCTCAGCGCCTGTCCCAGTAGCTGTTTGGTGCGCTGATAACGAATGGAATTGGTGGCGTTGTCCCCGACCGTCGCCAGATCGTGGTACCCGACCTCGGGGACGGTGAGCCCCAGTTCCTCGCGCAGCAGCCGGAGCAGTTCCGCGCAGCCGTGTGCCTTCACCATGGCCTCGAACGCATTACCCCGGGTGATCGCGAACGGTGACTGACCGAAATGCGGGGGGAACCCCAGTTCGCGGGCGATCACCGTTTTGTCCACTGCCGCCGCGTCCAGGAGCGCCCGGCGCGCGCAGCCCGGGTTCGACGTGAGCGCGGCGATGGTGCGGGCATTGTGGCGGGTGGCCGGGGCCGCCCCGCGTAGTTCGTCCAGGCGGCTGGTCAGGGATTTCTGCGCAAGCGTCATCTCAGGCCTCGTTCCTTCGCCGGTCGGCTACCGCGAGCCGGACACCGAACAGTTGTGCCGCGGGATCCGCCAGTTGCCGCGCTGCCCGCTCCGCGGCCTCGGCCCGCTGCTGTGTGTCGTCATCTCTGTGCACCTCGAGCTCGCGTTCCGCGGCCGCCAGCACCACGTCCGGGTCGATGGCGACCCCGTCGGTGGCGCCCGGAATGGATACCGCCAGCTGCCACAGCACCCGTTGTCCCGCCGGGGTGTTGCCGTGATCGGTCATATGCCGGGCCAACCGGATCGCCGCGGTGAGCAGATCCGCTCGCGGACTCAACGGCCCGACCATACGCTGCGCCAGCGGCCAGGTACTCACCGCCAGCAACCCGCGTGCCGGGGCCAGCAGATCGGTGGTCATGGCCGCGCAGATGTAGTAGGGGCGGGAGTACGGGGCGGCGCGGAAAGAGCGCTCCTCGTCACGGCGCAGGCTGGTGAGCCGGGCCGCGACCAGCTCCCCGGAGAAGAATGCCTCGTGCACCGCGAGGACGAGCTTCGGGGCGGCGGGAACCGACAGCAGGTTCAGCGACCGGTGCACATGTTCACGGACCGGAACCGCGGCCGGGGACTGCCGCGGTGGTTCGGCCGGTTCGGGTGTTCCGAGCACGGTCGCGTCCCATTCCGCTTCGGCGGTGCGGAGTTCGGCGCGCAGCCGGCGTGCGGAACTCCGATCACCGGAGCCCGCGGCGCGGCGCACCTGGGCGCGCAGCTCGGCTATGCGCTGTTCCAGCGCCTCGGCGGTGGGCATGGGGGAGAATCTAGGTGGCTGATCCAGGGAAGTCCAGTAAATGCCAGTATTTGCCGCGGTATGTCGTGGAATCGGGTATCCCGGAAAGGTGCCCACTCCATACTTTCGGGTATGTTACGGTCGCGAATATGGTTGCGGCCGAGCCGGATAGCAGACCGGGAATCACCGATAGTTTCGTCGATACGCTGGCCGAACGGGCGCGCGCCGCGGAGGAATCGCGCAGACTGCCACAGCAAACCATCGACGACGCGATCGCCTCCGGCTTCTTCGAATACCTGGTACCGAAACGGTTCGGCGGCCGGCAGGAGAAATTCCCCGTCATTCTCGACCCCATCCGCCGGATGGCGCACGGCTGCGTATCCAGTGCCTGGACACTCGGCTTCTACACCCTGCACAACTGGCTGCTCGCCCTGTTCCCCGAACAGGCGCAGGTCGAGGCCTACGGCAGCGGTCCGTTCCTGTGCCCAGCCCCGCTGGCGCCGACGGGCCGGGGCATACCGGCCGACGGCGGAGTCACCCTGTCCGGCCGCTGGTCCTGGGCCACGGGTGTGATGGGCGGGAACTGGATCATGGTCGGCGCGCTGTGCGGCCCCGACAGCGACCTCTACCCGGCCCTGGCGCTGCTACCCGCCGCGGATATCGCCATCGAAGATGTCTGGCACACCGAGGGGATGCGCGCCACCGGCTCCAACGATGTCGTGATCCGCAACGCGCACGTCGGCGACCACCGTATGGTGCGCTCGTTCGATATCAACAGCGGATCGGCCCCCGGCGCCGCCCTCCACGACTCCACGACCTACCGGTGGCCGCTGGTCCCCGCCCTGGCCCTGGCGGCCTCGATGCCCGCCCTCGGTGCCGCCGAACGGGCCACCGATATCTACGCCGACCGGCTCGAGGGCCGCGTCCTCTACGAGGGCGGCGGCCGTCAGCAGGACAAACCGATAGCGCAGGCACATCTGGGTCACGCCCGGGTGCGGTTGCGGGCCTTGCACGGATTGCTGGAGGGTACGGTCGCCGAGATCGAAGGTCTCCTCGACGCGGGCGCCCCTGTCCAGGTACCGGTCCGTGCCGAGGCCCGGCTGGCCGCCGCCTATATCGTGCGGGAGTCCCGCTCGATCATCGCCGATCTCCTCCACGCCTCCGGCGCCAGTGTGCACTTCACCGACCACCCGATGCAGCGCCTGAAACGCGACATAGACGTGCTCAGCGGTCACGTCATCTTCGACTACGACACCAGCCGCGAACTCGCCGGCGCCACCGCCATCGGCCTGAAGGCTCCCCGGACCGCGCTGCTCTGAGAAATGATCGTCGTGGCTAGATGATCCCGTGCGAACGCAACTCTTCCAGTTCGTCGACGGCCTTCCCGAGCAAACCGGCGTAGATATCCTCGTTGTGCTGCCCCGGCCGGGCCGAACCCGCGTTGCGAATGGTGCCCGGGGTTTGCGAGAGCACCGGAACAACCCCCGGCCCCTTGACATTTCGCTCGATACGCTCGTCGTAGTGGTCGGCGATCATGCCCCGCGCGTTCAGTTGCGGGTCGGTCACCACCTCGGCGACAGTATTGATCGGACCGCTGATCACCCCCGCCTCGCTCAGGACGTGGATGATCTCCCCGGGCTGCCGCTCCGCCGCCCAGTCGCCGATGAGCTTATCGAGTTCGTCCTGGTTACGACCTCGCGCCGTATGGTTCGCGAAGCGCTCGTCGGCCGCCAGTTCCGGCCGGCCCATGGCCGCGCACAGCCGCCGGAAGACCGTGTCCTGATTGGCGGCGATCACCACCCAGCTGCCGTCGGCGGTGCGGTAGATATTCGACGGGGCGATCCCTTCCAGCCGGGTGCCCGAGGGGCCGCGGACGACACCGCCGACGTCGTAATCGGGGATCGTGGATTCCTGGACGGCCAGGCAGGCTTCGGTGAGGGCGGCGTCGACGATCTGGCCCTCGCCGGTCACCGTCCGCCGGTACAGTGCCGCCAGCGCGCCCTGGGCCGCGAACATACCGGCCAGGCTGTCGCCGAGGGACAGTGCCAGGCGCGGGGGCGGGCTGCCGGGGAAACCGTTCATATAACGCAAACCGCTGGAGGCCTCGGCGACCGACGCGTATCCAGCCTTCTGTGCTTCCGGGCCGGTCTGCCCGTATCCGGACACCCGCACCAGGATGATGCCGCGGTTACGTTCCCGCAGCACCTCGTAACCGAGACCCCACCGTTCGAGCGTGCCCGGGCGCAGGTTCTCCACGATGATGTCGGACTTCTCGGCCAGCTCCAGGAACAGATCGCGACCCGCGTCCTCGCGCAGATTCAGGGTGATGGCCTTTTTGTTCCGGGCGTGCACCGTCCAGAAGAAATGGTGTCCGTCCAGTTCCGCCTGCCCCCAGGTGCGTAGTGGATCCGGCGCGTCCGGGGGTTCGAGTTTGATCACCTCGGCCCCCATATCGCCCAGTAGCCGGCCCGCGAAGGGCCCCGAGATCAGCGTGCCGATCTCGAGTACACGGATACCGTCCAGAGCGCCGGTCGTCGCGGAGTCCATCGCCGCATTATCTCCCGAGCGCGTCACGCGGCGGGACCGAGGTCGCGGGCGCGCAGCCAGCTGTCGACCAGACCGATCGCTTTCCTGAGCGGTTCGCGCTGATCCGGGCCCAGGTAGTAGTGGTTGGCGCCGGGGATCTCGTGCAGTTCCTTGTCCGCGCAGCCCAGCGCCGCGTGGATGCGGTGGGCGTGCGAGGGCGTGCAGACATTGTCGGCCGCGTTGTAGAGCACCAGGGTGGGCACGTCGATATCCGGTCCGCAGGCCACCGCGTCGCCGCGGGCGTCGTCGATACTCCACTGTGACAGCCAGCTGCGCAGGGTGGTGAAGCGGGCGAGCCCGAAGGCGCCCATATTCACCTCCTGCGGTTCGCCGAGATAGGACTCGCCGGGGGTCCGGTCGTTGGGGTCCAGGGTGGGGTCGAGGGTGGTGGGATCGGCCATGGTGCCGTGGACGACGAAACAGAATTCGTCCTGGGGCCGGTCGGAGGCGCGGATCGTGGCCAGCTTCTCCTTGACCCAGGCGGTGATCCGCCGGTTGCGGTCGTGCTGCGCCTGCCGGAACCGGTCCAGGAATTCCGGGCTGTACGGGGGCTGGTTGGGGTTGTCCGGGTTGTAGAGATCCAGTTCCGGATCGCGCCGCGACGGGTCGGATTCGTCGAGGATCGCGGGGTCGAGACATTCGGTGAGCGTGTGGTGGCGGCTGATATGGGCGGCCATCAGCAGGATCCCGTCGGCGGGGATCAGGTCCAGAGCGGTGAGATCGGGGCCCTCCCCGGCGGGGCCGGAGGTGACCGTCGGGCGCCGCGCCTGCTGCTGGTAGTACACCGACAATGAGCCGCCGCCGCTCCAGCCCGCGAGGACCACCTTCCGGTAGCCGAGCCGCTTCTTCGCGTCGCGGATGCATTCGCCGAGGTCCTGCACCACTTTCTCCATCAGCAGCGCCGCGTCGGCACCGCGATAGCGGCTGTTGCAGACGATGATGTGATGCCCCGCTTTGGCGAGCGCGGTGACGATCGGCAGGTAGGTGCCGCTGGAGACGGGGTGCATCAGGACGAGCACCGTCTCCGAGGGCACGTCTGCCGGTTTCACCAGAATCGAATCGAGGGTGACCATCTCGGTGAGACCCCCGTAGGCGTCCCGGGTGCCGGAGGTGTTCGCGTAGGCGACGACATACGGGGTGCGTTCGACATGGTGCGACATGAATTGCCTGCCTTCGTCTTTCGGAGCGAGAAGTAGCCGGTGCCCGCCGGACGGCCGGCCCGCGGACACCGGCGGGAGAGCGGTGCGGTTCAGTGCGCGCCGAGGTTGTTCGCCAGGACCTCGGGCGAGGGGACGAGCCGCCGCCGGGTGTCGACGGCGATGGTGGTCCAGCCGATCCGGCTGATCTCCTCGCGCTTACGCCGCGCGCGTTCCCGCATTTTCTCCGGTGCCCCGTGGTGCACGCCCTGCGGTGCGTGCGAAATCAGTCCCGGTGGCATCGGCACGCCGTACATCTCGCCGCCGTGGAAGAACGCGATCTCGTCGTAGTCGGCATTGCGGTGATACCAGGGGATCGTCTCCGTGCCCGGCGCCGATTCCGCGCGTTTCGGCAGGAAGTTCATCACGTACACGCCCGTGGCCTGCATGAACAGGTGCACGGTGGCGGGCAGGTGCACCGTATCGGAGAGGATCACGTTGTAGTCGGCGATATTGAAGGTGAACGGGAAATTGTCGCCCTGCCAGCCCACCACATCCAGCGGATGATGCTGGTAGAACAGCGAAGTCGGGCCGCCCTCGTGCACCAGGCGGACCTCGTACTCGTCACGTCCGTCGTCGTCCATCGCCGCCGGTTCCGGGACGGTCATCCGGTTCGGATCGAACGGGAAATGCCGGCCCAGCGGCCCGGCGGGCGGTACCCGGAATTCCTCGGTCGCCTCGATCATGAGCAGCGTCGATTCGCTGTCGGGAACCTGGCGGAATGTGCATGCCTTCGGGATGTAGACCCAATCGCCCTCGCGGTAACGCAGCGGACCGAATTCGGTTTCCAGCAGGCCGGAACCCTTGTGCACGAACGAGAGCAGATCGCCGTCGATATGCCGGGCGAAGAAGGGCATCTCCTGCGCGCGCCGGCTCAGCAGGATGCGGCAGTCGGCGTTGGAGAACAGCAGCAGCGGGGAGCCCGCCGGATCGGTGGAATCGGTGGGTTTCAGCGCGTCGGCCAGTACATCGACCGGTGCGAGCGGGCCGGTCGCGCGATAGCTCACCGGATCGTTGCGCCGATACAGCTGCGCGGTGCGCCCGGTGAAACCGCCGCGACCCAGCTCGTCGTCCTTCAGGCCGTCGAGATCGGCGTGCAGCCGGTCGGGAGTAGTGCCTTTCCGCAGGTGCACAAAGGATTCCATAACAGCATCCAGTCCTCGTCGGGCGCTCCGGCGGAGGCGGCCGCGGGCAACGCAGAGCCGCCGCGACCCGCCGCACCGCAGAGCAAAGTGGCTGGGCTCACACTGGCAGACAAATTGATAGGTGTCAATATAATCGACGGTTATGGACGCTGTGGCCGCACCCGAACCGCGCGGGTCCCGTAAAGGCCGGGGCCGGCCGCCCGCCGGGGAAACACCCGCCTCGGTGGACGAGATCCTCGCCGCCGCGCTACGGGTCTTCGCCCGCGACGGGTTCAACGGCGCGTCGGTCGCGGCGGTCAACCGGGAACTCGGCGTGAGTCATAACCTGATCCACCAGCGCTTCGGGTCGAAGGAGGCCCTCTGGTACGCGGTGGCGGACTGGATCTTCGGCAACGCGCTCACCCTGCTGAAGATCCGACCCGAACGCACCGATCTGCCCCCGCTGGAAGAATTCCGGGCCGGCATCATCCGCTTCCTCGAACTCCAGGCCGAGTACCCCGAGGTGGTGCGCCTGATCAGCATGGAAGCCGCGATCGAAGGCCCCCGCCTGACCTACCTCTACGACCGGCATATCGAACCGATGCTGATGCTGCTCGGCGAACCCCTGAAACCGATGATCCAGCGCAAGATCCTGAATCGCGACGATCTCCGTTCGCTGCACTTCCTCATCTCCACCGGCGCGACCGCTCCGTACTCCCTGCTCCCACTGGCGACCAGGATGTCCCCGTCGGACCCGTTGGCCGCGTCAGCCGTGCGACGGCACGCACGCCTGGTCGCGGACACCATCGTCGCGGGGATCGAAGCCCGGGTGGCAGGCGTGGTTCCTGGAGGCATCGACCGCGTTTGAGTTCGAAGGTCTCCGTGTGGCCGGAGTCGGCGCGCATCTCGGGCGCTCGCTGCGACAGCCGTCACGACCCCCGCCCGACGGCCGGGAATGATGCGAGAGGCCGTTCGGCGCCGGGGCGGGGTGAATTCCGCTGAACCGACAGCGGGGTTTCAGCCGCCGGATTCTTGTGGCGAAACGCGGGCGGACAGCAGCTCCGTGAATTCATGCGCGTAGGCAAGCTGTTTGCGCAGCCGCTCGGCGCTTTCGCGCGCTTTGTTGCGGAACGCCCGCAGATCCGCGGCCGCGGTGTCACGCTGTGGGCCGGAGGCCGCGCCGTCGTCGAGAGTGCCGAGGGTTTCCAGGAGCTGTTTCATCTCCTCCAGCGTGAAACCGAGCGGCTTCATCCGCCGGATCACCAGTAATCGATCGACATCCGTCGCGGTGTAGAGCCGGAACCCGCCCGTCGACCGGGCCGACGGTTGCACCAGCCCGACCTCGTCGTAGTGACGAATCGTCTTGAGGGACAATCCGGTCCGCTCGGCTACCTGCCCGATCTGCAGATAGTTCGCGTCGCCGCCCATCTCAGTGCGCACCGGCCAAGTGGCCCGAGAGACGTTCGTGCCGCGCCACCGACGCGGCGTTCAAACCGAGGATCTCCACTCGTTTGCCTTTGGCGGCGTACTTGGTGGTGATGGCATCGAGGGCAGCCACGGTCGAGGCATCCCAGATATGGGTCTCCGACATATCGATCACGATCTTGTCCGGATCGCCCGCGTAATCGAACTGGTAGACGAGGTCGTTGCTGGAGGCGAAGAACAGCTCACCGCGCACCTTGTAGACCCGGGTTTCGCTGTCCGGTTCGGTGGTCGGTTCGGGAGTCACCTCGGTGAAATGCGCGACCCGTTGAGCGAACGCCACCATCGCGGTGAGCACACCGGCGATCACACCGTAGGCCAGGTTGTGGGTGGCGACCGTGACGCCGACGGTCATCAGCATCACCGTGGTCTCCGCGATCGGCATCCGCCGCAGTGTCGAGGGCGCGAGGGAATGCCAGTCCATGGTGCCCACCGACACCATGATCATCACCGCCACCAGCGCCGCCATCGGGATCTGCGCGACCAGGCCGCCCAGTCCGACGACCAGGATCAGCAGGAACGTACCGGCCAGGAAGGTGGAGATCCGGGTACGTGCGCCGGACACCTTCACATTGATCATGGTCTGGCCGATCATGGCGCAACCACCCATACCGCCGAAGATTCCGGTGACGATATTGGCGATGCCCTGCCCCCAGCCCTCGCGGGACTTGTCGGAACGGGTATCGGTGATGTCGTCGACCAGCTTGGCCGTCAACAGCGACTCCAGCAGCCCCACCAGCGCCATCGCCAGCGCGTACGGGGCGATGATCCGCAGGGTCTCCAGCGTGAACGGAACATCGGGCAGCAGCGGTATCGGCAGGCTCGAGGGCAGTTCGCCTTCGTCACCGACATTCGGTACATGCAGCGCGAATATCAGGGTGACCGCGGTGAGCACCACGATCGCGATCAGCGGCGCGGGGACGGCAGTGGTGAGCTTCGGCAGCCCCACGATGATCGCCAGACCCACCGCGATCATCGGATACACCAGCCACGGCACGCCGAAAAGATGGGGAAGCTGGGCGGTGAAGATCAGGATCGCCAGCGAGTTCACGAACCCGACCATGACGCTGCGCGGGATGAACCGCATCAGTTTCGCGACCCCGGCCACACTCAGCACGATTTGGATCGCCCCACCCAGGATGACCGTCGCGATCAGGTAGTCGAGGCCGTGGTCGCGCACCACGGGTGCGACGACGAGCGCGACGGCACCGGTCGCCGCGGAGATCATGGCGGGCCGCCCGCCGGTGATCGCGATGGTGACCGCCATGGTGAACGAGGCGAACAGCCCGACTCGTGGGTCGACCCCCGCGATGATCGAGAAGGAGATCGCCTCCGGGATCAGCGCCAATGCCACCACAAGCCCGGCCAGCACCTCGGTCCGGAGTCGTTTCGGGCTACGCAGAGCCGCGGCCACCGAGATGGCGGGGCTGTCGGGCCGGTGTGTCGTCGGCACGGTTCGCTGACTCCGTTCACTGGGCGCGCGAGCGCGGTCGGGTGAGCAGGCGCTCGCCCGGCAGGGGATCTGTCGAGAGGGAACCGAGTGGGTGAGAACATGAGACCGGAACCGGCCGCGCTGCCGGGCATCGGTGATCGGCAACCACTCAGCGAATCCGGACCCTACCCTTACGGGAGGGTAGGGTTACAAGCTCGATGCCGGGAAAGTGGCCCACCCCTCATTCCCGGTGTGTGCGCATGATCGCCGGTCCGACGGCCGGTGTCGGCCTCCGGGCCCCGATACGGCGGTTGGCCGTGCACGGCGTCGCACGCACACATGGCGGCCTCTGGCGGCTCCCGAGGAGACAAAATTCCAAGTCGGCAAGCGCCGTGGCTGCCGATACTCACCTCTATGACTATTGAGCAGATCATCCCGAAACTGGTCGTCGAGGGAGCGGAAGCCGCGATCCGCTACTACGGCGAAGCTTTCGGTGCCGCGCTCCGGGACCGGCACGAGGCGGACGGCCGGGTCGTATTCGCTGAACTCGAGGTTCCCGGCGGGGCGGTATTCCAGCTGAAGGACGCCGACCAGCTCGACCGGGACCCGCGGCGACTCGGCGGACGGGGCCTGCTGCTCACTGTGATGGACAACGATCCGGACCGGCTCGCCGAGCGTATGGCTGCGGCCGGCGGCGAAATCGTGATCGAGGTAGCGGATCGGCCGTACGGCGTCAGGCAGGGGCGGGTGCGGGACCCGTTCGGTCATGAATGGATTATCGGCACGCCGATCGAATGAACGGCAAGGGGCGAGACGCTGTGCCTCTTGCTCGAGGTGCCTCGCCGGAAAAAGACCGAACCCCGGAAGCTGGGAGCTTTCCGGGGTGCGGCGGCTCGTCGATGTTTGTTCGAGCCTGCGCAGATTTGGGGGTGGTGCAGTACGTCCCTCACGTGAAGTGGCCGCGCCGGCGACCCGGGGCCGAAATCGTCCAGAGAAGGTTCGTACGGAGTGTTACTTACTCAGGTGTTGCGGATCCGCTGGCCAGCAGCGGCAGCAGCACCGGCAGCAGCGTTTCCGCGGATCCGGTGCTGGTTGTCGTTCCGCTTGCTTCTTCGGGGGTACCCGATCCGCTGGCCAGCAGCGGGAGCAACGCCGGCAGCAGGGCAGCGGACCCGGTGCCGGTCTCGGTGGCCCCAGAGTTCTGGATCGGTGCCGCTTCGGTCAGCTGTACCGGGTTCGCGGCCGCGGTGCCGGCCGCGCCGAGACCGGCGGCGGCGATGGATACGGCGGCAGCGAGCGTGCGGAAACTTCTGTGTCTCACACTGTTCCTTTCATAGATGTCCCGAGTGGGACAGTTGTGCTTACGCCCACATATGTCGCTCCAGGCACAAAGTGTTACAGCCTTTTTTCAGAATTGTTCACAGCCGATCCGGGAACTGCCGCATCATCCACTCGCGCAGGGAAATTCGTTAGTCCAGCTCACGAATTCGAGCGCTTTCCGAGGTGTTCGAGCTCGACCCATTTTCATAGGAATTAGCTATATATTTCGCCTGTCGTCAGCGTCGGTTTTCCGAGAGCCCTCGCGGATCCTGTTCGCTCTCGGCCCTGGTAGGTCCCGGCTCGATAGCAGATATCCCCGGCGCATCACTGATTCATACTCCCGGCATCAGTGATGTAACCTGGTCGTATGCGTACGACGATCCGGCTCGACAGTGACGTTCTGGCTGCCGCCGAGCGGCTACGGCGCGAGCGCGGTATCGGTCTCGGCGAGGCGGTCAACGAGCTGGCGCGGGCGGCGATCCATCACACGTCCACAGCTCCACGCCGCCGTTTTCAGCAGCGGACCCGCGCCTTGGGGGCACGGGTGGACCTCTCCCGCAACTCGGAGGTCTCGGATCTGCTCGACGAGCCGTACCCCGGTAAATCGTGATCGTCGACGTCAACGTGCTGCTCTACGCGGTCGACGACAGCAGCCCGCGTCATGCGGTGGCGCATACCTGGCTCGAGGACGCGATGAACGGCGATGTGCGGGTCGGGTTCCCATGGCACAGCCTGGTCGGCTTCGTCCGAATCGCCACCCACCCGAAGATCTTCACCGCGCCGATGACCGGCCGCGAAGCATGGTCGTTCGTGGATGAGTGGCTGGATCACGATATGGCGTGGGTCCCGCTGCCGACCGACCGGCACCGGCGCGTTCTCGGCCGGCTCGTCGACGATCACTATGCGACCGGAAACCTTGTCCCTGACGCTCATCTCGCTGCCCTGGCGATCGAACACGGTGTGGCAGTGTGCTCGTTCGACACCGATTTCGCCCGCTTTCCCGAGGTGGATTGGATCAATCCGTTGCACCGGTGACCGCGGCCGCCGGAGTTCAGTGGGTGAGCGCGATCTTGACGACGACGACCGTGGTGGCGGCGAGGGTGAGCAGTACGGCGGTGACGATCGAGGCGCGGCTGGGACGTTCACCGCGTAGGCGGCGGATCACGAAAACAATGCCCCCGATACGGATCAGGACGACGATCTCCGCGAGAACCTGCGAGGTCCGGGGTTCGATCCACCCCAGCCATCCGGTCGCGAGGATCACGCAGGGCAGCACCGCCGACGAGAGAATCGGCACCGAGTTGCGCAGTCCGCGTATCCGGTCGGTTCGGGTCGCCGTGCGTTGCCGGCGCACGCTGTCGCCGACGGTTTCGGCGAAGCTGTGGGCGACGAACGTCGAGGCCGCGGTTCCCAGGACCACCAGGATTCCGACGTGTTTTTCCGCGGTGACCACCGGTACCAGCGCCGTAAGGACCAGGACGTTGCCGTAGATGTAGGCGCTGATCCGGGACGCCGCGTTATCGGGTCGCAGTGGTGTGCGGCGTGAGAACAGCGGGCCGTGCAGCAGAGTGTGCTGGTCGAGGTCCGCCGGTGGGCGTCGCGGCGTCATCATCGCGAGTCCGGCGCCGGTCGGTGAGCGGGCGAGCACGGCCCGGTGGCAGCCTGCGGGTTCATGAAGCCTCTTTCCCGGTCGAATCGGTCCAGGAGTCATGGTCGCGCCCTCTCGTACGTCAATAGTCGCACCGCGACGCCCGTCCGCGGCCGACTGCCGATCGCTTCCGTGTTCCGGATGGTGGAATCCGGGCCTTGTGCGACCGCCCCCGGCGCGGCATGCTGTGGTGTTCGTTGCGAGCCGGACCGGAGAGTGCTGGTTACCCTGAACCCATGACGACAACAGTGCTGGTCGTTCGTGCCCGGCACCGTTCGGGACTCGTTCGATGTACCGACGGGAGCACCGATGCCATCGCGGGTTCCGGGACGAGACCCTGAATGCGAACGATTGGACGAACTGCTCCGCGCCGTTCGTGCTGGGCAGAGCCGTGCCCTGGTGATCCGGGGCGACCCGGGGATCGGTAAGACCCGGCTGCTCGACTATCTGGTGGGACGCGCGCGGGGTTTCCGGATCGCCCGCATCACGGGTATCCAGTCGGAGATGGAGTTGGCGTTCGCGGCCGTGCACCAGCTGTGCTCACCCATGACGAACGAACTCGACGCGCTGCCGGCCCAGCAGCGCGCGGCGGTCACCGCGGCGTTGGGGGAGGGCGGTGAACCCGCGCCCGACGGTTTTCTGGTCGCGCTCGGTGTGCTCGGCCTGCTCTCGGAGGTCGCCCGGGAGCGGCCGCTGCTGTGCGTCGTCGACGATGCCCAGTGGCTCGACCGGGCCTCCATGCAGACTCTCGCGTTCACTGCCCGCCGCTTGGGTGCCGAATCGGTGGCCCTCGTCTTCGCGGTCCGGGTGCCACCCGGTACCGCCGCGACCGACCCGGTGGAGCCCGCCGGCCTGCCCGAACTGCCGCTGGCGGGCTTACGCGACGACGACGCCCGCGCGCTGCTGCGTGCGACGATGCCCGGTTCGTGGGACGAGCATGTGCTCAGCCGGATCGTCGCCGAAACCCGGGGCAATCCGCTGGCCCTGCTGGAATTGCCGAAGACATCGAGTCCGGTGGAACTGGCCGGTGGGTTCGGCCTCCCGGCCGCGCGCGGCGTCAACGACCGGATACGTTCGGCGTACCTGCGGCGGATCGCCGAGCTCCCGGCCGAAACCCGGCAGTTCCTGCTGATCGCGGCGGCCGATCCGACCGGTGAACCCGGATTGCTCTGGCCGGCGGCCGACCATCTGGGAATCCATCTCGCAGCGGCCGAGCCGGCCGTGGCGACCGGGCTGGTGGAGATCGGTGACCGGGTCGGGTTCGCCCATCCCATCGTCCGGTCCGTCGTCTACTGGGCCGCCGATATCGAGGACCGGCGCGCCGCCCACCGCGCGCTGGCCGCGGCGACCGATCCCGGTACCGACCCCGATCGCCGCGCCTGGCATGCCGCCCAGGGCGCGGCCGGTCCCGACGAGATAATCGCCGCGGAACTCGAGCGTTCGGCCGTCCGCGCCCGCGTGCGCGGTGGTATCGCCGCGGCCGCCGCGTTCACCGCGCGGGCGGTCGAATTGACCCCCGACCTCCAGCGTCGCCGGGACAGGGCACTGGTCGCCGCGCGGGCGACCCATGAGGCGGGAGACCCGGACACCGCCCTGAAGTTGCTGTCGCTCGCGGAATCCGGTCTGCGTGACGACCGGCTACGCGCCGAAGCCGAGCTGGTGCGCGCCCGGATCGCGTTCACCACCGACCGCGGTATCGCCGCCCCGGCCCTGCTGCTGGAGGCTGCGCGACGGCTCGCCGTCCACGACGTCGCCAGTGCCCGCGAAACGTATCTGGAGGTCATCGACGCCGCCCTCTTCGCCGGTCCCAAGGCCTATCGCCGCGGACAGTACGAGGCCGCCCTCGCGGCCCGCGCCACCCCGGCCCCGCCGAACCCACGCCCGGTCGACCTCCTGCTCGACGCCCTGGCCACCAGAACCCTCGACGGGCACACCACCGCAGTCCCGGCGCTGCGGGCCGCTCTGCACGCGTTCCGCCACGCGGGCCTCTCCCCGAACGAGGCGTTGCGCTGGCTGTGGCTCACCTGTGTGACGGCAGTCGGCCTGTGGGATCACGAGACACTGTCCGAACTGAGCGTCCGGAATCTGGATCTTGTCCGGGTCACCGGGCGAGCCTCCGCGCTACCGATCGCGTTGACCCTGCGCGGCGTCGTCCACTTCCTCGACGGTGAACTCGCGGAAGCGGAATCGCTGGCCGAAGAGATCCGGACCGTCTCCGAAGCGGTCGGCGCCGCGGCCCCCGTCTACGTGGCACTGCTCGTCGCCGGCTGGCGCGGCCGCGAAGCGGAATGTCTCGAGCTCAGCAGATACGCCGACGAAGGGGAGCAGCGCCGGGGAGAAGGGATCGGGCCGGTGGTCGGCGGTTACGCCCGCGCCGTCCTCTACAACAGTCAGGAACGGTACGCCGAGGCAGCCGAGGCCGCGCGCGCGTCGAACGAGGAGTATGTGCAACTGGAAGTCGGCATCCCGGTCTGGTCGCTCGTCGAATACATCGAGGCGGCGGCCCGCTCCGGCGCCACCGACCGGGCATTCGACGCCCTGGTCCGCCTCACCGAGGTCACCCGGCCCAGCGGCAGCGATTGGGCGATGGGTATCGAGGCCCGCGCCCACGCGTTGTTGAGCGACGGACCGGACGCCGAAACCCGGTATCGGGCGGCGGTCATGCATCTCGCCCGCACCACGTTGCGCGGTGAACTGGCCCGCGCCCACCTCGTCTACGGTGAATGGCTGCGCCGCGAGCGCCGCGGACCGCAGGCCCGCGAACATCTGCACACCGCGCACGAACTCTTCACGGCCATGGGCATGGACGGTTTCACCCACCGAGCGGCACGCCAGCTGGCCGCCGTCGGGGAGCGTATCCATGAGCACCCCACCGGAACCGGTGACGAACTCACCCCGGATGAGAACCAGATCGTCAAAATGGTCCGGGAAGGCCTCACCGACGTGGAAATCGGGGCGCGGCTCTTCGTCAGCCCGCGCACCGTCGAATGGCAGCTGCGCGAGATCTTCGCCAAACTCGGGGTCCGGTCCCGTCGCGAACTCGAACACCGTTGGCTGTCACAGTAATTGGCGGATTACCCACCGCTGGAAGCCAGTTCGGTCAGAAGCAACACCCGGGTGCCGCGGTTGGAGCGGTGCGGTACCGTCACCGTGTTCGAGTAGTGACAGAAGGAGCAGTAATGCTGGGGGTGGGCGAGACCTTTGCCGGATACCGGATCGAAGGGCTCCTGGGCCAGGGCGGAATGGGTACGGTGTACCTTGCCCAGCACCCACGTTTACCCCGCACCGTGGCGTTGAAGTTGCTGAACCGGGAAGTATCCACCGACCCCGAACTCGCCCGCCGGTTCGAACGCGAGGCCGACGTGATCGCCCGGCTCGAACACCCGGGAATCGTCGGCGTGCTGGACCGGGGCGCGCACGACGGTCATCTGTGGATCGCGATGCAATACATCCGCGGCACCGACGCCGCATCCTGGGACGCTGCCCGGCAGCCGCCCGCGACCGTGGCGGATTTCCTGCGCGGAACCGCGGTGGCGCTGGACTACGCGCACAGCCGCGGCATCCTGCACCGCGACGTGAAACCGGCCAATATCGTGATCGCCCACGGCGACGATTTCCGCGAAGCGCACGCGGTGCTCACCGATTTCGGTATCGCCGGGCTCACCGACACTCTCAACACCAAGCTCACGGCCACCGGTACGTTCACCGCGACGCTGGCCTACGCCTCGCCCGAGCAGTTGTCCGGCGAGGTCGTGGATCACCGCTCCGACCAGTATTCCCTGGCCTGCACCCTGTTCACCCTGCTGGCCGGGCAACCGCCGTACGCGGCGACGAATCCGGGACAGGTGGTGCTGGGCCACGTCTCGAAGCCTGTTCCCCGGATCACCGCCATACGCCCGGATCTCCCCGTGGCCCTCGACGCGGTCCTGGCGCGGGCGATGGCCAAACAACGCGACGACCGTTTCCCCACCTGTGCCGCATTCACCACCGCTGTCCTCGACGCACTCGGGGGCCGGCACGTCGAGAACACGGTCGATATCGCGCGTATCGCGCCGACGGTGCACAACTCACGACCGGCCGGATACGAGCGTCCGATGGTGGCCGCTCCACCGGTACCGCCCCCGGCTCCCGGCAACCCGATCGGGCGTGGCGCGTCGACCGAGGACCGTAATCTCGGGATCGTATGGGGTGTGGCACTTGCCATCTTCGTGATACTGGTGCTGATCAGCGGCGCGGCAGCCTTGTTGCTGCCCGACTCGAACGAGGAGAACAGCCACAGCGTGGCTGCCTCGGAGGTTCATCAGTACACAGGTGACGGCATTTCGCTACTGGTTCCAGATCGGGACGAGCAGGGCTGGAACCAGGCGATCTGACGGTCGGGCTCCGGTAGCCGGTGATGTACGGGTTCCGTGCCGACCTAAGCTTCCGCCAGACGACGTACTTCAGCGGCCACCAAGTCGGCGTCGGTGAGCGGGACATAGTGCGCCGAGTTGGGCGCCATCACGTGACGCCCCCTGGCCGAAGCTGCCGCGCGAGTGGCGTGCGCCGCCACGAATGCCGTTCGCTGCTTGCGGATCATCCCGTCCCCGGGCAGGGCTCCGGACACCACAGTGACCGGTATGTCACCCAGGTCCGGCGCATTCTGCCGCCAAGCCCGCAGTTCCGGGATGAACGTCTTCGTCTGCTGTATCTGCGTACGGACTACCTGCGGGGTGAAAGCCTCCCTGTCCAGGTCGGCACGCACATCCTCAGCGGGCATCGCGGCCAGCAGCTTGCCGAACAGCGGCTTGAACAGCCCTAGTTTTGCCAGTCCCAGTTCGATCGGCTCGATCACTTGCTCCAGCAGCCTGGTGGTGCGGCTCATCGCGAAACCCGCTGCCTCGTCGCTGGGATCGACCAAAACCAAGCCGATGACCTCCTGGCGTCGTTGTGGATTCGCGGCCGCGGCGCGCACAATAGGGCCGCCGGCGGAATGCCCGACCAGCACGAACGGGCCGGTGCCGAGATGGTCGAGTACGTCGTTCAGGTCGGCCGCCATCCGCTCCAGGCTGCGACCGCCGGGGTCGGGCGCCGAACGCCCGAGGCCGGAGCGGTCGTAGACGACGGCGCGAGCGAACTCCGCCACTCGTGTCTGCACGGGAGCCCAGGTGGAGCGCTGGGCGGCGTAGCCGGCCTCGAACACCACTGTCACCGCGCCGCGGGTCCCCGCCGCATCCGTACTGCCTTCTTCGCCTCGGTTTCCGAAGGGGCCGTCGAGCACCTGTGCGTATAGTTCGCGGCCGTCGCGAGTCTCGATCCACTCCGCGGCTCCCTGGGTGTGCATCTTCCACACGTTACCGATCAGCGCGGCCGAATTTCCCGGCCTCGCTTCTTCGAACAGCTCCCGGACCGGGCTGCGGATAGATTGGGCAAAGTGTTCGAGACAAAGATCCGGGTGCCGTTGGCAGTCGCGATCACCGTGGCGTTGTCGGGGCTGATCGCCGGCTGCGGCGTGGATCCCGAGCAGTGGGTGCAATACTTCACCAGTACGCCGGGCCGTGCGAAAATCACGTTCGCCGACGACCGTCAGTCGGTCTTCGTGATGAATCCCGCACGATTGGACCGGGCACCCGTCGTTCTCCCCCGACTGGGGCAGGGCGATCCTCTTCACTCGTTTCACCCATGACTCAGCGTCCAGGCCGGGAGCTGAGGTCTGGGAGATGAACCGCGACGGTAGCGGCCCGCGCCGTCTCACCGACCCGAAACAATTTGCACTGCATCCCAGTACGGGCGGGGGAACCGCCTTGTGACGTTGATCGCTGTGCTGGAAACCCGAGCACTGGTGGGGCTGAGCGGCCGGCCGTCTCAGGATTTCGAGTGCCCGGTCCGCGCACTACGTTTCACGGTCGGCGGCGGTACGCGGGCCGTCATCCGACCCGAGCGGGGCGTCGACATCGGCGCAGAGGACCGGTATCAGCTCGTGGATTCGGGCGGCGAGTGTCTCGACGGTCGAGTGGTCGAACAGTTCGGAAGCGTAGATCAGCTCGCCGCTGATCCCGGCCGGGTGGCGGTCGGTGTATCGGTCGCGCAGCTGCAACAGCAGTTCGAACTCGGTGTGCCGGAGGGGGAGCGCTCTCTCGCGGACCGTCGCGGAACCGAAGGGATGGTCCGTGGCGATATCGCGGTAGAAGGTCGACATGATCTGGAACAGCGGGTGGTGGTGCCGGGATCGCCGTGGCTTCAGCTGGGCCACCAGCCGGTCGAAGGGGAACTCCTTGTGCTCGGTGGCGCCGGCCAGACGGTCCCGCAGCTGGACCACCAGGTCGCGGAAGGTCGGGGCGGCTGCCGTCTGCGCCCGGATCACCGCCGTGTGCACCGCACAGCCGATCATGGTGTCGAGCGATTCGTGATCACGGCCGCTGACCGCTACACCTATCGGAATATCGTGTCCGGCACCGAATTCGGTGAGTGCGTAGACGAACGCGGCGTGCAGGACCAGGTACGTGCTCGCCGAGCAATCCTGCGCAGCCCGGGTGATCGCCCGATGTGTTCCGGCGTCGAAGCTCAGCGGCACACCGGCGGCGCGGTCTTCCGTGCGCTGGGTACGAGGGTGGTCGGTGGGCAGTACCGGCGCCTGGGGTACTCCGGCGAGTTCGGTGAGCCAATAGCGGGCCTGGGCGGCAGCGCGGGTGTCCGGGTCGGATTCGGGACCCATCCAGTCGCGCAACCCCAGCGTGTAGTCCGCGAACTGCACGGCGGGCGCGGGCCATTCCGGTGCGTGGCCCGCGGCGCGGGCGGTGTAGGCGAATCCGAAATCCTGGGACAGGCGCACCAGGGATTCGACGTCTCCGGCGATATGGTGCAAGACGAAGACGAAGATATGCCGGGTATCGCTCAGCCGGAACACTGTGACGCGCAGCGGTATCTCCACCTGCAGATCGAAACCCCGGATGAGTTCCGCGGTCAGTGCCGCCTCGAGATCTTCCGGGGTGCAGGGCTGCACTCGTAACGGCACCGCGCTGTCCGGGTCGTCCGCCACGGGGGCGGGCAGTATCCGCTGAACCGGGGCGGTATCGGTGTACGGCAGGACGGTGCGCAGAATCTCGTGCCGGATGAGCAGATCCGCGATGGCCGCCCGCATCGCTACCAGGTCCAGGGGGCCGGTGATTTCACCCGCCAGGGGGAGCAGGTAACCGGGGGCTCCGTCGGACAGATAGTTGATGGTCCACAATCGCTGCTGGGCGGGTGTCAGCGGAATCGGTTGCGATGGTGGCCGATTCGCGGCCGGCATCGGCCCACGCCGCGGCGGCCGGGCCGGTGCCGACGGGTCCGCACCGGCGTCGGTCGCCGGTTGTCCGGCCAGATCGGCCAGAGCTGCCACCGTCGAGGCCTCGAAGATATCGCGCACCGATAGTGCGGTACCGAATGCGGTGTTCACCGCATCGACCAGGCGGATCGCGGACAGCGAATCACCGCCCAAGTCGAAGAAATCGTCGTCAGCGCCCACCTCGTCCAGTGCCAGCACTTCTGCCACCGCCGCTGCCACCAGCTGCTGGGACCCGGTTGCGGCGCCGCCGGACGAGTCCCGCCAGGGCTGCGGCAGGGCCGCGATATCGACCTTGCCGTTCGTGGAGAGGGGCAGTTCAGCGATCGGCACGATCGCGGCCGGCACCAGATAGGAAGGCAGGGACCGGGCCAACCGGGTGCGCAATACCGCCGGGTCGGGCTGCCCACTGCGGGCCACCACATACGCGACGAGCGTTTTCCCGATTCGGCCCGGACGGACAGTGACCACCGCCGCCGCGATATCCGGCTGCTGCAACAGCGCGGCCTCGACCTCACCCGGTTCGACCCGGTATCCGTTGACCTTCTGCTGGCGATCGGCCCGGCCCAGGAAATGCAGGCGGCCTTCCCGGTCCCAGGTGCCGATATCGCCGGTGCGGTACATGATCGAGCCTGGGCGGCCGTGCGGGTCGGCGACGAATCGTGCCGCGGTGAGCCCGGGTTCCCGCAGATAGTTCGCGGCCACACCGGCGCCGGACAGATAGATTTCCCCGCCGACTCCGGGCGATACCGGTCGCAGCGCTGTATCCAGCACCGCGACCCCGGTGTTGTCGGCCGGGATGCCGATCGGGACGGGGCGGTCCTGCGGGATTCCGGGCGGAATCCGGTGGGCGAGCGCGAAGGCGGTGGCCTCGACCGGCCCGTACAGGTTCGTGACCGCGATATCCGGTGCCGCGGCGCGGATCCGGGCCACCGCTGCGGGCGCCAGCACATCGCCGATCGCCGCGATATCGCGCACCTGGCCGAGTTCGGCGGGGATGGCCTCGGCGAGAACCTGGAACAGGCCTGCGGAGAGCAGCAGCGAGGTGACCGATGCGCGGCCGAGTACCCGGCGGTAGTCCGCGGCGTCGAGTGGCCCGGGCCGTGCGATGGCGACACTGTATCCGTTCAGCAGCGGCAGCCACAGCTCGTATACCACCATGTCCCAGGTGTAGGGGGAGTGCAGCAGGAAGCGGGTGCATTCCCGATCTCGGCCAAGCGAATCCAGTGCGCGCGCAACGATATTGCGATGGGTGATACTCACCCCTTTCGGGGTCCCGGTCGAACCGGAGGTGAACATCAGCCAGGCCGTCGCCGCGGCGGGAACAGAGCTTCCGGGGTTCGTCCGCGGGAGCTGCGGGTCGGTGCCCGCGACCGATTCCGGGTCGCGCAGCACCAGCTCGGCTCCGGTGTGCCGCAGTAACCAGTCGACCCGCTCGGGCGGGTATCCCTCGTGGATGGGCAGGCATACCGCGCCCAGTTTCAGCACCGCGAGGAAGGCGACGACCAGTTCCGGTGAGCGCGGCAGCGCGATCCCGACCGGTGTCCCCACCCCGACTCCCGATCGGGCCAGCAGGTGGGCAGTGCGATTCGCGCGTGCGTCGAGCTCTCCGTAACTGATCTCGGTGCCGTTGTGCCACAGCGCTACTCGATCGGCATACTCCACAGCGACCTTTTCGAACAGGTCGGGCACCGACATCTCCGGAATCTCCCGATCCGGTCCCCGGCCCGGCATCTCGGGGACCGGCAGTCGCAGCCGGCCCACCGGTCGATCCGGGTGCGCCGCCACCGCGTCGCACAGCCGGGTCAGCACAGACCGGATCTCCGCGGCCGTCCCGAACCAGTCCAGCAGTTGCGGGCGGACCGCCAGGCGGAAGGTCAGCACCGGCTCGGGGAACACCGTCACCGCCAGCGGGAAGTGCGTGCGGTCGCGATGTTCGGCGTCCGTGACCGAGAAATCCGCCGCCGGGTCGGTGAAGGTTGCGGTGTCGATCGGATAGTTCTCGAAGATCAACGCGGTGTCGAACAGTTCACCGGCCGTATCGAGAATTTCGCTCAGGCCGAGATGGTCGTGTTCGAGCAGCGAGATCCGCTGGGCCTGGATCCGGGCCGCCAACTCCAGTACGGAAATTCCCTGATCGATCAGGACCCGCAGCGGGACGGTGTTCATCAGCATGCCGACGACCTGCTCGGAATCGAAACCGGTGTCGCGGCCGGACACCGTGACACCGAACAGCACCTCGCGGCTACCGGTCAGATATTCGAGTACCAGCGCCCACACCGCTTGCACCAGTGAGTTCAATGTCAGGCCGTGGGCCGCGGCCGCTTCGGCTAGCGCGGTGGACGTCGCGGGATCCAGGGTGAACCGATGGAGCTCGGCGGGTTCGGCCGGGCCGCCGCGGGTACGGCCGACCCGGGTCGGTTCGGCATTCCGCAGCAACTCATTCCACGCGTGCCGGGCCGCTGTGCGATCCCGGCCGGCGGTGCGGGCGAGCACGTCACGGTAGGCGGGTGGCGGCCCGAGTGGGATCCGGTGATAGACCTGGAATATCTCGCGCAGGAACACCTGGGTGGACCAGCCGTCGAGCAGTGCGTGATGGAAGCTGAACACCAGCCGCGAGCAACCGGGCTCCACCGGTACCAGGGTCACCCGGAATACCGGTGCCACCCGTACATCCAGCGCGCGCAGGTCCTCTCGGGCCAGACGTTCCACCGTTTCCCCGGCCACCGGACCGGCGGTCTCGACCACCCGGAACGGTACCGGTGTCTCCGCGGGCACGACGAGGAGCGGCCGGTCGGTTCCGTGCACGGTGAACGCGCCGGTGAGGTGCGGATGCCGGTGCAGGACGGTCGCGGCGGCGCGGCGCAGCCGGTCCGGATCGATCGCACCGCGCAGGGTGAGCAGGATCTGCACGGCATACGGATCGGATTCGGTCTCGTACAGCGTGTGGAACAGCATGCCCGCCTGCATCGGGGTGGCGGGCAGCAGATCACGCAGCGCACCGTGCTGTTCGCCGAGTCGGGCCAGCGTGCTCGCGTCGATGCGTACCAGCGGGAAGTCCGACGGGTCGTACGCGCCCTCGGCGGGGCCGCTGTGATGGGTGACGAAAGCGGTCAGCACGGTGATCCACAGGTGCGCGAGTTCGTCCACGTCGGATCGCTCGAACACCTCGCCCGGCCAGGCCCATTGCGAGACGAGAGCACCCGAGCGGTCGATATGGACCTGGATGTCCAGTTCGTACAGTATGGCCGCGTCCGGCCCCCGGGCGCTGCCCGCGGCGTCGAGTTCGGCGGAGCCCGGGACATCGAACCGGCCGAGGTAGTTGAATCCGATCGGCGCCACGGCGTCGATCCGGCCTTCGCGGTACAGCAGCCCGTAGCCGATACCGCCGTCCGGCACCGCACGTAACCGTTCCCGTACCTGCCGCACGGCCTCGGCGAGTGCCCCGCCGTCGGCCACCATCCGGTCCCAGTCCGCGACCGCGGTATCCATGGGGACGGGATGGACAACGGTGAACCAGCCGACTGTGCGGGAGGTGTCCAGGTCCGGCACCGTATCGCGGCCGTGCCCCTCGATATCGACCAGCACCGGGTCGGTGCCTCGCCAGCGAGTGAGGGCCACCGACAGCGCGGTGAGCAGGATTTCGGTGATCCCGGTGCGGAACCGGAGAGGTACCGCGGTGAGCAGTGTCCGGGTCGCCTCCGCGTCGAGGCCGGCGGCGACGGCAACGGCATCGGCCATCCGGTCGAGCATCGGATCGAGTGGACGCCGGCCGATCGTGCTGGTGGCGGCGGCCGTGGTGCGCAGCCACCACTGCACCTCGGATTCCGGAATCTCGCGCTGCGCCAGGGTGTTCGACCACGTTCGCAGCGAAGCCGGTACCGGGTGGAGCTCGTACCCGGCGAGTGCCCGGGCGAGATCGGGGAGCAGGATCTGCCAGGAGACATGGTCCACGACCAGGTGATGGATCACCAGCAGCAGCACCGCATCCTCGGGTTCGTCGACGACGACGGCCTGCACCATCACACCGTCCCGCGGCAGCAGCCGGCGGTGCGCGGCGAGACGTTCGATCTCCCGTTGCGCGGTACCCCCGCCCGACCGCACCCGCCGGAATACGGTGTCCACGCGCACCGCACCGGGTTCCGGGATCACCACCTGCCACTGGTCGTGCGGTGTCCACTCGGCCCGCATCCGCAGCACATCGTGGTGGTCGAGCAATGTTTGGAGCGCGGTGAGCAGCCGGGGCTCGGTGACGGCGGCGGGGAGCCGGATCACGACGTACTGGGCGAAATCGTCGGTGACCACACCGGCGCGGCCGAATCGGTCCATGATCGGGGTGGCCGGCATCGCACCGCAGGCCGCGCCGGCGTCCTCCGCCGCGGCGGTTTCGGACACCGGTACCGCGAGCGCGGCGACCGCGCGGACCGACTGGTGTTCGAAGACATCCTTCGCGGTGATCACCAGCCCGGCGGTCCGCGCGAGGTTCACCAGCCGGATCGCCAGAATACTGTCGCCGCCGACGGCGAAGAACCGGTCGTCGAACCCGAAGTCGGTGCGGCCGAGTACCTCGGCGAACAGCCGGTGCACGGTGATCTCGCGTTCGGTGCCGGCCAGGTCGGGTTCGCCGGCCGGGGCGCCGGTGCCGATCGCCAGCAGGCGTCGTTCGTCGAGTTTGCCGTTACCGGTCAGCGGCAGTTCGGCGACCCCGACGACCGCGGCGGGCACCGCATGCGCGGCGAGCCCGGCCGCCACGCGGTCCCGGATCACCGCGGGGTCCAGTTCCGACACCACAAACGCGATCAGCCGGGCGCGGTCGTCGACCAGGACGGCGGCGGCGGAGACCTCGGGAAGCGCGCACAGCGCCGCCTCGACCTCGCCACGTTCGATCCGGAATCCGCGGATCTTCACCTGCCGGTCGGCCCGGCCGAGATATTCCAGAACACCGTCGATCCGGCGGGCCCTGTCGCCGCTGCGGTACATCACCGCACCGGGCGGTCCGGCGGGATCGGCGACGAATCGTGCCGCGGTGAGTTCTCGCCTGTTCAGATATCCGCACGCCACACCGGGACCGCCGATATAGATCTCGCCCGGTATTCCCGGCGGTACCGGGCGCAAGGCGGCATCCAGCACAGACACCCGCAGATCGGGCAGTGCCCGCCCGATCCGGTTCGCGTGCGCGTGCGGGCCCGAGAGGTACCCGGTGCTCAGCACGGTGGTCTCGGTGGCGCCGTACACATCGACCACCGCGTGACCGGGATACCGTGCGTACCAGGCCCCTATCCGGTGCGGTTCGATCGCTTCGCCGCCGAGGAGCACCCAGCGCAGCGCGAGATCGCCGGCGTCGCGCTCGGCGTCGGCGTCCACCAGCATGCCGAAAGCGGACGGTGTCTGGTTCAGCACGGTGACCCGCTCGTCGGCAAGCAATGTCCGGAAATCCGCGGGCGACCGGGCGATATCGCGATCGACCACCACCAGCCGCCCGCCGAACAGCAGTGCGCCCCAGATCTCCCAGACCGAGAAGTCGAAGGCGATCGAATGGAACAATGTCCACACATCAGCTGGTCCGAAACCGAACCAGTTGTCGGTGGTGGTGAACAAGCGGACGACGTTCGCGTGGGTGACCACGACCCCTTTGGGTTTTCCGGTGGAACCCGAGGTGTAGATCACGTACGCGGGGTCCGCGGGTCGCACGGCGCGCACCGGCCCGGCCGCCGGGGGCGTGGCCGGTTCGTCGTCGACGGCGAGCACCGGGACCGTGCCGCTCGGCAGCAGCGTCTCGGACGTGGTGAGGATCAGGGCGGGTGCGCAATCGTCGAGTACCGACCGGATTCGTTCGGGCGGGTCGGCGGGGTCGACGGGAACATACGCCGCACCCGTTTTCAGAACCGCGAGGACGGCGACCACCATTTCTGCCGACCGCGGCAGCGCCAGCACGACGTAGGAGCCCGGCCCGGCACCCGCCGCGGCGGCCCGACGGGCCAGCAGATCGGAGCGTTCGTCCAGTTCGCGGTAGGTCAGTGTGCCGGCGCCGAAGGTGAGCGCCGGGTCCGTCGCATGGGATCCGGCGGTGTGCGCGAACCAGGAAACCAGCGTGGTCGTGGCCGTCACCGATGCCACGGGCCGGTCCGTCGGCACGGTACGAACCGGGGCGACGGCTTCCGGGCTACGCGGCAGCGTGGTGGCCGGTTCGTCTGCGCCGCCGGCGGTATGGAGACGCAGTCCACCGAGAGTGAGGTCGTCGGGGGCGTGGGCGAGGGCGCGCAATGCGGCACAGAGCCGGTCGTGCTGCGCGGCGAGGTCGCTCTCCCGGAAGCGGGCCGTACTGCTGTCCAGCGCTATCCGCAGCCGGGGCTCGCCCTCGTACACGCTGAGGGTGAAATCGTCGGTGCGCCCGGCGGACATATCGTGCAGCGTTGCCGGATAGGTGCCGAATTCGACCGCCCGCTGCCGGGGCAGGATATTCACCACCGGGCCCACCAGGCGCCGTTCGCCGCCTGCCGCGGACAGATCGGCGAACATATCGGCGAGCCGATAGCGCTGGTGGCGCAGCGCTATCAGCGAGTCCGCCCGGACGGTCCGCGCCAGATCGGCTACCCGGTCGGCGGGGTCGAGCTCGAGCCGGAGGGGAACGACATTGGCGGTCATCCCGAGGGCGTTACGGGACCGCTTCGCCGGCACGGTGAGCCCGAGCCCGACCGTGCGCGCGCCGGTGTCGGCGTGCAGGAGGGCGGCGGCCGCCGTGAGGACCAGGGCCGGCCAGCCGGCTGTCCACCGGTCACCGGCCGCACGCAGGGCCTGCCAGTCGGCGGCGGCGAGATCGCCGGTGTAGCGCGGATAGCCGAGCGCGCCCGCACCGGCGGGACCTTCGGCGAACATCGGTGCCTCCGGCATCTCCCGCAGCCGTGCCGACCAGTACTCCCGATCGGCCCGGAACCGTTGCGAGGCGCGGTAGCGGGTGTCTTCCTCGACCAGCGTCTGCACTCGGTCGAACAGTCCGTCAGCGGGTGCCGTCCCGGCGGCGTACGCGGTGTAGACCGCGGCGACCCGCCGCAACAGCGCCATGAATGCGGCACCGTCGAGCACGATGTGGTGCGCGCGCAGGAACCACAGGTAGCCTGCCTCGCCCACATCGATCAGTTGCTGGTCGAACAAGGGCGCGGCGCCGAGGTCGAACGGACGGTTCAGTTCGGCGGCCAGCGCTCGCTCGGCGGCGGCCACGGAGTCGAACTGCCGGTGGGGCAGTGGCCAATCGGTGAGTTCGTCGACGATCTGGGTATCGCCCGCTATGCGCACGCGCAGCGTCTCGGAGCCCGCGACGACTGCCCGCAACGCGCATTCGAAAAGCTCGGGATCGATACGCCCGTGGATGTGGACGTACCCGCCGACAACCAGCCGGGCCCGGGTGGTGTCGAGTTCATGTGCCAGCCAGATTTCCTGCTGGGCGGCGGTCAACGGCCAGGTGGTCACCGCGGATTCCTTCCGTGCTCGTTCAGCGTCGATGGATCCGCCGCGGGTGCCGTATCGACCGGCCGCCATTCCCCCACGGCTGCCGCCGGATTCGTGCCGATCGCGGTCAGTGCCCCGCCGAACCGGTCGAGGAGCGCGCGCACGGCTCCCGCGGCGAACCCGTCCGGCCAGTGACTCGCGACGATCCGGATGCGGTTGTCCGCACCGACTCGAGGTACCGGTCCCACCCCCGACCAGACCGACAACGCGAGCGGGAAATGGGTGGCCTCATGGGATTCGAATCCCGTCACCGAGAGACCGTCGATGCTCGCCTCCGCGGCGAGGCCGGGATCGAACGGGTAGGACTCGAAAACCAGGAGGGTATCGAACAGTTCCTGGTGGGCACCGGCGGCGCAGGCCTGGATATCGGCAAGGCCGAGGTGGTGGTGTGCGGTGAGTTCGGCCTGTTCGTGCTGTAGCCGGATGAGCAGCGCCGCCATCGATTCGACCGGATCGAGCCGAACCCGCACCGCGACGGTGTTGATGAACAGGCCGACCATGGTTTCGACACCCGGCAGGTCGGGCGGGCGGCCGGATACGGTGGCGCCGAAGACGATATCGCCGCGGCCGGTGTGCTCGCCGAGGACGAGTGCCCACGCCGCCTGGACCACGGTGTTCACGGTGACCCCCAGGTCGGCGGCGGTCGCGGCGATCCCTCGGCTGGTGTCCTCGGAGAGCAGGATCGTCTCCTCGAGCGGGAGCGCGCCCGGCGGTGCGGGCTCGGCCGGCGCGGCGAGCAGTGTCGGCACCACGTCCGCGAGAGCGGTACGCCAAGCCTGCTCCGCGGCGGTCGGCTCCCAGCCCGTCAGCCAACGCAGGTAATCGCGGTAGGACGGGCGCGGCGGGGCCGGGTGGCGATCGCCCCCGGCGTAGTGGGTCAGCAGGTCCTGCATGAGCAGCGGGACCGACCAGCCGTCGAAAACGATGTGGTGGCTGGTCACCACGAGTTTCGCATGCTCGTCACCGAACCGGATGAGGGTGAAGCGGATCAGCGGTGGCCGGGTGAGATCGAACCGGGCGCTGCGGTCGGCGGCCAGCAGTGCCCCGATATCGCTGTCGGGTTCCACGTCGAGTTCGGTCCACGGCAGCGAGACCGCCGCGAGCACTACCGCGATCGGTGTCCCGGAGCCGTCGGCGTGGAAGGCGGTGCGCAGGCTCGGATGTGCCGCGAGCACCGCGCGGGCGGCAGCCCGCAAGCGGCCGGAGTCGAGGGTGCCGGTGAGCGTGATCACCAGTTGGAGCACATAGGGATCGACCGACCGGCCCGAGTACACCGCGTGATAGAACAGGCCCGCCTGCATGGGGCCCAGTGGCCAGATGTCGACCAGCCCGGGATATCGTCGTTCCCACCGTTCGATATCCGGCTGCCCGACCCGCACCAGCGGGAAATCGGACGGCGTATGCCCGCCGCGTGCGGTGCCGGCATGGTCGGCCAGTAGCCCCAGCGCGGTGTCGAACCGGTGGATGAATTCGTCGCCCGCCGTCCGGTCGAGCAGACTTTCCGGATACCCGATGGTGGCGTGTAAGCGCCCGGCGACCACGATGATGTCCAGTTCGAGCGCCCCCGCGGCCGGCATATCGGGATCCGGGGTGCGCGGCAGTTCGCCCGCGTCACCGACCGGAATCCAGCCGAGACCGGTCAGCTCGCCGGGGATCGCCGAGCTGGCGACAGCGCCCAGATAGTTGAAGACGATCTGTCCCGGCTCCGCGGCCGGGAGGGCCGGTGCCGTCTCGGGGTTCAGGTACCGCAGCAGGCCGTATCCGACGCCGCGGTCCGGAACCGACCGCAGCTGTTCCTTGACGGCTTTGACAGCGCGCCCGAGGCTTTCGCCACCGGCTGCCGCTTCGGCGATATCGATTCCGGAGAGCCGGAACCGGACCGGATACAGGGCGGTGAACCAGCCGACGGTCCGGGAGAGATCGGCGCCCGGGGCGATATCCGGTTCCCGGCCGTGCCCTTCCAGGCGCACCAGCACCTCGTCCCGGGGCCGCCATGCCGCGACCGCGAGAACCAGTGCGGTCAGCAGAATCTCGTTCGCACCGGTGTGGTACCGCTCGGCGAGCGTGGATATCACTGCGGCCGTGCGTTTCTCGTCGAGTTCGACGGTGGAGTAGCGCATGGATGTGGCCAGATCGCGGGCCGGGTCGAACGGCCGGTCGGCCAGCGGCGGATCGGCCGGGCGGACGACCTCACGCCAGTAGTCCAGTTCCGCGGTCCGCCCGGCCCGCTGTGCCTCCGTCGCCAGCGCATGCGTCCAGCGCCGCATGGAGGTCGCCACGGGCGGGAGCTGCGGTTGCCGACCGGCCGCGACCTGCGCCCAAGCAGCGATGAGATCCGGCACCAGGATCCGCCACGAGACACCGTCCACCGCGATATGGTGTGCGACCACGATCAACCGGCCGGTCTCGTTCGCCGCCGGCGTTTCCGGCTCGAGCCAGACGAACCGCAGCACCGCGCCCGCACCCGGATCGAGCCGGCCCAGCGCGGTCTCGAAGGCCTCGGCGACCGACGTTGTGCGGGTGCGCTCGTCCGCCCCGGCAGCGATTCCCACCCGGTCGATCAGGTCCTGGGCCCGGACCGAACCCGGCGGATCGGCGAACAACCGCCACTGCCCGCCCGCGTCGCGGTACAGCCGGGAGCGGAGCATATCGTGGCGTTCCAGCACCGCCGAGAGCGTGGCGGTCAACTGGCCGGCGCTGATACCCGCCGGTAGTTCCAGCACCAGGGCCTGCACGAACCGGCGCCAGCCACCGCCGCGCTGCACCAGATACGCCGCCGCCGGCGGCAGCGGCATTTCGCCGATACCGCCCCCGGCCAGCTCCGCGAGCACGGGTACGGCCGCGGTGCCCGCGGCGGCCGCGGCCAGCGCGGCGGGTGTGCGGTGCTCGAAGACCTGCTGCGCGGTGATCGCGATACCGTGACTTTTGGCGCGCGCCACCAGCAGGATCGACATGATGCTGTCGCCGCCGAGGGCGAAGAACGAGTCGTCGGCGCCGATCCGCTCCCGGCCCAGAATTTCGGCGTAGACACCGGCCAGCGTTTCCGCCACCGGGTCCTCCGGCGCACGGTAGGTCGTCTCCTCCACCACCGGCGCCGGGAGTGCGCTCCGGTCGAGCTTTCCCGCGGTGGTCGACGGCAGCGAATCGAGCACGGTCAGCGTATGCGGCCGGAGTGAGCCGGGCAGACGGCCGGCCAGTCCGGCTCGTACGGCGCCGATCTCGATCCGATATCCGGGTGCGGCGACGAGATAACCGTGCAGTCGGTCGGCGTCGGCGACCACCACGGCCGCGCCCACCGTCTCGTCGGCCAGCAGCGCTGCTTCGATCTCCGCCGGTTCGATCCGCAGACCGTGCAGCTTGATCTGAAAGTCGTTGCGGCCCAGATACTCCAGATCACCGGCGCGGCGGCGCACAATATCGCCGGTACGGTACATCCGCGTCCCGTGCGGAGCGTACGGATCGGCGACGAATCGGCCGGCGGTCTCGGCCGGACGGCCCGGGTACCCGCGGGCGAGCGCGACCCCCACCAGATACAGCTCCCCGGCGACCCCGTCCGGCACCGGCCGCAGTGCGGCGTCGAGTACCCGGCACCCGGCATTGGGGATCGGCGTCCCGATCGGGACCGTACCCGTGTCACCGGCGCGTACCCGGTGTGCGGTCACCGCGATACAGGCTTCGGTAGGCCCGTAGAGGTTGACCACCTCGGCCGGCCCGGTGGCACACCACCGGGCCAGGTCGCGCGGAAACGTTTCACCGGCCACCAGCACCCGGCGGACTTCGGGCGGTAGCTGCTCGGTCTCCCGGAAAACCCGCAGCATGGTGGGTACGAAATGCACTGTGGTGACGGCGAACCGGCGCATCAGCCCGGCGAGCTCCCCGGGCCCGAGATCGTCGGCCGGCGGTATCACCAGCTGCGCACCGGACTGCAACGGCCACAACACCTCCCACAGCGATACGTCGAAGGTGACGGGTGTTTTCTGCAACACCGTATCGGTCGTATCGAGCGCGAATCTGCGTTGTACCCAGGCCAAGTGGTTACCGAGCGCGGCATGGTCGACCCCGACGCCTTTGGGCTGCCCCGAGGAACCGGAGGTGAACATGACATACGCGAGGTTGTCACCGCGGACCGTGATCGCCGGGTCGGCGGTCTTCTCCCCGGCGGACAACCGGTCCAGCAGGTCGAGATGCGGCGCTTCCAGTACCCGGACGGCGCGCTCACCGGGCCGGGCGAGCCCGGGTAGCGCCATGGGTCGCGCGGTGACGAGCATCCGGTCACGCCGAGGCGCGGGAAGGTCGGGGGCGAGGGGGAGAAATGCCGCACCGGCCTTCAGGATCGCGTGGACCGCGACGATCCCGGCGAGCGATCGGGGTGCGGTCAGTGCGATCACGGTCTCCGGTCCGGCGCCGGCCCGGATCAACCACCGCGCCCACCGGTTTGCCCGGGCATCGAGTTCGGCGTAGGAGAGCGCGTCGCCCGCGGCGGTGCGGACGGCCGGCGACGCCGGGGAGCGCAGCACCGTCTCCCGGAAACCCTCGAGCACAGTGCGCGCGTGGGGTTCGTCGTCAGCCGAATCAGGTGCCGGTGCGCTGTCTCCCGTACCCGTGACGGGCACTGTCACGCCGCCCACCGCACGCGCCGGCTCAGCGACGAGGCGTTCGAACAGGCGCACGAACTCCTGCGCCGGTCCGGGGACTGCGATATTCCACTGTCCGTCGAGGTATTCGGCGGACAGCGCCCAGCCCCGGTCTGCTCGGCCGGCCCACCGGTCGTCGGTTTCGTCGCGGAATCGGTGCCGGCGGGCCCGGCGCCACCCGGCGCCGACCTCCCGCACCAGCGCCGCGAAGCTCGTGTACGCACTGACGCGCACCCGAACCGGGGTGCGTAGGGACCCCTCGAGATGCGCGACGATCAGTTCCGTGGCGCCACCCAGTCGCTGCCCGTACACCGCCAGCCCGGCCAGCACGACCGCGGCGGCCCCGCCTCCCGAACGGGCCAGCCGCGCGACATCACCCGATTCCGGCAGCGCGAGCACGATCCGGCCGGCCGGGGCGACGGCGGGTTCCTCCGGCCGCGGCGCGTCGCGGAGATGGTCTGCCCAGTACGCACGGTCCGCGGAGTCGTCGCGCACCCGGGTATCAGCGGTAGTCATGGAAACCCTGTCCTGTCTTCCGGCCGTAATGTCCCGCCGCGACCAGCGCGGCGAGCGCGGGCGGCGGGGTGTAGCGGTCGTCGCCCAGTTCCGTGCGCAGGACGGTCAGCGTGTCGGCCACGTTGTCGAGCCCGATGAGGTCCGCGGTGCGCAACGGGCCGGTGGGATGACCGAGGCAGCCCTCGAACAAGGCGTCGACGGTCGCCGCGCGCACACCGTCGTCCAGCGCGGTCGCGGCCTCGACGATCGACAGCATGAGCACCCGGTTGATCACGAATCCCGGCCGGTCCCCGACAACGATGCCGGTCTTACCCATTTCGCCGACCACAGTCAGCGCCAGGTCCAGTGCGGCGGAAGAAGTTTGCCCGCCGCGGACGACCTCCACCGTGCCGGTGAGCGGCGCGGGGTTCATGATGTGCAGGCCGAGTACCCGTTCGGGGTGCGCCGCCACGGCGGCGAGCCGCGCCACGGGGATCGCGGACGTGCAGGTGGCCAGCACGGTGCCGGCCGCGCAGACCCGCCCGAGTTCGGCGAACACGCTGGTTTTGCGGGCGATGTCCTCGGTCACGCATTCGATGACGAACTCCGCGTCGTGCAGTGCCGCGAGATCCGTTGTCCACGCCACCCGGTCCGGCGCCGCGGTGAGCGCGGCGCGGTCGCCGCGGCCGAGCAGCAGGGCGAGGCGCACGGCATGCCGTAGGGAGTTCTGCGCGCGTACCAGGGCGTCGTCGTTGTTGTCGACGACCAGCACCCGGTGCCCCGCCACCGCGAGACACTGCGCGATACCGGTGCCCATGGTGCCGGCGCCGATCACACCGGTGGCTCTCATCGCGACATCACCTCGAATACCGGGGCGGCGGGATCGGCGGACCAGGCGGTGAGCAGCCGGATCAGATCGGCCGCCATATCGTCCGCGGTGTCCCGGTCGAACAGCTCGGGCGCGTAGCCGAGCGTGAACTCCGGCCGGCCGTCACCACCCACCGACCAGGTCAGCGCGAGTTCGGTCGCGGTACCGGCGCCGGGTAGCGCACCGAACCAGATAGCTGGGGCGGCGCCGTTCGCCGTACCTGGTCGCGCCGCCCGGACCGCACGTGCCCTGGTGACCAGCTCGGCGCCGCCGGGTTCGTCGGAGAGATCGATCGTCATCGTTACCGGCCGTTCGTCTCCGGCACCCACCACCCCCAGCGACACCTCGTCGCGGCCGGAGTACCAGGCCAGCAGGCTCACCCAGGCCGCGAGCACGGTGGCCTCGTCGACAGTGTCCGGGAGTGGACCCGTCACCCGGTCGATCCCGTACCCGCCCGGTCGCCGCGGCCGGTCGGTGGGAACGCCGGACCCCGGCCCGGCTGCTCCGTTCGCTGCCGCCGTCCCGGCGGTTTCCGCGTCCGTCACCGGCGCGCCGGGCGCGTCCGCGTCACGGAGCAGTGCACCGACCGCCGGCGCGGTAGCGGTCACCATCAGTGACAGCACGGACAGGTAGGTCGCGACCAGGCGCTCAACCGTCTGCCTGGTGAACAACTCGGTACTGAACTCCACACAGGCGCCGATATCGTGTGCCGGGCCCCGGGCGTTCGCGTAGGTGATCAGGGTCAGATCGAATTTCGCGGTCCCCGCCGGCAAACCACCGAAGGCGTTCGCCGGGGTGTGGTCGGTATCGAAATCGGAGCCGGCGGAATCGGTCAGGGGTGCGAACTCCGGGATCTCCTGATGCACGTACATCACGTCGAACACGGGGGTCCGGTCCAGATCGCGCTGGTCGCCGAGCGCGTTCACCACCCGCTCGAACGGGATCTCCTGATTCTCCAGTGCGCCCAGCACCACGGCCCGCACGTCCGTCAGCAGCTCCGTCAGCGGCATATCGCCGGACAGGCGAGCACGCAGTGCCACCGTGCTGTTGAAGAATCCGAGCATTCCTTCGAGTTCGCGCCGGTTGCGGCCGGAAGTCGGTGTGCCGACGACGATATCGCGCTGTCCGCTGTGCCGGGCCAAGGTCAGATACAGGCCGGTCAACAGCACCACGAACAGGGATACCGATTCGCGGCGGGCCAGCGCCCGCAGCTCGGTCAGCAGCGTGGCAGGCAAGGTGAACGGCAACAGGTCGCCGGTGAAGCCCTTGCGTGCGGGACGCGGGAAATCGGTGGGCAGCGCCAGCCGCGGGGCGCCGGACAGCGTTCGGGTCCAGTAGTCGAGTTCGTGCTCGAGCGCCGAACTGGCCAGCAGTTGCCGCTGCCAGCGGGCGTAGTCGCGGTAGCGGAACGGCAGCGGGGCCAGGCGGTGCGGGCGACCCTCGGTGCGGGCCGCGTAGAGCTCCGGGAGTTCCCGGGCCAGGATCACGGGGGTGGCGCCGTCGGTCACCATGTGGTGGCAGGTGATCTGCAGGACGTGATCGCCGGGCCCGAGGGTGATCAGCGATACGCGCAGCAGCGGGTCGGTCGCCAGATCGAAGGGCGCCGCGGCGGCGGCCCGGACCAGTTCCCGGGCGGCGGCCACCGGGTCCGGCCGATCGGCGACATCCACCACGTGGAAGAAATCGCCGAGATCGGCGCGGACCCGCAGCTCGGGCAGGCCGTCGGGAGCTTCGATGTTGTATCGCAGCGATTCGTGCCGTTCGGCGAGGTCGGCGAAAACACCGCGTAGTGCGTCGATATCGAGGTCGCCGCGCAACCGGTTCACATACGGGTAGTTGTAGAGCGTCGTCCCCGGATCGAACTGGTGGTGGAACCACATCCGTTCCTGCCCGAACGAGAGCACCGGTTCGTCGTGCGCGACCAGTTCGGGCACCGCCGGGCGGTCCGCGGGACGCGGGCCGGCCACGAGCAGTTCGGCGAAATCGGCCACTTTCGGGTGCTCGTAGACGTCCAGCAGTTTGGGCCGGAATCCGTATGCCTCCTCGACCCTGTCCACCAGTTGCACGGCGATGAGCGAGTTGCCACCCAGCTCGAAATAGTCTGCGCCGTGGTCTATCTCGGTATCGGTGTGCAGGAGTTCGCGCAGTGTCGCCCGCAGCCAGCTCCGCGGATCCGACGTCTCGGGGCCGGCGGGGGACCGCTGCACCGGCGGGACCGGCCGGTCACTGCCCGGTAGATCGATCCAGCACCGGGTTCGCCGTAGTGGGTGCCCGGGCAGCCGAATTCTGCGCCCGCCGCCGGGTTGCAGTGCTGCCCAGTCGAGATCGACGCCGCGGACGTACAGGGCGGCGAGCAGGTGCAGCGGGTCGGGGGCGCAGACGATATCGAGATCGTCACCGCAGTGTTCGCGCAGCAGTGCCGAGAGCCGTCCGCCCACCCCGGGTTCACAGAACACCACCGGCCCGGCATCGCGCAGCGAATCCGCCGCCGCGGCGAGCCGTTCGGCGTCGACCGTGTACTCGGTCGCGGCGATCTCGGCCGCGGACACCGCCACCGCGGAACCGAGCAGGTGGCGCGCGGCATAACGGGAGGTTCCCGCGCTGAGAACGGCCGCGAACTCGATACCGCACCGGCGCAGTTCCCGATGCAGCGCCAGCTGAGCCGCGAGGATCTCGGCGGTGGGCCCTTCGGCGGGTAGCTCTTCCGGCAGCGGATCCGTATCTTCCAGCGCGGGGACCGTATCGGGCGCCAGGAGCAGGGCCACTCGGGGCGCCGGACCCGGCATGGTCTCCTCCGGTGTCCGGCCGGCCCGCTCGGCCAGTTCGTGCACCAGTTCTCCGGTGCTGCGGACCACCGCCGCGAATCGGTGCGCGTACCCGCAGCGGCCCTGGTTCAACGTGAACGCCACATCGTCGAGGGCCTGGTCGCCATCGCGCAGCGCTTCGGCGAGTGCGCCGCAGAGTTCGGTCAACGCGTCCGCGGTCCGCGCCGAGACCCGTACCAGCCGGGCGCTCGGATCCGTTGCCTCGGACGCGGTGGTGTCCGGGCCGGGCGGCGGTTCGGCCAGCACACAGTGCGCATTCGCGCCACCGAGGCTGAACGAGCTCACACCTGCCAGCCGCGGCGCCGGGCCGGCGGGCCAGGGCCGGGTCGCAGTCAGCACCTCGATCCCGGCCGCCGTCAGATCGAGCGCATCCGTCGGCCGCTCGAAATGCAGGGACCGGTACAACTGCCCGTGGGCGAGGCCGAGTACCGCCTTGACCAGTCCGGCGATCCCGGCCGCATGATCGAGGTGCCCGATATTGGTCTTCACCGAGCCGATCGGCAGTGGTCCGGTCCGCCCGGTGCCGAATACCGCCGCGATACCTTCCAGTTCCACCGCATCGCCCAGCCGAGTGCCGGAACCGTGGGCCTCCAGGTACCCGGCCGTTGCCGGAGCCACCCCGGCCTGCCGCCACGCCCGCTCGATCACCCGCTGCTGTGCGGGCGCGCTCGGTGCGCTGATGGTCGCGGCGGTATGCCCGCTGTGCAGGGTGGCGCTCCCCGCGATCACCGCGTACACCGCCGCTCCCTCGGCGCGCGCCCGCCCCAGGGTCGTCAGCAGCAGGGCGGCCCCGCCTTCACCCCCGGCGGCGCCGTCGGCCGCGGCGTCGAAGGCCCGGCAGCGACCCGTCGGCGAGACGATCTCGGAGAAGAGCCCTGGACCGGTGGTTCGAGCGCCGCCGGAGGCAACCCGGATACCGCCCGTCAGCGCGTATTCCGCGTCACCGGAACGCAATTCACGGCACGCTTGATGCACCGCGATCATCGACGCATTGCAGCCGCTGTCCACCCCGTAAACGGGGCCGCTCAGTCCGAGCAGATGAGCGATGCGGGCGGGAGTGCCGAAACCGAGATTGCCGAGCATGCCCAGCGGCCCGGAGTCGGCGACCATCCCGTGGTAGGCGGGGGTGGGGGAGCTGAACACCACCGCGGTCTCGGACTTGCGCAGGTCGTCCAGCGCATATCCCGCATCCTCGACGGCCCGGTAGGCGAGTTCCACTGCCATCCGCTGCTGCGGATCCATCACCTCGGCCTCGCGGCGGGACAATCCGAAGAAGGCATGGTCGAAACCGTGCACCTCGGCGAGATGCCCCATCGGCAGGAAGTCCGCGGGGTCGCCGAGTCCGGTAGCGGCGCTGCGGGCGGCCGGCATCGGGCCGACACTGTCGCGGCCGGCCGCGAGGTTTGCATGGAACCGGTCCGGATTGTCGGCGTCCGGGAAGCGCACGGCGAGGCCGATGACGGCGATATCGTTGTCACGGTAGGTGTACACGGGTGCTCCGCTCACAGTTCGAACGCCTGCGGCGTCGGGGTTCGGTCCTCGGTATTCCGGCAGGTGTCCGCCGCGGCGGCCTGCACCGTGGTGGCCTGCGCTTCGATGGTCGCCAGATCGAACAGCCGTCCCACCCGGATCGCGCCCGGCCACCGCGCCTCCAGGGCCAGGTGCAGGCGCACGATCAGGTGCGAATCGCCGCCGATGTCCAGGAAACTGTCGGTCCGTTCGAAATCGGTGTGTCCCAGCAGTTCCTGCCAGATCGCGGCCAGCTCCTGTTCGGTCTCCGTCCAGCCCTCCCGGGAGATCGGGGCAGCGACCGGGGCCTCACCCGCCCATGCCCGCAGCGCCGCGTCGTCCCGTTTGGTACTCGCCGTGGCGATCGGGATCGCCTCGACGAATCGGAACCGGTGCGGTATCGCCTGGGGTGGGAGACCGCCGCGGCAGTGGGCGATGAGTTCCCGGGCGGGGGGCGGATCGGTATCCGCCGTAACCACACAGAACGCCGTGAGCCGAACCGCGTCGTCGGAGCCCGCGAAGTCGATCACGGCGGCTTCCTGGATCGCCGGATGGGTCTCGAGGACAGCTTCCACACCGGCCCGCTCGACCCGGACCCCGCGCACTTTCACCTGCCCGTCCACCCGGCCGTGGAACTCGATCACGCCGTCACTGCCGCGCACCGCGACATCCCCGGTCCGGTACATCCGGGCCCCGGGTTCGCCCGTGAACGGATCGGGCAGGAAAACACCGGCGGTGAGCGCGGGGCGGGCCGCGTACCCCGGCACCACCTGGGCACCGCCGAGATAGAGCTCACCGGGGGTATCCGGGGCAGCCGGCCGCAGCATCGGGTCGAGCACGTACGCCGCCGACCCGCGCATCGCGGTACCGATCGGCACCGGTCCGCGCGGCACCTCACGCACGTCGTAGGCGATACAGGTGACGGTCGCCTCGGTGGGCCCGTACTCGTTGACGAACCCGGTCTCCGGCAGCAACTCCCGGTGGCGCGCGACCACACTCGCCGGGACCGCTTCACCGGCGAGCGCGACCTGACGCAGGACGTCGCGCAACCCGGTGAGCCCGGGGAGCAGCAGCCGGTACATCGACGGCGTGGCCGCCAGATGCGTCGGCCGCCATCGCGCGGCGAGCTCGGTCAGCGCTGTGACGTTCCCGAGTGCCGCGGCATCGGGCAGGACATTGGTCGCCCCGACGGTCAGGCCCCAGGCGAACACCATCAGCCAGCCGTCCCACAGCAGCCGCAAGGCCGCGAAGGTCACCGGTTCGCCGCCGCGGTGATCGTAGTCGCGGGCGGTGATCATGGCAGCCAGGTTCGCGCGGGAGACGATGACCGCCTTGGGAATTCCGGTGGAACCCGAGGTCGTGATCACGTAGGCCGGCGCAGTTTCCGGAACCGTGGCGGGCAGCTCCGCCCGCCCCGGCTCCGGGCCGCGCATATCGACCGTCGTCAGCTGTCCCGGCAGCCCCGCCGCCGGGCCGGCAACCACGGCCACCGCACAGCCGAGCTCATCCACCAGGGCCGTCAGAGTTGCCGCCGAGTGGTCCGGTTCCGCGATCCACCACGCCGCGCCCGCGCGCAGCACCCCGAGCGCGGCGGTCAGCGCATCCAGGCTCTGCGGCAGATGGACCAGTACGACGGTGCCCGGCCGGACCCCCGCGGCCACCAGCCGCCGGGCCAGCGCGGTCGTGGTCTCGTCGAGTTCGCGATAGGTGAGCCGCCGGTCGCCGACCACCACCGCGGTGCGGTCGGGCACCCGATGGACCTGACCGAACAACGCGAGCGGCAGGCCGGCCGCCGTGGTCTCGCCCACCACCCGGACATGCGAGGTGGGCGGGGGCCGATGCGCCGGATCATGGACGAGCAGCAGGTGATCGCCGTCCGTGGCGTCCACGGTGAAACCGGCGAACCGCAGCGTCACCAGCATGATCCGGTTCGCCGGGGTGGTGACGAACTCCGCCGTCGGCCGCAGCCCCGCCGTCCGCGCCCGCTCGATCAGGAACCGGAGAAACGGCCCACCCACCCCGCGCGACATCACCCGGCACGACATCAGGGTCAGCAGCAGTACCGAATCGGTGCCGCGGCGCCGGGTCACCGCCAGGCCGATGGTCCCGTATTCGCCGAAGCGGTCCCGCAGGTCCGCGACGAGCACCTCGTATTCCGGAGATCGGCTCAGTTCCCGCAGGTCGGCGAGATCGTAGGTGCGTCCGGTGGTGTTGAGTTGATGCGTGCGGACCGTCAGCTCGTACGCCCGGTCCAGGTCCGCCGCGGTGGCGCGCCGCACGGTCAGCACCAGATCGAGCGAGGCCAGGAAATCCGCGTCGGAGCCGGCGAATTCGTTCTCACCGGTGCGCCGCGCGCGTTCGGCGCGGTAATAGTCACGGCGGTGGCGAGCTTCCGCGGTGATCACCTCGGGCACGAACTCCGGCAGCCCCGGCAGTTCGGCGATTTGCTCGGCCGCATAACAGCGCACCTGGGGCAGTGCGGCGGCGACCTCGGCGCGTTCGACCGGGTCGTTGTCCACGAACGCGACCGTGTCCAGGCCGATCCCCAGTGATTCCGCGATCTCCCGGACCGCGACGGATTTCGCGCCCCAGCCGACCGTGATCGCCGAGAACAGGTCCTCGATCCCGTGCCGGCGCAGATGTCCGGTCGCGACGTCGAGTTCGCCCCGGCTGGCGACGGCGTGCAGGATCCCGCGTTCGTCGAGTACCCGCAGACTGTGCAGCGCCGCCGAATGCGGTTCGGGCCGGTCGTTTTCCAGTACCACCCCGTCCCAGACCGTATCGTCGAGATCCCAGACCAGGCATTTCACAGGCTCGGGCCGGTCGGTCATCCCGCCACATCCGTTCTCCGCAGCACCGCCGTGCTCCACGCCGCGACCGGGCTGCTGTTCAACAGCAGTGCCGTAGCGCCGGGCGTCAGCGTCTCGGCGGCATCGTCCAGATTGATCAGTACGTCCACCGGCCCGAGATGCCCGTAGCGGACCAGGTTGTCCCCGCAGGAGGGGTGGATCGGCCGGCCGAGTGCCTCCGACCAGAACGCGAAGGCCCCTGCGGACAGGTTCTGCATCAGAATCGCCGAAACATCCTCGGGGAGCAGACCGTTGCGAGCGAGGAGTTCGGCATTGAGCGCGGCGAACCGTTTACTGCTGTCCACCGCGAGCCGGAAACTGTAGGTCGATTCGTCGGCGCATTCCTCGACCCAGCGCTCGCTGGGAACATCCCGGTAGTCGATGCGGAACAGGTCGGAGTACTGCCCGTCGCTGCGCACCGCGATATCGACCAGCTCGTATCGTCCGGCCGCGGTATCGCCGGTGAGCACGACCGCGGCCGCACCGTCGCCGAGGACGGTCATCGGGCTGCGATAACGGGCCGGGGTCGGCGTCCGGGCCACGGCCACCACCAGCACGGTGCGGCAGCGCGGATCCCCGCGCAGCAGCGCCGCGGCCAACCGCAGCGCCGCCGACACCGAAACACATCCGAGCTCGCCCACCCCGGTGACGAAAGCGCGCCCGGCGCCGAGTCGATGCTGCAGCCGGGTGGCCTCGGAAGCCAGCAGGTACTGCGGTGCCCGCCCCTGGACGAGAATCAGCGCGTCGAGTGCGCCGGGGTCGATTCCGGCGCGCTCCAGCGCCCCGCGCGCGGCGGGTTCGGCCAGATCCACCTCGCTCGCCCCGGCGGCGCAGCGCACCCGCTCGATCCCGAGCGAGAGTGCGTGTTCGCGCTGCCGCGCCGGCAACCCGGCGAGTTCGGGTAGATCCGGTACCCGGATTTCGCGCTCCGGGAACCACGCGGTCACCGGTCCGATCCCGATCACGCGTCGTCCTTCTCTCGTGCCGGCCGAGTGAGCAAGTGTTCCCCCAGATGCAATTCCGCGATATCGCGTGAACCCTCGATGATCTGCGCGACCTGCGCGTCCCGGGCGAAGCGCTGCACCGGGTTGTCGGCCGCACAGCCGGCGGCACCGAGTATCCGCACCGCTTCCGCCCCGACCCGGGCCGCCGTCTCGGCGGCCGCGTACTTGGCGGCGACCGTCGCCATCACCGCCTCCGGCCCGGCCGCAATTCGGGCCTGAGCGGCGCGTTCACACAGGGCCTGCGCGGATTCCACATCCACCCAGGCACGCCCCAGCGCAGCCCGGATCGTCGCGTGCTCGCTGAGCGGCGTACCGCCCTGAGTGCGTTCGGTCGCGTGCCGCGCCGCCGCGTGCAGGCAGGCCCGGGCCATTCCGGCGCAACCCCACGCCACGGTGTACCTTCCGTGGTCCAGCGCGGTACCCAGCACATGGCTGAGCCCGAAACCCGGTGGGGCGATGAGCTGGTCGCGCGGTACCCGGGTGCCGTCCAGGGTGATGTGCGCGAGCCGGGCGCCACGCATACCGAGCTGGCCGGTCACCGGTTCCACCACGACGCCGGGTTGATCGGTACGGACGAGCGCGCTCACCAGCCCGCCCTCCGCGCGGCCGAGGACCAGCAGCACATCGGCCACCGCACCGAAACTCACCCAGAGTTTGCGGCCGGTTACCCGCAGGCCCGCTCCATCGTCTTCGAATTTTGTGGCGACACTGCGAAGTTCGGTCCCGGCACCCGGCTCCGTGGCCGCCAAACCGGCGACGAGTTCCCCGGACACCAGCCGCGGCAGCCAGTATGCCCGCTGCTCAGCGGTCGCCCAGCGATCCACTGCCGCGCTCACCATGCCACCGACGGTGAGCAGGCTGCGCAGCGAGGTACACACCCCGCCGAGCCGGGCCGCGAGCTGCCCGAGTTCGTAGGGGCCGAGCCCGTGCCCACCCCACTCCGGCGACCGGTCCGGGCCGAGAATCCCGGCCCGGGCGGCAGCACCGATGACTTCCTCGGGCAGACCGGTCCGATCCCATTCCGCGGCATTCTCCCGGGCCATCGGTACCAGCCCGTCGAGCTCGATCATCGCTCCCCGGCCTGCTTACGCATGACGAAGGCGGCCAGCCGGCCGGCGGAGCGGAAGTTGTCGAGATCCAGATCCTCGACCTCCACCGTGAGCCCGTACGTCTGCTCCACATGGGCGACAATTTCCAGTGCCCGTAGGGAATTCACCAACCCCAACTCGAAAATATCGTCGTCGGGCTGTACTTCGGTTCCGGTCATCGCACTGAAAAACCGGCGCAACTGCTCTGCTGGATCTGGATGGGAACGATTACCACTGGCCTTGCCTGGGTCGTGCACCCGTTGATCGGACCACCCTGCACACCGAGCCCTCAAGCCCCCTCTTCCTAGGCCACCCCTTCTCAGGGGAAGCCCTTCCGGTGACACCCGGCGCGCCGGTGCTGCCCGGTTGTCTCGGCAGTGCTGGATCCCGGTGCTACTGCGAATCCGAGGGCGGAGGGCGTCATGAATCCCCAGATGTGTACGGCGCGCCTATCCGTCAGCGGACGGGTCGATGCGCTGCTCGGGGACTGTGACCTGTTCCAGCCAGTTCCAGAGCGCGCGTTCGCGGTCGGTGTCGTAGGACTCCACGGATGACGCCGCGGCCTTCTCCCGATGGATATAGGCACCGGTCTCGGCGGGGGTGACGCCGAGGACCGCGTCGGTGAGTTTCTTGCCCGCCGGGACCGGCGTGTCCACGAGCGGGGTGACCGTGAGCAGCGGGATGATCCTGCGCATCAGGAAGGGAAAGGCCCCACCGGTTTCGCGCGCGAGCCCGGTCCCGACCACGAGGCTCGGGTTGTAGCTGACGATATCGATATCGTCGGGCAACCTGCGGGCCCATTCGTGCACCAGGTATATCCCGCCGAGTTTGCTCGTCACATAGGCACGACGGCCGGCTCGGACATTTCCGGAACGCTCGAATGCGCCGGGCCGGGAGATTTCCGGGATGGCCCATCGGGGTGCGGGCATTGTTCCGCCGGTATGCCGGAGATCTCCGAAGTGGGCGTCGCTGACCGTGACGACAATGCGCGCCGGCGCCTGAAGGTGGGGGTGGAGTTGCCGGAGAAGCCGGTGGGTGGACATGACGTTCACGGCAAAGGTCCGCTCGTATCCGTCGACCGTGCTCTCCAACGCGTTGGAGAGGTGGACACCCGCGTTGAAGACGAGACCCCGCAGCGGAGGCACCTCGCCGGAATCGAGAAGATCTTCCAGTTGTGCACCGGCAGCGGCGACACTCGCCATGCTCGACAGATCGATATCGACAGTCGAGACGTGCGGAGAGATTCCCCGCAGGCTCGGCAGCACCTCGGCAGCGGAGGAGCCTCGCCCGAGAACCACGAGGTGGGTATCGGGGCTGCGGCGCAGGATTTCTCGTGCTGCTTCGAGGCCGATTCCGCGGGTGGCGCCGGTCATGATGATGGTTCGGGTCGCTGTGGTCATCCAGTACTCCTGAGCTTCGGGATCGGTCGGTGCACGCGATGGTTTCGCCACCTTGTTCAGGGCCGGTGCACCGCCGATGACCGCGGTGCACCGGTATCAATCTCGGGTACGCCGTCCCGTGCAGGAAGACCTTGTCGAGCCTGGTCTCCGCAGGACCATGCAGCGCCGAACGTGCCGCAGTCGGCGCAGGCACAATGGTTCCTATGGTCAGCAGTGACGGGACGAGCCTGGGGGACTATCTGCGCCGGCACCGCGCCGCGATGTCTCCCCCGGACGCGGCTGCCGGCGTCCGGACGTCACGGCGGCGCGTCCCAGGGCTGCGGCGCCAGGAGCTGTCCGATATCGCCGGGATCTCGGTGGAGTACTACACCCGCCTCGAACAGGGCCGCGCACCCCGGCCATCGCGAGAAATCCTCACCGCACTGACACAGGCGTTCGGACTCTCCGACGCCGAACGCGACCACCTCTTCCGTCTCGCCGGAGTTTCTGCCCCCGAACGCAACTCGCCGGACGGCGCGATCCGACCGGGGCTCATGCGTCTGTTGCGCGGCCTGGAGGACACGATGCCGGCCAGTGTGCACGACGGACGCCTGGACCTGCTCGCCCTCAACGCCGCGGCCACCGAACTGCTCCGTCCGCTCGCCGCGACCGGCCGCTACGCGCGCAATATCGTCTACCAGGTCTTCACCGCCACGGCCCTCTCTGACTTGCTCGGCGAGGAAGGCGCGGCACAACTCAGACGGGTCGCGGCAGCGGAACTCCGCACGGCACTCGGTCGCTACCCGGGCGACGAGTACCTCCGGTCACTGCGGACCGAACTCACGGCGACCAGTGCGAGCTTCCGTGACCACTGGGAACGCGGCGAGGTCGGTACTCTCCGATCAGCGGTGAAGCATCTGCACCATCCCGCCCGAGGATGGTTGAGCTTCGACCTCGAGATGCTCCACGACCCTGAGCGGGACCACTGGCTCATGCTCTACACCCCGCGCGAGGAGCCCGTGCCGCCCTTGCTGTAGCCGCCGAATTTCAGTGGAGTACCCCGTTCCCGCCCTCACCGTGACGGATCCGCACCCGGTTGTGTGTTGTGCGCTGTGCGCTGTCACCTGTGCGCGTTGCTGGGCTGCGATGTGGGTAGGGGAGTCGAACCCCTCGCACTGCCCTTCGTGCGCCAGGAGGTGACCGATTGCCCGTCGGTCCAGCGGGTCGGTGCGCGCCTCCGTGCCGGCTACCTGCTCCACTGCTCTGCTCAGTCCAGGAGGTCGACCTCCCAGTTGGCCCGCTGGATCCGCACATCCAGTTCACGCAGTTGCGCGGCGAGCCCGTCGGCCTGCGCGCGGAGTTCGGCCACCGGCAGTGCGGACAGGATCTTCAACTCCGACCGCAGCTGTCGTGCGTAACCGCCCCGATTCTTGCCCGCGGCCGCATCAGCCGCGTCGGTGATCACCGAATGCTGGAGCCGTAGCGCGTCCCGGCGGGCGAGTGCGTCGGTCAGGGTGCCGTCCGCGCCGATACTCGTAGCGGAGTTGGTGCGATTGATGCGGCGGATCAGCGCTTCGTACTCCGCGAGCACTTCGCGAGCTTCGTCGAGCAGCGCGGCGGCGTTCTCGGCGGGCTCCTCGCCCTCCTGGAACCGGGCGTTGCCCACGATCCGGGTGCGCAGTTGTTCGATACGGCGCACTGCGTCCGCCCGCAACGACAGAGCCTCTGCTAGCTTCACATCCCCCTACTTTCGTCCTCGACCAAGAAGATTCGAGTATGGCCTACCGGCACTGGGCGGTCCTAATGGACACCCGGGCCCCGCGAAGCCGGTGGATGGTGGAGCGGCCGATACTGTATTCCTGACGGAATGGTCCCGCTGTGGTGTTCCGTTGGCCGTTCGGCTTACGGAACACCACTACGCCAGGAGCCGCCGTTCGTACTTTGCACTTGATGAAGGCTTCAAGAGTCGGGCTTGCGGGGCGCGGTAGCGTGTGCCGGTGGATTGGAATGCCTTCGAGACAGCATGGTACGACAGCGGATGCCACAGCCTGGCTGGCCTCGCCGCAGCGCATCCGGGCGAGCGGTTGTACGCGGCAGCCTTTCACCTCTTCTACAGCGATGACATCCAGATCCTCCCGCCGGCTCTTGCGGCCAACACGGAGGCGGCGGTGCACCAGAACAATGGATATTCGACGCGGTTCGCCCCTCCGGAGTGGCGATGGGACGTCCTGGATGCCGCGGGCGACCCGATGCGGCCGTGGTACCAACGCCTCAGCGAGGAGTTCCTCACGGCCGGCACCGATGCCGCCCAGGACGCAACGATGGACACGCTCGAGGCGGCCCACGACCGCGCCATGGCCAGGGTCTGTAAGGCGATGACCGCGACCGCTCGCCGGGGCGGTATCCACGACTCGCTGCCGGCCGATTTCGTTGTCGTCATTCTCGAGGGACAACGGGGTGAGAAGGAAGCCGATCTGATCCGCGCAAGTGTCGACCCACAGGTGCTTGCGACCGTCCCCGAACTGGTCGAGCACTTGGGAGAGTTCAAGGGGACGTGACCACCAGCCAACTCAACGGCTTCCACCTTCAGGAACCGGCGAGGGTGAGACGACTGTTCATGTTCAGTTTGGCCTCCCCATAAGGTGGTACGTGTGACCAGAACAGTGGGGTCAGGACGCGTTCGTCCTCGGTAGTGAGCACACCGTCCCATTGGGGGTCGGCGAGAATGTCCTGGATCATCAGGACGTTGACGTAGACCAGGGCGGCCTGGCGGATCCGCAGGCACAACACCGACATCTCCTGTTCATCGCGCCGGTTGGACGCGATTTCGGAGGTCTTGCCGTAGTAGATGACCGAGTTGGCGCCGTTCCAGGACTCGACCAGGTTCAGGCCGCTGTTGATCTCTCTGCAATTCGCGACTGCGCAGGTAGCGGCATAGAAAGATGGTCTTCTGGACCCGGCCGAGCTCCATCATGGCCTGGTAGGCGGGGTGGGCGGAGTTGGTGCCGGATTCCCAGGACCGGCAGGCTTTCTCTCCGAAAGTCGGTGTCCTTTGCTAACTTGTCGCGTTCTGATCCGACGAAGCGACGAGGCGAACTATGGCAATCGGGAACAATATCGGTTTCGAAGAGTCCGAGGATGTGATGTCCGCGCCGGTGCTGTGGAGTTTTCATTCCGGCGCCGCCGCTTCCGGTGTCGTCGTGGACGAGCGGGGCTGCTGGGTGGGCACCGAGAGCGGTGACGTGTTCACCTTGACGCCGGAGGGCGTGGTCACCGGCCGATTTCGACTGCCGAGTGCGGTCGAATGCGTTGTGGCCGATGGTTTCTGGATCTACGCCGTGTGCGCCGACAACCGGGTCTACGACCTGTCCGGCACGGTGCCGCGAGTCGCCTACGAAATTCCTGCCGAATTCGATATCTGCTCGCTCGACATCCATGAAGGCCTCCTCTGCGTCACCGACCGGAAAGGTGTCATCACCGCGATCGATTGGAACGGGGAATTGCTGTGGAGCACTCCCGGCGACGAGGGCGGGGTGATCCAGATCGACTCGCATGCCGTCTACCACGGGCATTCCGCCGGTGTCACCGGATATGACTTGGAAGCCGGATACCGAGTGTGTCACGAGGACACCGATGGCGCGGTCCTGTCCGGCTGCCAGGATTCGAACGCGTTCTACGCCGGCACCGATGACAACTCTGTCGAGGTGGTCGGCAAGGACGAATGGGCGGGGATCAGCTACAACGGCGATGCGCCGGTACAGTCCTGCGCCACCGCCCTCGACGGCCGTGTCTTCGCCGGGGACGACTGCTCCTCGGTGTACTGCTGGGACATGTCGCGATGCGGTGCGTGGAAATGGGCCACCGGCTGCGGCTCGGCCTCTTCCATGCAGTACCACGACGACAAGCTGTACCTGGTCACCACCACCGGAACCCTCGCCTGTCTCGATGTCAGCGAGGCCGCCTTCCGCGACGCCGAGCAGGGTGTGCTGCCCGAGACGGTGTCGGTGACGGCTCCGGAGATCTCCGCCGTGGTGCCCGGCAACACCGTCGAGGTCACCTCCGACGCCGGGACCGGCGTTGTGGTCGAATGCGTTCTACAGAACGGCGAGCAGTGCGTAATCGCCGTCTCCCCTGATCACGTGTTGTCCTTGGAGGTCCAGTTCCCCAAGGACCTGTGGCGTTCCGGTGCCCGCTATGTGGTCGATGACGTGGACGAACCCGAGCGCGGCTTTTTCTACCGAGTTCGCGGCGACATCCGGCAGCTGATCTGACCGCCGGCCGGTCGCGGGGCGACCGGTAATCAGCAGAAGCCGTATGGCTGATCCTCTGAGTCAGATGCGCATATCAGTTCTCGTGAGCTTGCGGGGGGTAAGCCTCATCCAGCGGCCGGCTCGGCCACTCCTGCCCTGGTCGAGCGCGGCGTAGCATTGGGTGTGTCAAAGGGTTACCCCTATGCAACAGCGATGGTGGGTGTGGATAGCCGCGTTCCTGACGACACTGGGGATGTGCGCGGTGTTCGCGTGCAGTAATGGCACCCGACCCGAGCGCGCTCCTCCCGGTACATCCTCCCGGGTAGGGGTGCCCGTGCTGGTCGCGAAGATAGACAACAGTCCGCAGGCACGACCACCGGTGGGGCTGGGAGCCGCCGATGTGGTTTACGTCGAGCCGGTCGAGGGTGGTTTGAGCCGGTTGGCCGCCGTGTTCTCGACCGACATACCCCCGGTGATCGGACCTGTCCGCAGCGCGCGGGAGACGGATCTGACGCTGTTGGACCAGTTCGGCAACCCGACGTTGGCATCGTCTGGTGCCGCACCTGAGCTGGTTGCCTCCGTCGATCAGTCCTCGCTCCAGAACGCCTCGGCCGAGCGGGAACCTGCGGCGTACTTCCGCGACTACAGTCGCGTCGCTCCGCACAATATGTTCGTTCGCTCGGATCAGCTGCCCGAAGGCGGCGGCTGGCCGGCGGCTTCGCAACCGCACTTCGGTCCTGCGCCTGACGGCGGCGAGACCACGCAATATCGGGAAGCGCGGTATCAGGACACCGTGATCGGTTTCGACTGGTCACCCGACCACCAGCGGTGGCTGGTGTCCATGGACGGTGCTGCCTACACCGAGGCCGAAACCGGACCGGTCATGGCGAGTACGGTCGTGCTGCAGAGTGTGCAGGTGCAGAACTCGGCCGTCAGCGACGTTGCGGGCAGCGTCTCACCCCTGGCCGAGACGACCGGTAGCGGTCCGGCACTCGTACTTCGCGACGGTCAATCGTTCCCGGCCGTGTGGTCCCGGCCCTCCCCACAGGCAGGCACAAGCTATACGACCCCCACCGGTACAGCCATCCCGTTCGCGCCGGGCCAGGTCTGGACAGTCCTGGTTCCAGCGCAGCTCTGGTAACCGGGACCGCGCTGCCACCACGGCAACAGGTAGCCCCCATCACCGGATCGGCAGATCCAGGTTCAGCAGTCGGTGCGCACGAAGATCCGGCGCGTTTCACCGCCTCCGTTGTGGATGACGGCGTATCGGCGTGGATCGCGGTATTCGTCGATCGAGTGTTCGTTTCCCGTATCGACCGAGAGGACGTCGGCCATTCCGCTGTCCTGCCAGTAAGACTGCCACGACGGCGGAACTCCGGGCTCGAACCGACCGAACCCGGACAGCCGCGTGAATTCAGCGACCGAGTCGGCGGGAATATCGACGACAGCTGCCGAGGTTGCCTCGCGAAAGGCGTTGTCGGTCCACGACCACAAGGCGTCCATCTCCTCAGGGAAGACAATGCCGGCGCATTCAACCAGGTCGCGAGTCTCTTCCTCATCGGTCGAGCACCCCGCGACAGTCGACACAACGATGCATGCCGCCACACCGACGGCCGCTCGTCGAATGCTTCGGTGCGTCACAGCTTTCCGATCCATCGCTCGAGTCGTGGCGCTTCACCGTGGACCCGGAAACTCCGGGCCCAGCCGAATTCCTCGAGTTCCCGCATCTCGTTGTTGATATTCGTTCCGATATTCAATCGGAACGTGTCCTGCTTCTTGTGGTCGAAATTGTAGAACTCGTAGATATAGATACGGTAGATGATCTCTGCACGAAGTTTGTGAGGGCGAAAGCCCGGGCGGCGTCCCCTGTCCAGAACTGCTGTAGCCAGGTGGTGCCGTTGGTGAGGTTCTGTGCGGTGACGTAGTCGTTGATGCCCATCGAACGGATGCGTATGCCGATGCCCTGCAGCGCTTCCCAGTCGCCGACCAGGGGCGCGAGATAATCCGCCGCCGGCTTCATCCCGATAGCACTGCCGAGCACGTCGTCGTATGGGCAGGTTTCGACCACGCTGGTGAGGGTGCGGGCGATGGTGTAGGCGGGTTCGTTCTCGATCGTGGAGGCCGACAAGTTCAATCCCGTGAATCGGGCGGCCCCGCCGTCGGAACCCTCGGCCGCGGCGCCGGTGCTTCCTGTCAGCTGCTGACCGGTAAGGGCAAGGGTCTGTCCGGTGGATCCGTCGGTGGCCTGGTACTGGGTGGCGTTGTCGGCCAAGGTGGTGGCGTAGGCGTCGAGCGTGGTCCGGTCCTGCCCGTGTAGCCCGCCGAACGCAGTCCGGAAGTCCGTGAGTATGGGCGTCACGGTGGCCAGCAGTCCCGAAGTGATGTTCCCCAGCCACTCCTCGAACTGGAGCATGCACTACGCGGCCAGTACCTGCTCACGGACGAGGCAGGGCACGCCGTCCCGATTTGCCTCGACTCCGATGTGATGATGGAATCCGGAGGGACAGGATGGGACCGTTCGCGGATCGGTGCGCCGGAACAAGTACTGAGGCGACGACCGGTTAGGGGGCCGAGTGAGCGAGCGCGAGGAGAAGCGGGCACGGAACGATCGGATGCGGGCCGAGATGGATGCCCTACTGGAGTCGTTCGGACAGCAGCGCGCACAGCTGGGAGAACTCCAGGCCCGGCTGGCGGCCACGACGGTGAGTGTGTGGTCGGCCGACAATATGGTCCGGATCGATAGCAATGTGGCCGGGATCCCGGTCGGTGTGCACATCGATGCGGGGGCGTTCAAACGGACCACACCGGACAAGCTCGCCCGTTCCGTACTCGAGGCGGTGCACGCCGCGGCCCGGCAAGCCGGCGACGCCACGCAGCAGGCCATGGCGCCGCTCGAGGCGGAGGTCGGCGCGATGCCCGATCTCTCCGAGCTCATCCCCGGCGCACCCAGCATCCGGGACATGGTGTCGAGCTTCTCCGAACCTCCGCCGGCCACACCCCCGCCGGCCACGCCGGAACTGACCGACGAAGAGGAAGACGAGTACTTCCGCAACCGTTCCTACCTGGATCCCGGCCGGTGACCGACGAGCGCACCGGGGAGAACATGTCGTGAGTGACCTGGGCGTCGATCCGGACGGCCTCCGTAATACCGGACCGCGATTCGGTGCGGTGGCCGCCGATATCACCACTGCGGCAGAACAATTGCGTCGCGTGCTCGACACCGAGGGGCAGTGCTGGGGCACCGACCAGGTAGGTCAGGCGTTCGCCAAGCGCTACACACCCGACCCGGGACTGGAGGCCATACAGGACGTGCGGGACGCGTTCACCAGATATGGAGAAGATGTGGTGACCCTGGCCGACAATGTGGAGGCCCAGGAACAGATCATCTCCGGAAATCTGGGCTCGGCTGCGTCCTGATGGGTATCGAGATCCCGGACGAACTGCAATGGGTCGCCAAATGGGTTGTGGGGGCCGGGGATTGGCCGGAAGCCGACGAGACGGCCATACGGCGGATCGCCGATGCGTGGAACGGTATGGCGACGGCGCTCGAGGAGAGCTCCGGTGACGCGAACCTCACCATGCAGGCCGCGCTGACCGCACTCCACTCGGGCGAATCGCATACCGCACTCAGCGCGCACTGGGACTTGGTCGGTGGCAAGGACGACGCCGCGCTACCGAAGCTGATCGAGCATTGCCGATGGCTGGCCGACCAGGCCGATGACGGGGCGCTCGATATCGAGCACACCAAGCTGGTGATCATCACTTCCATGGTCCTGCTCGCCGCCGAACTGGTGGTGGCGGGGGCGACCGCATGGACCGGTGTGGGTGCGGTGGCCGGTGCCGCGGCACGGGTCGCCACTCAGGCCGGGATTCGCATAGCGATCCAGATGTTGATCAAGAGGCTGGCCACCGTGGTCGGAAAGGGCGCGCTTTTCGGAGTCCTCGAAGGCGGCGCGGGTGAACTGATCCCGCACCTGATCCAGTTCGCCTCGGGAGAACGGACGGGACTGGACGGCGAGGACTGGGCGGGGCTCAGGGGCAGCGCGATCGCCGGTGCGGTGGGTGGCGCCGTGGGCGGTGGTCTGGGATCCGGCGGGCTTGCCGCACCGTTGACCAACCAGGTGGGCTCCACCGTCGGGAAGACTGTCACCGAGCTCGGTGTCGAGAGTGCGGCCGGGGTCGCCGGGAATGTCGCGGGAACCGTGGCCGTCGGTGGCGAATTGACTTTGGAGACCTTCACTTCCGGAGCCGCTGGTGGCGCCGCCGAGCGCGGGGCCACCGCGGCGGGGGAAGCCGCGGGCACACATTTCGGCCAAGGCGCCCCCTCCGCCCCCGAGACCGGGAGCCCGGCCGATACCGATCCGAGCAGCCCCGCATCAACCCCCTCGGAGTCCGGCGCTCCCGCGCAGCCGGACAACGGCGCACCAGGCGAGCAGACCGCGACACAGCCCGCCGCCACCGGGGCCGATCCGGACACCGGCTCCACCCCGAGCAGCGAATCCCCGAATTCCGCGCCGCCGAACGACTCCGCATCCACCACCTCGGCCAGTCCGGCATCGACTCCCGAAAGCACCCCCACTCGGACCGATTCCGGATCGGCACCCGAAAGTACCGGGCCGGCACCAACTCCGGATAGCCAGGCCGCCCCGGGGGATACCGCCACCCCGTCCTCGCCCGACAGCCCGGCTTCGACCACGGACAGCACCTCACCGGGCAGTAGCCCCAACTCGTCACCCGACACGCCCGACACTGCCCCCGACGTGCCCGGCACTGCCCCCGATAGACCCGACACCCCGACCTCCGACAGCCCCCCACCGGGCAGCAGCCCCGACCTCTCCTCTGATCCTCCCGGCACCACACCCAACACATCGGATACCCCGCAGACGGTCCTACCCGACGGAACAGTGCCGGGTAGCAGCCTCAACCTGCCACCGGATCCACCCAGCCCCACGCCGGCCACCTCGGACGCCCCCTCCGCACCGACAACGAGCGACACCGCCACCCCGCACACCTCCGGCACTCCGACGAGCACCGACAACCCCGCCGGCACCAGCGCAGCGGCGACCACCACAACAACGGGCACCCCCGCCACATCGACACCGCCCTCCACCGCACCTCTCTCCGGCACCCCCACTTCGCAGGCCACCGAGGGCAGCCATCGGCCGAACACCGCTGCGCCCACAGCCGAGGCCGGACCGGCGGGAGCGCCACGGACCACCACCGATCCCACCCGCGGAATCCCCCCGGGCCGCGCACCGGAAGCACCGAGTGCGGGCCCCTCGCGTCCGGCCCGCGGCGACCTCGAACGTTCCGGCCAACCCGCCGACCGTCCCGCACACCGCCTCGAACCACCGCGAGAAGCGGCGGGCCTGAACCCCTTTCGCCGGTCGCGACCGACCCCCGCGCCCGATGCCGGTCGATCGAGACCGTACGGGGACCGGGATAGTCCGAGGTCCGGTCACCGCTCCTGGGAACACCCGCCACCGCACCGACCCCCGGATGCCGGCACACCCGCACGCTCCGCCGAGCCCGCTGAACCTGTCGCGCCCCGACCAACGGACGACTCGCTCACCCCAGGGACCCACAACGAGACCGCACCGCTGGAATCCCATCCTCCGGATCGTCGGGCCCTCACCTCGCACGAACTCGCGGACCGCGCCAATCGCACGAACATGCTCAGAGCGATGCTCAACTACGCGCAGGAGAACAATCTCACCTTCGAGGAAGTTCAACGGGAAGTGCGAGCCGGCGATCTCCTGATCGACCCGAACTGGGAAATTTTCCCCAGACTACAGATCCAGGAAGTCGATGCGCTGCCGCCGCCGGACAATTTCGACGAAGCTTACTTGAACGCGGTTCTCGAGCATCACTACTCGCACAACCGCCGGGTCTCGCCCTACGACAGTATGGCCGACCCTACGTTCGAACCGGGCTGCCCGGACAATGAGCTACCCGCTCATATCACCCGTGACATGCCGGCGGACGCACTGGCCGACGCTGTGGATCCGGTTGCCGACAACCTCTTTCTGAATCAAGAAGGCGACGACGCGGTCGTGTGGCGTGATCGCTCCGCCGGCGACGCCTTTCTTCGCCAGGAGAACGCGCTGTTCCGTATGGAAAGCAGAGGGCCGGCCGAAATCGGCGGCCTCGGTGGGTTCCACTGCCGCAGGCCGGGCGACCCCAACCTCGGGGCGCACACCGGCCAGCCCACCAACGGCGGTGGATGTGTCTCGTTCTCCAACAGTCCGGAACATGTGCTCCAGCGTGAAGATTCGCTGAGCGTCGATATGCACGGAGTCGAACAACTGCCCAACGGGTTGTATCGGCAGACGCGCTACATGTACGAGGCATATCATCCCTTCGGTGTCGACGTGGAGTCCTCACATCGCGACACGGGCAATCCCAGCGGTCACCGGGAAGCGGAAGTTCTCGCACCGGGCGGACTTTCCTCCGACGTGATCTATCGCGTATGGACACGCGAAATCGTGTTCGACCCCGATAACTGGAACCAGATAGTCAGCGCCCGGGTGCTACCACCCATCTACAATCCCAATTTCCGATATAGCGATCACCCGAATTTCACCTCACCGGAGAATTCCTCCGCGCCGCCGACGAACCCCGCGCCCGCACCACCACAGTCGGCTACGACCCCGGACCCCGATCCGGGCCGGGCACCGGAAAACGAACCGCCCTCGAACCCTTACCGAGCGCCCGACAGCAACAACGAACAACCTGGACCCCGCTTCGCCACCGACCCCCTCCCCGGCGACCCCATCTGGGACCCGGCCGACATCGCGAACCTCCTCGGCAGGGACTACGCGGAGAGCGACCCTGCGCTCCCGCCACAATCCCGAGCGACGCCCGAGCCGGCGCAGCGGGACTCCGCCGGCCGCACCGACACCGATCCTCGAGCTCACCGATTCCCCCAAGGGCAGCCGGCTCCGGCACTGCACCAGGCGCCCGCCACGAATACGGGCATACCGGAATTCCCCGCTGCACGGACAGATAACGCTACGAATTCCGGCCCGGCCCGGGCACCGGAAAGCGTGCCGCCCGCCCCTGTTCCACACGCCCCGGAAAACGGTTCAGCACAGCCACCGGCGCCGCGCGGTGACACCAGGACTCACCCCGATCATCACGCCCCGCCGAATGCTCCCGCGCCCCGGTCGACGGAGGCGAGTCCAGGGCTTCGCACACCGACTCCGGGAACCCCGGCTGTACAAGCAGGCAACGGCGGGGTCGCGAGTCCTCGTGGGAATGCCCCGGTCGCGGCCCCCCACCGCACGCCGGAAGGTATCGCGCCCCACCCCGGCCACCGTGCGCCGGAGGGTAATTCACCGGCCCGGGCCGACCGACCGCAGACGGCCGGCCCGGCCCGTCCGCAAGGCGGTCGAAGCCCTGTCGGCGACGGCCGACGCACCGACACGCCGGCTTCCCCCGCTCCCCCCGGTATCCACCCGCAGAATCCACCGAACCCCACGCGTGTTTTCCGCGAAGATTGCCGTCGGCTCCCGCCGGTCGAGGGACGCGTAACACCGGTCGCACCGGCGGCACGTCCACGGTCCGGGCCCGCGTACAGCGTCCGGCATGTCGATGTCCCGAGGAATCCGCCCCAGCGGATCACCGTCGCCACGATCGCGGTCCATGTGAGCGCGCCTCCGGATGTGCCCCGCGCGGATGTGCACCGGGTGATGGAATCCGTACAGACAACCGTCGACAGCGCCTTCAACCGCGGCCACGAACTCCCGGGCGGCGAACGGATCCTGCTCGATATCGTCTACACCAGCGATCCGGCGGCCGCGAATATCCAGGTTTCCGTCGACCCCCGGCAGAACGGGCCGGGCATCTGGAATCCGCATCACGCGGATCCCGGCACTCTCGCCGGCTTCGTGCGCGACCAGTTGGGAATCGGCCCGAGCCGACCAGGGGATCCCGGCCTGAACACCGCGGACCTCCGCGTGATCGGCAACGATATCGCCACCGCGAATACCCGCGCCCCCTTCGCCGACCCTTCCCAGGGCCGAGTCTTCGCGGATGGATACCTCCGGCCTGTCGAACGTCCGGAATACCAAGCCGCCGTCGAGGACGCCCTGCGCACCGGCGACCACTTCCAGATGTTCGCCGACCCACGAACAAATCCCTACTTCTCGCGGATCAACGACGGCGGTACCAGCGTTCCCGGCCGCAACAACAATTGCGTCGAAAGCTGCATGGCTCTCCTCTCGTCGTTCTTCGGCCGGCCCCTGGTCGCCGCGCCGTGCTGGCGAGCCGAGCAACCCGATGCGTACGGGCGGGTGACGGCCGGCGAGGCCGACAGCCTGCGGCGCGCGGCAGCCTGGCTCGGCCAGGACCTGCGGTCCGGATTCGACCTCGGCAGCACCATCAACGAGCAATTCCGCGGCCTGCACGATCAAGTCGCCCGCCTGGGGCCGGGTGCCGCGGCGTTCGTCGTCAACCAATGGCATGCCCGTGACCCCGCCACCAGAGAATTCCAGTACAGCCCCGACGGCCGGCCTGTCACCGACGGCAACCACGCCATCGCCATCGTCTACCCGCTCGGCGCCGACGGCCCGGTATGGGTGGACCCCCAGGGCAACCGCCTGGCCGAAGGCCCGCCGCAGGACCTGATCGCCGACTCGGCCGGCCTATGGTTCAACGTCATTCCCTCCCCGACAGGAGCACCCGATGCCGGCACAGTTCGAGACCGAGGAACAGGTGAAAACCCATCTGGCACAGATCCTCGAACCCGACCGGGAGTACCGGATCTACCAGATCGATCACGGGTGGGTGTGCTCCCCGATACCGACCCAGCACGAAACCTCGACCCAACAGGACGTCGGGATGCCGAAGCTGGTAGTCGACGCGGAGAACGGAGCGATCTACGAGTACCCGAGCTGGTCGCTCGGAATGATCACCAGCAGCTTCCACACCTCCAAGGAGGCGGGCAGCCGACCCGAGGCCGTACAGATCTACCCCAGGCAGCCCCCGCCGCCCCCCGCATGGATCCCGGAACCACCCCGAACTCACCATCGCGTCCCCCAGGTGCATTTCCAGAAGGAATGGGAGGACGCCCTGATAGTCGGGTACTCGGTGAGCTTCGACAACCCGTACCTGGCCGGCAGCATATTCCCCCTGGAGATCAACAAGCAGACCCACGACGTCCAGCCCCGGGAATTCCTGCCCGGCGACCGGATACCGGAACAGGTGGCGGCGTGGATCATGCAGTACCGCCGCACCAACCGGGGGGTATGGCCCGACCAGGGGAGTTTCGACCACTAGACCCGACACCCCCCACCACCGCGGGCGCCGGAAGGGACACGGATCCTCCGTCCGATCGTGAACCATGCTTCCGCATGCTCGATGCGGAAGCCCCCGAGATCCGAGATCTCGTCGATCTGCAGCGTGCGGCCCGGCGGGCAGCGCAGGTGGGCTGGAGAACAATGGGCGGTGCGCTCGAGTTCCGAATCGGCGACCTCTCCGGCGCTTTTGCGGGATTCAGCGGCACGAGAGACGTCACACGAAATGTTGCGTCCGGCGAAACCGCGCCACCGACCGCACCTCCAGCATCGCTCAATCGAATAGTTCCCGATATTTCGGAAGACGACTTGAGGGAGAACGATGCGGAGAACAATATGTTGGAGCATCTGCTTCGGGAAATACAGGAAGAGTACCCACCCGACAACAACGGAATAAATCGCATAAACGGGCACGTGAGAATATTCTCGGAACAGCAGCCCTGCAACTCCTGCGAGCCTACTATTCGAGCTTTCCAAGATATGTATCCAGGACTGCGGATCGATGTATATTACACCCTACCGTACCCGCCGGTTCGCCGGGATCGGCCAACCCTGTAGGAGGTCAACGATCAAATGAGTTATCTGAACGAACTGGTCAAACCGCTCTTGGAGACAGGTTTGGTCACCCAGGACGAAATCAAGGGATGCGCTGACGTCGAAGTAGACGAATTGCAGTACGCTCAGTCGGTATCCGAATTACCGTTTTCTTACCGCGAGTTCCTCTTGTTCAGCGGGAAGAATCCGTACTGGTTGAGCCGCGGTGGCGAGTGGGACTACGAATGGACCATGGAAGCAAAAGTAGTCGCCCGCGAGATCGTGGAAGAAGATTACGAAGGGGATTTTTCCCCGTTTGCTGAATCATTTATATTCGAGACACACCAGGGGTACATGTTCAATTTCTTCAGAAAAGAGGACCTACCGTCCAACGATCCGCACTTCTGGATATACACCGGAGGAAGACCACTCCGGAGAAGCAGCACTACATTCTCGGAATGGATTCGCAGAAATTTTGCAGAGTTGCCACGAAGGGCGGAACTGGACGACAGACTCCACCGGAGATGAAAAGTGAAACCGATAGTGACACCGAAGCCGGTCGGACTGTACCGTGAAATGTACGAGCCTGGACGTCACCAGGAACTACCCTCAATATTCGACGCGTTGACCAGCAGCGCCATAGACGATCGCGAACGCATTGCGCGGTACATGAAATCCTCCCCAGGCGTCCTCGATGTCCTCGATGTAGTGATAGATATGCTGAACAAAACCGACAAAATCGCCAGCGCATCGTCTCTCATTTCCGATGGCGAATGGATATGGCGAGTCGACTCGGTCCATTACTTCGGTCGATACAATATCGACATTCCGGAAGAGTTTCTCGAGCATGTTCGCACAAAAAACTACACCCCACCCACCGACATCACACTTTCACCCGAATTCGACTCCGAGATGCTCGAGTACTTCTAGATCGAAGATCATCACCCGACCACAGTACAATCCATTGATCCCGGAGGGATTTTCATGACCGACGTTCGCATATTCAATCGGCTCGGAAGGCCCGCACTTCCACCGATATCGGAGAACGATCGGGCAACCGCACGCAGGAGCCCCGGGAAGTGGTTCTACTACGTGGATCCCGCGGTCAGTCGCGACGGACCGATCTTTCCGGAGAACGTTATGTCCGGACGGAAAGCCGATGATGCAGGCAATGTGAGCGAAGAATACTGGATGAACGACGGATTCATTCCTGTCCCGAGTACAGCGGGAATGAAATTCGCCAACGAATTCGAATTGATATTCTGGCGAACCATGAAGGGGTACTGCCGTGCCGGCGACTTCGTGCGGGGACTTTCCGGAGCGGAATTATTGGCAGTTGCGCTCGAAGATATGCCTGATAAGGCGCCTCTGAAATACGAGGGCGAAGAAAGAGTGCTCGAGGTATACACATCGGCACAGTTCCTACCCGCAGACACCAACCCCTTTCTTCGAATATCGCTGAGCGGAATGTACATTCTGGACTACATCTGCCCCATTGAGAACAGTGTCATACATTTCAACCCCGGGGGCGCACCGAGCATGGGTTTGTGGGGCTCCATGATCCTCTCGCTGTGGAACGAACTCAAAGAAGTCGACGCGCAGATCAAGGCGGACGAGGAACGGGGCATCGTATTCGATGTACCACCGGAACCCGGTCGCCCGAGGAGTATGTGAGTCCTCGGAATCACCGTGTTCGACCGCGGTATTGCGCGCTTGGTCGCCAGGACCTCCCGAAACCGCCCGGTCTCGTCGCGCATCGCGGAATCGGGCTCGACAGAAATCCGATTCGATCGGCGAACCGGTCCCGAGTACCCCGCAACGGACAAATCTGAGGCGAGCCGAAACAGGCTGTGGCGGAATCGGACAACTGCGCAAGCGATGGCGCCGACGGGCCACGCAGTTGTCCCGTTCGGCCGGCAACCCCGGAGAGTGCCCGGGGCGATGCCATCGGACGAGGATGGTTCATGGCTTGTCCCGGCGTTCGGGCAGTATCACCGACAGGATCAGCACGGCGAGTGGCAGGCCGATCGCGATGGCGAATCCTAGCGCGATCACTGTTCGGTCCTGTGCTGTGTGGTGAGTGCCGACCCGAGGGGATACTTCTGCGTTCCGGTGATCAGGTCGGCGGCTTGGGTGACCAGCCACCACGGGGTGCGCGGCCCGAGGGTGCCGAGGTGGGGGATCACGACCGCGTCCGCGGCGTGCTCGAGGGCGTACTGGACGGCGATCAGCGCGGCCAGGACGGCGACGGTATCGGTGTGGATGGTGTGGACGACGGTCAGCCGGTGTTTCCGCGTCAGTGCTTCGTAGGTGGCCGGGTCGTGGGTGCTGTGCAGGAGGGCAGCCGCCCGTCTCGGTGCGTCCGGTTCCGTCACAGCGCTTGCCCCTCCCCGATTCGATTTGGACGTAACAGGACCGGGCCGCACTCCGTCGGTCCGGCGGTCACTGTTGTGCCTCGATGTACTGGGCCGCGAGCCGGAACCGGGGGCAGTTGTGTTTGGTGTGGTCGGCCATCAGGTGGATGGCGTGCGCTCGCCCGCGGATGGGGTCGGTGCTCTTGCAGGCTGCCGGGTGGTCGAGGTGGCGGAGGCCGGCGGCGACGCGTTCGAGGAGGTCGCGGTTGCGGGTGTGCCAGAGTCGGAGGGCGGCCGCCATCGACTGGTTGTGCGCGCGTCTGGTGGGGAGTTTCGGTAGTTCCTGACGCAGGTGGTCGTCGATAGACGCAGTGCCGGCGGGGGTCGGGTCCACGCTGATCGGCTTGCGGGTACTGGTTTCGGCTGCGGGTACGGGCATTACGGTCGGCTCCGGGTTCTGTCGGGGCGAAAGTCGAGCGTGCGCCTGTTCTGATAGCGGAAGATGTTCACTTCCAGCCTTGCTGTGTTGTTGCGTCAGAAGGACACACCGAACCCGTACTCAGTCCGTACCCTGGCGGTATTACAGCGGAGGGGAGAACGCCGAGAAATGACGATCATCAAGTGGACCGGGCTCGAGATCGCCGCGTTGCGTACAGCGTTGCGGGACACGCAGGTTCAGTTCGCCGACCGGATCGGTTGTTCGATCGAGGCGGTTGGCAAATGGGAGCGGAGGGGTGCTGACATCACCCTGGGTACGAAGTACGCCGAGTGCATGGACACCACCCACGGCAGACTCGACCATGAGCAGCGGGCACGTTTCGATGCCGCGTTAAAGGATCTGGACGCGCCTATCCGTACCAACCGGTGCGCCGTGTCGCCAGAGGTGGGCGTAGATGGTCACCTACCGTCTGCTCAACACTCACCCGTTTGTGTGGGACCTATCGATTGCCCTGCGGTATCGGTGGACATCGACGACGATTACGTCGACACACTCCGCAGCCGTATCCCACAGCTTGTCGATCTCGATGCCACCTTCGGTGGTGACCAATCTTCGGAATTCGCTCTCCAGTTGTTTCGATCGGTGCACCGGAAACTGGGAAGCGTGCGCTGTGATCCGGGGACCGAGCGCGAACTGTGTGCGGCGGCCGGAGAGATCGGTGAGGTCACGGGGTGGCTGCTCTACGACGCAGGCAAACACGAACTCGTGCGCCAAGTGAACAACGAAGCATTGCACCTGACCCGGTTGGCGGGCGATCGGAGCATCGAACTGCTGATCTTGCAGAACATGGCCATGCACGCCGGTGACCTCGGACGCCCGGCGGAAGCCCTGCGTATCGCGAGAATGGTGCTGGAAACTCGTGCGCTCTCTCCCCGGTTGGAAGCGTTGTTCCGCATTCGCGAGGCCCGTGCTTTCGCGCAGGCGGGCGACGAGGCCTCGGCCAAACGCTCGTTTCGCCGGGCACGATCCCTCTACCTCGATGGCACCCGTGATGACGACCCGTCGTGGGCCTGGTGGATCGACGACCGGGAAATGGCCTGGCACGAAGCCGTTATCCACAGCAATTGTGCCGACTGGAGCGCAGCGGTCGATACCTTCGCCGCCTCGGTCGAATTCACCCCACACCGCGAGGTCCGCTCTCGCTACCATCACCTCGCCGCACTGTTCAACGCGCAAATCCGCGCGCACGCGTGGCGGGACGCGAGCGATACGGTCAGGCGCGTGATGCCCCTGGTCGATGAGATCCGTTCTACCCGTACCGCCACCACCCTCTTGGACGCGATCGGCTACCTCGACACTGTTGAGCCCGTGCCCTCGGCGCGCGACGAGGCCGGGCAATTGCGGGACATTCTTGCCGGTGCCGGATACGGCCGGTAGGAGAATGTGGCAGCTACGGCCCGGTGTTACCGAGAGACTGTGAGGCTGGAACCCGCGCCGTCGCCGTTTGCTCGCTGTCGCTGAGCACTACTTATTCGAGACCGTCGTCGGCTGTCTCTCGTAGCGCGGCGAGCGCCTCGATGGGCAAGCGCTGGGCGGAAGCTGCCCTGCCACCGGTGAATTGGATTCCCTCCTGCTCCAGAATCTGCCGCGGTTCATCTTTGCGATCCGGTTCGATCCATCGAAACGATGCGGAGATCTCGCCTTGCGCGGTGAGTACTCGGTGCGCGTTCGGAGCGGGCACCGTCGCCAGCCGGTTCCCCAGCGGCTGTGCGGCGGTGCCGAGGACTTTGGCGAGATCGCCATAGGTGGTCCAATGCCCGGCAGGTAGGAGTGCCAGTAGCCGGTGCATCGACTGCCAGAGTGGGTTGTCGTCCCTGAACGGACCGGTCAGGAAAGCCGGCCCGGGCCATGCGGCGATGATCAGCTGAGCCAGTTCACGCCCGCGCTGCTCGATCTGCTTGGGACCCCATTCGGAATGTGCCCCGATGACCTGGTTCATTCGGATACTGCTTGCGCTGAGCGTCTCTCGTTTGCGGTCGAAACCGTGGTTGCCGAGCGATTCGTTGTATCCGGTGAGCGTCAGGTTACCCAGGGTGTGAACCAGGCGATCATGGAGTTCGTCGACGTTGTCCGTGCCGTATACGGCGCCCAGCTCGTCCCTCCACTGGGCTGACAACGTTTGCGGCATCACGTGCTCGACCGTCAGCGATTCAGGTGATACATGCTCCTTGGGTGTGAACAGCTCCTCGATCCAGGCGAGCATCGTTTTTCGTTGGGCGGCGCGGCCGGTGTTGTACAAGGGGGAGGTGAGAATCGCTTCGGTGAGCTTTTCATCGGAGGCGTAGTGCTTGCGCCCTTCGGACAGATAGCGGTGGAGGGCTTCGTCGACCGGAAGTGTCCGATCGAGTTCGTGTACTGCTGCGGGGAAGAGCCTGTTCAGGCTCTGCGTTGCCGTTCCGGCCAGGAAACGCCGGACCAGCAGCGATTCGATATAGAGCAGTGCGCGTGCGACTTGCTCCGATGTGGCGTCGCCACGGTCGCGTAGTGCCAGCAGGTGCAGCACCAGAGGTGCCGGTGTGGTGGAACCCCATTCGTTCAATCGCACGAGTCGCTGCCGCACGGCAGGGGCGATTTCTTCCGTCGGCTGCAGCATCAGCCGGTACAGGTGGCCGAGCGCGGAGATCCGCTCGACCTCGGCCACGATCTCGTCCTCATGCGTGAACTTGTCCAGCCGGGCCTGCTGTCCGGCGAAGGTTTGCGTCTGTTTTACCTTCGCCTTGGTCTGCAGCAGATCGAGCCAGAACAGCGTTTCGAGACGTTCGTTGTCGACTAGAGCGTCCTGCAGCGGACGCCAGAGTGAGCGGTACACCTCGTCGCTACGATTGGGCATCCGCATGAAGAGGTAGTTGCGCAACAGGTCACCTTGGGTCAGCTTCAACCCGGTGTTGTTGAGAGACTGGAAGATGCGATGGACGTTGTCGCCGTGATCCGTGCTGATCGAGACTACTGAGAGACCGGATACGACAGCTTGCGCGATATGCACCGCATCATAGGGTGCGTCCGGATCCGCCGGTTCGGCCAGCCGTGCCCGGAAGAATCGGTAGGCAGCGCCGATATTGTCTTCGCCGCCCGCCGTGGGAAGGCCGTCGATCACCGCGGCGTAGGAGTCTCTGTCGGTCTGCGTGGGTAGCAGTTTCAGGCGGAGTGGGTCGTCCTCGTACTGGTTGGTCAGCAGCTGGTTGTGGATGCGGTCGATATCGCGGCGTGGGGGTTCGTCGAGTTCACCGAGGTGGTCTCTGATGGCGGCGAGAAGGAGAGTCAGGGTGGTGAGTCGCTGTTGCCCGTCGACGACCAGATACCTGGTGATCGAGCCCGCCACGCCACCAGGCACGGGTGCTAGGACCACCGAGCCGATGAAGTGGGTGGTGTGGATGTCGTCGGTCAGGTCTTCGGCGAGCTGGGTGATATCGCGCCACAGCTCCTTGAAGTTGTCCAGGCCCCACTGGTAGGGCCGCTGGTACAGCGGCACCAAATATTGCGAAGCTCCCACCAGTATCTTTTGCAGACTGGTTTCCTGCGCGGCGACCACTACGGTTGTCCTCCTCGGCGGATTCGACCGGAGGCGGATCGACCGGCCGTAAGGGGTTGGGGGGCACCCCCCGTGAGTACGAGCTCGGGGGCATATCGGCGGTGCCGCCCATCATGTTTCAAGCGAAACTATTGGACGGCATCGCACTTCAACGGTCAGCGGCAGCCGATGTTGCCGCTCGGCCCGAGCGAGCCGAGGCGTGTGCCAGTGGCCTTTGCCAGGGCCACCAAATCGTGGGCGCCGACGCGAGTGGCGATGGTGATCGCGATATCTGCTGCTGCGGCCGCGTCGGCGCCGGCCTCGTGGTGCCGGTCGATGCGGGTACCGAGAGCGGCGGCGACCTCCTTCAACCCGTGCCGGTGCAGATGCGGGAGGTGTTGTTTCGCCCACCGGCGGGTGCAGCCGTATTGCCAGCTCGGGACCGGCACTCGGCTGTGCCCGCACGCTTGTACCAGTGCCGCCATATCGAAGGCGGCATTGTGTGCGACGACCGGCAGTCCGTCGATAGCCGTCACTGCTGCCCGCAGTTGCTCGGCGAAAGAGGGTTGCCTTGCCACCATTTCAGCGGTGATGCCGTGGATCCGGATGTTCACGGGATTGAAGTTGTCGACGGGTGCGGGCGGCCGGCAGAGCCAGGTGCGCGTGCCCACCCGGGCTCCGTTACGGACGATCGCGACGCCGATCGAGCAGATGCTGCCGTATTTCGGGTTTGCTGTCTCGACATCGAAGGCGGCGAAGTTCAGGGAGGTGGTCATCGGCCTGCTTTCAGAGGTGATGGGCGAGTTGTTCCAAGCCCGGAAAGATGTGTGGTGCGAGGGGAGATGCGCTGTATTCGAGCTCGCCGGGGTCTGCATCTCACCGCACCGCGACCTGGACGCCGCCGGAGAACATCGAATCGTGGAACTCCAGGGCCGCGGGGTCGGTGCCGACGGGGACATCGAAGGCGAGGATCACCGAGAACTTGTTGCCGGGGTTGATATCGGTGTAGACGTCGTCGTTCAGGTAGATCTCGGCCTCGGTGTCGTTGGTGAACTCCCGGCCCTGGGCGTCGATCAGTTTCTGGTTGCTGCCGAAGTAGGACTGCGGCTGGTCGCTGGTGTTGGTGACATCGATGTGGACGAGGATGAACTCGCCCTGTGCGGCTTTGCTCAGGTAGTCGCCGCCGACCGTTTTCACCGGCGGCTCGACCTGCGTGACCACGAACGCGAACTTGCCATCGCGCACTTCCGATCCGGCAGGTGCGAGGGCAGGACCGTCATCGGGTGCGGAACCGGCGGTCACGCTGCTGCTCGGTGTGTCGGTGTCATCTGCGCTGGTGGCGATGAGGCCGGCGCATCCGCCGCAGAGCAGGATGAAGAAGCCGAGTGCGCCGAGGACGATCCAGAGTCCAGTGCGGCTCTTGCGCGGGGACTGCGGATAGGGGAGGGGATATTGGGGGTTGGTCATCTGACCGGACTCCTTGATTCGGGGGATTAGGACATGCGGGATCAGCCCGGCGGCGCCGGCCGCGAGGTTGCGTGTATTTCGCTGTGGGGCGGGGCGAACGCCGGGTCGCCGGTGGACGGCGACCCAGCGGGTTCATGGGGGAGGCCGGCTACCAGCAGTAGCGGTGGTCGCCGATGTATTCGCATTCCTCCTGGTAGTCCCACTTGTCCGGGACATCGGAGTTCGGGATGGCCGCGCCCGCCGCGCCGCCGAGCGCCATGCCGCCGAATGCTCCGGCGAGCAGGCCGATCGGCACGCTGATCGGAATCAGCAGGCCACCGGCGGCGATTCCGACGACCATGCCGACGAACAACCCGGTGAGTGCGCCCACACCGCCGCCGATTCCGACCCCGGCTTCGATGCTGCGCTGGCGCGGTGAGGTTTTGCGCCAGTAGCCGATGTCCTGCGCGGCGACGTCGGCGACCATTTTCGTGCCGTTCGCTTCGACGCGCGGCGCCAGCGTGAGGACGTGCTCGCCGACCTGCACCGCGCGCGGAAGGCTTGCGACGTGGGTGCCGTTTCCGGCGACGATATCGATCGTGTCCTCCGTGATGGCGAACGTGGCGCCGGTCAGCTCGGCGGCGAGCGTCCGCCCGTCACGGCTCACGAGGTAGCCGACGCCCTGCTCGACACCTCGAGCACTTTCGGGCACGACGCCGGCGATTTTGCCGGCGCTCGGCTGCGGTGCGGCGACCGCGGTGTTCTCGACCACGCCCAGCGCGGCGATGGCCAGCGCGGCGGCAGCGGTGAATTTCTTGATTTTCATCCGGGTTGGTTCTCCGTGATCAGGGCGTGTGGGGTCGGCCCCGGCGGGCTTCCCGCGGGGTTTGCTTGTAGTCGGTCGACTCGGGCCGGGCCGCCGCACGCGACGGCGGCCCGGCGGGGAGCTACGAGAGCCCGTCGAAACTGCCGGTCGCCATCAGGCCCAGCAGGTGCAGCGGCATCTCGCCGTAGGGCACCACCGAGAGCCGGTAGCGGCCGTTATTCAGCCGATCGCACAGCACGACCGCGCCGGTGACGGAGCCGTAGGCGGCCTTGTCGGCGTTGCAGGCCCATTCGGCGTCGTAGCCGGAGTAGTGCCGGAGGTGCGTTTCGGCATTGGCGGTGCCGGTGCCGAGCCCGACGGTGAGCGCGGTGGCGGCGCCGGCGGCGAGGACGGAAGCGGTGATGCGAGTGCGTAGTGACACGCGGACTCCTGGGATTCAGGCCACCGGCTCGGGGCCGGCGGCGGGATTGTTTCCGCTGTTGCGGGCCTGGCTGGTGAGATGCCAGCCGGCACATTTCGGGCATCGGTAGGCCCGCTGCTCCCGTCTTCTGGGGTTGTGGTGGTCGACGCCGGCCAGTGCCAGCTCGGCGGTTTCGGGGTCGAAGTAGCGGATCTTCCCGGTGTCCGCGCATCGGCTGCGGCGGGGGAGCGGCGGCAGGCCGCGGAGGTCGTCGCCGTGCCGCAACCGCAGCGGCCGGTGTCCGCGGGCGGCGAGGCGGCGTCGGTAGCCCTTGTCACATCCGTGGTCGATGAGCTGGTCGCGGTGGTTAGACATGGCGGTACTCCTTGCAACACAAAAGGATTCGGAGTTGAAGGCCGGCGCTCCGTGGCAGTCGCCGTCTGCCGAGAACATTAGACGGCCGAAGTGTGTAGCGCAAGTGAAAACATTGTCAATCGTAAATTCGATGGTTGACGTGGATGCTTTGGCAACCTAAGTTGTTGCTTGACGAAAGGAGGCGTATGTCCGAGACCGCCCCACTGGTCACCGCCGCGGAGATCTCCCGGCTGGCCGGTGTCACCCGAGCGACCGTCAGTAACTGGCGCCGGCGGCATCCCGGCTTCCCGTCTCCGGCGGGCGGCAGCGAATCACGACCGGTGTTCGATCTGGCCGAAGTGCGGCAGTGGCTGCGAGAACACGGCGTGGATTCCACGGAATCGCCGCTGCACCATCTGCGAACCGTGCTGCGGGCGCAGGTGGCGCCGGGCGAGATTCCACCCTTGCTCGCGGTGCTGGCCCCGGCCGGCGCCGCGCTCGGTCCACCGGCAGCGGACGACGAGAAGTCCGAAGTAGTGCACGCGGTGCGGGCCGCGGTTGCCGACGCTGGGCTGGGCCCGGCCATCGAGGCCCTGGCCGAGCGCGGCTTGGAGGAGAGCCCGACCACCGGTGTCTATACAACCCCCGACGACGTGGCGGGACTGATGGCGGTTCTGGCGCAAACCCCCGGAGCGGACGCCGAGGCGGTCCTGGACCCGGCATGCGGCAGCGGCACCCTGCTCGCCGCGGCGGCCCGGCTCGGCGCCCGCGAATGCTACGGGCAGGACATCTTGCCGGTGCAAGCACAGCGGGCAGCACTGAATGTCGCGCTCGGTGCACCGGATATCGAGGTGGACACCCAGGTGGGTGACAGTCTCCTAGCCGATGCCTTTCCCGATCTCGAAGTCGACATCGTCCTGTGCAACCCGCCCAACCAGCAACGGGATTGGGGCGCCGACGAACTGGCCCTCGACCCGCGCTGGACCTACGGGGTGCCGCCACGCGGCGAATCCGAACTGGCCTGGGTCCAGCACGCGCTCGCGCATCTGCGGCAGGGCGGCACGGCCGTGCTGCTGTTACCGCCCGCCGTCGCCTCCCGCGGCGCCGGCCGCCGGATCCGCGGTGAGCTACTGCGGCAGGGCGCGTTGCGCGCGGTGATCGGTCTCCCGGCCGGCACCGCACCGCCGCGCCAGCTGGGCCTGCACCTGTGGGTGCTTCGCGGCCCGGCCCCCGGTGACGACCGGACCGGCGAGGTGATGTTCGTGGATGCCGCCCGCCTCGATCCGGCATCGGACCCGGCGAAACCGGGCGCCGTACGCGACCTCGCCGAAACCGTCCTCGAATCCTGGCGCAATTTCGACGAAAGCAGTAGCGAAAAAGCGGCCATGCCCGATGTAGCCGCTGTGGTTCGCGTGATGGACGTCCTGGACGAGGATGTCGACCTGACTCCCGGGCGGTATGTCCGTGCCGTGGTGGACGCCGACCGCACCGCCGATGCCGCGACCGCCGGGATGAGGGACCTGGAATCCGCCATCGACGACCTCCGCTGCGAGTTCGGCGAACTACCCCGCTTCCGCGGAACAGCGGAACACACCTGGCGTACCGCGACGGTCGCCGACCTCGCCAAGGGCGGTGCAGTGGAAGTCCATCTGGCCCGCCAGCGCCGCGACGAGGAGACAACCACCGACGATTCGTATTTCGGCGCGCCCGTCCTCACCACCCGCGACCTGCTCGCCGATACCGGGCCGACCGGTATCGCGGAACCCGGCATACCGACCGTTCCGGTGGTCATCGAACCCGGCGACGTGGTGATTCCACTGCTCCGCGGTATCCGTGAGGAACACCCTCGCGCCCGCGTCGCGGGTAGCGCAGAGGCCGGCGCCCTGATCGGCCCGAACGTCTTCCTCCTGCGCCCAACCCCCGGCCGCCTCGACCCGTGGTTCCTCGCGGGTTTCGTCGCAAGCCCCGAGAACATTGCCGCCACCGTCGGCGCCACCACGATCCGCGTGGTCCCCAGCCGCCTCCGCATCCCGCTGCCACCAATCGACCAGCAGGAACGATACGGCGTGATGTTCCAACGGCTGCACCGATTACGCCACGCGGCCCGCCGCGCCGAACGCTCCGCCGCCCGGCTCACCGGGCTACTCGGCACCGGCCTCACCGCCGGCGCCCTCGAACCGCACGACCCACCCGCCCAAGATGCGCCTACCACCCGGGGGAAAGGTAGAAAGTGAATACCGAAGGAGCCCTGAACACCATCAGCGACCCCGAGGGGAGGACTCGGTGCAGCCTCTGAAGAGCACCGATCCCAAACAGATCGGCCCGATCGCGATTCGCGGGCTGCTCGGTTACGGCGGGATGGGCCGCGTCTACTTCGGGCTCACCGGCGACGCCGAACCGGTGGCGGTCAAAGTGATCCGGGAAGATCTGCTGGGCAGGGAAGAGGTGCGCGCGCGCTTCTTCCGCGAGCTCGACGCGCTGCGCTCCGTGCAGGGACCCCAGATCGCGGCACTGCTCGATGCGTCCGACGAGACCGACGAGCGGCCGTGGATCGCGATCGAATACATCCGTGGTCTCACTGTGAAAGAGCTGGTGGAAACGCGAGGCTGTCTGAGCCTCGAGCACGCAGCGACCCTGGGTTTGCTGCTGGCAAAAGCCCTGGCCGACATCCATGCCGCTGAGCTGCTGCACCGCGATCTCACCCCGGGCAATGTCCTGATGAGCCGGGAAGGCCCCAAGGTGATCGATTTCGGGCTTGCTGCCTTTGCCGATGGTCCGAGCGATCTGACCGGAAGTGCAGCACATCTGGGTACGCCCCCGTGCATGTCTCCGGAGCAGGTGAACAGCCCGCGCCAGATCTCGACGGCCTCGGATGTCTACTCGCTCGGCGCCACTCTGCTGTATTCGCTGACCGGGCACTACCCCTATCGGGACCGGGTGACCGCGGCGCGGCTGCTCAAGATCTCGGATCCGAATTCCCCGCCGGACTTGGATGGCCTGCCCGATCAATTCGAGCCTCTCGTCCGGCGCATGCTGGCGCATGAACAGGCGGACCGGCCGACAGTTCCCGAGGTACGTGCCTGGTGCGAGCGGTTGGTCGGCAGCCAAGTGAACGCCGCCATCCGCAGTCTTGCCGTCGGCAACTATGTGGAGCGCGAAACCGATCCCGAGCAGGCCGCACCACCCAAACCGGTGCCCAAGGATTTGTCCGCGGTCGCTCCGCCGGGGTCGGTGATCCACCGCCTCGCCGAACGCCTGCGCCGTGAGTATGCCGCTACCGCCCGATTCTGAAAGGTCATGGAAACAGTGACCACAACCCCTTTCCCTCCCGGCGCCCGGATCGAGGTTCGCGACGCGGAGTGGATCGTCCGGACCTGCGCGAAACTCGATCGCGATGGTGAGGCAGACGATTACCGGATCACCGCTGTGGGTGCCTCGGAGTTCGTGCGCGACGAAGAGGCGGTGTTCTTCACCGACCTCGATCGCAATATCAGCCTGCTGCGTCCCGAGGACACGATCCTCGAGCAGGACGAGACGAGGCGTTTCGCCAAGAGCCGCCTCTTCCTCGAAGCCGTGCTGCGCCGAACTCCGCTCCCGCAGACCGAGAAAGGTCTGGCGCTGGCCGACCGATTCCTGCTGGACCCGCTCGTCTATCAGCAGCGCCCGGCCGTGAAGGCGCTGCAGGCGCTGCGCCCGCGGATCCTGCTCGCCGACGTGGTCGGCCTCGGTAAGACCCTCGAAGTCGGCCTCATCCTGGCGGAGCTGATCCGTCGGGGCCGGGGTGAGCGGATTCTGGTGGTCACCCCGCAGCAGGTGCTCGAACAGTTCCAGCGCGAACTGTGGACACGGTTCGCGATCCCGCTGATCCGCTTGGATTCGGTGGGTATCGAACGTATTCAGCGTGATATTCCCGCCGGTCGCAACCCGTTCACCTACTACAAGCGGATCATCGTCTCGATCGACACCCTGAAGAACGAGGGCAAATACGGTCAGCATCTGGAGAAGATGTCGTGGGATGCGGTCGTCATCGACGAATCACACAATCTGATCGGCGAGCAGAGCCTGCGTAACAAACTGGCCCGGTTGCTGGCCCGGCAGACCGATGCCCTGCTGCTGGCCAGCGCGACCCCGCACAACGGCAACAGCGAATCCTTTGCCGAGCTGATCCGGATGCTCGACCCGGCCGCCATCGCGGACAGTTCGAACTATCAGGCCGGCGATATCGCGAACCTGTATATCCGGCGCACCAAGACAGATTCCGAAGTCCGCAATCAGATCGGCACGAAATGGCCGGACCGCGGCCCCTCGGTGCCTATTCGCTGTTCCGCTACCCCGGCGGAGGAGAAGATCTTCGCCGAGCTCACCGAGGTATGGATGGCCGATGACCAGCGGGTGGACGGCCCGGTGGTCGGGTCGGCGAACCGCCTGTTCCCCTATACCTTGCTCAAGCAGTTCCTATCCTCGCATCACGCACTGGCCAAGACCGTGAAGAACCGGTTGAAATCGGCGACCGAACAGCGGGAGATCGATGCGCTGAATGTTCTGCAGCAACTGACCGCGCAGATGACCGACGACGATTCGGCGAAACTGGCGGCGCTGGTGCGGGAGTTGAAGGAGATCGGGGTAGGTCCGCGCTCCGCTACCCGCGCGGTGGTGTTCTCCGAGAGCATCGAAACCGTCAACTGGCTGCACGACCGGCTTCCCCGCATCCTGAAGCTGCCCACGGCAGCGGTCGACAAACTGCTCGGCAACGGGATGTCGGATACGACCCAGCAGGAGATCATCGAACGCTTCGGGCTTTCCGACAGCCCGGTCCGCATCCTGGTGACCACCGATGTCACCTCCGAGGGCGTCAACCTGCACCGTCAGTGTCACCACCTGATCCACTACGACGTGCCGTGGAGCTTGATCCGGATCGAACAGCGAAACGGGCGTATCGACCGCTACGGCCAGCAGTATCAGCCCCAGTTCAAGGCCCTCATCCTCACCTCGTCGCTGGAAGGCGCCAAGGATGATCGAACAGTTGCCGAGAAACTGCTCGCGAAAGAGGAAGCCGCACATCGCAGTATCGGCACCGCCGAAGCGGTGACCGGTGAGTATCGTCCGGAGCGCGAGGAGAAGCGACTCATCCAAGACCTGCTCGAGGGCAAGACCGTCGAGGAATCCCTGGAGGAACGACCCCTGGGCGATCTGCTCGCGGATCTGCTCGGTTCGGTCGGCGTGGACCCGGTGGACGCAGACCCGGAGCCGGCCGATGTGCCGCGACTGTTCGAGAGCACCGAGAAATTCGTGAAGGAAGCCATCGGTTCCCTCGACCTGCTCGGTGACCTCGAGGACGACGGCGAAATGCTCGCCTTCACGCCGCCGCCGGACCTCGTACACCGCCTGTCCGCTCTGCCGGCCGACTACCTGCGCAAACACAAGATCAAAGACCGGATGAAGGTGACCTTCGACCGGGAACTCGCCCAGCGGAAGCTCACCGAGGCCCGCGACACCAAAACCATGTGGCCGGAGATCGCCTACCTATCGGATCTGCATCCGCTGGTGGAGTGGGTGACGGACAAGGTGCTGGTCCGGCTGGGCCGGCAGAAAGCCCCCGTGATCGTCGCGGCCGTGGACGAACCTGTGTTTCTCATCCAGGGCATCTATTCCAACACTCTCGGCCAGCCCACCGTCGTGGAGTGGATGGCGGTGACCAGCGCGGGGGTGAAGCCGGAAGCGATGACCGACGTGCTGACGGCGGCACGCGTGGGCCCCGGGATGACCAACACCGGCCGACCCCTCGACCTCGCACCCCTCCAGGAAAAGATCGGGGAAGTGGTGGCCCTCGCGCGCACCCACCTGGAGAACCAGCGCAGCAAGTACGACGCCGAAGTGGTCGCCCCGTTGAACGACTACCGCGGCAAATTGCACGACTGGGAACAGCTCACTCTCGACGGCCTGGATGCCGGGCAGCTCACCCGGAAACGGAAGTCCGTCGACGAAACCGTCGAGCGCCAGCAGCGGCTGCTCGACGCCATGCAGACCACCGGCGCACCCTTGCTGCGGGTGCTCGCCGTTCTCGTTCCGGAGCAGGAGGCAGCGCGGTGAGGCTCGACTCCCTCGTCAATCGCGGCGACTATTTCTCGGCCCACTACCTGGCCGAGGTGTTGCCGAAGGACTTGAAGAAGAAGGACGGCCTGCTGGCCCGCTGGACCGAGCGGGAGAAGCAGTACCGCCTCGACCAGGAAAGCGCGAAACAGGACCGGCCAAGCCAGGGTGCACAAGACCGGTCCGCTGAAGAGCCGGGCTCGGAGAGCGAGGACAAGCCCGGATGGGTGACCCCGCGCCAGGGCCTGCGCGCGCTCGGCAAACCGTATTTCGCCGACCGCCCCTACTTCGCCGACCTCGACACCCGCCGCCTGGACGGAGAAACCTTCACCCCCGCCGAAACCGGCGAATGGCACAAGAAGCTCCACGAACTGCACGGTGATGTGCTGCGCGCACTCGGCTACGATGCCCGGCCACAGGAACTGACCGTCGAGCGTGCGGGCCGCGAACACACCGTCCAGGTCGCCTATGCGGACGAGCATTTGATAGCCGTCGAGTGCGGGTGGTCGGTGGAGGTGGATGCTGCCCTCGACGAAGAACAGGCCGGCCACCTGCTGGACCCGGTACCGCTCGACAACCGCGAGGAGATCACCTCCGGTAGCAAACTCGCCCGCTGGCTGTTCGCCGGCGACACCCCGCCCCGCTACGTGCTCATCCTCGCAGGCGGCGTGGTGATACTCGCCGACCGCGCCACCTGGGGGGAGGGGCGTTTCCTCGGTGTGAGCCTCGATATCGCCCTGGGCCGCAACGATGTCGACGAACTGTCCGTAATCGCCGCACTCTTCGGCGCGGACTCTTTGCTCCCGCCCGAGGAAGGCGGCGCCGAACCACTCGCGGATCTGCTGAGCAACTCCCGCAACCATGCGGTCGGTGTCTCGAAGGATCTGCGGGACGGGCTGAAGAAATCGGTCGAACTCATCGCCAACGAAGTCCTCGCCCGCATCCGCGAACAAGGTGCCCGTCCCGAAGACATCATGGAACCCGCCACCCTCGCCAAGGAGCTGGGGCGGGAATCCTTGCGCTACCTGTATCGCATCCTGTTCCTCCTGTACGCCGAAGCCCGTCCCGAACTGGGCATCTTGCCCACCGACGACCCCGACTACGGCAAGGGATACAGCCTCGCTCGCCTCGGCGACCTCGTGATCCGGGACCTCACCGGTGAGGAGGCACGCGACAGCCTGCACCTGTACGAATCGCTGGATCTGCTGTTCCGTCTGGTGAACCGCGGGCATCGGCGGCGCACGGGGGAGGTGGTCTCCGAAGGGGAGGGGCTGCGGTTCGAGCCGATGCGTTCGGACCTGTTCGAACCCGACGCGATCACACTCATCCGCAAGAATCTATCCCTGGATGACGACGAGGACCGCACCGTCGACACCCGGCTGCGCAACGGCTGCCTGTATCAGGTACTGCGCAAACTCATGCTCGCCAAAGGCCGGCGGAAGGAACGCGGCGGGTTCATCTCATACGCCCAGCTCGGCATCAACCAGCTCGGCGCGGTGTACGAGGGGCTGATGTCGTATACCGGCTTCATCGCCACCGAGGATCTGTTCGAGGTGGCGAAGAACGGAGACCCCAAGGACGGGTCGTGGATGATTCCCGCTTCGAAGGAAAACGACTATCCGGAAGAGGTCTTTGTTCACCGCAAGGACGAGGACGGGACGAAACTCGAAGAGAAGCAACGCTACCCGCAGGGCACCTTCGTCTACCGCCTCGCCGGCCGCGACCGGGAAACCAGCGCCTCCTACTACACCCCTGAATCGCTCACCAAGGTAACCGTCCAGCTCGCCCTGAAATACCGCCTTGACCAGGACGGTACGACCACCACCGCCGAGGAGATCCTGGGCTGGAAGATCTGCGAACCCGCCCTCGGCTCGGGGGCGTTTCTCAACGAAGCCATTAACCAGGTAGCAGCCGAATACCTCAAACGGCGGCAGCGGGAACTCGGACGCGACATCGACCCCGAACGGTACGAAGAAGAACTGCAGAAGACGAAAGCGTACATCGCGCTGCACAACTCGTACGGTGTGGACCTGAACGAGACGGCCGTGGAACTGGCCGAGGTCTCTCTGTGGCTCAATGTCATGCACCCCGGCCTGCAAGCACCATGGTTCGGCCTGCACCTGCGGCGCGGTAACTCGCTCATTGGCGCCGGGCGCAAGGTGTACGACATGGCCCAGTTGACCAAGGGACAATGGCTCACCCAGGCGCCCGAGGACCTACCGTTCTCCGCTGGGCCGGTGCCGCCCGGGAAGATCCACCACTTCCTGCTGCCCGCCGACGGGTGGGGTGCGGTGGCCGGGGCCAAGGAGGCCAAAGCCCTCGCGCCAGAGGAAGCCGCGCAGTTGGGTGCTTGGCGGAAGGGGATCAAGAAACGGGTCGCCGGGCCGAGTAAGAACGGGACGCCCTCCAAGCAGATGCAGCGGCTGCGGGGGTTGTCGCGGCGGGTGGAATTCCTGTGGGACCTGGTGATTCAGCGGCTCACGATCTCGGAACGGGAGATCAGCCGCAAGATCGACGTGTGGGGGGCGGACTGGATCACGCAGCCGGACAACGCGGTGCCGAAGGAGAAGGTATACCAGGACCTCACCGCACCCGGAACGCCGTTCTGGCGATTGAAGCAGGTGATGGATGCCTGGTGCGCGCTCTGGTTCTGGCCGTTGGACAAGGCCGGACTGCTCGACGGGAGCGATATGCGATACGAGCATGAGCTCAACGCGAGTTCGCTGCTGGAGTCGATCGTTCCGATACCCGCCGAGCCGGCAAGGTCTCACACGCTGAGCGGGTCCGAACAGGTCTTCGTGACGGAATCCCTGTTCGATGTGGACAACGAACAGATGGTGTTGGCAGGGTTCGCGGACGCGAAGGTAGACACCCCGAAGAAAAAAACCACACCCAAACCCAAACTCCCAGCGGTCCGCGACGTCATACCCCTGAAGAACCTCGACGACTGGTTGGATTTCGCCGAGGCAGTACTGGGCCGAGATGATGCCCCAAAGGACTCCCTCATCAGCAATTTTACTGACCTATACTCGCTGTCAGAGTATGAGGACCAATTGCCGATGGATATGGTCATGGACTCGGAATTTAAGGTTGCTGATCGTTTTCCATGGCTGAGCGAGGTTAAATCGATAGCAGACCAATATGGGTTTTTCCACTGGGAGCTATATTTTGCCAATGCGTTTATGCAAGGCGGGTTCGATCTGCAAGTAGGAAACCCTCCATGGTTCCGGCCGAGGTGGGAAGAAAGTCCCATATTCGCCGAAATGGATCCCTGGTTTGCTATGGCGGATATGCCTGATGTGGAAGAGCTTGCAGACCGAAAGAATGTCCTGCTCAAATCTGATACGGTGTTCGCCTTCGTGGGGCGTGAGCTCGCGTTGATGGCTGGGTCGGTTGAGTATCTGGGTGGTGGTGTCGCGTATCCGCTCCTTTCGGGCACACAGCCCGATCTATACCGGGCATTTATGTGTAGAATCTGGGACAACTTAGGTGCGGCGGGAACTGCGGGTCTTATACATCCAGATTCCCATTTTGGTGGCGTTAAGGAAGGGCTACTTCGAGCGCAATCGTTCCACCATCTCAGAGTTCATGCAAAATTTATAAATGCTGCAAACTGGGCCTTTGAAGACCTCAGTCGTACCCAGGAATTTGGCCTGCATGTCTACGGGCAGGGTCGAGATGTGGACTTCGTTCACTTCTCGGACCTCTACGGCGCTGACGTTATCCTGCGATCGTTCGAGCATCACGGTGGCGGGCCTTTGCCCGGAATAAAATACCAGGGCAAGTGGGACGTGCGACCGCATAGTGCGCGCATGATCCATGTCAACGAGGAAGCGCTCTTTGAGTGGAAGCGACTTCTTGGAGGTGGAGAACACCCCACTGATGAAACCCAACTTCTATACCCTATCACCACCGCAGAGGCGGCGGCTATCGAAGCGCTCTCGCATTGTAGTCTGCGCCTGTCGAAGCTCGATCCAAGAATAAGTCGAGGGTTCGATGAATCTAACGGCAAGAAGTCTGGTTTGATTCGCTGGAGCCCAGGTCCTAGGTCATCGCTGGAGGAAGTAATTCTTCAGGGTCCTCATATATTGGGTGCGACACCATATGCCAAGCAGCCTCCCAATTTCAAGAGTTCGGATCGACCTCAAGATCTGACCAAATTGGCGCAGGATGCTGTACATGCCACAAACTACGAACGAGCGTGTGACTCTGAGGAATATCGTGCCGCGCAGGATGTCTGGTGCGACTCCGAAGGCATTCCTCGCCCCTATACTGAGTATTATCGTCTTGCATGGCGTGAAATGATTCCATTCAATGGAGAGCGATCTCTTTTTGCGGCTTTACTTCCGCCGGGACCCGCACATATTCATGCTGTTCGATCGATGGCGACGAACAGTAGATTGGAAACCGCGTTAGTGGCGGGATTCTGGGCTTCTCTTCCGCTTGACTATCTACTTCGAATAACTGGAAAGGGCCATCTAGACGTCACAGATGCTAACGCTATGCCCGCGCCTTATCCCCATCATATTCTGGCTCAAGCGTTGGTTCTCAGGGTGCTGAGACTAAACTGCCTAACGACCGCTTACTCCGAACTTTGGCAGGATCTCTATTGTCCGGAGTGGCGGGTGGAGCAGTGGGCGATTGATTGGCCAATGCTACCCTCGCTCGGTGTTGTAGAACCAAGGTGGTCCTACAATACACCGTTGCGCTCGGAATACGCTCGACGAGCTGCTCTCGTTGAAATTGACGCGCTGGTCTCCCTTTGGCTCGGCATGACAGACGAGCAGCTCATAGCGATCTACGATGCTCGATACCCCGTCTTATCGGACTATGAGGCGCAGGTTTGGTTTGATGCTGGAGGCCGAAAGATTGCCGGTAACTACAATGCCTATGGTCACGGTCAAACCAAGGCACACTTCCAGCAGCTCATGGACCATCTGGACACGGAGATAAACGGTCCAGTTCCAGAGGGCTATTCGGCTCCCTTCTACAAGGCTGACCGCGAGGCCGAATACCGCCAGGCCCACGCCCACTTTGCCGAGCGTCTGCGCGCGGCAGGGTACCCCGTTCCAGGTACACCCGACAGCGAGGAGAACCTTGCATGAAACCCACGCTGGCGGCTGAAGAGCTTCGGAAGAGCGTCACTCAGTACCTCACCACTACTTTCGCTCTCGCGGAACTTCCGGTGCGTGAGGCGCTGGAGCGGTTCCTGGAACATCCCCAGCAGGGCATCTTCCGCGGCCCCTACCTGCGTATCCGCACCAAGTTCCGCAAGGTCGATGAGCAGACCTGGCGGAACCCACTCGAGTGGACCCCCACTGGTTTCGTTCCTCACCTGCACCAGGCCCAGGCTTGGCAGCGGCTGAGCACCAACGGTAAGAAAGCCGCACCGTCGCTCATCACCACCGGCACCGGTTCGGGTAAGACCGAGTCGTTTCTCATTCCGGTACTTGATCATTGCCGGCGGGAGCGCGCTGCTGGCCACCACAGGGTAAAGGCCGTCTTCCTCTACCCGATGAATGCCCTCGCCACCGATCAGGCGCAGCGGATCAATGAACTGCTCACGCAGGCCGGGATGGAGCAGGTGACCGCGGCGCTCTATATCGGTGATACCCCGGAGGTAGGTTATCCGAAGGTGATGACGGTGCGGTCGGAGATCCGGCGCAATCCGCCCGATGTGCTGATCACCAACTACAAGATGCTCGATCTGTTGTTGCAGCGGGCCGATGATTTGCCGTTGTGGGAGGACGCGCGGATCGCCTACGTGGTGGTGGACGAATTCCACACCTATGACGGTGCTCAGGCCACCGATGTGGCGATGCTGTTGCGGCGGTTGGCCGCTGCCACGGGGCATTCGCGGCCGGGTGCGCCACTGGGTGATATCTGTCCGGTCGCCACCTCGGCGACGCTCGGTGAGGGCGGGGACGGGGCGGTGATTCGGCAAGTTGCCGAAACTGTGTTCGGTGTGCCGTTCGACGAGCAGTCGGTTATCGGGGAGAGCCGCCTCGCGGTAGGCGATTTCGTCGATGAGCTCGATTTGGCATTGCCGCTACCCTCTCCGGAAGAGCTGTTCGCATGCCCGGACCCGCTGCGGTATCCAGGGGCGCTCAACGATATCGCCGAAGTGGTTACCGGGATGTCGGGGCTCAACCCGGCCGAGCTCGGCAGTGTGCTGCGCAAGCATATTCTTACCCACGCGGTTCTGGAGATACTCAACGAGCAGCCCCCGCGCGGGCGGCCGCGCACGATGGCCGAGATCCTGGAATCGCTGCCGAAGCGCGGCGCCTACAGTTGGGGCGCCACCATTCGGGATAACCCGCGGAAGGCGGCGGTGGCGCTGGCGCGGTTCGTCGCGTTGCTGTCGGAGGCGCGTGATCCGGAGGATCCTCGCCGGCCGTTGCTGCTCATCGAAAGCCATATCTGGGCGCGTGCGGTGTCGCGGCTGCTGCGGCTGGTCGACACCGTGCCGGCTTTCGCATGGGAAGGAGAACCACTCGTCCTTGACGATGATTCGCTCATGGAGTCGCTCGGCAAGACGTTGTTGCCTGCCGTCTACTGCAGGCATTGTGGTCGGTCTGGTTGGGCGGCGTATTCCCCGGAGCGCGACCCGGCCGAGCTGATGGTGAGCCCGGACAAGATCTACCGCTCCAACGTCGGGATGGAGCGCAAGCGTGTCCGGCCGTTCATCAAGGCCACCGAGCAGGAGGTTGCGGCCGCGGTGCGGGGGCTGCTGATCCTGGAGCTGGATCGGGTGCGGCCCTTCGATCCGGCCGAGAAGTACGACAACAAGACTGTGTTCGTACTGGGTGATGTCGGCACCGGTACGGAATCCAACCGGAATGCCGAGAAAGACCGCTGCCCTGCCTGCGGTATCGACCAGGGCATCCGGTTCCTCGGTGCGGGTCTGGCCAGTCTTGCGTCGGTGACGATTTCCCAGTTGTTCTCGCGGGATCAGCTCGAGCCGGCACAGCGGAAAACGCTGATGTTCAACGACTCCGTACAGGATGCCGCCCACCGGGCCGGCTTCGTCGCCAACCGCTCGTATGCCTTCTCGTTGCGCCGGCTCATCACCAGCCGCCTCGACCCGGAGGCGCCGATTCTGCTCCACGATCTGATCGCGGATATCGTGGCGGCGGCCACCGAGGCCGAGGTGCTGCCGGCCGTGGTGCCACCCGATCTGCACGATCTGCCCGAAATCGACGCCATCCTCGCCGAGGAGACCAGCGGCACGGGGCAGGCCTGGGATCTGATCGGGGAGCGGCTGGCCTTCCAGACCATCCTCGAATTCGGATTGCGGTCCCGGCAGGGCCGAACACTCGAGCTCACGGGCACCGCCGCTGCCGAAGTGGTTCTGGAGGATCCGTTGGCGATAGCGGAGCTGGTCCGGGCGGCGCATATGCAGGTCAATGGGCAGATCGAGCTGCAATCACCGGAGCGGTATCTCGTGTTCGTACGCGGCCTGCTCGAGCGGATGCGCTATCGCGGGGCGATCAAACACCGATGGTTGGAGAGGTGGCTTGCCGTCGCCGGCACGAAACGGTTCGGCACCGTCTGGGGCCACCGCCCGGACGGTATGCCCGCGTTTGTGCGCGATATGTCGGCTCCTACGTTTGTCCGGGATCGCGCGAAGAAGGGCTCCGAATTCGACGGTATCGAATCCGATCAGAGCTGGATGCAGGACTGGGCAACTCGCTGCCTGAAGTTGGGGCGCGGCCAGGCGGGCGACTTCCTTTCCCGGCTGTTACCACTGCTCGCGACGGAGAAGGTGATCGCCAAGCGGGTCGCCGACGACGGTGCCACCCAGTTGTACGGGTTGCAGCCGGGGCACGTCCGGGTTCGGTTCCTCGCGCCGGAGGAGGTCGAAGCCGCGGGTATCGGTTGCGACCGATGCTCCTGGCAACAGACCGTGCCTCCGGAACAGTTCGACGAATGGCTCGGGCAGCCCTGCCCCCGCTACCGCTGTGGCGGGACTCTCGCGGTGCGCGGCCTCCTTGACCGGAACGACTACTACCGTCACTTGTATCTGGGCACGCCGTTCCGTGTGGTGACTGCCGAACACACCGGCGCGCTCACCCGGGCTCAGCGTGAACAGGTCGAGCAGCAGTTCAAGGCCGGAACGCGCTACAACAATCCGAACGTGCTGTCCTGCACACCCACGCTCGAACTCGGTATCGATATCGGGGAACTGTCGGCGGTGGTGCTGGCCTCGCTCCCGCCGGGGCCGGCAAACTATGTGCAGCGGGTCGGCCGTGCGGGGCGGCGTACCGGAAACGCCTTCCTGGTCACTCTCGTCGGCCGGCGGGCACGCGACCTGTATTTCCTCGATCAGCCGCTCGCCATGATCGACGGCGATATCATCCCGCCGGGGAGCTACCTGTCGGCCGTGGAAATCCTGCATCGCCAATACTTCGCGCATCTCGTCGACCTCGCGGCCCGAGGCCGCCTGCCCGGAGTATTGCCACTACCGCATCGCGCGTCGGCCTTGTTCGGTGCGACCGGCTGGCTGGCGAGCTTCGTTCCCGCCGCGCTTGGCTCCGGCGCTGTCGAGGCCTTCCTCGGACTCTTCGGCGAAACGGTGAACGATGCCGCCGCGGCCGACCTGCGCGCGTTTGCGGCGTCGGGTCTTGCCGCGGCCGTGACGCAGGCCGAACAGGCATGGGACGAACGCCTGGCCGATCTGCGCGAACGAACCAAGCTAATCGACACGGCGCTGGAGAACTCCCAGGACGACGCGGACAACCGGATCGTGAAACGGTCCATGCAGGCCGAGCGCCGGGCCGTGACCAAGCGGATCGCCGAAGTCGGCCGGCAGAACGCCCAGGGAGCACTCGTCGAACTCGGGTTGTTGCCGAACTATTCGCTCATCGACTCTTCGACCACCTTGGAAGCCACAATTACCTGGGACGATGTCGGTGTAGACGGTGACCGCAACTACCACAGCGAGGTTCGTGAGTACCGCCGTCCGGCGCAGGCGGCGCTCACCGAACTCGCGCCCGACAACACCTTCTATATGCGCGGCTATGAGCACACGGTGAGCGGGCTCGATGTCGGGTCGCAGACCCGGCCGGCCTGGCAGCACTGGCGGGTGTGCCCGGAGTGCGGGTATGTCCGCACGAGCGGGGCAGCCGAGGACACCTCGCCCTGCCCGCGATGCCGCGCGCGCGATATCGGTGAAGTCGGCGCCCTGTACAAGGTGCTGCGGCCCACCCGGGTCACCGCGCATGACCGCCGCGACGACGCCCGTATCCGCGATGATCAGGACGACCGCAAACGCCGCTACTACGAGACCGCCGCGGCGGTCGATATCGATTCCGCCGATATCGCCGAAGGCTCCTGGCGTCACGCCACCTCGGTATTCGGTGTCGATTTCACGCGCCGTGCCATGATTCGCCGGTTCAACCTCGGAACCACACGCTACGACCGCCCGGCCACCGACCGGTTCGCCGGTGAGGGAGTGCGGCTCAACCCGTTCCACACCTGCCCGGCCTGTGGCGGAACCACTGTCGACGGACCGCCCCCGGCGTCGTCGAACGCGCTGGTCGCGCCGTCGATCTGGGAACCGGCGCGCAAGCATCACCGGCCCTGGTGCACCTACCGGCGTTCGGCCAAGGACGCGGACTACCTCGCGCTGATCCTTGCCCACGAACTCGAGACCGAGGCGCTCCGCATCCTGCTGCCGGTGGCGACCCTGCGTGCAGAAGAGAAAACCGCGACCTTCCAGGCCGCGCTGATGGCCGGAGTCGCCCGTAAATACGGCGGTGACCCCGACCATCTGAAGATCGTCACCGCCACGATGCCCGATCACGACACGGGCCGGCGGCGGCGCTTTCTGGTACTGCACGACGCCCTTCCAGGCGGTACCGGATACCTGCATCGTTTGTCCCACTCGACGGAATTCCGGGAGGTCCTCGAGGCTGCCCGCAATCTCGTGCGCGACTGCGACTGTCAGAACGAGGATCCACCCAAAGCTGCATGCCACCGGTGTTTGCTGGCGCATGTACCAGACGACCGACCTGATATGTACGACAAGGTGAGCCGGGTCGAGGCGCTCGAGATGCTCGACGAACTGCTCGTGGGCTGGAAGGTCGCGGCAGTGTCCGATACCGATCACATCTCGCTGTGGGATCAGGTGGAAAGTGAACTGGAGGCCCGTTTTCTCGACGGCCTCGAAAAGTGGGCGGCCCGCGACGACACTACCGGCACTCTGGCGCGGGCCGGACTGGTGAACGGAAAGCGAACTGCCGATCTGCGGCTTATCGGGCCGGACGGAACATCGCGGCACTGGAGGATGCTGCTGCAGAACACCATTCGTGGCACCCGTCCTGATGTGGTGTTCCGGTTGATCGATGACCTGCCTCAGGAGATCTCGATCTACCTCGACGGGTACGAATTCCACGCATCCCCGGCGTACAACCGGCTCGCCGACGACGCACGGAAACGGGCGAGACTGCGGGCGCATCGGGGATTGGTTTTCCAGATCACCTGGAACGATATCGAGGCGTGGGAGCAGCGCCGGTTCGCTCCGAATACATCACGGGAACCCCTGGTCGCGCCGTATCAGGGCAACGCGCAGAACTACGCGCGCGAACTCTATGCCAGGTCCGGCTCCGATCCCGACGATCTGGTGCGCACAATGTGGACCAATCCGGTCGACACATTGCTGGAGTATCTGGCAGATCCAGACCAGAAACGCTGGCTGGCTCGGGCCGAGGCCGTAGTGGCGGGGGCTGTGAAGACAGCTACTGCCCAAAGCCTCTCGAATGCCGACGGCGTCGCGGAACGTCTCGGGGCAGCGCTGCGCGGTGAGCAACTTCCCGCTGCCGCCGGCGGGAGGATCGCCACGGTGACGGCAGGGCATCTCGCCATCGTGCTGGATCAGCGAACCACTCCGGCCTGGACCGCGGCGATCGTCCTCGACGATCGCGACAGCACGATCACCGAGGACCAGACAGGGCACAGGAAGCGCTGGGCGAACTGGCTGTACTGGGGAAACCTCCTGCAGTTCCTGGACTTCGGGGCCGGCGACAGCGCCCAGCTGGCCCTATCAGCCCTCGACGAATTCGACGCGAACGCATTGGCTGCGGCAGGTGGGCCGGGCATCCTCACCGCACTGAGCTTGCAGCCGCTGGACGACGATCTGGTCGATAGAACCCTGCCCCCACCTCCACCACCCACCGATGCGGTTTCCGAACCGGAGCCCGTCCCCGCAAGCGGCGATATCCCGGACGAGTGGCGCGAACAACTGGACCTGATCGATCCCGATGAACCCGGTCTAGCCGAGCTGACGCATGAGCTGGCGGCACGTGCAGTCCCGGTTCCAGAGGTCGGATTCGAACTCGGAGAACAGGCTTGGCAGGCAGAATTGGCCTGGGCCGCAGATAAAGTCGGCGTAGTCCTGTCCACTGACTCGGAAGCGGACGCTTGTGCCGCCGCTTTCAAGGAAGCCGGCTGGGAGGTACGTGCCGCGGCGGACTGGACGGCTGATGAGCTCGCCGAACGGATCGGAGGGAAACGATGAGCGGTGCGACACTACGCATGCTCGACAAAGCGTACGACGAGATCATGAAGCTGCCCCGCTCGGTGAAGGGCGCAATCTACGATTTCCAGCACAAATTTCGTCACGATCCCACCACCACGGGGCTGCGATTCAAACAGCTGAAGGGGCACTCGCTGCTGTTCTCGGCGCGGGTCAACGACGATTACCGGGCGCTGTTGCTGCACGCCGGTAACCAGGACTATGTGATCGTCGCCGTGAAACCCCGGCAGGAGGTTTACGACAACCTCGACCGGTACTCTTACCAGATCAACCCGGTCAGTGGCGGTATCGAATTCGTCGACCTGGTCTCCGCGGAGACCGTCGTGCCCGAACCCGCAGCCGAAACTCCTGTGGCGACAGGACTGTTCGAAAAGTACTCCACCGAAACACTGCTCGAACTCGGGGTGGCCGAGCCGCTGCTGCCGCTGATCGCCAAGCTCACCACCGAGGATGAACTGGTGGCCCTCCTCTCCTATGCGCCCCAGCTCACCGGCGAAGTCCTGCTCGAGCTGTTCTACGGAAAGACACCCGAAGAGGTGATGGAACAGGTCACCACACCCGCCGCGGCTGCCGACCCGATCGACACAGAAGACTACCAATCCGCGCTGACCCGGCCGGCGACGGTGACCACTGCCGATACCGCACTGCAGGAGGTTCTGGAGGGCGGCGATTTCCAGCGCTGGAAGACGTTCCTGCATCCTACGCAGCGCAAGATCGTCGAACGTGATTACAAGGGACCCGCGCGGGTGAGTGGGGGACCAGGGACCGGGAAGACAATTGTAGCCTTGCACCGGGTGGTCCGGCTGGTCCGCGAACTCGAACCGGGTGGTGGAAAAGATGTTCTGCTCACCACGTTCAACACCAACCTTGCCGCCGACCTGCGCCAGCGGCTCATCGATCTCGCGGGACCAGAGGTTCTGGACCGGGTCGCCATAATTTCTGTCGACAAGCTCGCCGGGCAGGTCGTCTCGGAGGCTTCCGGTGGGGCCAGGCGCAGCGCGATTCCGGACGCGAAGGCAGTCGAGGAATGGCGGGAACTGCTCCTCGAGGACGGCACCGCCGAATGGGATGCCGAATTCCTGCACGACGAATGGACCGAAGTGATCCTCGGGCAAGGTGTCACCACCCGCGCCGCGTATTTCAAAGCCCGCCGCTCGGGCCGTGGACGGCGCATCGGCCGGGACGCACGCGCGGCGATCTGGCGGCTGGTCGAGCTGTATGTGCAGCGGCTCGACGCAAAGAATATGTGGACCTTCCGGCAGGTTTCCGAACGAGCTGCCCAGCTGGAAAGCGACCGAGTGCAAAGCGATAGCGGCGCTCCCCGGCGTTATCGGCATATCGTGGTCGACGAGGCCCAGGACCTCGACCCCACGCATTGGCGCCTGCTGCGCGCGATGGTCGCCGAAGGCACCAATGATCTCTTCATCGCCGGTGACACGCACCAGCGGCTCTACGGTCAGTATGTCTCGCTCGGACAGCTGGGCGTCAACATCCGCGGACGCTCGGCCAAGCTCACCTTGAGCTACCGCACCACCCACGAAATCCTCGGGCTCGCTTCCGCACTGCTCGGCGAGGAGGACTGGGACGATCTCGACGAAGGCAGCGACGACCTCACTGGGTTCCGCTCCGTGCTCCGCGGCGGGAATCCGGTGCTGCGGCACCACCCGACCTGGGAAGCTGAACTCGACGGACTCACCGAGGTGATCGAGGCCTGGCCCACCAGCTCGGTCGCGGTCGCGGTGCCGGAGCGGTGGATGGTCGGCGAGGTGGTGAAACGACTGGGACGTGACGATATCCATGCCACCGTTATCGGCCCTGACGGTCCGCGTGAGATCGACGCCTCGGTGCACGTGGGCACCATGCACAGGTTCAAGGGTCTCGAATATCAGCGCATGATTTTGGCAGGCGTGGCCGACAGTCTCGTGCCCGCCAAACGCGTACTCGAAATGAAGCATGCCGATCCGGTGCGATATCGGTCGGAGCTCAAACGCGCCCGGTCCCTGCTGTTCGTGGCCACCACCCGCGCCCGCGACACCGTGCTGATCACCTGGCACGGCAAGAAGAGCAGGTTCCTACCGTGACAGTGATCGCCGACCGCTACCGGATCACGTCCGCTATCGGTCGCGGCGGCATGGGGGAGGTGTGGACCGCCACCGATCTGCGCCTCAACCGCACGGTCGCGGTCAAATTGGTCTCCCGCGACTCCGCGGCCGATACCGAAGCACGCCGGCGATTCCACCGGGAGGCCCGGATAACCGCACGCCTACGTCATCCCGGAGTGCCGGCCGTCTACGATTTCGGCGGCAGCCACGAGCTGTACCTGGCAATGGAGCTGGTGGAGGGTGACAGCGTCGACTTGCTGCTCGGTGAGCGCGGCGCGCTACCGGCTTCCTGGGCGGCATGTATCGCTGCGCAGGTATGCGCGGTGCTGAGCGCCGCGCACCAGGTGCAGTTGGTGCACCGGGACTTGAAACCGGGAAATCTGGTCCTGGCACCCAGCGGCTTGATCAAGGTCATCGACTTCGGGGCGGCGGCGTCTCTGCTGCCTGGTGACTACTCGACGATCACCGAACTCGGCGACTTCCCGGGATCGCTCTATTACATGCCACCGGAAGTGCTCGAAGGCGCCCCCGCGACTCCAGCGGGTGACCTCTACTCGATCGGTTGTCTGCTCTACGAACTGCTCACCGGCTCGCGGCCGTTCGCATCGGGCAACCAACTCGCAGACCTGGAACGAAAGCAGGAGGGTGCGCTCGAACCGATGGATGGGGTGCCGGCTGAACTGGAAGGCCTCACCCGGCAGCTGCTCTCCGCACGTCCGGAGCACCGCCCTCCGGACAGTCGCAGCGTTCATAACCTGCTCGTTCCGTGGTGTAGGGACCTCCCTCCGTTACCGGGATGGGTGGGCGACGATATGTTCGCCGACCCCGTTCATCTGTACATGGGCGCGATACCCCGGATGCTGTAGGCGTCGCGAGGATATGCAGATCATCGAGCCGCCCGCGGCCATAGCTGACATCCAAGTTGTGTCGGCGTAACTGCTCGCGGGGGGATTTCGATGCACTGAGCAGCGTCTCCGGCGGTTCGTGCCGGTCGTGGTGATCTTGATGCCGAGCGCGTCGGTGTGGGAAGGGTGATCTCGTGCGGGATGACTTAGTGCGGCGTATCGGGTCAGTACTGCTGGCGGAACCCTATCTCTCGGCGAGGCAGATCAGTGCGCGGATCGGAAGTGAGGAGATCTCCCCACGGCTGGTCAACAGCGTGCTCTATTCCCAGCGCACGGTCTTCGAGATCCTCGGGCCCGAGCAACCCCCGATCTGGGCGATCCGCGAAGACGCGACCGCAACGGTCGAATCATGGGAGATCACCACGCCCGGCGAGTCGGTGGACCCGGCCGCAGGCGGCGCCGGAGCCGAGCAGGAGTCCGGTTCGTCGGCCCACCCCGAACCGTCGATCGAGTACTCGGGTCCGCCGCTGCGAGCGTGGCAGCGGGAGGCGCTGGTCAACTGGACCCGAAACGGGCACCGCAGTGTCGTGGAGGCCGTTACGGGGTCGGGCAAGACCGCGGTCGGTTTGTGGGCCGCGGCGCACGCGTTGCGACAACGCCGTCAGGCCGTCGTGCTGGTACCCGGAGTGGATCTGCAGAGTCAGTGGTACCGCGCGTTGCGGGAGGCGCTGCCGTCGGCGCGTATCGAACGAATGGGTGGTGGCACCGCGGATCCGGGCGCGGGGCGATGGGACATTCTGGTCGTGACGGTGCAGACCGCGGCCGGCACCAAACGTTTCGGTCTCGGCTTCGAACCCGGCAATGCCCTGCTGATCGCCGATGAGGTCCATCGATACGGAGCCAATTCCTATGCCAAGGCCCTGACCGGCGATTTCGAGTGGCGGCTCGGGTTGACCGCCACGCTGGAACGGTCCGACGACGCGGTCGAACAGACGTTGCTGCCCTATTTCGAGCATCTGGTGGCGGGGTGCAACTATCTGCGGGCGCAGGCCGACGGGATTCTCGCGCCGGTGAAGGTGGCTCTCGTCGGGGTGGACTTCTCGCCCCGAGAGCGTGCCCGGTTCGAGCTGGCCGACGATCTGGTCCGCCGGGAACGCACCACACTCGTCGACACCTACGGTGCGCCGGAAGAGCCGTTCGGCGAATTCATGGCGTACGTACAACAACTCGCGAAGGACCGCGGTAGTGCGGCGCGGCACGCCAACAAGTACTTGAAGAATTTCGACGAGCGTCGTGCGGTACTCGCCGAATGCCGGGCCAAACTCGACCTGATGCGAGAACTGCCGGCGCCGGTTCTCGGCCGGACCCAGTCCATCGTGTTCACCGAGCGCTCGGCGACTGCGGGACAAGTCGCCCAGGTCTTCAGCGAATCCGGAGTGCCCACCGGTGTGCTGCGCAGCGGTCTGCGGCCCGCCGAGCGCGAGGAGATCATGACCGAGTTCCGTGCGCAGCGGTTGCGGGCACTGGCCGCGCCGCGCGTACTGGACGAAGGCGTGGACGTTCCCGACGCGCAACTGGGTATTGTGCTGGCGGCGAGCCGGACTCGCCGGCAGATGATCCAGCGGATGGGACGGGTCATCCGTCCGAAAGCCGACGGCCGCACCGCGGTATTCGTCCTGACCTTCGTGCGGGGGACCCCGGAGGATCCGGCAACCGGAGCTCACGACACCTTTCTGGGCGAACTCACCGGTATCGCCACCGAGACCCGACAGGTGGTCGCGGAAGAACTTGCTCCGACGCTGCGCAAGTGGTTGTCGTCGGCGGGGCCCTCACCAGCCGCCATGCGGCGATCCATCGCAGTGCCCGTGCCGCCACCGGCTCAGACCCCGCCGCAGCCGCAGGAGGGGACAAGCCTGTCGAGCGATGGCGCGGGAGATGTGACGGCTCCGGGTACCGAGACAGCAGGACCACTGTTCAGTGCGATAACCGTGGATTCGGCTCTCCCCGAACCTGCGGGAAGCGCGAAACCGGTGTTTCTGCCACCACCACCCAGGCAGCCGGCACGCCCGGTGTTCGCCGAGCCGAATATCCGGACTGATGGTGCCGTCGCCGCAGATACTGTGAAGGTGCCTTCCGGTGGTGCTGCCGACGACACCGCGCGTGCCTCGGTCGATGCTGACAGTGCAACGGAGACGTCGAATACCGGTGCCGAGTACACCCAGGCCGGAGGTTCAGTTTCTGCCGAGGAACTCGAGGATGCTGCTGGGTCGGCTGTGCGCGACGGGTCTCGTTTGCCGGCAGTGTCGATAAGCAGCGCCTCGAGTTCCGCGGAAATCAAGGCGGCCCTTACCGGATTGGACGGCGTGGCCACCCTTCGGGAAATCGGTGACGCGCTGGGAGTCGGGAACATGCAGGCGATTCGGTCACGCGCGCTGGCCGCCACCCGCCGCCATGGTATCGCGGGGCAAGCCACGCCCGATTCCGGCGATATGGTGCTGCTCGGCACCGAATGCGGTGGCCTGCTGCGGGACCGGCGCTATGCCCTCGACGCGGTGATCGAATGGGCCGTTCGCTCACCGGACCCGCTGTGGGAGTTCACGGAGCTGGTCCAGAAACTCGGACCGGTCCGGATCCCACTGCCACGACTGATTCAAATTCTCGCGATGCTGCGAGGTGTCACCGTGCTGGAACTCGTTCGGACTGCGGGCCGGTGAACCGGTTCAGGTGTCGTCGTCGGCGATGAGCTTCGCCCATGGCAGGACCAGAGCGAGGGCTGCCACGGCCTTGTCGGTGAGCAGGGATTGATCCAGCGCCTCGAGAGTCGCGCGCATCAGGCGTTCCGGATCGTCCCAGCCGTGCTCACGCGAACAATTGGCCATGATCTCCGCGAGTTCCTGCACCGGAACCTGATCGATACCCCGCGGGCCGAGCAGGCGCCAGCGCGACAACGGCTGGTCCGGGGTCCGGTAGGTGCGGTAGGTGGGATCGGGAAGGTCGAGCGGATTGTCGACGCGCAGCGTGCCGCTGCGGACCGCGGCGTCGAGGGCCTTGTCGAGTTTGGCGCGGATACGCGGGGTCTGCCGGGTGTGCGCCGAACGCGTGTACACGGAGCGTAACCGTGACTCCGTAACCGGACCCTCGGTCGCGACGATTGCGACCAGGCTCTCGAGGATGGTCCGGTCCGGGGCCGTCGACGGGCTGCTCAGCACCGCCCGGAACACCTCGTAGGGCGCTACTGTCCGCTGGTCTCGCGGCGGGAGTGGGCTGGTGACGAGGGCGGTCCCCGTACCGACGGTGACGGCCGGCCGGAGAGCCGAATCGTCGATGTCCGAGGTCTCCACAACGGCAATATCGACGGCGACCGCCGCGCTCACATCATTCGGACCGAGACTCTCTCCGGCGTCCGCCGTTACCGCGGGAACGACCGGATCGGGTAGCACCGGCTCCGGATACGGTTCGTCGGCGATCGTCCCGGCGAACTCTGCCTCCATTTGCGCCAAGGTGGCGGAAATGGATTCGGGATCCGCATCGATAACGACATCGGCCGGGGCCGGCCCGCTCAGCTCGGCTGCCGAGGCAGTCAGCGGTCCAGCCTCCGGTGCCGGAAGTTCGCCGTCGGCTTCCAGCCCGACATCTTCGAGTAGCTGCCACAGGGGCTGCAGACAGCGCTCGGGGTCGGCGGTGAAAGCGGACTGCCGTATCCGATGAAACGGCCAATCGCAGCGTTCGAGGTCGCGCTGGCGGGCGAGATCGCGGTGAAATTCCTCGGTGCCCTGCCACTGGTCGCCGTCGCACTGGATGGCGACCATGGTCTTGCGCCCGATAACTACCAGGTCGATGTCGTAGCCGGTGGCATCGAAATGCGGTTCCACCCGGTATCCGCGCGCCACTATCCGGTTGAAAACGCGTTGTTCGAAGAGGGATTCGAACGGTGCGACGAGCACATCCTCGGGTACCGGCTCTGGGGCGGCCTCGGCCACCGCCGACCCGCGCTGCGCCTCGAGGCAGTACTCGAGCAAACGGAAACGGAGGTCCTCTGGATTCGTCAACTGGTCGAGGGTGACCGAATGGAACAGCCAGACCTGATCCCGGGCTCGCGAGACGGCGACGTTGTAGCGCTGCAGCGTGTCGTCCCGGGTCTGCGCCGTGAGCCGGTCACCGGACTTGACCATGGAGAGGAAGACCACGTTGCGCTCGGCGCCCTGGAAATCGGCAGCGTCGCCACACCGCAACTGGCGACGGTTCAGTTCGTCCGGTTCGATGCGCCGCACCAGCTTCTGCCAGATGTGCTTGGCCTGTCGCGTGCCCAGCAGCGAAATCACGCCGAAGGTCATGTTGTCGTACCGAGGGTCCGCCAGGCATTCCTCGATTCTGGCAACGATGAGCTCTGCTTCCGCGTCGTTGATATTGCTCTCGGTCGAGCGACCGTCGGTTACCAGGACGGTCCTGATGGGTGGGAGCCGGTCGCTGCCGAGCAGGCGCACCGGAACCAAGCGGACGTTGTCGGGCTCGTAGGCGATCTTGTTGGAGAACCCGATGATCTCCGGAACACACCGCCGATGCTCGATGAGGGTCAAGCGGGACTGGAACCTCATAACGGCCTCGTCGAAAAGGCTCCGCTTCGTATCAACCCAGGAATCCTTGAGTTCGTCGTCGCCGAGATACTGTTCGGCGAGGCCGCGCATTTCCGACTGGTCGATACCGACGCCTGCCGGGGAAACCTGCTTGTCGTCACCGATCACGACTATCCGCGGCGCGAGGTACTGAAGGAATACCGACTCCAGCCCGGCCTGGGACGCTTCGTCGACAACGACTACATCGAACATGTCCTGCTCGATATCGAACTGCTCGACCACGCGATAGATCGGCATGATCCACACCGGGACGGCCGACCGGCACCGTTCCAGCGCTTTGCGGATGCCGGCCCGCTGGTCATCGGCATATTTACCGGTGCCTTTTCCGAGGCGCTTGCTCAGCTGCGCATATTGGCGCAGATATGTCTTCCGACTAGCGGTGAGACGGTCCGAGGCCACGGCCCGGTTCCACGCCCGGGTCCGGGCCAGGAGGGTGGCCTCTCCGCGCAGCGCATCTTCGATCGCGTCGAGTTCGCGGCACAGTTCGTTGAGGTATTCGCCGGAGCTGTCCGCGAGCCAGCGGTCGAGGATCGCCCAGTCCCATGCCTGGGCCAGCTGTTCCAATCGTTGCGGCCAGTGCGGATCCTCGAGCTGTTCGAGGATGGCGTCGCGCAATCCCGGGAACTCGGCCATCTGTTCGGCCAGTTGCCGGCGGCGGCGCAACCTGTGACGCAATTCGTGCAGGTGGACCAGCCTGTGATACGCCTTCGAGTAACCGGCGGCGTCGCGTCGCCGGACGGCAGTCCGCAGTGCCATCGGGCTGACGGCGTCCGGGTTTCGATCGCATTCGTCGCCGACCCGGGATTCGAGTCCGTGAATGGGTGCGCTCGCGTCACGCCAGCTTTCCTCGGCTGCAAGTGATTCGATGGTCTTCAGGAACCGCTGGAGCTCATGCTCCGCAGCCCAATCCGGCGCGGGAAGGCCGAGACTCTGCAGGGTGTCCGCGACCTGCGCCAGCTGTGCGGCGAAGTCGAGCACTCGGCGCAGTTGCTGATGTTCGGTGCGGTGCCACTCGAGCCGTTCGCCCACCGTGTCCTCGCGCGAAACCTCTGTACTCTCCGGCCATTGTTTGTCGAGAAGATCGAGCAATCTGGTGGCTCGCTCGAAATGAATGATCTTCTCGAGATGCTCCGGTGTGGTCGGGATCCTCCGGTCGACCTTGACATTCTCGAACAGAGGAGCTGCGTCCTTGATCACCTTCGGCGTCATGAAACCGTTTTTCGGTGCGCCGTCGACGCCGACCTTGATCGGGCCCTTGGCCGCGATGTGCTCCTGCAGATTGCTCGCGATGGTAGCGAGTATCCCGAGATCGGCACTGGTCGTCGTGACCTCGGTATGGCCCAGATTCCGCTCGATTTCGGCAATCTCGGTGATGAGGTCAGCGATTTTCGCGGCACGGGTGTGCCATTCGGCGCCGCGGCCTGACCGGATATCGCGGACCGCGTCGATAATCCACTGCTCGTGCCTGTTGGCCAATCCGCTCGCCACGGTCTGCACCTGATGCAGAGCCGACCGGACAATGACGCGTTGTTCGCCCGAGAGCCGCTGGAACTGCTTCTTCAGCTCGGTATGCCGGAACGAATCGAACGAACGTGCCCGAGCGGCGGCAGCGGCCTCGATTTCACACCATCGTCCGAAATCTGCGGGACGGGGGAGATCCGCCGCGGTCAGATCATCGGTGTGCGCAGCCTCCGGATCGCGCAGCGCTTCGTCGAGTAGCAGGTCCCGCCACTCGGCGGCCTCGGCACCGGAGATCAGCAGCGAGTCGGCGATATCCGGCCGTGCCAGGCCGGCGATCCAACCGTGGACCGGTAGCTGCTCACGGTGCCGCAGGACGAGCTCGGTCAGCGTGCCACTGTAGCCCCGCACCTCGTGCACGAGGACCTCTTGTTCGCGGAGCCGGACCAGTTTGTCCAGGACTGCTGTGCGCCGCGCACACAACATCGTGACCCGGCGCTGGGCCGCAGCGATCTCGGTGCCCGCATGATCCGGATCGTGATCGTCCGCCGCCTGCGAAATACCGTTGACCGCCACCTGGAGATCGGCGAAGTCGTCACGTGAGGTACCGACAACCGAAACACACAGCGGTCTGATCTCCGCGGGGATCTTGTCGCGCACCTCCACCAGGGCACGGTCGGTATGGGCCGTGACCAGTACCCGTTTGCCCTGGGCCAGTAGATGGGTGATCAGTGCCGCGGCGGTATGGGTCTTGCCGGTGCCCGGTGGTCCCTGCACGATCGTGTGTGCATTCGCGTCCACATTGTCCAGAATTCGCAACTGGACTTCGTTGAGGGGTAGCGGGAGGAAGCTGTCCCGTCCGTGGCGGACGATCGCTCCCTCGGACAAGTCCGGTGTGGTATCGCGCTCGGCGCCGGGGTCCACCAGGTTGTGGATTCCCGCAGGCAGGTCACCGGTGTCGCGGATCCGTGTGGCGATCCCTTCCAGGGCTTTGACCAGCCCGCGTTTTCCGCGACGGCGCAGAATCAATGCCGGGGAGAAAGAGGCCACCGGAAACGTTCCGCGCGGAGTTATCTCAGGGTCTTCGGTATAGAGCGCTTGTGGATGCACACAGTTGATCAGCATGCGTACGAGCTCTCCGACGTCGTCACGATCGAAGGGGTCGATACCCCCGCGCGCTAGTTCTTCGGCAGCCCTCAGATCCTGGGCCGCCCCGAGCTCGGAGATATCGAGGATATCCGCCAGTTCGACTGCAAGGCAGTAAATCCCACGCTCGCGGGAGACGGTGACCGCCCCTGTCCGGGTATCGAACTCGACCATGACTCCCATCGTGAGCAGGTGTCGGCGAATCTCCCCGCCCTGACGGTGCCAGTCCAGCAAGCCCAGACCCACAACCGCCTCCAGCGTTTCGGACGCGGCACCCAGTTGGGTGTACATGTCGTACACATCCCGGTACAGCCGCAACGCCTCGACGTCCTGGCGGGCGGATGCCGACCACAGCCGCCACTCGGCTAGCCAGGCGTCGACCTGCTCGGTCAGCTCGGGATCGCCGGAAAGGCAGAGTTCGCTTTCCTCTCCGTCGTCGTCGAAGACCGTCCGCAGCTCCCTGATCTCGGGCGGTACCGCGCAATCGTCGAACGTAGACGAAAACAACCAGGGACGGACGTTCTCGTTAGGTTCCGGAGGTGGCGTGACAACCACTTTCCCCACGCTCAAGAATGGGCCGGCCTCGACCTCGGGGCGATAGACGACGGCCGGGTGTTCGGGTACCTCACCGAGCCAGATGACGGTACCGTCGCGTCGGTAAGCTTCGAGATTCGTGACCCGCCGCGCGCCGATGCTCTGCGCACGCGCCAGGAATTCGAAGAGCCGGGCTCCCCGATCCGCAGGGTCGCCGCCCTTACCCGAGTGGTTCTTCATTCAAACCCTCCAACAACAACCCGACATCCGAACGTTATCGTTCGCCGGTTCCTCTCTGCTACTGGTGTGTCCAGGGCGTTATCGAACTGCTGGAGGAGGACGTCCCGATAGTGTTCGTCAGACCGCTGAGGCTGGTCCCCTGTCGTACTCGCGTCGGGGCGGCATTGCGAGCCGCGGAGTTAGGACGATTCCCGCGCCACCAGCACCGTCGTTGCCACACTGCCGGTCGGTCATGCACTGGGCCTGATTGCGGTCGACCCGGTCGCGCACATCATCTACGTGGTCAACGGCGACGGAACAGTGTCCGTGCTCGCCCGCTGACGGGTTCCTTCACTGAATGCGCATTCCGCGCGTCGATCGTCACCCGGGCCGAGCCGCGTCACTCGGCGCGCATACTCCGTTGGTAGTCGGTTTCGGCGCTCGCCTGCCACAGGATCGGGTGGGCACCCGGACCGCAGTCCTCGCTCCATTCGACCGTCGATTCGGGGCGGATCCGCTCCCCGGCTCGATACAGAATGCGCAGGTTGGTGCACAAGCCAATGACCCCTGCGGTGGCTGCGCCGACATCGGTGTTCGTACAGTCGATATCGAGTTTGCTGCCCACCGGGGCCGCAGTGCAGAAAGCGTGTCCGGCCGGTACCGCCTGAGCAGTTCCCGCGCCGACAGTGGTCGACACCGCCACGACCGCAAGGCCGGAGATCAGCGCGGCCACGACCGGTAGGCGGCGGGCAGTTTTCTCGACGGACATCGAATCCCCCTCTTCCCCTGTGATGCAGATAAATTCGCATCACAATACGCATACTCGAATGAGTTCCGCATCTTGAATGGATTCGGGCTCCCCGTTGGCGGGCGGGGGACGGGGTTACGATCGGCACCGGCCGAGACGACAGGGGGATCGGGTGGACGATCGCATCGCACCGATGCCACCGGAACCGGGCCGGTTCGGGGAGTCGATCCGCAATACCGGTCATCGCGTCGCCGATATCGTGGCGGCCGTTGTGCTGTGGGTCGGGGTCTGCGGACTCGCGCTGCTCAACGGGTTCGGGTTCCTCTGGTACCTGGCCTGGAGTGGAACCTTCTCCGCGCCGTCGTGCGGTGGTCGGCCGATCGATGCGACGAAGAGGGCGCCGCCGCCGATCAGGAACTCCTACTGCTGGGCGCGGTGGTCATTCCGGTGGCGGCCGTAGTGACGAGTCTTGTCCTCGCCGCGCTCGCTCGTCGCCGCACGCGCGGTAGATTTCCGCTGTTCGTCTGGCCACTGCTCGCCGTCGGCGGTCAGGCATTGTGCCTCTGGTAGGCACTGTCCTGAAACACTCGCTACTTGCCAATCAGGATCCTGGGCCGCTGTCACGTGGGCTGCTCCCCACTCTTCGGGAGACGAGCGCTGATCGTGGATCAGTCCTTCGCTTCGCGGACGTCTTTTCCCTGTTCGGCGAACGCCTTGAAGTCCTGCATATGCTGCAGCGACTGCTTGCGGAACATACCGGGCATCAGGAGCCCCACCAGCTTCATCAGCAAGCCGTCGAACCGGTATTCGTTCTCGCTCTCCCAGAGCGTTGTGTCCGGACCGGCTTCGGTCAGCCGTTCGCGCGCGGCGCTCCACATGCCCCCGCCGACGATCTCGCGGTCGAAGTGAACGACCAATACCGGCCGAACCGGCGACCTCACCGCCCTGTGACGCTATGCGGCGAAATCGATGGTCAGATGCGATTCGAGAGCGGAGGCAATGCGATCCAGCGTCGTCAGCGTCGGGACCACATCGCCGGCCTCGAATCGGCTGACAGCGTGCTGCTTCATACCTGCCCGCCGGGCCAGTTCGGCCTGCGTCCACCCCCGCGCTTCGCGCGCCTCACGAACCTTTTTGCCCAGTTCGTAGGCAATTTGGGCGCTCCGGTACGCCTCCTGGTACTCCGGTGTCGCGCGCACCTCCGCGCTGCGCCGGTCGAATTCCTCTTGGCTGATGCTCATGATGATCTCCTCATGGTTCGGTGCTCGTCACAGCGTGAACACGTTGTGAAAGGTCCTGTCGTGTTCGGTATCGCACACCTTTTTCGCATGCTTGGCCCGTTCCACCTCCCGGGACTCCCGCTGCTGCGACTTGGTGAACACGGTCAACATGATGACCAGTGGCCCACCGGGGAACCAGTAGGTAATCCGGACGGCCGCTGAGGTGGAGATCGTGAAACGAAGCTCACGGACACCATCGCCGAGATGCTTGCAGTACGGCTCGGACAGGGTGGGGCCGTATTCCGCCAGCAGTGATGCCGCGAAGTCAGCGCGAGCGCGGTCGGTGGCGTTCAAGCGATGCAAGAACTCCACCACTTCGGGCTCGGCGATGATCTCGAACAGCATGGAGACATATTATCACGCGTATGTGATACTCGTCGGGTGCCGTCGTACCCGTTCCGGAGCAGGAGGCAGCGCGATGAGGCTCGATTCTCTCGTCAATCGCGGCGACTATTTCTCGGCCCACTACCTGGCCGAGGTCTGCTCTACAAACTGCTCACTGGCTCGCGGCCGTTCGCGTTGGAACCGATGGATGGGGTGCCGGCCGAACTGGAAGGCCTCACCCGGCAGCTGCTCTCCGGGCATCCGGAGCAGCGCCCGCCGGACAGCGGAAGCTGTGGCGGGAGCCATCGCAGTCGGTCGGTGAGCGGTATCCGCGCGATGCGTGGCGGATCCAGTTGGGCGGGAGACGGGCGCTGGTCGTAGATCAGTCGTTCGCTTCGCGGACATCCTTTCCCTGCTCGGCGAACGCTTTGAAGTCCTGCATGTGCTGCAGCGACTGCTTGCGGAAGGCGCCGGGCATCAGGAGCCCCACCAGCTTCATCAGCAAGCCGTCGAACCGGTATTCGTTCTCGCTCTCCCAGAGCGTCGTCTCCGGGCCGGCTTCGGTCAGCCGCTCGCGCGCGGCGCTCCACATGCCCCCGCCGACGATCTCGCGGTCGAAGTGGACGACGCTGCCTTTCGGGATCTCGCGCAGGTCTGCCGGTTCCCGGCGCGTGACGGTCTCGGTGCCCTCCATTTTCTGCTTTCCCGTCTGCAGCACGACCCGCGATGTGGTGCCGACCTGCCCGTGCACCCCACTCAGCGGCTCGTGCAGCACCAGGCCCCGCAGCCACTTCGGCAGGTGTGCGGGGTCGGCGAGCAGCTGTGCCACTTTCTCCCGCGGCAGGGCGATCTCGATCGAGACGGTGTACTTCATGACGGAGCGCTCCGGGTTCTCGAGTAAAGCGGCCTGCGTTAGCAACCTCGCCTCATATTACGAGGTCATGGCATGGTCGATGATTCCCCGACTCGTATGGCCGGGAGGGCGTCGCCTCGGTCGGCGGCGGTCCGGACATCGTCAGGAAACCGCCGGTAGCCGCGCCGGTGACCTCGGAGTGGTGAACGGGTCGGCCTGGGTGGTGCCGGGGAGTTCGCCGAGTAAGGCCGCGAGTTTCGTCAGTTGCGGGCGGCGGTGGGTGGAGCGCCAGAGCAATGCCATTCGTGACTCTTCGTCGAATCCGGTGACGCGCACGAAGCGCAGGTCGGCGCGCTGGTTGCGCTCTGCCACCGGGCGGCAGGTCAGCATCGCGTATTGGCCGGTGGCGGCGAGGGTCATACCCTCTTGCAGCGTCGCTACCCGGATCGTGGCCGCGATCGGTTTGCCGTGCGGGGTGAAGCGGGGGAAGTGCACATCACGCCAATAGTCCGGTGCGGGTCCGTCCACCGAGACGAGGTCCACGGTGGCCAGGGTTTCGGCGTCGATGTGTTCGGTCGTCGCCAGCGGGTGGCCGTGTCCTACGGCCAGCATTCGCGGGGCGGGCGGGAACACGTAACCGACCGAGAGCTCCGGCTCCCGTACCGGTAGTAGTGCGACGGCGGCATCGATTCGGCCGTCCAGTAGTGCGCCGAAGGGGTCGCCGAGCGGGATTTCCTGCAGCGACAAGGCCACGTCGGGGTTCTCGCGAGCGAATCGGGTGAGGGTCCAGGTGACGGTCTCGTAGGCGATGCCCTGGAAGCCGAGACGGATCGGGGCGGGACTCTCGTGCCGGGCTTCCTGCCGCGCACCGCCCACCACGTCGGCCAGTTCGGTGTACGCGGGCCGCACTCGATCCACGAAGCCGGCGCCGAAATCGGTGAGGGTCACGCGGCGGCTCGTGCGGTGCACGAGTTGGGTGCCGATGGTGCGTTCCAGCGCGGCGACGAGCTGGCTCACCCGGCTCTGCGATACCCGCAGGCGCTGCGCTGTCCGGCCGAAATGTAGCTCCTCGGCCAGTATCAGCAGGCACTCCAGCTCGCGGACGGGAAGGTCCGGCATGCCGCTCCTTCCGGGTCGGAGTGATCGATCAGTTCAGCTGATCGAACAATGAGCTGATCACCGTTGTTCCGCGATACCACGCATCCTTGACTGGAGTCATGTCCCTTGTGAGTGAATCGCGGGTGTCCGCGGCCGAACCCGCCGAACGCTGGTCTTCGATCGCCGTGCTGGCGCTGTCCACCTTTCTCGTCGTCACGGCGGAGATGCTGCCGGTCGGCATTCTCACCCCGATGTCCGAAGGGCTGGGCATCTCCGCGGGTACCGCGGGGTTCAGTCTGGCCGTTACCGGTGTCGTGGCCGCGCTGGTGGCCCCCTTGGTCCCTCGGGTGATCGGAGTACTCGACCGTCGCCGGGTCCTGGTGGGAGCCGCGGTCCTGCTTGCGGCGGGGAACCTGATCACCGCGGTCGCACAGGGATTCGTGGTGCTCGCGCTCGGCCGGGCCGTGGTCGGAATGGCCATGGCCACCGTGTGGGCGCTGGCGGTTGCCCTCGTCACCCGGCTGGTGAGCGCTCGCCGCGCGGGCTTCGCGGTGTCGGCGGTGGTCAGCGGTGTCGCGGTGGCCTCCGTCCTGGGTGTGCCGCTGGGAACCGTGCTCGGCGATATCGCGGGATGGCGCAGTGCCTTCGGTGCAGTCGCCCTGGCGGCTCTTGTACTTGCCGCGGGGATGGCAGTACTGCTGCCGGCATTGCCCGCACACACCGAAGTGGGCGCCACCGCGAGCTTCGGCTCGCTCCTCGCGATTCCGGCGGTGCGCAGGGGTCTGGTCGCGGTAACTCTCGTGGTGACAGCACATTTCGCCGCCTACACCTATGTGCGGCCCGCATTGGAGGCGCTATCGGGTGTCCACGGCCTCGGTATCTCGTTACTGCTTCTTCTCTACGGGTTCTGCGGGATCGTCGCGAATTTCGCCGCGGGCGCGGCAGCCACACGATGGGTTCGGTCGACGCTGCTCGTCCTGGCCACCGGAATAGCTGCCGCGCTGATCGTTATGCCATTGCTGGGTACCACCGTGCTCGGCGCCGCCGGGGTGCTGGTGCTGTGGGGACTGTCGTACGGAGGTGTGTCGGTCTGCAGCCAGCTCTGGGCCGTGCAGGCCGCACCGGAGCGGCGGGAAGCCGTTTCCGGACTGTATGTCGGTGCTTTCACCGGAAGTATCGCGCTGGGATCGTTCCTGGGAGGAGTGATCCTCGACGGCGCCGGGCTGTCCGTTCTGCTGTGGGGATCGGCGGGCGTGGCGGCGGTGGCCGCGCTGGCCACGCGGATATCGCCGCCGGCCCGGTACATCCCGTCACCATCGGCATGATTGTGACGGCCTCGTGCAGGGTTACAAGGCCGACGCGTACTACAAGGCAGCGCTGGTCACGGGGGACAGTCGGTCAGGAACCGCCGGCCGTGAGTGCGGGATGGTCGAGCAGTGCGTGCCAGGCATTTTCCCAGGGGAACAGGTCCCAGTAGCGTTCACCCATCCCGGGTTCGTGCTGTGGGTAGACCCCGGCTCCGGCGAGCACCGTGACACCCCAGCCGGATAGTTTGCGCATCGCCTCCTGTACGGCGGGAAAGCTGATCTGGGCGCGGTTGGAGTAGGGCACGGCCACCACCGGCAGGCCCTTGCCTACCGCCTCGACCAGCAGCCCGAGGGGGAGCGTGTCCGAGATACCCGCGGCCCATTTCGCCAGCGAGTTGCAGGTGATCGGGGCGGCGATCAGGGCGTCGGCGGGTGGGAGCACATCTGGTGCGCCCGGGTCTTTGTACCGGCTGCGTACCGGGTGCCCGGTCCGGGTGGCAAGCGATTCGGCATCGATGAAGCGCAGGCCGTCCGGGGAGGCGACGACGCAGACGTCCCAGCCGTTCTCCTGCGCAAGGTCGACCAGTTTGCCGACCTCCTGTGCCGCCGGTGATCCGGTGACGATGGCGTACAGAACCGGTTCTCCCTGCTCGTTCATGGCCCCATGATGTCAGTTCTGATATCGCACCACGTATGAGTTCGCCGGGCCCGTGGTCGGAATGGGTGTGAAGGCTGCGGGCCGGCGTGGTGGTTCGGCACTCGGCGGCAGGTAGTTTCACTCATCTCCGGCCTCGGGTCCGCCGATAGGCTCCCGATATGGTTCCGCACCTGATTCCGGGGATCCCCACTCACGGGTTCTTCGTCGCGCTGGGGGTCGCGGTGGCGGCTGTCGTTTTCGTGCTGGAATGCCGGCGGCGGGACGCGCTGCGGGAGGAATCTCTGGTCGCGGTGACGGGGGCGCTGGTCGGTGGGGCGATCGGGATGCGGTTGTCGAGTCTCGCCGAAACCCTCGACCCCCTGGAGAGCTGGATGTTCGGGGCGCGGAGTGTGCTCGGTGGGCTGCTGGGCGCGTACGCCGGGGTGCTGGTGGCGAAGCGGATCATCGGGTACCGGGAGCGGACCGGGGATCTGTTCGCGCCGGCGGTGGCGCTGGGGATGGCGGTCGGGCGGATCGGGTGTCATCTCACCGAGGCGCCGGGGCGGGAGACCGGGTTGCCGTGGGGAGTGCACGCGCCGGGGACGGTACCGGAATGTCCCGGGTGTGCGAGTGGGTCGGCGATGCATCCGAGTTTCGTCTACGAAATCGTGTTCCAGCTGGCCGCTTTTCTGTGGTTGCGGTGGGCGCGGGACCGGATCACCGCGCCCGGGGAACTGTTCACGCTGTATGTGAGCGCGTATGCGGTGTTCCGGTTCCTGGTCGAGTTCACCCGGGCGAACGAGACCGTGTGGTTGGACCTGACTCGGCCGCAGTGGTTTCTGCTCCCGGGGTTGATACTGGTCGTGGTGCGGCTGAGGATCGGTTACCGGCGTGGGCATTACGACGGTGTTCTTCGACGAAAGGTTGCGCTGTGAACTATCCACCGCCTCCGCCTCCGCCTCTGCCGCCCGGGTCGCCGGGTGGTCCGCCGCCTCCACGGCGCGGTTCGGGTCTGGCGATCGCCGGGTACGCGGTGGTCGGAGCATGCCTGTCCATCGCGGTCATCGGATCGGTCGGGTTCTTCGTGTTCCTCTCGGTCGTCGAGAGCTCGGATCGGACGACCGATATCGCCGTCGGGGTTTCGGCGGTGATCGGCGTCTTGGCCGCGTTCGGGGGCGGGACGGCGCTGATCCTGCGCCGGACACCGGCCGGCAAAGGGATGGGGATGGGGCTGATGATCGGCTGGGCCCTGGTGACGATCTGCACCGCCGGTTTCTGCACCGGAGTGAACCCGTCGATGTACAGCGCCGCCGAGGTGCCGGCATTGTCCGGGGCACTGTGATGACGACCGGGATGCCGTTGCGGGGCGACCGAATCCTGCGCTACGTGAACGCTTTCTGCCCGCTGTGCCACGAGGAGAATCCCGAGCGGGCATTGACGGAGGTGGGACGGCTGTCGGGATGGCTGGCCGAGCGGGACGGGCGGGTCTATCTCGAACGTGGTTGCCCGTCGCACGGGATGGTGCGCACGCTCTACGACGAGAATCCGGAGATCCTGGCCTACCTCGAAGAGTGGACGGCGCCGACGAAGGCCCACCTGCCCGACGTCGCCGGGAATTTCGATCCCGTGCCGGCGGCGTATCTGCGCGGGCTGCCCGAAATGCAGACCCAGCACACCTGCATCCTGCTGGAAGATCTCCTGGACAGCTGTAACCTGCGCTGTCCCACCTGTTTCGCCGATTCCGCGCCCGATCTCCACGGAGTGGTGGCAATAGAGGATGTTCTGGCGAATGTGGACCAGCGGCTGGCGCGGGAGAACGGCAAACTGGATGTCCTGATGCTCAGTGGCGGCGAGCCGACACTGTATCCCGAACTGGCACGGTTGCTGGCGGAGCTCACCGCGCGTCCGGTGACCCGGATCCTGGTCAACACCAACGGCATTCGTATTGCCCGCGACGAGGAGCTGGTGCGGCTGCTGGCGCGGTACCGGGAACGGGTGGAGGTGTATCTCCAGTTCGACGGGGTCACCGCGGAGGCGTCGAAACATCATCGCGGGGGCGATCTGCGGGTGCTGAAAGACGAAGCACTCCGGCGGCTCTCGGAGCACGGGATCTTCACCACGCTGGTGATGACCGCGGCGCTCGGGGTGAACGACGACGAGATCGGCGCGGTGGTGCGCACCGCGCTGGATACGCCGTTCGTCGGCGGGGTGTCGATCCAGCCGCAATTCGGGTCCGGGCGGTCCGGTGCCATCGACCCGATGCGGCGGCTCACCCACACCGGGGTGCTGGACCGGTTCGCCGCGCAGACAGGCGGCCTGGTGACCTGGCGTGACCTCACCGCCCTGCCGTGCTCGCATCCGCACTGCTGTTCGGTCGGCTATCTGCTGCGCGACGACAGCGGGGAATGGCGATCGCTGGTGAGCCTGATCGGGCACGACCGGCTGAAGGAACGGCTCGGGCTGGTGGCGAACCGGATAGCCGATCAGGAATTACCCGCCGAACTGCGGATCGCGGTGCGCGAATCGCTACTGGGATTGCTGTCGGAACAGTCATCGCTGTCGCATCCCGATATCGGGCAGGTCTGGAGCAGTATCTGCGAGAACTGCGATCTGGGAATGTCGACCCTGCTGACGCTGGCGTCCTCGGCGCTGCCCGGCCGGCGATCCCGGCTGCGGAAACTGCTGGGCGAGCGGGTCGTGCGGATCACCGTGAAACCGTTCATGGATATGTCGACCATGATCGAGGAGCGGCTCACCCAGTGCTGTGTGCACGTGGGCACCCGCGGCGACGCCGATCAGTGCGCGCCCTTCTGCGCGGTGCAGGCGTGGCCGGCGCTGTCCCGGCAGCGGCTCTCCGCGGCGGCCCCGGCCGGCCGGGCCCTGCTACCGGTGACGGTGCCGTGACCGGCGACGCGCCCGAGCAGCGCGGTGTGTACTACGCGGAGGCCGTGGCACGGCAACACCCACCCGATCCGCTCAACCTGTGTATCTACGCGACGGTGGCCCTGCTGACCTGGGCGCTGGGGCCGATAGCGCTGACCGCGTTCGCGGTAGTGGGTTTCGCCGGATACTGGCGCGCCCGGCGGCGCGGCTTGTGGCGCAGCCGGTGCTGGTTACGCGATACCCGGCTGGTGCTCGGCTATCTCGCTGTTCTCGCCGGCGTGGGGGTCTGGGCGCTGCTGCTGTGATCTCGGAAACCTCGTGCGCGCCGCGCCGGGCCACCGGAGCGCAACCCCTCTAACGTCGGGGAGTGATCCGAAAACTGATCGACCCGCGCCATCGAGCACTGGGCGCGGTGGTGCTGCTGATTCTCGCGGGTGTGGCGGGACTGGCGGTGCAAGCGGAAGGTAACGACCGGGAGCCGGTTCCCGCGTCGGTGCCGGGACAGTTCAGTGCCGAACGCGGCCGCGCCCACCTGGACCGATTCGCTACGGAACCGCGCCCGATGGGCAGTGCGGCGAGCGAGCGGACCGCGGGCTATATCCAGGACCAGCTGCGGGCGGCGGGTTTCGGGGTGGAGATCCAGCACGCCGTCGGGGCGGGGGCGGGGCCGGGGCTGGCGACCTTCGGCCGGGTGGACAACGTGATCGCGACCCTTCCCGGGCGGGACGCCACCGGGACCGTGCTGCTCGCCGCGCACTACGATTCGGTCGCGACCGGGCCGGGAGCGTCCGACGACGGGGCGGCGGTCGCGGCGATGCTGGAGGTCGGACGGCAGATCAGCCGGGACGGCGGGTTACGCAACAACTTGGTGCTGCTGTTCACCGACGGGGAGGAGGACGGGTTACTGGGTGCGGAGGCCTTCGCCCGGGAGCATCCGCTGGGGCGTGCGGGCGGTGTCGTACTCAATTGGGAGGCCCGTGGGGTCAGCGGGCCTTCGCTGATGTTCGAGACATCCCGCGGCAATGCGGAGCTGGCGGCCCTTTTCGCCGACGCGGTGCCGGACCCCAGGGGCGATTCGTCGATGGCCGAGATCTACCGGAATCTGCCGAACGACACCGACTTCAGCGAGTTCGCGGCGGCAGGATTCACCGGACTGAACTTCGCCTACATCGAACAGCCGGCGTACTACCACACGGCCGGTGATTCCCTCGCCAACCTGGACCCGCGCAGTTTGCAACACCACGGCGAGAACATGCTGGCGCTCACCCGGGCGCTCGGCGCGGCCGATCTGCTGGCCCTGCGAACCGATCGGGACGCCACCTACTTCCGGCTCGGCCCGATCTCCGTCCGCTACCCGAACGCGCTGGTCTGGCCGCTCGCGATCCTGGCGGTGGCGCTCGTGGCGGCGCTGGCCGTACTCGCGCGGCGCCGGGAGTCGGCCGATGCCCGGCGGATCATGCTGGCGGCGGTATCGGCGGCGATCCCGCTGGGTGCGTCGATCGGCCTCGGGCAGGCGCTGTGGTGGCTGCTGGTGGCGCTGCGGCCGAGATACCAGCTGATGAACGGTCTGCTGTATCGCCCGGAGTGCTACGAGGCCGCCCTCGCGGCCGCGGCCGGGGTCGCGTTGCTGGTCTGGTACCTGCTGCTGCGTCGCCGGCTGGGGCCGGCCGCGCTCGCGATCGGGGCGCTGGTCTGGCCGGCCGCCCTGGGCGTGGTGTGCGCGGCGGTAGCGCCCGGCGCGGCTTTTCTGTTCACGCTGCCGGCAGTGTGTGCCGCGGCCGGTTTCTTGCTGGCGTCGATGCCGGTGCGCTGGGCCGGGTGGCCCGTTATCGCGTTGGTACTGGGTCTCGCGGTATCCGCTGTGTTCTTCCCGGTTCTGGCCCGCGGAATATTCGACGCTGTCGGCCTGGCATACGGCGGCGCCGGCGCGGTCTGCCTGGCCGTACTCGGTCTCATGCTGCTTCCCGCGGTCGAAATGCTGCTGCCGGCGCCCGAGGTCCGGCCCGGGAAGTTGTGGGCGGCGCCCGCGGTCCTGGCGGTGGTGGGGTTCGTTTCGGTGGCCGCCGGTCTGGTGGCCGATTCGACCGGGCCGACGCGTCCGCAGCGCAGTCACCTCGCTTATGTGCTCGACACCGGCACCGGCCGGGCGCACTGGGTGAGCGCGGAGCGGGACCCCACCGACTGGACCGGCGGGTACGTCACAGGTCGCGATACCTCCGGACTTCCGCCCGGCTACGCACGAGGTCCACTGTGGACAGGGCCGGCCGAACCGATCGACGTGGAAGGTCCACGACTCGAGGTCCGCCACCGCAACGGGGATACCGTGACAATGCACGTGTCCTCCGCGCGCTCGGCGACGTCGCTGATCCTGCGTATCGATCAGCCGATCGACCTCGCCACCGCGAAAGCGCCCGGCGCCGAACCGGTCACGGTGCCCGTCACGGGCACCCGGCCGAATACCTGGCCGGGTGAGATCCGGTTCCGCGATCTTCCGCCGGAGGGTGTCGACCTGACGGTCCGCACACCCGGCGCGGACCGGATACGTGTCACGGTGATCGACGAAACCCACGACATCGCGAACGCACCCGGATTCCGGCCGCGCCCACCGGACACCATCGCCTCGGTCCGCGAGGACGGCGACGTCACCGCGGTAGCGCGGACCTTCGAGCTGTAGACCCCGAATACGCCGCAGCGGCGCGGAAATCCTGGCTGTGGGGTCGCCGGTGCGGCGACCCCACAGCGCGGATATCGATTACGCGATTTCGGCGATGGGCTGCCTGCGGCCCAGGAGCGCCGCGGCGGAAGCTGTCAGGCCGATCGCCGCGACCGCGGCGACCAGGTAGAGGCCGGGCCGGTAACCGGCGATACCGTCGGTGGTTGCGCCGCTGATCAGTCCGGTCGCGATGGCGAGCACCACCGCGCCGCCGATCTGGAACGAGGTCTGCACGAGGCCCGAGGCCAGGCCCTGTTCATGGTCGGCGATACCTTCGGTGGCCTGCACCATCACGGCCGAGAAGCCCAGGGCGAAGCCGAGTCCGAGTAGCAGGAACGCGGGCAGGTAGTCGACGGCATAGGCCGGGTCGGGGCTGCCGCCGCGGGTCAGGAACCAGACGTAGCCGGCTACGAACGACGTGAGAGCCGCGAGGATCATCGGTGTGGTGCCGAAGCGGTCGATGAGCTTCCCGGCGACCGGTGACAGGATCGCCACGATGATGCCGGTCGGCGCCATGGCCAAGGCCATCTGCAGCGGCTCCCAGTGCAGGGTGTTCTGCAGGTACAGCGAGACGATGGTCTGGAAACTGAGATACGAGCCGAAGATGGCCAGGGCGGCCAGATTCGCGCGCACGATCGACTTCACCCGGAAGATGCTCAGCCGCACCAGCGGGTGACTCACCCGGTTCTCGACCACGAAGAATGTGGCGAGCAGTCCGACGGCCAGGATGGTGGTCGCGATAACGGTCGCGGTGAAACCGGTCTCCGGTGCGGTGACGATGGTGTAGATCGCGGCGAGCGTGCCGCCGGTGAGCAGCGCCGCGCCGGTGAAATCGATACGGCCTTCTTCTTTTTCGGTATTGCGCGGAACCACGATGTAGGCGGCGAAAACGACCGCGGCGACAACGACCACGGGCAGGTAGAAGGTCAGCCGCCAGTCGATGCCGGTGAGCAGGCCGGACACGATGAGACCGGACGCGTATCCGGTGGCGCCGAAGACGGCGAAGATCGACAGGGCGCGGTTGCGGTCGGGGCCCTCCTTGAATGTGGTGGTGATGATCGAGAGGGCGGCCGGAGCGGTGAACGCGGCGGCCACGCCCTTCACGATCCGGGTCGCGATCAGCAGCCAGCCGGCGTCGACGAGGCCGCCGATCAGTGAGGCGATACCGAAGACCACCAGGGCGGTCAGGAAGACCTGCCGGCGTCCGAGTAGGTCGGCGGCTCGTCCACCGAGAAGTAGCAGGCCGCCGTAGCCGAGGATGTAGCCGTTCACGATCCACTGCAGTGCGGAGGTGTCCAGGCCCAGTTCGTTGCCGATGGACGGGAGGGCCACGCCGACCATGGAGACGTCGAGGGCGTCGAGGAACATCGCCAGGCCGGCGACGAACAGGATGGCCCACAGTTTGGGTCCCCAGCGGCCGGCGGTCGGGGCGGCGGCCGGGGTGGAGATCTGCGAGGTGCTGGCAGTCATGGTCACGACGGCAAACTTAAATGCACGAGCATTAAATGTCAACGCATGTAATGCGTGAGCATATAATGACTTGACATGATAATCTCGGGTCATGTACCACGACTCCGACAACGATGTCTGCGCGAAGTGGTCCGAAACTCTCCGCCTCTACCACGGCACATCCTGTGAACTGGAGAGCGCTCTGCAGGCGCGGCACGAGCTCGGGCTCAGCGAATTCGAACTCCTGCAGGTCCTCGGCGGACGGTGCGGCCTGGAACAGCAGGAGAAGGTCAAGATGAAGGATATCGAGACCGAGATGTACCTGAGTCAGAGCGCGCTGTCGCGCACCGTGACCCGTTTGGAGAAGGCCGGTCTGGTGGAACGGGCAGCCTGCGATTTCGACCGGCGTGCCAACTTCCTGAAACTGACCCCGGCGGGCCGGACGCGACTGGACGACGCCAAGCCGACCCACCTCGAAGTTCTGCGCAAACACCTGGGTTGAGCGACCCAGCGGCACGTCCCGATGACCCGCCTGCCGTACCGGCCGCCGGGTCTGTTCACCACATTCGGCGGCCGCGGGATCGGCGGATACCGATATCCGTCCGGGGTCGCCCGGCCGCGGCGGCTGTATCGGGAGACGTACGGTTTGGTGACAGTCATGCAGGGCCGAGCCGAGGAGGAGCCGGATGAACGCCCACACCCCCGAAGGGCGGGTTCCGAGCAAATGGGAGGAGCTCGTCGCCGCGGATCCGGCGCATTCGCAGTGGTATGTGCAGCGGTTCCGCGATCTCGCCGCGGAGGGCCAGGACATCTTCGGGGAGGCGCGGTTGATCGATGCGATGCTCGGCCGGCGGGGCCGGGTACTCGACGCGGGCTGCGGGGCCGGTCGCCTGGGCGGGTTTCTGCACAATTCCGGGCATGCGGTGGTCGGGGTCGATGTGGACCCGGTGCTGATCGCCGCGGCGGAAGCGGATTATCCGGGCCCGACGTGGCTGGTGGGGGATCTCGCTCAACTGGATCTACCGGCGCGCGGCGTCGAGGCCGATTTCGATGTCATCGTCTGTGCCGGCAATGTGATGACCTTCCTCGCGCCGGCCACTCGAACGGCCGTACTCGCGGCGTTCCGGCGGCATCTCGCGGCGGACGGCCGCGTGGTCATCGGCTTCGGTGCCGATCGTGGTTACGAGTTCGCCGAGTTCCGCGCCGACGCCACCGATCAGGGCCTGCACCCGGACCTGCTGCTGTCGACCTGGGATCTGCGGCCGTTCACCGACGATTCGAATTTCCTGGTGGCCGTGCTTTCGCGCTGAGGACCCCCAGGGCGGACAGGTAGGCCGCGGCGGCCGGTCCGGGTTTTCGCGGACCCCACACCACGTACTCCACCCGCCGTGGCGGATTGCGCAGGGTGACGACCCGAAGGTCGGGATATGCCGCGACAATGGAGGCCGGCAGCAGGCCGATACACAGGTTCTGCCGGATCAATTTGACGAAATAGTCCACCGCGACCACTTCGAAAGCCACCTCGCGCGGTACTCCGGCGGCCGTGAACGCCTGATCGGTCTGGGCTCGCCCGGCCGAGCCCGCGGGGAAATCGACGAACAGCTCCTCGCCCAGCCGGGCCGGTTCCACCTCGTGTTCGCCCGCCAGGGGGTGAGCGGGGGACACCAGGGCGACCAGTTCACCGCGGCCGAGCTCCACGGCCGTAACACCACTCGGTTCGGTATCGGCAGGTAGGCCGAGGAAAGCGATATCCAGCGTGCCGTGCCGGACATCGTCCACGAGATGACCGCTCATGCCCACCTGCAAGCTGATCTGGACCCGCGGATGGCGAGTCCGGAAATCCCGTAGCGTGCCCAGCAGATCGATCGCGCCCACGGTGGGAATCGCGCCGATCGCGAGGCGGCCGCGGATCTCGCCGGCCGCGGCGGTGACTTCGGCGCGCGCTCGTTCCGCGGCTTCGAGCGCCTGCCGGGCGGCGGGGAGGAACGCCGCGCCGGCGGGGGTGAGTTCGACCCGGCGGCTCGTTCGTTCGAAGAGTTTCGCGCCGAGTTCCTTTTCCAGCCGGGCAATCTGGTGGCTGAGTGCGGACTGCACCACGAGGCATCGCTGGGCGGCGCGGGTGAAGTTCTTCGTCTCCGCCACGGCGATGACGTACCGCATCTGCTGCAGTTCCATCCATCTATCGTGAATCACGATCGTTAAGCTGACAAACATGTGTTGGACTCATTGATCCCGGCGGCTCAGGGTTGAATGCATGACAGTGACGACAGCGGCCCGGCCGCTCCACCGCGAGAGAACCTCCGAATACGGCCCGGGGATGCCGCGCGGGCTCCTGCTGCTGATGTCCGTTTCGACCGGCTTGATCGTGGCGGGTAATTACTTCGCTCAACCGCTGCTGGACCTGATCCGCCACGACCTGGGCCTGAGCACCGGTACCGCGGCATTCATCGTCACCGCCGCTCAAGCGGGTTACGCGCTGGGACTGATGCTGTTGCTGCCCTTGGCCGATCTGTTCGAGCGGCGGCGGCTCGCGGTGACAATGTTCGGTGCCACCGCCGTCTTCCTGCTGATCGCCGGTACCGCCGGCAGCGGCGCCGTTCTCCTCGGCGCGACCGCGCTGGCCGCTTTCACGTCGGTCGCGGCACAGGTGCTGGTGATTTTCGCCGTCGCGCTGAGTAGTCCGGAGCGCCGGGGACGGGTGGTCGGCACGGTGATGAGCGGTGTGCTGATCGGTGGCCTGCTGGCCCGGGCCGTCGCGGGTCAGTTGAGTGAATTCGGTGGCTGGCGCACCGTGTACTGGTTCGGAGCGGCCGTACTGGCCGTGGTCGCCGTCGCGCTGTGGCGGGCACTACCCACCCTGCATACGCCGGTGGGGATGCCCTATCGTGCATTGCTCCGATCGACTGCCGGACTCTTCCGCACGCAACCGGTGTTACGTGCGCGGGCGGCTCTGGGCGCATTGTCCATGGCCTCCTTCAACATGTTCTGGACCGGAGTGACCTTCCTGCTGGTCGGCTCCCATTACCAGTGGTCGGAGGCGACGATCGGGCTGTTCGGGCTGGTGGGGATAGTCGGGACTGTCGCGACACCGATTGCCGGACGCCTGGCCGACCGCGGATATGCGCACCGGGTCGCCGGAGTGGGCGCGGCGCTGCTGGTGGTGGCCTGGGTCGCGCTCGGCGCCGGGGGAACCTCGCTGTTCGCCCTGATCGCCGGAGCGATCGCCCTGACCGTGGCTCAGCAGTCGCTGCTCAACAGCAACCAGAACCTGCTCTACGCGCTCGCCCCCGAACTCCGCAACCGGCTGAACTCGGCGTTCATGACAGCGTTCTTCCTCGGTAGCGCGGCCGGATCGGCGCTCACGGCACTCGCGTGGGCATGGAACGGATGGCTCGGTGTCAGCGTGGCCGGGGGTGCGCTGGCTTCGGCCACCCTGCTGCTGTGGGCCGTGGAACGCGCACTCGCCCTATCCGCCCGCTCGTCACGCCGCCGGCCGTGAGTACCGGCCGCGGGCCTTCCGCCCTCAACAGTATGCGAAACGCAATCGATTCCGGAGAGAGAAAACCCATGCGTATCACCATTTTCGGAGCATCCGGGCAGGTCGGTAGCCGGACGGTCACCGAAGCCCTGGACCGCGGCCACCACGTCACCGCGGTTCTCCGTAGCCCCGCCCGGGCAGGCGAGATCCCCGGTGACGCGGAGGTCCGGATCGGTGATGCGGCCGACCTCGAGGATGTCGTAGACCTCACCGGCGGACAGGATCTAGTGATCAGCGCGACCCGGCCGGCCGCCGGACGCGAGGGCGAGCTGATCACCACCACCGCGAATCTGATGACCGGGACAGCGCGCACCGGGACCCGGCTATTGCTCGTGGGCGGCGCGGCGACACTGACCGTGCCCGGCGCCGGCGGGGTGACGGTGATGGACGAGCCGGGATTCCCCGAATCCCTGTTGCATATCGCCCGCGCCTGCGCGGACCAGCTCGAGGTGTGCCGTGCCGCCGCACATCGCGACTGGACCTACCTCAGCCCACCCGCACAACTGCACGCCGGCGTCCGTACCGGACGCTATCGCCTGGGCCGGGACACGCTGGTAACCGATCGGCTGGGGGTATCGGCACTGTCATACGAAGACCTCGCGGTGGTCCTGCTCGACGAAGCCGAAAGACCCGCTCACCGCGGCATACGATTTACCGCTGCCTACTGACGCCGAATGCCCGGCCACATATCAGCCGAGCTGCCGATGCTGGTAGACACAGCGGGTGAATATCGGGATTCAGCTGGTCGACGTCCGGCCCGGGCGCGTCGAGTTGTCGGATCGCCGGACGGAAAGCACCTGGTCGGTCGAGTTGGCGGCATACCGGATCGCGGAGACGCCGGTGACCCGAGAGCAGTACGCGGCCATTGCCGGAACCGATGGTGGGGGAGAACCCGGGGCAGCGTTACCGATGGACAGCGTGTCGTGGGACGACGCGGTGCGGTTCTGTAACCGCTTGTCCGAGTGGGCGGGCCTGACACCGGTATACCGCTGGGCGGGCGAAACAACGGAGACGATCGCGGCCGCCGGCGGATACCGCCTGCCCACCGAGGCCGAGTGGGAGTTTGCCTGCCGCGCCGGAACGGAGGGGCCACGTTACGGAGACCTCGACGAGATCGCCTGGTATCGGGGAAATTCGGCGAATCGCGTGCACACCGTCGGCGGGAAGCGGCCCAATGGGTGGGGACTGTACGACATGCTCGGCAATGTCTGGGAGTGGTGCTGGGATATCTACGATCCCGCTGTTTACGGTGACTACCGGGTACTGCGCGGCGGCGGCTGGTTCGACGAACACTGGAGCTGTCGGGCGTCGGTGCGCCGGCGTAGCCATCCGACGTTACGGCTCGACGATGTCGGGTTCCGAGTTGCCCAGTCGGTGTTTTCCGTTGGGGCGCATACCGGGTGAATGCCAAGTGGTTCGGATACAGCGGCGGGAATCAGGTTCGGACGAAGGGGGCTCCGGCGGGAAATCCATTCGGCGGTCGTTGCTGTTGGGAGAGCGGTCAGGTACGGGTTCGCGTGAGTGACAGCACGATTTCGGTACCCGCGTCGACGAGCCGGTTCCGAGGTACCCGGAGTTGTCCGTCGATCCAGTCCAGGTAGAGCGCGACCAGCGCGCCGCTGAGAGCTGTGCCGGTGATCGCGAGGGTTTCCTCGCTGTCGGGTAGCAGTGCCGCGATCTGGTCACCGAGGGCCGGGACGACCGTGCGGAGGAAAATCGGCAGGCGGCCGGCGCTGTGCCGGCGCAGCGCGTCGTCGGTGAGGGGTTCGCGGAGCAGGACCCGGGCGCGGCGGGGGTCCTCCTCGAAGTAGGCGGCGCAGATCTCCAGTGCCGAACGGATGGTGATGTTGGGGTCGGGATCGGGCGCGGCCGCGCTCAGCCGGGTCAGGAGTTCGGTTTCGAGGCGGTCGTAGACGGCGATGATCAGCGCGTGGCGGTCCCCGAAACTCTCGTAGAAGTAGCGGGGGCTGAGATTCGCGAGGCGGGTCACGGCCCGCATGGTGACGGCGACCGCCCCGTCGGTGCCGAGCAGGTCGAACCCGACGTCCACGAGTTGTTCGCGGCGCTCCGCGGATCTGTCGTCCAGCGTCCGGCCGCGCCACAGCTTGGGTGCGCTCATCGATTCATCCTCGCACCGGCCGGTCCCTTCATTGACATCAGGTGATTCAACATGAATCATACGATTCACGTTGAAGATCGGGTGCGGCCGAGTCCGCGCTCGCCGAAAGGGCGATGCCGTGTTCAGTGAGGAAAAGTTCCAGCAAGCTCTCCGCCGGCCCCGTCTCGCCCGGCCCGCCCCCGAGTTCCTGGACGGGAATCGCGCCGTGCCGATCCGCGTGATCCCGGAGCCGGAACTGCAGGCCACCACCGAGGAGTGGTTCGTACAGTTCGACCGGAAGCTGGAGTACTACGGCAAACTCGGCCTCGACCTGTCCTGGCTGATGGAGTGGGCGAAGAAGTACTGGTGGAGTTTCCTGGCGCGCGATATGAGCATCAACGACGAGCTGTACGCGCCGGATGTCCGCTATACCGACGTCACCACCTTCGGCCGCACCATCGTCGGCATCGACGAATTCGTGAAATACAACTTCGCCTTCTTCGACGCGATCCCGGACTGGCGCTACGATCCGCTGCCCGACCAGGTCTATCTCGACGTCATGCCCGACGAAAAGGTCCGGATCGTCATCCGCTACATCGGCAGCGGCCACTGGGACGGGCCGCTGCGTCTCTACCCCTACGACGACAGCGCGCCCGTGCTGTACGGGACCGGCCGTTTCATCCAGTGCCCGGCGGTCGACCGTTACCACTTCAACGCCGACGGTCTGATGGAGGAAGGCGAAACCCTCTACGACGCCTTCGACGTCACCCAGCGCGGCGGGATCCTCCCGCGCGACGACAGCTGGCAGTTCAAGGCCCTCATGTCGGCATCGAAGATTCCGGCCCTGCTGCAGCGCATCAAGTTCTGATCGGCTGTCCGTTGCGCTCGGGACCGGGGCGCCGGACGGAGTTCGATCGCCAGAACTGCAGTATCCACAGGACCATACGCAGGAAGTCGGCCCCGGAGATCGCGGAGCTCCCAGGAAGTATCCTGGGATGTGAGTGTCGTCATTGTGAAACCTTTTCCGGGCGTGACTCGACATCGGTAATGTCCGTCGCGCTCAGCTGTTTTCGTCCTCGATCGTATGTGTACCGGAAGTGACGAGAATTCCTGATCTTTGTATATTCTGAGCATATTTCCGCAGCCGCCGGAAAAAGTGTTCCGGCCGCCATGCGGGCGGTATCGGAACGCATGGGCCCAGCGTCCGGCGGGGCCGCATCCGGGCGTTTCGACATCCGCTGTTCCTGCGGCGGGGGTGTCCGACGCGAACCGGGAAGCCGCTCGTCAGCGGACTTGCTGATCGGTTCGTGCCCGTGTTACAGGCGGTTGTCGGGGTGTCGGTCGGGAACCGGCAGGTATGGAAGCAGGAGCCTATATTCCCAATGTTGGGAACGCCTGATACTCGGCTCGTATCGCGGTGCGTGGCTGATTTCTGCTGAATGGCGCTTCGAATTGACGGCCGATTGATCGGCCGGAGCGGCGATGCCAAAAGGGTATGAACGATGGCAGTCGGCGACATCGCTGTGAGTCGACTGGCGTCGGAAGCGTGAGAGGTATGTCGATGAGGGACATAGGGATGCCGGGACTGTGTGCCGGGGAAGCAGCAAAAGTCCAGTCCGTGTCGATCGGCCTCGGTGAACGTTCGCACGTCATGGAAGAGCCGGGCACCGTTGTCCGGGCGCTCGGACGCAGACCGATACTGCGTGCGGACCGCGTGCGCTCCCGTTGCTCCGCTTCGCTCGTTGTTGCCGAGGGCGACCACGACCGCCGGATCTAGCCGGACCGGCCGTCTGCCGCCGATCCGCCGAATCACCACCGCGCCACTCGAAGCTCGAGGACGGCGGCGGTATCCCCTGGCCGACGACGCCGGAATCGTTCCGGCGTCATCGGCAACCTCGATCTACCCCTGGATGTGAACGTGGACACGAACACTGGTGACTCGTCCGAACGGATGTTGGAGTACCTCAAAAAGGTCACCGTGGAGCTCATGTCGAGTCGCGAGGAGCTCGCCCGGCTGCGGGAGCAGAGCGTCGAGCCCATCGCGATCGTGGGCATGAGCTGCCGGTATCCGGGCGGTGTGGAGTCGCCGGAGCAACTGTGGGATCTGGTCGCCTCCGGCTCGGACGCGATCGGCGAATTCCCGGCCGACCGGGGCTGGGATGTGGCGGGGTTGTTCGATCCCGATCCGGACCGGTTCGGAAAGGTGTATACGCGCGAGGGCGGTTTTCTCTCCGGCGCCGGTGATTTCGATGCGGGGTTCTTCGGTATCGGTCCCCGTGAGGCGGCGGCGATGGATCCGCAGCAGCGGTTGTTTCTGGAGGCCTCGTGGGAAGCCCTGGAAGGCGCCGGTATCGACCCCACCTCGCTGCGGGGCAGCGACACCGGCGTGATCGCCGGAGTGATGTACACCGACTACGAGCACACGGCCAAGGCCGCCGGCCCGGCCGCGGAGGGACACGCGGGCACCGGATCGGTGAGCAGCGTGGTGTCGGGGCGGGTGGCGTACACGCTGGGACTGGAAGGCGCGGCGCTGACGGTCGACACGGCGTGCTCGTCCTCGCTGGTGGCGATTCATCTGGCCGCCCAGGCACTGCGACGCCGGGAGACGTCACTGGTCCTGGCCGGCGGTGTGACCGTGATGTCGACACCGTCGCTGTTCGTGGAGTTCTCGCGGCAACGGGGTTTGTCGCGTGACGGGCGGTGCAAGTCGTTCTCGGCCGGCGCGGACGGGGTGGGCTGGTCCGAGGGGGTCGGCGTGCTGGTGCTGGAGCGGTTGTCGGACGCGCGGCGCTCGGGGCACGAAATTCTGGCCGTCGTTCGCGGCTCGGCGGTGAATCAGGATGGTGCGAGCAATGGTTTGACCGCGCCGAACGGTCCGTCACAGGAGCGGGTCATCGCGTCGGCGCTGGCGGCCGCCGGACTCGAGCCGGCGGATGTGGATGTGGTGGAGGCGCACGGCACCGGGACACCTCTGGGCGATCCGATCGAGTCACAGGCGTTGATCTCCGCATACGGGCAGCGTCGCGGCACACCGTTGCGGCTCGGATCGCTGAAGTCGAATATCGGGCATTCGCAAGCGGCCGCGGGTGTGGGTGGGGTGATCAAGGTGGTGCAGGCGTTGCGGCACGGGATGCTGCCGAGAACGCTGCACGTGGATGAGCCGTCGCCGCATGTGGATTGGTCGGCGGGGTCGGTGCGATTGCTGACCGAGGAGGAGCCCTGGCTCGCGGGTGAGCGGGTGCGGCGGGCCGGGGTGTCCTCGTTCGGGATCAGTGGCACCAACGCTCATTTGATTCTGGAGGAAGCGCCCGCGTCCGTCCCGTCGCCGCCCGAGGAGACCACCGCGGGCCCCGCCGCCGCGACGGATGTGCTGCCGTTACTGGTATCTGCGAAGTCCGATGCGGCGCTGCGCGCCCAGGCCGGCCGGTTGCGGCAGTGGCTGCTCGACAATCCGGATGCGGACCTGTGGAGTGTGGCGTCGTCGCTGGTCGAGCACAGGACGCAATGGGATCGGCGCGCCGTGGTGGTGGGGCGCGATCGTGCACAGCTGGCGTCGGAATTGGCGGATCTGGCGTCAGGGTCCTCGGCGGCCGCCGTGTCCGTCTCGGGTGGTACGGCGTTCCTGTTCACAGGGCAGGGAGCTCAGCGGGTGGGGATGGGGGCGGAGCTCTATGCGGCCTTCCCGGATTTCGCGACGGCGCTGGACGAGGTCTGCGCCCAGTTCGATCCTCATCTGGGCGGGTCGTTGCGGGAGGTGATGTTCTCCGGCAGCGCTGCGATACGGCCGCCGGGGATAGGCGCGGCCGATGTCGCACTGGATCGCACGGAGTGGACGCAGCCCGCGCTGTTCGCGTTCGAGGTGGCGTTGTTCCGGTTGACGGCGGCGTTCGGCGTGACCGCGGATGTGCTGGCCGGACATTCGATCGGCGAGCTGACGGCCGCCTACCTCGCGGGGGTGTGGTCGCTGGCGGACGCGTGTGCGCTGGTGGCGGCGCGGGGCCGCTTGATGGGGGCGCTGCCGGCGGGCGGCGCGATGCTCGCGGCCGCCCTGACCGAGAAGGAGGCACTCGAACTCGTCGCGGTACACGGTGATCGGTTATCGGTCGCGGCTGTGAACGGACCTTCGTCGGTCGTGCTGTCCGGCGCTGCCGACCTCGTCGAAGCGGCGGAGCGCGAGCTGTCCGACGCGGGTGTGCGGACATCACGATTGCGGGTCGGTCACGCTTTCCATTCGGCGCTGATGGAGCCGATGCTCGACGAATTCCGTTCGGTGGCAGCGGGGCTTACGTATCGACTGCCGACCGTTCCGATGGTGTCGAACATCTCCGGCGGTATCGTCGGCGCCGAGGTGACCGATCCGGAGTACTGGGTGGCGCAGGTCCGCGGTTGTGTGCGATTCGCGCCCGGCGTCGATGCCCTCGTCGCGGGCGGCGTGCGGCGCTTCGTGGAGGTGGGCCCCGATGCGGTGCTGGCATCCATGACTCGCCAGTGTCTGGCCGAATATCCGGAGGTCGAGGCGGGCTCGATGGTTGCCGCCGGGGCGCGGCGTTCGGTCGACGAAGTGACGCAGTGTGTGACGATGCTGGGGCAGCTGCACGTCAGCGGCGCCGAGGTGGATTGGCGGCCGATCTTCGCGAACCGTCCGCTGCATCGGGTGTCGTTGCCCACGTACGCATTTCAGCGTGAGTGGTACTGGTTGGAGCCGCTCGCCACCGACGCCTCCGTGGTGTCGTCGGATCATCCGATCCTGACCGGCGTCGTCTCCGTGGCAGGCCGGGACGAATGGCTGTTCACCGGACGGCTGTCGCTACGGACCCACCCGTGGCTCGCCGATCACGCGGTCTTCGGCTCGGTGTTGCTGCCCGGGACCGGATTCGTGGAACTGGCGCTGACCGCGGGCGCCCGGCTCGGCGTCGAGTTCGTGGAGGAACTGCTGCTGGAAGCGCCGCTGCTGCTGACGGACGACACCGCGGTCGATATTCAGCTCGGTGTGGAGCCCGCCGATGGCGCGGGCAGGCGCCGGTTCGCCGTGCACTCCCGGGTTTCCGGTGAGCAGTCCGACGACGCGGAGTGGGTCTCGCACGCGGCAGGGGTGCTGGCGCCCGCGCTCGGCGCGGCGGATGCGGTGTGGGATGGGTGGGTGTGGCCGCCCGCCGGAGCCGAACCGGTGGACTCGGCGCGGTTGTACGAGCGCTTGGCGAACATGGGTTTCGGGTACGGCCCGGCATTCCGGGGGGTGCGCGCCGCGTGGATGAGTGGTGCGGAGGTGTTCGCGGAGCTGTCGTTGCCCGAGAACACGGACGCGCGGCGGTTCCGGGTACATCCGGCCTTGCTGGACGCCGCATTCCACACCGCGATCGACCGTCTCGCCGATACCGGCGACGGCCGGGTGCCGTTGCCGTTCTCGTTCGCCGGGGTGCGCGTCCACCGCGATGGCGCCACGGCCCTGCGGGTGCGTGTCGCCCGCACCGGCAACACCATCCGAGTAGATGCCGCCGACACGCACGGTCTGCCCGTAGTGGCCGTCGATGCCCTCGTCGCGCGCCCGGTCGATGCCCGCACCCTGCACCGTGATCGCGCTGCCGCACATCCGCTCTACACCCTCCGCTGGACGCCGGCACCCACGCCGGTTGCCGTGAACAGTTCTGCTGTGACGGTATTGGGATCCACGACGATGCCGGGCGCCGAGGCGCATACGGATCTGGGCGCGCTGCTCGCAGTGCGGTCCGTACCCGATATCGTCGTCTGGCGCTGTGACGACGTCCCGGCGGCGGGCGATGCCGCCCAGGTAGCCCGTCGGCGAGTCGACGCGGCACTGACGATGGTCCGGGATTGGATCGCCGACGAACGATCCGAGAAATCCACCCTGGTCGTCGTGACCCACAACGCCGCGGAAATACCGGGCGAATCGTGTGATCCCGCGGCGGCGGCGGTATCCGGCCTGATCGGGTGTGCCCAGTCGGAACATCCCGGCCGGATCGTGCAGATCGACCACGACGCCGCCACGATGGTGACATCTGGGACGGTCGTGCGAGCTGTGCATCTCGGTGAGCCGCAGGTGGCAGTGCGGGGTGACGCGCTCCTGGTACCCAGGCTGGTGCGGGCTGCCGCGCCGGATACGGCACCGGTCTCGTTCGGCGGCGGAACGGTGATGATCACTGGCGGCACCGGAGGTCTCGGTGCGCTGACGGCGCGACATCTGGTCACGGCATATGGCGTTCGGAGACTGCTGCTGGTTTCCCGGCGGGGGCCGGATGCCCCGGGGACCGCGGATCTGGTCGGCGATCTCGAGGCCGCGGGCGCGCAGGTACGGGTGGCCGCCTGCGACGTCGCCGACCGAGACGCACTGCGAGATCTGCTGCGGACCATCCCGGCGCAACACCCGCTGACCGCCGTGATCCACACGGCCGGCGTACTCGACGACGGCACCGTCGAAACGCTGACCACCGAGCAGGTCGACCGCGTCATGCGGCCGAAAGCCGACGCGGCGCTGCATCTGCACGAACTCACCCGGGATCACGACCTGTCGGCGTTCGTGCTGTTCTCCTCCTCCGCCCCGCTACTCGGAGGTCAGGGTCAGGGCAACTACGCGGCCGCGAACCGTTTCCTCGACGCACTCGCGCATCGTCGCCGGGAAGCCGGCCTGCCCGCGCATTCACTGGCATGGGGGCTGTGGACGCTGGGCATGGCAGGCGTGCTCGATCAGGAGGATACCGAGGACATAGCTCGCCGTATCCGCACCCGACTCGGGTTGATGCCCATCACCCCCGAGCCCGGATTGGCGATGTTCGACAAGGCGCTGGCCACCGGCCACTCGCTGCTGATGACGGCGTCGCTGGATATGGACGCACTCGCATCGCTCGCTCGCTCCGGTGTGCTGCCGCCGGTGCTGCGCGAGATCGTGCGCGCGCCCGCGGCGGCGCAGCCGGGCAGTGAACGCGGCTCGCTGGCGCGGCGTTTGGAGATGCTGCCGCAGGACGATCACTACGAGGTCATCCTCGAGGAGATACGCTCGCTGGCCGCTGTCGTCCTCGGACACAAGTCGGCCGCGGCAGTGGCCGCGGATGTGCCGTTCGCCGAACTCGGATTCGACTCGCTGGGCGGCGTCGAGTTCCGCAACAGGCTCGCTGCCGTCACCGGTCTGTCTCTGCCGTCGACGCTGGTGTTCGAGCATCCGACCGCCGCCGCGATCGCGCAACTGCTGCGGTCGCGGATGGGGGTTGTCGAGGCTGAGCACGAGACGCCGCCCGCCGCGACGGGAGTACGTGGCAGGTTGACGGAACTGGTGATGGCGGCCCATCGGCGCGGGGACGCGACCGCGGTGATGCCGCTGTTGATCGAAAGCGCCAGGCTCGGTGTCGCTTTCGATGAGCCGGTCCCAGCGAATGGCGTCTCGGCGCCCATGCTGCTGTCACGCGCCGGAGCCGGGCCCAACCTGATCTGCATTCCGTCGTTCCTGGTCGGCAACGGACCGCACCAGTTCGGCCGATTGGCGCGCGAACTCGGCGCCGAATTCGGTGTGTCCGCGTTGCGGCTGCCGGGGACCCGGGTCGGTGAACCGATGCCGCCCACCTGGGACGCGCTGCTCGACCACCTTGCCGTTGTCACCGAAAACGCCACGGGTGAACACCCGTTCGTACTCGTCGGCTACTCGATCGGCGGCGCGGTCGCGCACGCGCTCGCCGAACGGCTCGACGAGCGCGGCCGTGGCCCGGTCGGTGTCGCGATGCTCGATACCTACTCGCCGGACGGCGAGGACCCCATCGGCACCGTTTTCGCGGGCGCGCTCGGCCTGGTGCTCGACCGCGGCCACGAACTGATCGATATCGACGACCACGCACTGGTCGCCATGGGCAATTATGTGCGGATCTTCGGTGAGCGCGGTACGCGTTCGATTGCCGCGCCGACGCTGAACCTGCGGGCCACGGTCGGACTACCGGGCGTCGATATCGCTGCGCCGGTGCCGGATTGGCAGCACCGCGGCGACACGGTCCACATAGCCGCCGACCATTTCTCCCTCATCGAAGACGCGGCGCCGGCCGCGGCAGCGGGGATTCGGCAATGGCTCCACTCGATTGCGAGCGACGTTGTGAGCAACCGATAGCCGCGTGATCGCGAAAACACCTGCTTGAAATCGAATAAGGCGAGATAGAGGAACCCATGGTCGACGCGAATGAGATCGCCATTGTCGGAATGTCGTGCCGGATGCCGGGCGCTTCCGATCTCGACAGCTTCTGGCGGTTGCTGCGCGATGGGCGCGAGGCCATCGGCTCCGCTCCCGCAGACCGTCCCCGAATCGAGGAGAAGGCCGGATTCCTGGCTTCGGCATCGGAATTCGACGCCGACTTCTTCGGGGTGGCGCCGAATGAGGCACGTGCGATCGATCCGCAGCAGCTGCTCGGTCTCGAGCTGAGCTGGGAGGCCCTCGAGGACGCGGGCTACCGCGACCGCGGCGGTGCTCGCGCGGGTGTGTTCCTGGGCAGCACCGGAACCGATTTCGCCGAAATCGAGGCGGCGCGGGGTAAGCCCGGCCGGCATTCGCTATCGGGCATCGGGCGCGGAGTCGCCGCCAACCGGATTTCGAATTACTACGGATTCACCGGTCCGAGCATCGTCGTGGACAGCGGGCAGTCCTCGTCGCTGGTGGCGGTGCACCTGGCGTGTGAATCGTTGCGCGGCGGCGAGTGTGATGTGGCATTGGCGGGCGGGCTGAATCTCATCCTGTCGCCGCTGGGCGGTGAGCGTTACGAGCAGTTCGGCGCGCACTCACCATCGGGACGGTGCTACACCTTCGACGAACGTGCGGACGGAACGGTTCGCGGCGAAGGCGGCGGGATCGTCGTACTCAAGCCTTTGGCCCGCGCGATCGCCGACGGTGACCGGATCTACGCGGTGATCCGCGGCAGTGCTCTCAACAGCGGCAACGAGCGTCAAGTGCTGAGCGCGCCCAGCGTGTCCGCGCAGACCGCGGTGATCAGGGCCGCGCTGGCGGCCGCCGATGTGGAACCCGCGTCGGTGGATTATGTGGAACTGCACGGAACCGGCACGCCCGCGGGCGATCCGGTGGAAGCGCGGGCCCTCGGCGAGATCTATGGCGCGGGACGGTCCGAGAACATGCCGCTGGCCGTCGGTTCGGTCAAGACGAATATCGGGCATCTGGAGGGTGCCGCCGGCATCGCGGGCCTGATCAAGACCGTGCTGAGCCTGCGGCATCGGGAACTGGCGCCCAGCTTGAACTTTCACACCGCCAATCCGCGCATTCCGCTCGAAGCGCTGCGGTTGCGGGTGCAGACCGTGACGGAGCAGTGGCCGTCCGCGACACAGCGCCGCGCGGGCGTGTCGTCGTTCGGAATGGGTGGGACGAACGCACATGTGATTCTGGAGGAGGCGCCGGCGCCGGTCGCGGGTAATGCGCGTGTGGCCGCCGCCGACCACCCGGTGACCTGGATGTTGTCCGCGCGGAGCCCGGAAGCGCTGCGGCAGCAGGCTGTTCGATTGCAAGAGTGGCTGGCCGGACATCCGGCCGATGCTGCCGCCGATATGGCGTATTCGCTCCTCCGTTCCCGTACGGCGCTGGACTGGCGGGGCGCGGTGATCGGGTACGACGCCGACGCGATGAGTGCCGCGCTGGCCGCGCTGGCCGATCCGGCGGCGCAGACCTCTGACGACGCTGCCGTGGTGTCGGGGCGTGTGGTGCCGCGTCGGGTGGCGTTTGTTTTTCCGGGGCAGGGGAGTCAGTGGGTGGGGATGGGTGCGGGGTTGTTGGCTGGGGGTGGGGTGTTCGCGGAGTCGGTGGCGGAGTGTGAGGCGGCGTTGGCGCCGTTTGTGGATTGGTCTTTGGCCGAGGTTTTGCGTGGTGGGTCTGGGGCTGTGTCGTTGGATCGGGTGGATGTTGTTCAGCCGGTGTTGTTCGCGGTGATGGTGTCGTTGGCGCGGGTGTGGCGTGCGGTGGGTGTGGAGCCGTCGGTGGTGGTGGGGCATTCGCAGGGTGAGATCGCGGCGGCTGTGGTCGCGGGTGGGTTGTCGCTGTCGGATGGCGCGCGCATTGTGGCAGTGCGGTCGCGCGCCGTCGCCGAGGTGCTGGCGGGTTCGGGTGGCATGGCGTCGATCGGTGCGACGGCGGAGGTGGTTGCCGAGCGGCTGGCGGGTTTCGGGGCCCGGCTGTCGGTGGCGGCGGTCAATGGCCCCGGGCAGGTTGTGGTATCGGGTGAAGTGGCGGCCCTCGACGAGTTTCTGGCGGGGTGTGCGGCCGATGGTGTGTGGGCCAAACGGATTCCGGTGGATTACGCCTCGCATTCCGCGGCGGTGGAGGCCGTTCGCGATCGGGTGCTCGCGGAGCTGGAGTCGATTGTGCCGGTAGCGGGTTCGGTGCCGTTCATCTCGACAGTGACCGGGGATTTCATGGATACCGCCGAGCTGGATGCCGGGTATTGGTACCGGGGGCTGCGTGAGCAGGTGCGCTTCGCCGCCGCGATCGAGACTTTGCTCGAATCGGGGACGAATGCGTTCGTGGAGACGAGCCCGCATCCGGTGGTGTCGGCGGCGATCGAACTGACGGCGGATTCGATGGGGATGGCGGATCGGGTCGCGGTCGTCGGCACGCTGCGGCGCGACCACGGCGGCCGGCAGCAGTTCGCCGCGGCCTTGGCACATGCCTACTGCGTGGGTATCGATGTGGCACCGGAGCTGTTGACCCCGCCGGCACAGCGGGTGGAACTGCCGACGTACGCGTTCCAGCGGCGGCAGTGCTGGACGCTGGATGACGTGGAGCCGCTTCCGGCTCCGCAGCCCACCGAGTCCCCGGTCCGGAGCAGGCGGGCCGTGGTGGAGGGCCCGCTGGCGCCGCGGTTGTTCGCGGCGGCCGAGCGTGACCGCGACGCTCTCGTGCTCGAGGTCGTGGCCGAACAAGCCGCCGCGGTGCTCGGCCATGATTCGGCCGATGCCGTCGCACCCGATCTGCCGTTCACCGCCGCCGGGTTCGATTCGGTGAGCGGACAACAGTTTCGCAGCACCCTGGCATCGGCCAGCGGTGTGCCGCTGCCGGCGACGCTGATCTTCGACCACCCGACACCGAGGGCGGTGGCGCGGCTGGTGCGCGCACATCTGGAAGGGATCGACCCCGATCTGCCGCGAGTGTCACGCCGGGCCGTCTCCGATGAGCCGATCGCCATTGTCGGTATCGGCTGTCGATTCCCAGGTGGTGTCGGATCAGCCGAGGATCTCTGGGAGCTCGTCGCCGCGGGACGGGACGTGATCACGCCGTTTCCGTCGGATCGAGGCTGGGACCTGGAACGGCTGTTCGATGCGGACCCGGATCAGCCCGGAACCGTGTACACCCGGGAGGGCGGCTTCCTCGATGACGCGGGCGGTTTCGATGCCGGTTTCTTCGGCGTGGGACCGCGCGAGGCGGCGGCGATGGATCCGCAGCAGCGGCTGATGCTGGAGGTCGCCTGGGAGGCTCTCGAGGATGCGGGCATCGACCCCGCGTCACTGCGCGGCACCGATACCGGCGTATACGTCGGCGCCTGTTCGTCGGGGTATTCGCGCGGCGTCGTCGGTGAATACGAAGCTTTCCGGTTGACCGGGACATCACACAGTGTGGTATCCGGCCGTGTCTCTTATGTTTTCGGCTTGGAGGGCCCGGCGGTCACGGTCGATACCGCGTGTTCGTCGTCGCTGGTCGCGTTGCATCTGGCCTGCCAGGCACTGCGTCAGGGGGAGGCGTCGCTGGCGCTGGCGGGCGGTGTGAGCGTGTCGGCGAGTCCGAGCCTGTACGTGGATTTCGCGCGACAGCGGGGGCTGGCGCCGGACGGGCGATCCAAGGCGTTCGCCGCCGCTGCCGACGGGGTGACGTGGTCGGAGGGCGTCGGGGTGCTCGTGGTCGAGCGGCTGTCGGACGCACAGCGGCTGGGGCACGACATTCTCGGGGTGGTGCGCGGCAGCGCGATCAATCAGGACGGCGCGAGCAATGGCCTGACCGCGCCGAACGGTCCATCGCAGGAGCGGGTGATCGCGCAGGCGCTGGCCGATGCCGGGCTCCGGGCGGCGGATGTGGACGCCGTCGAAGCGCACGGCACCGGAACGGCATTGGGTGATCCGATCGAGGCGCGGGCATTGATCGCCACCTATGGCCAGGACCGGCCGGAGCCGTTGCGGATCGGGTCGGTGAAGTCGAATATCGGTCACGCGGTCGCCGCGGCCGGTATCGGCGGTGTCATCAAGATGGTGGCCGCCCTGCGGCACGAAACTCTGCCGAAGACATTGCATGTGGATGCTCCGACACCGCATGTGGATTGGTCGGCGGGGTCGGTGCGGTTGCTGACCGAGGCCGAGCCCTGGCCCGTCACCGATCGGGTGCGGCGTGCGGGTGTGTCGTCGTTCGGGATCAGCGGCACCAACGCGCATGTGATCCTCGAGGAAGCGCCGGCCGCCGTACCGTCGCCGGCGGCAGCCGCCGCCCCGGTGGCAACCGATGTGGTTCCTGTTCTGGTGTCGGCCAAATCCGACGAGGCGCTGCGGGCACAGGCGGATCGGTTGCGGCAGTGGATACTCGACCGGCCCGATGTCGATATCGCAGATATCGCGTATTCCTCGGTCGCGGCCCGCGGACATTTCGATCGGCGTGGTGCGGTCATCGGCCACGACCGGGAACAGGTACTGGCCGGCCTCGCCGCTCTTGCCTCGGGCGAGGCGGCATCGCCGGTCCTCGAGGGGCAGGTGACCCCGGGGAAGACGGCGTTCCTGTTCACCGGTCAGGGTGCGCAGCGAGCCGGGATGGGCGCGCGGCTGTATCGCGCGTTTCCGGTGTTCGCGGCGGCATTGGATCAGGTGTGCACCGAGATCGATCCGCTGCTCGGCCGGTCGCTGAAAGACCTGATGTTCGATGAGGAGAACGCGGCACTGCTGGACCGCACGGAGTTCACGCAGCCCGCGCTGTTCGCCTTCGAAGTGGCGCTGTTCCGGTTGGTGGAGTCCTTCGGTATGGCACCGGATGTGCTGATCGGCCATTCGATCGGTGAGTTGGTCGCCGCCTGTGTGTCGGGGGTGTGGTCGCTGGCGGATGCGTGCACCCTGGTGGTGGCACGCGGGCGGCTGATGGGCGCGCTGCCCGAGGGCGGGGCGATGCTCGCGGTGGCGGTATCCGAGGAGCGCGCGGCCGGGATGCTGACCGAGTTCCGGGGCCGGGTATCGATGGGCGCGGTGAACGGTCCGTCGTCGGTGGTCCTGTCCGGTGAGGCCCCGGCGGTAGCCGAGATCGAGGAGAAGCTGGCCGGCGATGGAGTCAAGACCTCCCGGCTGCGGGTCAGTCATGCGTTCCACTCGGCATTGATCGAGCCGATGCTCGACGAATTCCGCAGTGTGGCAGCAGGGTTGACCTACCACCCGCCGGCCGTTCCGATCGTGTCGAATGTGTCGGGCGTCCTGGCCGGCGCCGAGGTGACCGATCCGGATTATTGGGCCGACCAGGTGCGTGGCTGTGTCCGGTTCGCGCCGGGTGTCGAGACCGCGGTGGCGGCAGGGGTGCGACGGTTCGTGGAGATCGGGCCCGATGCCGTGTTGTCCGCGATGACCCGGCAGTGCCTGGCCGAGACCCCGGATCTGGAGGCGGCGTCCACGGTCGTCGCCGCGGCCCGGCGTTCCGCCGACGAGCCGACCCAGTTCGTATCCGCGCTGGCACAGGCCCATGTGGCAGGTGTGAGTGTGGACTTGCGCCCCCTGTCGGCCGGTCGCGGTGCGCAGCGGGTTTCCTTGCCCAGCTATGCCTTCCAGCACCGGCGGTACTGGCTGCAGCCGGTCGACGCGGCCGCCGGCAATTCCGGAGGTCATCCGATTCTGACGGGTGTGACCGAGCTCGCCGATACCGGCGAATGGTTGTTCACCGGCCGGTTCTCGTTGCGTACGCACCCATGGATCGCCGACCACATGGCCTATGGCGTAGTGGTGGTGCCGGGCGTGCTGTTACTCGAGTTCCTGCTCGCCGCCGGTCGCGGGATCGGCTGCGAGGTGGTCGAGGAAGTCATGGTGCAGGCGCCGATCCGGCCCGGTGCGGACCCGGTCGATATCCAGGTGCTGGTGCAGTCCGCCGACGAGTCCGGGCGGCGATCGTTCGAATTCTTCTATCGGAATTCCTCCGACGAGGGATGGGTCCGCAATGCGACCGGTGTGTTCGCGGCGGAGCCGGCCGTCGATTCGGCGTTGGTGTCACAGCTGCGAGACCAGCAGTGGCCGCCGGCCGACGCCGAACTCGTGGACGTGGATCGATCGACCCTTCCGGCGCAGATCACCGAGGACACCGGACTCGAGTACGGTCCGGCGTTCATCGGTGTGCCGGTGGTATGGCAGCGTGGCGACACGGTCTACTCCGAGGTCGTGCTCGACACCGACGCGGCACCGGAGTCCGGGCACGGTGTGCATCCCGCCTTGATGGAGCTGGTCGTGCATGCCGGGCTGTCCCGCTTGGTATTTCGTGCCGCGGACCCCGACCCGGACTCCGGGTGGTTGCTGTTCCAGTGGGGCGGTGCGCGTTTTCACGCGCCGGTGCCCACGAAGGTGACGGCGCTGCGGGTCATCGCGGTGAAGGCCGGCGTGAACACCATCGCCGTCGCGGCCGTCGATATGAACGGCAACCCGATCCTGTCGGTCGACGCCGTCATGATGCGCCGCAACGATGCCAAGGAATTCCGGCGCGGTTTGTCCGACGACGCGGCAGGTCTCTACCAGGTGCAATGGGAGCCCATCACGGCAGCGCCGGCCGGATCGCCGGCGCCGTCGATGGCCGTACTCGCGGATTCGGAGTTGCCGAGAATCGGCGCGGCGTTCGATTCCGTCGCCGAACTCGTTGCGGCGGAACAGCTTCCGGAAGCCGTGGTGTGGCGCGTCCCGGGACAGGCGGCGGATGATCCGGCAGTGGTGCGGGCCGCCGTGCACAGCACGCTGGCGACGGTGAAATCGTGGCTTGCCGAGGAGCGACTGTCCGATGTCCGGATGGTGGTACTCACCACCGGTGGGGCGGGGCTGCCCGGCGAGGTGCCGGATGTGTCGGCGGCCGCGGCGTGGGGGTTGGTCCGCAGTGCGCAGTCGGAGAATCCGGGGCGGTTCGTTCTCCTGGACGAGGATCCGGCCGAACCGGTGAACGCCGATCGGATCGCGGCGGTGCTGGCCTCGGGTGAGCCGCAGGCCGCGGTGCGGGGTGCGGGAGTTCTGGTTCCCAGGCTGACCCGGACACCGAAGACCGGCGAGGTGCGCGACACCGGCGCGGCTTCGGCTTTCGGTGACGGCGCGGTCTTGATCACCGGTGGCACCGGTGGGCTCGGTGCGCTGTTCGCCCGGCACCTGGTCACCGAATACGGCGTGCGCAGGTTGGTGCTGTCCTCGCGGCGGGGTCCCGAGGCGCCGGGGGCGCGCGAGCTCGCCGCGGAACTGGGCCGGGCGGGCGCCGATGTCCGGGTGGTCGCGTGTGATGTCAGCGACCGTGACGCGGTGCGGGATCTGTTGGACGCCATGGATTCCGACGGTGGTGTGACCGCTGTGGTGCATACGGCGGGTGTTATCGACGACGGCACCGTGGAGTCGCTGACGAGTGAACAGGTGGACCGGGTGCTGGCGCCGAAGGTGGACGGCGCGTGGTATCTGGACGAGCTGACTCGCGACCGCGACATATCGGCGTTCGTGGTCTTCTCGTCGATGGCAGGGGTGCTGGGTTCGGCCGGGCAGGGCAATTACGCCGCGGCCAACGGTTTCCTGGACGGTGTGGTGCAGCGGCGCCGCGCGGCAGGATCGGCCGCGGTGTCGCTGGCATGGGGGCCGTGGAACTCCGGCAGCGGAATGACCGGGGAACTGGACAGCACCGCGCTGGCACGGTGGGAACGGCTGGGACTGGGCCGGCTCGGTGATGCCGAGGGGCTGCGGTTGTTCGACGAAGCGATCGCCGGTTCGCAGGAGCGCCCGGCCGCGATCCGGTTCGACGCGAGCGTATTGCGGCGCATGTCGGATCTCGATGCGGTTCCGGCCGTCTTGCGCGGTTTCGTACCGCGGTCGGCCCGCCCGGCGAAGGCCGCGAGCAAACCCGCGGCCGGGGCGCTGGCCGAGCGGTTGGCCCAGGTGCCCGAGGCCCGGCGTGCCGACGTGGTGTCGGAGGTGGTGCTGGCGCAGGCCGCGGCGGTGCTGGGACATGATTCGGCGGCCGATATCCGGCCCGACCGGCGCTTCGACGAGATCGGTTTCGATTCCCTGGGCGGGGTGGAATTCCGGAACCGGCTGAACAAGGCCACCGGTATCCAGCTGCCGTCGACACTGGTGTTCGACTATCCGACCCCCGGGGCGGTGGCGAAGCTGGTGCTGTCGAAGGTGGAGCCGAAGACCGTGAGCGAGCCGGTCAAGAAGGTGACGCGCCGGACCCGGACCGACGAGCCGATCGCCATCGTGGGGATGGGCTGCCGGTTCCCCGGCGGGGTGACGTCGCCGGACGAGTTGTGGGACCTGCTCGCCGGGGGAATCGACGCGACCAGTGAGTATCCGTCGGATCGCGGCTGGGATCTGGAGCGTCTGTTCGACGAGGACCCCGACAAGCCGGGCACCGTCTACAGTCGTCGCGCCGGCTTCCTCGACGGTGCCGGTGATTTCGATGCCGGGTTCTTCGGAATCAGTCCGCGCGAAGCATCGGCGATGGACCCGCAGCAGCGGCATTTGCTCGAATCATCGTGGGAGGCATTGGAAAACGCGGGTATCGACCCGGTCGCTCTGCGCGGCACCGATGCCGGGGTGTTCGTGGGCGCGTGCTACTCGGGCTATTTCAACCGGGTCACCCCCGAGTTCGAGGGCCATCGGCTCACCGGCACGCAGGGCAGTGTGACGTCGGGACGGCTGTCGTATGTCTTCGGTATCGAAGGACCTTCGGTCACCGTGGACACCGCGTGCTCATCGTCGCTGGTCGCCTTGCACCTGGCCTGTCAGGCACTGCGGCAGGGAGAGACCTCGCTGGCCTTGACCGGCGGGGCGACCATCTACGCCGATCCCTATCTCTCCATCGATTTCGCACGGCAGCGCGGCATATCGCGCGAGGGGCGCTGCAAGTCGTTCGCGGCCACGGCGGATGGCACCGCATTCTCCGAGGGCGTCGGCATGCTCGTGCTCGAGCGCCTGTCGGACGCGCAACGCGCGGGCCACCCCGTCCTGGCGGTGGTCCGGGGCAGCGCGATCAACCAGGACGGGGCGAGCAACGGTTTGTCGGCACCGAATGGTCCCTCGCAGGAGCGGGTGATCACCACGGCGTTGGCGAACGCGGGGCTGGATCCGGCCGATATCGACGCGGTGGAGGCACACGGGACGGGAACGCCGCTGGGTGATCCGATCGAGGCGCAGGCCCTGATCGCAACCTACGGGCAAGGGCGATCGAGTGGGCCGCTGTGGCTCGGGTCGTTGAAGTCGAATATCGGGCACACCACGGCCGCGGCGGGTGTGGGCGGTGTCATGAAGATGGTGCTGTCGTTGCGGCACGAGACGCTGCCGAAAACCTTGCACGTGGACGAGCCGAGCCCGAAGGTGGACTGGTCGGCCGGCGAGGTGGAGTTGCTGACCGAGTCGCGGCCGTGGCCGCGCAACGGGCGTGCTCGTCGCGCGGGCGTGTCCTCGTTCGGTGTCAGCGGCACCAACGCCCACGCCATCCTGGAGGAGGCGCCGCACCCATCACGCGCCGAATCCCCGGTTCCCGCGAACGATTCGGGCCATGGCGATTCGGACGCCATGTCGTGGATGTTGTCGGCGGTGAGTCCGGAGGCATTGCGGCAGCAGGCTGTTCAGCTCGAGCGGTGGTCGCGCACGCACCCGGACGCGGACGCGGCGGATGTGGCGCATTCGCTGCTGCGTCACCGGTCGCAGTTGGAGTGGCGAGGCGCGGTTGTGGGGCGCGATCGCGCCGGATTGACGGCGGGCCTGGCCGGATTGATCGAGTCGGAGGCACCGTCGCTCGACGGATCCGCCGAGGTGGTGTCGGGTCGTGTGGTGCCGCGTCGGGTGGCGTTTGTTTTTCCGGGGCAGGGGAGTCAGTGGGTGGGGATGGGGGCGGGGTTGTTGGCCGCGAACGGGGTGTTCGCGGAGTCGGTGGCGGAGTGTGAGGCGGCGTTGGCGCCGTTTGTGGAGTGGTCTTTGGCGGAGGTTTTGCGTGGTGGGCCGGGGGCTGTGTCGTTGGATCGGGTGGATGTTGTTCAGCCGGTGTTGTTCGCGGTGATGGTGTCGTTGGCGCGGGTGTGGCGTGCGGTGGGTGTGGAGCCGTCGGTGGTGGTGGGGCATTCGCAGGGTGAGATCGCGGCGGCTGTGGTCGCGGGTGGGTTGTCGCTGTCGGACGGCGCGCGAGTCGTCGCGCTGCGTTCTCTCGTCGTGGCACAAGACCTCGCGGGTCACGGCGGGATGGCCTCGGTGAGCGCGGCCGCCGAGGTGGTTGCCGAGCGGCTGGAGGAATTCGGGGGCCGGCTGTCGGTGGCGGCGGTCAACGGTCCCGGCCAGATTGTGGTGTCGGGTGAAGTGGCGGCCCTCGAGGAGTTCCTGGCGGGGTGTGCGGCCGATGGTGTGTGGGCCAAACGGATTCCGGTGGATTACGCCTCGCATTCCGCGGCGGTGGAGGCCGTTCGGGACCGGGTGCTGGCGGAACTGGAGTCGATTGTGCCGGTGGCGGGTTCGGTGCCGTTCTTCTCGACGGTCACGGGCGATTACGTGGATACGGCCACCTTGGATGCCGGGTATTGGTACCGGGGGTTGCGGGAGCAGGTCCGGTTCGCGGAGTCGGTGGCGGCGTTGCAGCGCGCGGGGACGAATGCCTTCATCGAGGTGAGCCCGCATCCGGTGCTGACGATGGGAATCGAGGCGACGGCGGGAGAGCTGGGCCTGGCCGATCGGGTGGCCGTGCTGAGCACACTGAGGCGCGATCAGGGAGATCCGCTGCGGGTCACCACCGCGTTGGCGCAGGCCTACTGTGTCGGCGTCGATGTGGCGGCCGACGCGTTGGCTCCGGTCGAGACACGGTCGCTCGGCACGCCCCGCCCCGTCGCCCGGGTGGATCTGCCGACGTACGCCTTCCAGCACAAACGGTATTGGTTGCAGCCGAGCACCGCCCGGGATGTGCGTCAGTCGGGGCTGGGCGAGGCGAAGCATCCGCTGCTGGGTGCGGCCATCTGGATGCCGGACTCCGAAGCGGTGGTGCTGACCGGCCGTCTGTCGCTGGCGGATCACCCGTGGCTGGCCGACCACGCGATAAACGGAGCGGCCCTGCTGCCGGGTACGGCCTTCGTCGAGTTGGCATTGCATGCCGGGACGATGGCCGGATGTCCCCGGCTGGCCGAGCTGGTCGTGGCCGCGCCGCTTGTCCTACCGGTCGATGGCGCCGTCGAACTGCGAGTGATGGCGGCCGCACCCGATGATGCGGGGGCACGAGCCGTTTCGGTGTATTCGCGCCCGCAGAGCGACGGCGAATCGGACCAGGGTGATCCGGGATCGTCGAGCACACCGCGTTCGGAGTGGGTCCGCCATGCCACGGGAACCGTTGTCGCCTCGCCGCTTTCGCCCCCCGAGCTGGTCGGGGCCGATGCGGCGAGCTGGCCACCCGTCGGAGCGCTGCCGGTGCAGCTCGGCGATGCCTACGCCGAGCTGGCCGAGCGCGGTTACGACTACGGGCCGATGTTCCAGGGCCTGACCGCGTTGTGGCGCCGTGGCGACGAGCTCTTCGCGGAGGTCGCCCTACCGGAGCAGGCGCAGTCGGCGGACCGGTTCGGGATGCATCCGGCACTGCTGGACGCGGCACTGCACACGATCGGCCTCGGTGGGATGAGCGGGCCCGCCGCGCCCGGCGAGATTCTCGTCCCCTATTCGTGGGAGAACGTCACCGTGGATGCGCCCGGGGCGGCGTCGGCCCGGGTCCGAGTGGCGCCGGCCGGGACCGACCCGCAGGACCAGCGAATCACCCTCACGCTCACCGACGCCCAGGACGCGCCGATCGCCGAGATCGCGGCACTGACCCTGCGTCCGATCTCGATCGGCGCGGTGGGCGCGGCGGCGCCGGAGGGTGCCTACCGTCTGCGCTGGGTTCCGCTGCCCACGCCGAATCCCGACGACGTGGCCGCGGCCACGCGCTGGGCGAGCACCGGCGACGGCGAGACGGTGACCGTCGGCGACCGGCCCGCGACCGTGATTCGACTCGATGGTCTCGTGAGCAGCACCACGGCGGCGGACGTGCCCGATGCGGTGCAGACCCGGCTGGCCGCGGTAGTGGCGCGCGGCAAGGAACTGCTGGCCCAGGATCAGCGCATCGTCGTGGTCACCGAAGGTGCGGTCGCGACGGCCGCGGGCGAGCCAGTGGACCTGGTCGGCGCGGCGGCGTGGGGCCTGGTGCGCAGCGGACAGAACGAACATCCCGACCGGATCACCGTGGTGGATGTGGACCGCTGGGACGACTGTCGCGATGCCGTTGCCACGGCCCTGGCATTGGCGGACGAGCCCCAGGTCGCGCTGCGCGACGGCGTGCCCTATGTGCCCCGGCTGACATCCGACCACGGCGACGCGGTGGTAGGCGGTGACGTGCTGCGAGCCCCGGCGTGGGCGTTGCGTCAGCTCGGCAAGGGCTCCTTGACCGGTGACAACTTCGCTCTGGTCGAAACCCCCGCCGCCGTGCGGGAGCTCGGGCCCGGTCAGGTTCGCCTCGGCCTTCGCGCCACGGGCGTCAACTTCCGGGACGCACTGATCACGTTGGGCATGTACCCGAACCCCGACGCCGCCATCGGCATGGAGGGGGCGGGCGTGGTGCTGGAGGTGGCGCCGGATGTCACCGAATTCGTCATCGGCGACCGGGTTTTCGGGATGATCGAGGGCATCGGTTCGGTCGTCGTGACCGACAGCAGGCGGCTGGCGCCGATCCCGCGGGGATGGTCGTTCGCGCAGGCGGCCGCCGTGCCCGTCGTGTTCATTACCGCGTACTACAGCCTCGTGGACCTCGCCGACGCCCGCCCGGGGGAGACGTTGCTGCTGCATGTCGCCACCGGCGGTGTCGGCACGGCCGCCGTGCAACTGGCGCGTCATCTCGGCTTGCGGCTGCTGGTCACCGCCGACCGTTCCAAATGGGATGTGTTGCGCGGCATGGGGTTCGACAATGCGGTCATCGGCGACTCGCGCACTCTCGACTTCGAGCGGAAGTTCCTCGAGGTCACCGGTGGCCGCGGTGCCGATATCGTGCTCGATTCGCTGGAAGGCGAATTCGTCGACGCCTCGATGAGATTGCTGCCACGCGGTGGCCGCTTCCTCGAGATGGTTGCCACCGATCGGCGCGATCCCGGTGAGGTCGCCGAGCAGCATCCGGGCGTGCACTACCGCTACTTCCATCTCGACGAGATCGGGCTCGATCGATTGCGTGAGATCATGAGCGCCCTGGTCGTATTGTTCGACGCCGGGGTGCTGGCACCGCCTCCGATCACCGGATGGGATCTGCGGCAGGCGCCGGAGGCGTTCCGTTTCGTGGGCGAGGGCAAGCATATCGGTCGCAACGTGCTCACCATCCCGACTCCGCTGCGCCCCGACGGCACGGTGCTGATCACCGGCGGTACCGGTGTTCTGGGCGCGATGGCGGCCCGCCATCTCGTCGTCGAGCACGGTGTGCGGCGGCTGGTGCTCGCGAGCAGGCGCGGTCCCGCCGCCGACGGTGCCGCCGGCCTGACGGAGGAATTGACGGCGCTGGGCGCGCAGGTGGACGTGGTCGCCTGCGATGTGGCCGATCGGGAGGCGCTCGACAAACTGCTGGCGAATATCGCACCGGAGCACCCGCTCACCGGCGTCGTCCACACGGCGGGCGCGCTGGCCGACAGTCTGCTCGCCGATATGACACCGCAGCAGCTCGCGACGACGCTGCGCCCGAAGGTCGACGCGGCATGGAATCTGCACGAGGCGACCCGGGATCTGGATCTGTCGCAGTTCGTGCTCTACTCCTCGGTCGCGGGCGTGATCGGCACTCGGGGACAAGCGAATTACGCCGCTGCCAACGTCTTCCTCGACGCGCTGGCACACCACCGGCATCTGAGCGGTCTGCCCGCGACGTCGGTGGCGTGGGGTCTGTGGCAACAGCGCAGCGGGCTGACCGGTGCACTCGGCGAGGCCGACCTGGTCCGGTTGCGGCGGGAGGGGATCGTCGCGCTGGGTGAACGGGACGGTCTGGCGCTGTTCGACGCGGCACTGGCGGATCAGGAGTCCGCGCTGGTCGCAGCGCGGTTCGACCGGACCGCGCTGCCCGACCCGGTCCCCGCGATATTGCGAGGGCTGGTGCGGCACTCGGAGCGGAATACGGAGAGCGACAAGCGCTCGCGCGGGTTCGAGCTGGGCCTGGTACCGGAAGCCGAACGCGAGCAGGCCGTCGTGGACTTCGTTCTGGAACAGGTGGCGGCCGTACTGGGCTACTCGTCGGCCGGAGATATCGAGCCCGACAAGGGATTCGACGAGATCGGTCTCGACTCGCTGTCGGGTGTGGAGCTACGCAACCGGCTGTCGAAAGCCACTGGCCTCCAGGTTCCGGTGACGCTCGTCTTCGACTACCCGACCGCTCCCGAACTGGCCGGTTATCTGTACGAGCGATTGGCCCCGGCGGTGGCCGTCTCGCCGGCTGCGGCGGCGGGCACCACATCCGACGACATCGCCCATCTGGCGGCGATGGTCGATCGGGTCCTGGCCGGGGCGGGAGATGACGATGCCACGGTCACCGCGCTGCTCGGTATCGGCGACCAGCTTCGGTCCCACCTCGGCGGGAGGTGGCGCGGCGATGAGGACGAATACGCCGACCTCGCCACGCATTCCCCCGACGAGCTGTTCGATCTGATTGATGAGGAGTTCGGTCGCTCATGAGCAACGAGGAAAAGCTCACCCGGTATCTGCGCAAAGTCACCGGGGATCTGCGGACCGCCAACAAGCGCATCCAGGAATTGGAAGAGGGCGCGCGCGAGCCGATCGCGATCGTCGGGATGAGCTGCCGCTTTCCCGGCGGGGTGGAATCGCCAGCGCAGTTGTGGGACTTGGTGGCCTCCGGGGCCGATGCGGTCGGCGGCTTTCCCGTCGACCGCGGGTGGGAACTGGAAACGCTCTTCGACCCCGATCCCGGTGTGCCCGGCACGATTTACACGCGCGAGGGCGGGTTCATCCATTCGGCGCCCGAATTCGATGCGGGTTTCTTCGGAATCGGCCCGCGCGAGGCCGCGTCGATGGATCCGCAACAACGCCTGATGCTGGAGGCTTCCTGGGAAGCCCTCGAGGATGCGGGAATCGACCCGAAGTCGTTGCGAGGCAGCGATACCGGCGTCTTCGCGGGTGTCTTCCACCAGAACTACGGTCCTCGTATCGGCTCCCCGGCGCTGACGGCGGAGGCCGAAGGGCATGCCGTTCTGGGCGTGTCGAGCTGTGTGCTGTCCGGCCGGGTCTCTTACCAGTTCGGATTCAAGGGCCCCACGTTGTCCGTGGACACCGCGTGCTCGTCGTCGCTGGTGGCGTTGCATCTGGCCTGCCAGGCGCTGCGGCGAGGCGAGACATCGCTGGCTCTGGTGAGTGGTGTGACCGTGATGTCGGACCCGTCCCATCTGATCGGCTTCGCGCGTCAGCAAGCATTGTCGGCGGATGCGCGGTGCAAGGCGTTCGCGGCGGCCGCGGACGGGACCGGCCTGTCCGAGGGGCTCGGGATCCTGGTCGTCGAACGGCTCTCGGACGCACGGCGATTGGGACACGACGTGCTCGCCCTGGTGCGCGGGACGGCGATCAACCAGGACGGTGCGAGCAAGGGACTGACCGCGCCGAACGGTCCGGCGCAGGAACGGGTGATCGCGGCGGCGCTGGCGAATGCGGGGCTCGCATCGTCGGATGTGGACGTGGTGGAGGCGCACGGGACGGGCACCAAGCTCGGTGATCCGATCGAGGCGGGTGCGCTGATGTCGGTCTACGGTGCGCGGGGTGAGCGCGGGCCGTTGCGGCTGGGTTCGCTCAAGTCGAATATCGGTCACACCAATGCCGCCGCGGGTGTCGCCGGTGTGATCAAGATGGTCGAGGCGATGCGCCACGGTGTGCTGCCGAAGACGTTGCATGTGGATGCGCCCACGCCGCACGTGGATTGGTCGACGGGCACGATGCGGTTGCTGACCGAGGCCGAGTCGTGGCCCGCGGGTGGTCAGGTGCGGCGTGCGGGTGTGTCGTCGTTCGGAATCAGCGGCACCAACGCACACGTGATTCTCGAGGAAGCCCCTGCCGACCCGGAGGCCGCCGAGTCGGCAGGCGAATCCGAGCAGGTCGTCGCGGCCGAGCCCGTCGCGTCGGATTTCGTCGCGCTGATGATCTCGGCCAAATCCGAGGCGGCGCTGCGGACCCAGGCGATCCGGCTGCGGCAGTGGTTGCTCGACGATCCGGATGCGGATGTGTGGGATGTGGCGCATTCCCTCGCGACCTCCCGGGCGCTGTGGGACCGGCGCGGTGTGGTGGTGGGGCGTGACCGCGACGAACTGCTCACCGGGCTGGCCGATATCGCGGCCGGGTCACCGGGCGCGATCGAAGGCCGCACGGGTGCGGGCACCACCGCGTTCCTGTTCACCGGGCAGGGCGCTCAGCGTGCGGGCATGGGCAAGAGCCTGTACGCGGCCTTTCCGGTGTTCGCGGCGGCGTTGGACGAGGTGTGCGCACAGTTCGACCGCTCGTCGGGGCGGCGGCTGAAAGACCTGATGTTCGGCGACTCCGCCGAGGTGCTGGCCCGCACCGAATACACCCAGCCGGCGTTGTTCGCCTTCGAGGTGGCGATGTTCCGGCTGCTCGAATCCTTCGGTATCGCCCCGGATGTGCTGCTCGGGCACTCCGTCGGTGAACTGGTTGCCGCGTATGTGGCCGGCGTGTGGTCGTTGGAGGACGCCTGCGCCCTGGTCGCCGCGCGCGGCCGGTTGATGGGCGCGTTGCCCGCGGGTGGCGCGATGCTGGCTGTCGCCGTAGGGGAGGAGCGGGCCGCCGAACTGATCGCCGAGCACGACGGAAGAGTCTCGATCGCGGCCGTGAACGCCCCCTCCTCGGCGGTGTTGTCCGGGGAGTCGGAGGCGATCGAAGAAATCGAGTCCGCGTTGTCGGGTACCGGCGTCAGGACCAGCCGGCTCGACGTTTCCCACGCCTTCCACTCGGCACTGATGGAGCCGATGCTGGACGACTTCCGTTTGGTGGCAACGAGTATCGCATACCGATCGCCGCGGATCGCGATCGTGTCGAACGAAACCGGAGAGCTCGCCGGGGACGCGGTGACCGATCCGGAGTATTGGGTTCGGCAGGTGCGGGGGTGTGTGCGGTTCGCTCCGGGAGTGGACACGCTCGTCTCGGCGGGTGCGCGGCGATTCGTGGAGGTGGGCCCGGATGCGGTGCTGGCGGCGATGACGCGTGCGACCGTGGCCGACAACATCGAGGTCGAATCGGTGTCACGGATCGTGGCGGCAGCGCGTCGATCCGTCGATGAAGTGTCGCAATTCGTCACCGCACTGGCACAGGTCCACGTCGCGGGTGTGCGGGTGGAATGGGCATCGCTGTTCACGGGGCGAGCGGTGCGGCGGGTCGCTCTGCCGACCTACGGATTTCAGCGTCGCAGGTTCTGGTGGCAGCCCAGTGCTGATGCGCCGTCGGCGGCGGATCATCCGACCATGACCGGTGTGGTCGGCGTGGCCGGGACCGACGAGTGGTTGTTCAGCGGCCGGTTCTCGGTGCGTACCCATCCGTGGATCAGCGATCACACGGCCCACGGTGTCGTGGTGGTTCCGGGCGTGTTGCTGCTCGAATTCCTGCTCGCCGCGGGCGCGCGCATCGACTGCGAAGTGGTCGAGGAGATCATCGTGCAGGCCCCGATCCGGCCCGGTGACGACGAGATCGAAGTGCAGGCCCTGGTCGCGGCCGCGGACGAGTCCGGGCGGCGTTCGTTCGAATTCTTCCACCGCAGGCGGTTCGGAGCCGAATGGGTGCGGAATGCCACCGGTTTTCTCGCGCCGCGATGGAATAGTGACTCGGACTCGATATCCCGGCTCGGTGAGCAGGCGTGGCCACCGGCCGATGCCGAACTCGTCGATGTCGACCGGGTGACACTTGCCGAGCGGATCGCGGAAGACACCGGGTTGCGATACGGTCCTGCGTTCATCGGCGTGGACGCCGTGTGGCAGCGTGGTGACACCGTCTATTCCGAGGCCGTGCTGAATACCGAGACGGTATCGGAATCCGGTCGTTACGAAGTCCATCCGGCGTTGTTGGAGCTGGTGATGCATGCCGGACTCGCACAGTCGATCTTCCGTTTCACCGAGTCCGATCCGAATACCGGCTGGTTGCTGTTCCGTTGGGGCGGTGCGCGTTTGCACCGGCCGCTGCCCGCGGACGTGACGGCCCTGCGGATCATTTCGGAGAAGACCGGCGCGGATACGGTGTCGGTCGCGGCGGTCGATCCGGCGGGCAGGCCGATCGTATCGGTGGATTCGGTGCTGCTGCGTCCGTATGACGTCGGGGAGTTCCGGCGCGGTCTCTCCGAGGAGCAGGACGCTGGTCTGTACCGGGTGGGCTGGGAGCCCACGGCCCCGGCTCCGATCATCGGCCCGTCGCCGGCGCCGGCCGCCCTCGCGGACACGGTGGTGGCGGGGATCGCGACATTACACCCGTCCGTTGCCGATATAGCTGCCGCGGAACATATGCCGGACGTCGTCGTCTGGCGTCCGGCGGGCACCGGGGAGGCCGTCGACGATCCGGGTGTGGTGCGGGCGAGGGTGCACAGCACATTGGCAGTGCTGGCGGCATGGCTCGCCGAAGAACGCCTGTCGGATTCCTCGTTGGTGGTGGTCACTACGGGTGGCGCCGCTGTATCCGGCGAGGATGCGGTTGTGGATGTGGCAGCCGCGGCGGTGTGGGGTTTGGTCCGCACCGCACAGACGGAGAATCCGGGCCGCTTCATACTCCTCGACGAAGATCCGGCCGACGCGGTGGACGCCGATCGGATCGCCGCGGTGCTGGCTTCGGGGGAGTCGCAGGCCGCGCTGCGGGACAACGGGATTCTGGTTCCGCGGCTGACCCGAACCGGCATCGATGTTCCGGAAGACCTCCCCGTGTCGCCGTTGTCGGGCGCGGGGACGGTGCTGATCACCGGTGGTACCGGCGGTCTGGGCGCGGACTTCGCCCGGCACCTGGTCGCCGAGCACGGTGTGCGCAGGCTCGCGCTGACCTCGAGGCGCGGCCCGCAGGCGCCGGGCGCGGAGGAGTTGGTCGCCGAATTGGCGCGGTCCGGCGCCGATGCGCGCGTCGTGGCCTGCGATGTCACCGATCGTGACGCGGTGCGAAACCTGTTGGACGCCTTGAACGCCCAGGGTGGGGTAACCGCCGTGGTGCATATGGCGGGGGTCGTCGACGACGGCACCCTCCCGTCGCTGACCGCGGAGCAGGTGGATCGGGTGCTGGCGCCGAAGATCGACGGTGCGTGGTATCTGGACGAGTGGACGCGCGACCGTGAGCTTTCGGCATTCGTGGTGTTCTCCTCGATCGCGGGAGTGCTGGGCTCGGCGGGGCAGGCCAATTACGCTGCGGCGAACGGATTCCTGGATGGTCTGGTCCGCGCGCGTCGAGCGGCGGGATTGCCCGCCGTATCACTGGCGTGGGGACCGTGGAGCTCCGGCAGCGGGATGGCCGCAGAGGCAGACGGCGCGGCGTTGGCGAGGTTGGGCCGGTGGGGCCTCGGACAACTCGAGAATGCCGACGGCATACGTCTTTTCGATGCCGCCCTCGCGGTCGCGAGTGACGATGGGCTGCTGGCCCCGATGCGGTTCGACCCGACTGTGTTGCGGCGCGTCTCGGATCCCGTGGGAACCCCCGCGGTGCTGAGCGGGTTCGTACGGCGTCAGCCGGCGGCCGCGAGGCGACCCGAGTCGAATTTCGCGGCGGGTCCACTGGGTGAGCGGTTGGCCCAGGTGCCGCAGGCACAGCGCGGCGATGTGGTGCTGGAGATGGTGCTGGGACAGGCCGCGGCCGTGCTGGGACACGATTCGGCAGCCGATATCCGGCCCGATCAACCGTTCGACGAGATCGGTTTCGATTCGCTGGGCGCGGTGGAGTTCCGCAACAGGTTGGCCGAGGTCATGGGGTTGCGGTTGCCCTCGACCCTGGTGTTCGATCATCCGACTCCCGCCGCGGTGGCGAAACTCGTGCTGTCGAAGCACGAGCCGAAGACGACGGGTGCGCCGGGCAAGAAGGCCGCACGTCGGGCACCGGCGGATGAGCCGATCGCGATCGTGGGCATGGGGTGCCGGTTCCCCGGCGGGGTGAAATCGCCGGACGAGTTGTGGGAGCTGGTGGCCTCGGGGGGCGACGCGACCAGCGCGTATCCATCGGACCGTGGCTGGGATCTGGAGCGGCTGTTCGACGATGATCCGGACAAACCCGGCACCGTATACGCCCGCCGCGCCGGATTCCTCGACGATGCGGCCGATTTCGACGCGGGATTCTTCGGGATCGGCCCGCGGGAAGCGACGGCCATGGACCCGCAGCAGCGGCAGTTGCTCGAGGCATCGTGGGAGGCCCTGGAGGACGCGGGGATCGATCCGGTGTCGCTGCGTGGTACCGATGCCGGGGTTTTCGTGGGTGCGTGCTTCTCGGGTTATTTCAACCGGGTGACCCCCGAGTTCGAGGGTTACCGGCTCACCGGCGCCCAGGGCAGCGTGATCTCGGGCCGGCTGTCGTATGTGTTCGGTCTGGAAGGACCGTCGGTCACCGTGGATACGGCGTGTTCGTCGTCGTTGGTGTCACTGCATCTGGCCTGTCAGGCGCTGCGGCAGGGTGAGGCATCGCTGGCCTTGTCGGGTGGGGTGACGATTTACGCCGATCCCTATCTCTCCGTCGACTTCGCGCGGCAGCGTGGGCTGTCGCCGGACGGACGATGCAAATCGTTTTCCGCCGCGGCCGACGGTGTCGCGTTTTCCGAGGGCGTCGGAATGCTGGTGCTGGAGCGGTTGTCGGATGCCCGCCGGCTGGGCCACGACGTTCTTGCCGTGGTGCGGGGGACTGCGATCAACCAGGACGGCGCGTCGAACGGCCTGTCCGCGCCGAATGGTCCGTCACAGGAGCGGGTGATCGCGGCGGCCCTGGCCAACGCCGGGTTGCGGCCCGCCGACATCGACGCGGTGGAGGCGCACGGCACCGGGACGACACTGGGTGATCCGATGGAGGCGCAGGCATTGATCGCCGCCTATGGCCGGGACCGGCCGGGAGCGCCGCTGCGGATCGGCTCGCTGAAGTCGAATATCGGGCACACCTCGGCCGCCGCGGGCGTAGCCGGAGTGATCAAGATGGTGCAGTCGTTGCGGAACGAGACGCTGCCCAAGACGTTGCACGTGGATGTGCCCAGCCCGCATGTGGATTGGTCGGCCGGCGATGTGGAGTTGCTGACCGAGCCGCGTCGGTGGCAGCACAACGGCCGGGTTCGACGCGCGGGAGTGTCATCGTTCGGTGTCAGCGGAACCAATGCGCATGTGATCCTGGAGGAAGCGCCACGACAACGAATTCAATCGGCACCCAACAGAACTTCGTCGGCGCTCCCGTTGCCATTGCTGGTGTCGGCCAAATCCGAGGCGGGGTTGCGGGCGCAGGCGGATCGGCTCCTGAACTGGATGGTGACCGGACCCGAACGAGAGATCGCCGATGTCGCCTACTCCCTGACCGCCTTCCGCTCCCATATGGAATTCCGGGGCGCGGTCGTCGGTGCCGAGCGCGACGCGATCCTGTCCGGTCTGGCAGATCTGGCGGCGGGGAAGGTGTCTTCCGGTGTGGTCGAGGGTGTCGCGGCGGCGGGGAAGACGGCGTTGCTGTTCACGGGGCAGGGCGCGCAGCGTGCCGGGATGGGGAAGGACCTCTATGCGGCATTCCCGGTGTTCGCGCAGGTTCTGGACGAGGTGTGTGCACAGTTCGACGCGGTTCTGACATCAGATCCGGAAGCGGATTCCGCACCCGGTCTGCTCGCGGTGATGTTCGACGACACCGAGGGGCTACTGCACCGCACCGAATTCACCCAGCCCGCGCTGTTCGCGTTCGAGGTGGCGCTGTCGCGGTTGCTGGAATCGTTCGGTATCGCCGCGGACATGCTCATCGGGCACTCGATCGGTGAGCTGGCCGCCGCGTATGTGGCGGGGGTGTGGTCGCTGCCGGACGCCTGCCGTCTGGTCGCCGCCCGCGGGCGGTTGATGGGAGCTCTGCCCGAGGGCGGAGCGATGCTTGCAGTGGCCATCACGGAGGCCGACGCGACGGATATCGTCGCGGAATACGGCAGCAGGGTCTCGATCGCGGCGGTCAACGGGCCGTCGTCGGTGGTGCTGTCCGGAGACGTGGATGTCATCGACGCGATCGAGCGTGTGCTCACCGGACGCGGACGAAAGACCAACCGGTTGCGGGTGAGCCACGCATTCCATTCGGCGCGAATGGATCCCGTGCTCGCCGAGTTCCGGCTGGTGGCCGATAGCGTGACCTATCACCCGCCGAAGATCCCGATCGTGTCGAATATCAGCGGCGTCGTGGCCGGTGCCGAGGTGACCGATCCGGGTTACTGGGTCGAGCAGGTGCGCGGTTGTGTGCGGTTCGCGCCCGGGATCGCCACCGTGGCCGAGGCCGGGGTGCGGCGGTTCGTGGAGATCGGGCCGGATGCCGTGTTGTCCGCGATGGCCCGGCAATGTCTGGCCGAGATTCCGGATGTGGAGGCCGCGTCGACGGTGGTCCCGGTTGCCCGTCGTTCGGCCGACGAGGCCGCGCAGTTCGTGTCCGCGCTGGCACAAGCGCATGTGTCAGGTGCCGGTGTGGATTGGACGTCGCTGTACGCGGATCGCCCGGTGTCGCGGGTTTCGTTGCCCACCTACGCGTTCCAGCATCGGCGGTACTGGCTGCAACCGGTTGCCGGCGGGGCGTCGCCGGGAGTATCCGGGCACCCGGTGCTGACCGGCGTGACGCAGGTCGCGGGCAAGGACGAATGGATGCTCACCGGCCGGCTCTCGCGCCGGACCCATCCGTGGCTCGCGGATCACGTGAGCTACGGCGCGATGGTCGTGTCGAGCACGACACTGGTGGAGATGTTGTGTGCGGCGGGACCACGGTTCGGCTGCGCGGGGGTGGACGAGCTCACGCTGGAGGCACCCATCTTCCCGCCGGAGGACGGTGCCGACATCGATCTGCAGGTGCTTGTCGACCATGCGGACGATACGGGTCGCAGACACTGCACGGTGCACTACCGGGTGGGTGACGGCGAGTGGGTACGAAACGCCAGCGGCATTCTCACCGGTGACCGGCCGACGGTCGAGCCGCTGCTGGAGCGGCTTCGGGCGCAGCCGTGGCCGCCTTCGGACGCGGACCCGATCGACCCGGAATGGGTACCCGCGCATATCGAAGCCGTATCGGGGCTCGAATACGGTCCCTCCTTCCGCGGCATCGAACGCGCCTGGCAGCGTGGCGACGCCGTGTTCAGCGAGGTTGCGCTGGATCCGGCCGTCGACTCGGACGGTTTCCTGCTGCATCCGGGCCTGATCGACGTCATCGCGCATGCGGGTATGGCCCGTCTGGTGTGGCCGGAGCCCAGCTCCGACCCGAGCCGCGGCATGCTGCTGTTCCGGTGGGGCGGCATCCGATTCCACGATGTCCGCAGGCCCGGTCCGTTGCGGGTGATCGCCGTGGCGAAAGGCGAGGACGTTCTCGCCGTGGCCGCGGTGGACGGCGACGGCAACCCGGTGGTCTCCTTCGACGAGATCGTCATGCGGCCCTATGACGTCACCCAGTTCCGCCGCCCGCTCGCGGGTGACGCCGGAGTGTACGAAATGGAATGGACGGAGGCTCCCCCCGCGCCCGGCGTGCCGGTGACCGACGAGGTTGTCGCACTGGGGCCGGCCTCGATTGCCGGGGTGCGGGACCACTATCCGGATCTCGACAGCCTGGTATCGGATCGTGCGATGCCCGCTGTGCTGGTGTGGTCGGACGCGGCTGCGCGAAACGACGATGTCACCATTGCCGCGCATGAGCGGGCCCGGTCGGCACTACAGCTGCTGCGGGGATGGCTGGACAAGGATCCGTCGCAGCGGTCGCGCTTGGTGGTGGTCACCCACAACGGTCTCGGACTGCCCGGCGAGACACCGGACCTCGAGGCGGCCACGGTGGCGGGCCTGGTGCGCAGTGCGCAGTCCGAGTATCCCGGCCGGATCGTCCTGCTCGACCGGCAGTCCACGTCCACCCCGCTGTCGGCCGGCACCGTGTTGTCGGCGCTGGCGGCCGACGAACCGCAGGTGGCTGTGCGGGCAGACACGATGCTGGTGCCGCGGCTGCGGCGATCGGAGGTGATCGCCGGCGTACGACCGGCATTCGGCGCCGGCACCGTGCTGATCACCGGGGGCACCGGCGGGCTGGGCGCGATGGTCGCGCGTCACCTGGTTGCCGAGCACGGCGTACGGCATCTGCTCCTGGTGTCCCGCCGTGGCGATCGGGCGACAGGCGCGACGGAATTGGCATCCGAACTGCGCGAGCTCGGGGCGACCGCGCGCATCGCGGCCTGCGACGTCGCGGACCGGTCCGCGTTGCGGGCACTGCTCGAATCGATACCGGCCGAACATCCGTTGACGGCCGTGGTGCATGCCGCGGGTGTGCTCGACGATGCGACGATCGCGACGCTCACCGTCGAGCAACTGGACCGCGTGCTCGCGCCGAAGGCCGACGCGGCATGGAACCTGCACGAGTCGACGCGGAACGCTGATCTCTCCGCCTTCGTACTGTTCTCGTCGATGGCCGCCGTCATCGGCGCCGCGGGGCAGGCCAATTACGTGGCTGCCAACAGCTTCTTGGACGCGCTTGCCGCACGGCGACGCGCCGACGGGCTGCCCGCGGTGGCCCTCGCCTGGGGGGTATGGGAGCCCACCGCGGCCGGATCGGGCGGTATGGGCGGCACCCTGGATCACGTGGGTGCCGCACGCATGGCCCGCCTCGGCGTGCATCCGCTGGCGCCCGCGGACGGTCTTCGGCTGTTCGATACCGCCGTGGGCATCGGATCGACCTCGGCGGGCGTGTCCGCGCTCATGCCGTTCCGTCTCGACGTCAACGCTCTTCGGCGGGAGGCGCATATCGCAACGATCCCCTCGGTCCTGCGAAAGATCGCCCTGCCTTCTCGGCCCGCCGCCGCGGCGGGTGGATCATCACAGGGTTTCGTACTGGACCGGGTACCCGAGGACAAGCGCGATCGCGCGGTTCTGGACCTCGTCCTCGAGCAGGCTGCCGCGGTCCTGGGGCATTCATCGCCGGGAGATATCCGGGCCGACAGGGGATTCGATGAACTCGGATTCGATTCGCTGGCCGGTGTGGATATGCGCAACCGGCTGTCGAAGTCCACCGGCTTGCAATTGTCCTCGACGATGGTGTTCGACTACCCGACCCCGGTCGAGCTGTCCCGATATCTGCGCGAACAGCTGATCTCGGCATCACCCCCGGCCCCACCGGCCGCCGCTTCCGCACCCGTCGATATCGCCCGGTTGGAGGCGATGGTCGAACAGGCCCTCGTCGCGGCCGGTGACGACCCCGCTGCCGCTACCGCACTGCTCGGTATCGGCGACCGTCTCCGGTCGCACTTCGGCGATCGATGGCAGGACGAGGAATACGACGACGACCTTGCCGAGCATTCCGGCAGCGAATTATTGGACCTGCTTGACGAGGAGTTCGGTCGACCATGAGCAATGAGGAACGACTCACCCAGTCGCTGCGGAAATTCGCCAGGGATCTGCGCGCCGCCAACAAGCGCATCCAGGACTTGGAGGAGCGCGCGCGCGAGCCGATCGCGATCGTCGGGATGAGCTGCCGCTATCCCGGCGGTGTGGAATCGCCCGCGCAACTGTGGGACCTGGTGGCCTCCGGCGGCGACGCCATCGGCGAATTCCCGACCGACCGGGGCTGGGACCTGGACAACCTCTACAACGCGGACCCGGACGTCCCCGGCACGACCAATACCCGTCAAGGTGGATTCCTGTATTCGGCAGGCGATTTCGACGCGGGTTTCTTCGGGATCGGCCCGCGGGAAGCCGCGATGATGGACCCCCAGCAGCGCCTGGCGCTGGAGGCATCCTGGGAAGCTCTCGAGTACGCGGGCATCGACCCGATGTCGCTGCGCGGCAGCGATACCGGCGTCTTCACCGGCGTATTCCACCAGTACTACGGACCTCGGGTCGGCGACCCGGCACTGAGCGCCGAAGCGGAAGGCCATGCCTACCTCGGTGCGGGCAACTCCGTGGTATCCGGCCGGGTTGCTTACACCTTAGGCTTCAAGGGGCCCACGATGTCGATCGACACCGTGTGCTCGTCGTCGCTGGTGGCACTGCATCTCGCGTGCCAGGCGCTGCGCAACGGAGAAACGTCGCTGGCCCTGGCGGGCGGCGTCACGGTGATGTCGGATCCGTCCCATCTGATCGCATTCGCCCGCCAGCACGGGCTCGCCACCGATGCCCGATGCAAGGCATTCGCGGCGGCCGCGGACGGGACCGGATTCTCCGAGGGCATCGGCATGCTGGTCGTCGAACGCCTTTCGGATGCGCAACGCCTGGGACACAACATCTTGGCGGTCATTCGCGGCAGCGCGCTCAATCAGGACGGCGCGAGCAAGGGGCTGACCGCACCCAACGGTCCCTCGCAAGAGCGAGTGATCGCACAGGCATTGGCCGATGCCGGATTGGAACCCGGCGACATCGACGCGGTGGAGGCGCACGGGACCGGCACGATGCTCGGGGATCCGATCGAAGCGCACGCGCTGATCGGCGTCTACGGCGCGCGGCGTGAGCACGGGCCGTTGTATGTGGGTTCACTCAAGTCGAATATCGGTCACACGTCCGCCGCGGCGGGGGTGGGCGGTGTGATCAAGATGGTTCAGGCGATGCGGCACGAGATGTTGCCGATGACACTGCACGTGGATTCACCTACGCCGCACGTGGATTGGTCGGCCGGCACCGTGCGCCTGCTCACCGAGGCCCAGCCGTGGCCCGTGGGTGAGCGGGTGCGCCGTGCGGGTGTCTCGTCCTTCGGGGCCAGCGGCACCAACGCACACGTGATCGTCGAGGAGGCTCCCGCCGAACCGGTCGCCGGGGCTGCTCCGGAACCGGAAGCGGCCGAGTCGATGACGCCGAAGACGAACTCCGATGTCGTCGCGTGGCTCCTGTCGGCGAAGTCGGAACCCGGCCTGCGCGCGCAGGCGGCTCGGCTGCGGCAGTGGTTGATCGATGACCCCGGCGCGGATGTATGGGATGTGGCCCATTCGCTGATCACGTCGCGGGCGCTGCTGGACCGGCGCGCGGCGATCGTGGGCCGTGACCGGGCGGAACTGCTGGCGGGACTTGCGGCCCTCGCCGATGGTGCCTCGTCGGAGAGTGTGGTCGACGGCGTGGTGAGCACGGGACGCACGGCGTTCCTGTTCACCGGCCAGGGCGCGCAGCAACCCGGAATGGGTCGGCAACTGTACGCGGCGTTCCCCGTGTTCGCGGCGGCGCTGGACGAGGTATGCGCGGAATTCGACCCATTGCTGGGTCGGGCGCTGAAGGACGTGATGTTCGCCGCCGACGGCGATGCCGATGCGACCCTGTTGAATCGGACGGAATTCACCCAGCCCGCGTTGTTCGCGTTCGAGGTGGCGGCCTACCGGCTGGTCGAATCGTTCGGTGTGACACCGGATGTGCTGCTGGGTCACTCCATCGGCGAGCTGGTGGCGGCGTATGTGGCGGGGGTGTGGTCGCTGGCGGACGCGTGTGCGCTGGTGGCGGCCCGGGGACGGCTGATGGGTGCCCTGCCCGGCGGCGGTGCGATGCTGGCGGCGGCGGTCACCGAAGACGAGGCGATCGAGCTGGTAGCCGGATACGCCGATCGGCTGTCGGTGGCCGCGGTGAACGGACCGGTGGCTGTGGTGCTGTCCGGCGACACGGAGGCGGTCGACGACGTCGAGCGGCTGCTCGCCGAGCGGGGTCGCAAGACCAGCCGGCTGCGGGTCGGTCACGCCTTCCATTCCGCGCGGATGGATCCGATGCTCGACGAATTCCACTCGGTGGCAGCGGGAGTGACCTATCACCAGCCGGCCGTTCCGGTGGTGTCGAACGTGACCGGCACTGTGGTGGACCGGGAACTGACCGATCCGCAGTATTGGGTGCGCCAGGTCCGTGCGGCTGTGCGGTTCGAGCCCGGTGTGCGCGCACTGGTCGCGACCGGGGCCCGGCGGTTCCTGGAGTTGGGCCCGGACGCCGTCCTGGCCGCGATGACACGGCAATGCCTTGCCGAGGAATCCGCGACCGAGCGGAACGTGGTGGCCGCTGCCGCCCGGCGTGGTTGTGCGGAAGTCGCGCAGTTCACCACATTCCTGGGCGCCGCGCATGCCGCGGGGCTGGAAGTGGACTGGAGCCCGCTGTTCGCGGGCCGCAGTTCACACCGAATTGGCTTGCCGACCTACGCATTCCAGCATCAGCGCCATTGGCTGGCTCCCACCGCCGTGCGCGGCGATGTCGGCCGTGCCGGTGTGACGGTAGTCGACCACCCGATGCTCGGCGGGTCGATCGTGGTGGCGGGCAGGGACGAATGGCTGTTCACCGGCCGGCTGTCGCTGGCGTCGCATCCGTGGATCGCCGATCACACCGTTTTCGGCCAGATCCTGCTCCCGGGAACAGGGTTCGTGGAGCTGGCCCTGGCGGTCGGCGCTCGCCTCGGTGTCGAGGTCGTCGACGAGCTGGTGCTGGAAGCGCCGCTGCGGTTCGATGAGCGGACCGAGGTCGACGTGCAGATCGCGGTCGAAGAGCCCGATGACGAGGGACGCAGGCGATTCGTATTGGCGTCCCGGATCGTCGACGAACGGTCCGCGGGCGCGAGTGGAACCACCCATGCGCATGGCATTCTCGCCCCCGGCGGGGAGTTGGGCGATATGGCCTACCAGGTCGAGGACAACCCGGAGGACGACGAGATCCCCGGTGACGTTCTCTATGACGGGCTGGCCGCGCGCGGATTCGATTACGGCTCCGTATTCCAGGGGGTGCGCCGCGTCGGGCGCGATGGTGGTGATGTGGTCGCCGATGTGCGGCTGCCCGCCGAAGCCGGCGTGGACGGTGGCCGATTCGGTATCCATCCCGCGCTGCTGGACGCCGCGCTGCATGCCGGGGTACAGGAGCTGGCCGCGGATCTGCCGTCCGGACAGGTGCCACTGCCGTTCTCGTTCGGCGGCGTGCGGTTGCATCGCCCGGGAGCGACCGCCGTACAGGTGCGCATCCGGCGCGCCGGTGACAATATGCGGCTGGAACTGGGTGACGACACCGGCGCTGCGGTGCTGACCGTCGAGTCGCTGCGGGCGCGCCCGGTGAACAGCCAGGCGCTGCGCGGTGATCGATCGATCGCCGACCGCGGGCTCTACGACGTGCGATGGAGTCAAGTCGGCCGGGTCGACGCGTCCCACGAAGTGGACGGCCTGCTGATCGCCGCGGTGGCCGCGCCCGGATTCGCACGGACCTACCCGGACCTGGCTGCCGAACCCGACGACACCACCGGCGACGCTCCGGATGTGCTGGTGTGGTTCGCCGACGGCCACGATCGCCGCGCTGTGGACGGCGAGGTCGGTTCCCGGACGGCGGCCGTCGTGCGCGATCGCGTGCACGCGGTCCTGACTTCGGTGCGATCCTGGTTGCGCCTGCCCACCGCCGACGCCCGACTGGTGGTGGTGACGCGCGATGGTGCGGGGTTGCCCGGCGAAGAACCCGATTTGGCCGCCGCGGCCGTCTGGGGTCTGCTGCGGAGCGCGCAGTCGGAGAATCCCGGCCGGATTTTGTTGCTGGACGTCGACGGTGACAGCGCGGTGACCCCGGAGCTGATCTCGGCGGCCGTGGCCACCGACGAGAAGCAATTGGCGGTGCGCGCGGGTGCGCTGCTGGCGCCCCGGCTGATTCGCCGCGACGCGGCTGCCGCGCGGACCATCGATCTCGGCCCGGGCGCGGTGCTGATCACCGGTGGTACCGGGGGGCTGGGCGCGCTGGTGGCGCGACATCTGGCCGGCAGGCACGGGGTACGCGAACTCGTGCTGGTATCTCGGCGCGGCGAGCGGGCGGAGGGCGTCGCCGAACTGGTGGCCGAACTGGCCGAACTCGGGGCTCGAACCCGGGTGGCGGCCTGTGATGTGAGCGATCGCGCCGCTGTGGCGGCGCTGCTCGGCGATATCTCCGACGGCCCCGCGTTGACCGCGGTCATCCACGCCGCCGGCGTGCTGGCCGACGGCACCGTCGACACACTCACCGCCGAGCAGGTCGACCGCGTGCTGGCACCGAAAGTCGACGCGGCACTGCATCTGCACGAGCTCACCTCCGATCTGTCGGCGTTCGTCCTGTTCTCCTCCGTTGCCGCGGTAGTCGGATCGCCCGGACAAGGCAACTACGCGGCGGCCAATTCGGTGCTGGACGCATTGGCACTCCGCCGCGCCAATGCGGGCCTGCCCGCGGTGTCGGTGGCCTGGGGGCCATGGGGCGGGCGCAGTGGAATGGCCGCCGAGCTGGGCGACGCGGACCTGGAGCGGTTGTCGCGCATGGGTTCTCGCCCGCTCGCCGAATCCGACGGTCTCGAGTTGTTCGATCTGGCCGGTGGCGCCGGTGCTCCGTTCGTCGCCGCGGTCGATCTGGACACGGCGGCGTTGGCTGTCGCGGCCGGGGCGGGACTGCTGCCCTCGATGCTGCGGTCGCTGGTGCCGTCCGCGCGCCGCGCGACCGGGGGCGGGGACCTGGTGCGGCGGCTGGCTTCGCTGGCACCGGATGCTCGCGACGCGGCTGTGCTCGAATTCGTCCGTGGCCAGGTCGCCGCGGTGCTGGGATATGCCGCCGGTGATCTCGTCGATATCGAGAAACCGTTCAGTGCGATGGGTTTCGATTCACTGGGTGCCGTGGAGTTCCGCAACCGGCTCACCACGACAACCGGCCTGCGGTTGCCGTCCACCCTCGTCTTCGACCACCCCACCACCCGGGCGGTGGCCACCTTCATCGGGTCCCGGATGGGCGATTCGGCGACGCCGAAGCAGCAGAAGTCCACGCGCCGGGTGCGAGCCGACGAGCCGATCGCGATCGTCGGAATGGCATGCCGCTATCCCGGCGGCGTCGAATCCGCGGATGATCTGTGGGATCTGGTGTCCTCCGGCGCGGACGCCATCAGCGAGTTTCCGTCGGATCGCGGGTGGGACACCGCCCGGCTGTTCCATCCGGACCCCGACCATCCCGGCACGTCCTACGCCCGCGAGGGCGGCTTCCTGATGAACGCGGCCGATTTCGACGCGGGCTTCTTCGGAATCGGCCCGCGTGAGGCGATCGCGATGGATCCTCAGCAGCGATTGCTGCTCGAGGTGTCGTGGGAGGCACTGGAACATGCGGGGATCGCCCCGACCACGTTGCGGGGCAGTGACACCGGCGTCTACACCGGCGTGATGTACCAGGACTACGACGCCCTGACCCGCCTGGGTGGGCCCGAAGTGGAGGGCTATGTCGCCACCGGCGCCGCGGGCAGTGTGGTGTCCGGGCGGGTGGCCTATTCGCTGGGGCTGGAAGGCCCGGCGATGACGGTGGATACTGCATGCTCGTCATCGCTGGTGGCACTGCATCTGGCGTGCCGGGCCCTGCGCCAGGGGGAAAGCTCCCTCGCGCTGGTGGGCGGTGCCACGGTGATGGCCACGCCGACGGTGTTCGTGGAGTTCTCCCGGCAGCGCGGTCTGGCTCCCGACGGCCGGTCCAAGGCGTTCTCGGCCGCCGCCGACGGTGTGGCCTGGTCGGAGGGCGCGGGCGTACTGGTGCTGGAACGCCTGTCGGACGCGCGGCGGCTGGGGCACAACATCCTCGCGGTGGTCCGTGGCAGCGCTGTCAATCAGGACGGCGCGAGCAATGGGCTGACAGCGCCGAACGGTCCCTCACAGGAGCGTGTGATCGCGGCCGCGCTGGCCGATGCCGGTGTGCGTCCGCAGGACGTGGACGTGGTGGAGGCGCACGGGACGGGGACGGCATTGGGCGACCCCATCGAGGCACAGGCATTGATCGCCGCCTACGGGCAGGAGCGGTCGGATCGGCCGCTGCGGATCGGCGCACTCAAGTCGAATATCGGCCATACACAGGCGGCCGCGGGGGTGGGCGGTGTGATCAAGATGGTGCAGGCGCTGCGCCATCAGGTGGTGCCGAAGACACTGCACGTGGACGCGTTGTCGCCGCACGTGGATTGGCCGGCCGGCTCGGTCCGGGTTCTGACCGAGCCCGAACCGTGGCCGACCGGCGACCGGGTACGGCGTGCGGGTGTCTCGTCGTTCGGGATCAGCGGTACCAACGCGCATGTCATTGTCGAGGAAGCGCCGGCTGTGCCGTCGTCGGCCGTAGTAACCGAGCGCGGCGACGAACCCGTTGTGCGTCTGAGCCACTCCGCCGCCGATGTTTCCGTGGTGCCGCTGATGTTGTCGGCGAAGTCGGAGCAGGCGCTGCGGGGACAGGCGGACCGGTTGCGGACATGGTTGGCCGATCGCCCGGACATCGATATGTGGTCGGTGGCACGCTCATTGGTGGAGACGCGCGCACGGCTCGACCGGAGAGGCGCCGTCGTCGGGCGCGACCGGGAGGAGTTGCTCGCGGGCCTGGCCGCGCTGGCAGCGGGTTCGCCGCTGCCGGGAGTGGTCGACGGCATCGCGAGTTCGGGGCGAACCGCGTTCCTGTTCACCGGTCAGGGTGCGCAGCGAACAGGGATGGGTTCGGGCCTGTATCAGGCATTTCCGGTGTTCGCGGCCGCGCTGGACGAGGTGTGCGCCGAGTTCGACAGCCGGCTCGGTCGGTCGCTGAAAGAGGTCATGTTCACCGATCCGGGGCAGATGCTGGATCGGACGGAGTTCACCCAACCGGCATTGTTCGCGTTCGAGGTGGCGATGTTCCGGTTGCTGGAATCGTTCGGCCTGTCGCCGGATGTTGTTGCGGGACATTCGATCGGTGAACTGGCGGCGGCGTACGTGGCGGGCGTGTGGTCGCTCGCGGACGCGTGCGCGCTGGTGGCGGCGCGGGGCCGGTTGATGGGTGCGTTGCCGGCCGGCGGGGCGATGCTGGCGGTAGCCGTGCCGGAAGACGAGGCGGTGCGCGTACTCGGCGAATTCGGCGATCACGTGTCGCTGGCGGCGGTGAACGGTCCGGAGTCGGTGGTCCTGTCGGGAGATGCGGAGGTGATCGGCGCGATCGCCCGGCGGCTGTCGGAAGAGGGTAAGAAGACCACGCGACTGCGGGTCTCGCATGCCTTCCATTCGGCGTTGATGGATCCCATGCTCGACGAATTCCGGGCTGTGGCACAGGGGTTGACGTATCGGGAGCCATTCTTGCCGATCGTGTCGAATGTGTCCGGGGCACCGGCGGGTTCGCAGATTTGCGATCCCGAGTACTGGGTCGCGCAGGTTCGGGCCTGCGTGCGATTCGCTCCCGGTGTGGACACCCTGGTCGGGGCCGGTGTGCGCAGATTCGTGGAGGTCGGTCCGGACGCCGTGCTGGTTGCGATGACTGCCGAGTGTCTGGCCGGGCATCCGCGAGGGGAGACGAAGTCGATGCTGGTGACGGCGTCGTCGCGTCGGACCATCGACGAGACGGTCGCGTTCGTCACCCTCCTCGCCCAGGCGCACGCGGCGGGGCTGGAGCCGGATATGCCGCTGGTGTTCGCCGGGCGTGGCACGGATCGGGTGGCATTGCCGACCTACGCGTTCCAGCGCCGGCGCTATTGGGTGCAGCCACCGGCAGGGGTCGTGACCGGAACGTTCGGGCATCCGCTGTTGGCGAATGCGGTACCGGTAGCCGGCAGGGACGAGTGGTTGTTCACCGGGCGGTTGTCGCTGCGGACGCATCCGTGGATCGCCGACCACGCGGTATTCGGTTCGGTGTTGTTGCCCGGGACGGCGTTCGCGGAGTTGGCGCTGAGCGCGGGTGCACGACTGCGGGTGGGCGTCATCGAGGAACTGCTACTCGAATCCCCACTGGTACTGGCCGACGGCATCGAGGTCGATTTACAGTTGAGCCTCGCCGCACCCGATGAGGAGGGACGGCGCGCCTTCGCGATCTACTCCCGCCCCGCCACCGAGGGGGACTCGGCCGCGGAGTATCCGTGGGTGCTGCACGCGAGGGGTGTGCTGACCGCTGCCGTCGGCGTCGCCCCGGGGTGGGACGAGCTGAGCTGGCCTCCGGCCGGTTCGGTGCCGTCGGGCGACGGGTCATTCTACGATCTGCTCGCGCGGCGTGGTTTCGAATACGGCCCGATATTCCAGGGTGTGACCGCGGTGTGGACTCGCGGCGAGCAGACCTTCGCCGAAGTTTCACTCGACGACTCGGTGAGCGGTTCGGCCGCGGCGTTCGCCATGCATCCGGCACTGCTCGACGCCTGTCTGCACGTGGCGATCGACAGCCTGTCCGACGGTCTGGCCGCCGGGCAGGTGCCGTTGCCGTTCTCGTTCGCGGGAGTGCGGGTGTGGCGTTCCGGTGCCGGGGCGGTGCGTGTGCGAGTGGTCCGCGACGACAGCGGGCAGATCGGAATGGTCGTCGTCGACGACACCGGTTCGATCGTGCTGAAGGTCGATGCCGTGACCGCGCGCCCGGTCGATGTCCGGGCCTTGACCGTGAGCTCGGCTCGCCGTGCGGCGCCACTGCACCTGCGATGGGTCCGCGCCGATCGGGCTGCTGCCACCACCACCAGCGTCATGGCTACAGTTGGGTCGACGAGGGTGTCCGGGATCGACCGGCATTTTCCTGACATCGCGGAATTGGCCGCGGCCGAGGAGATTCCGGATCTGGTCGTCTACTCGCTCGCCGACGGGGTCGCTACCGCGTCCTCCGGCGCACGTGCCGCCGAGGTGCGGGCTTCGGTTCACGCGGTCTGGACGATGCTGCGGTCGTGGTTGTCGAACGAGCGGCTGGCCGACGCTCGTCTGGTGGTGGTGACTCGCGGTGCGGCGGCCGTGGCGGACGAGCCGGTCGATGTGGCCGCCGCCGCGGTGGCAGGCATGGTCCGCACCGCACAGTCCGAACATCCCGGCCGGATCGCGCTACTCGATCACGACGGCATGATGGACGCCGATGTCGTGCGCGCTACGGTCGAATCGGATCGGGGACAGACAACGGTCCGCGACTCGCAGATGTTCGTACCGCGACTGTCCGGCGGTGCGGTCACCGACGAACCACAGTCGCTCGACCGGGGTGCGATGTTCGGGCACGGCACGGTATTGATCACCGGCGGCACCAGTGGTCTGGGTGCGGTCCTGGCCAGGCATCTGGTGGTGACGCACGGTGTCGAGCACCTGCTACTGGTGTCGCGCCGGGGTGAAGCAGCCCCGGGCGCCGCGGACCTGGTTGCCGAACTGACTGCCCTGGGAGCCGAAACGCGTGTTGCCGCATGCGATGTCGGGGATCGCGCCGATATCGCCGCGGTGCTCGATTCGATCGCGCCGGAACATCGATTGACGGCGGTGATTCATTCCGCGGGGGTGATCGACGATGCGACGCTCGAGAAACTGACCGCCGAGCAGATCGACCGGGTGCTCGTGCCCAAGGTCGACGGCGCCCTGCACCTGGACGAGCTGACCCGGGGCCACGATCTGTCGGCCTTCATCATGTTCTCCTCCGTCGCAGCGATATTCGGCGCACCCGGACAGGGCAACTACGCGGCGGCGAACTCGTTCCTCGACGGACTCGCGCATGCCCGCCGCGCGCAGGGGCTACCCGCGCTCTCGCTGGCGTGGGGACCGTGGAACCAAGACGTCGGCATGACCGGCGCGATGGACCGAGCCGCCGTGGCGCGGTGGGAACGACTGGGCATCGAGGTGCTCGGCAACGACAACGGGACCGCACTGTTCGACGCCGCGATCGCCTCGGACGAACCGGTGGCCGCCTGTGTCGAATTCGACAGGGCGGCACTGGCGGCGCATGCCGGGACCGGGCTGCTGCCCGAGGTACTGGAGAGCCTGGTACCCGCGCGAGCGCGTCGAGTGCCGGGCGGCAGCACCGGCCGGTTCGCCGCGCGGGTCGCCGCCGCGCCGGAGGAGCAGCGAGACGAGCTGATACTCGAATTCGTACGTGAACTCACCGCGGCGGTTCTGGGACATCCGTCCGCCGCGGCCATCGATCCCGAAATCCCGTTCAACGAACTGGGATTCGATTCGCTCGGGGGCGTCGAACTGCGAAACCGTCTCGCGGAGGAGACAGCGATGAAACTACCGTCGACCTTGGTGTTCGATTACCCGGCCGCCGCCGCGGTCGCGAAGCTGCTGAGTTCGCGATGGTCGGCCACATCGACCATATCGGCGGCCGACGAACAGATCGACTCGCTGCAGTCGCTGTTCGCGACCATGACGTCGGATCGGGAGAAGGAACGTCTGGCCGAGCGGATCCGCTCACTGCTGGCCGAAGCACTCCACGCCGGCGAATCCTCGCCCGGAAGTGATCGCGCCGCCGTCGAGTCGGCCAGTGCCGACGAACTCTTCGCACTCATCGACCAGCAGATTTCAACTCAGTGAGGAACGCCGTGACACGTAATGAGGTGACCGTATCCGCCGGTCGCGACGCAACGTCCCGTGGTCGGTGGTGGATTCTGGCCGTGGTGTGCATCGGCCCGATGATGGCCTTCGTGAATGTCTCCTCCACGCTCGGAGGGCTCGCCACCATCCAGGCCGATCTGCACCCCTCGTCGTCGATGGCCGTCTGGATCGCCAGTGCCTACAGCCTGGTCGTGGCCAGCCTGGTGCTCGGCAGCGGGACCGTCGGAGATCTCATCGGCAGGCGGCTGACCTTCGCCACCGGCGCGGCCGTCTTCGCGGCGGGCAGCGCCGTGGCATTCGCCGCGCACAGCACGGTCGTATTGGTAGCCGCCCAGGCCATCATGGGAATAGGCGGCGCGATGGTGTTGCCCACCAGCCTGGCCATCATCAGCCACACCTTCGCCGATGTGCGCGAACGCACCGAGGCCGTCAGTATCTGGGCCGGAAGTTCCGGAATCGGCCTGGCGATCGGTCCGCTGGGAGCGGGCGTGCTGGTGGGTGCGTTCTCCTGGCATGCGATCTACCTGATCAACGTGGTACTCGGGGTGGTTGCCCTGCTCGGCGCGGTGACACTGATTCGTGAGAGCAGGCTCCCGTCCCGGGCGCTCGATCCCGTCGGGATGGTGCTGGGCACGGTCGCCATCGGGGCACTGACCTATGCCGTGATCGAAGGCGGCTCACTGGGATATACCGAGGTCCGCATCCTGTGTGCCTACGCCGTGCTGGCCGTGTCATTGGTGGCGTTCATCCGGTACGAAGCCCGCCATCCCGATCCCATGCTGGACGTGAAGCTCTTCCGATCCGGATCCTTCAGCGCCGTGATGGGGACAGCCGCGGTCACCCTGCTCGGATTCACCGGCACCGCACTGGTCACCGTGCTCTACCTGCAGCACGTGCAGGGAATCACGGTCCTCGCCGCCGCCGTGCGGCTCCTGGTGATGTTCGGCCCCTTCGTCCTCATCAGCGCCGTCGCCGCCCGCATCGTGCAGCGCATCGGGTTCGCGAGGATGCTCACCCTCGGCCTCATAGTCATGGCCGCGGGTATCTTCGCGCTCCTTGCCAGTCCACCCGTTACCGGGTTCGGCCGGATCTGGCCCGGACTACTGCTCGCGGGTATCGGCAGCGGCATGCTCGTCGCACCCGCTACCGCGGCGGCGGTCAACAGCGTCGCACCACACCAGGCGGGTATGGCCAGCGCAACGGTCAACTTGTTTCGCCAGGTCGGCAATGTGCTGGGTGCCAGCGTTCTGGGCACCATCCTGACGACGCGGTTCGCCGACAACCTCGGGGACGAACTCCGCGCTGCCGACCTGCCCCGGCAGGTCACCGACGCCGTCGTGGCCGCGGCCGCGGCGGGCGAGCACGGCTCGGCCCTCCCGCCCGCCGTCGCCGGACCGGTGGGCAACGCCATCCGGCACGCGTTCACCGACGCCACCCATCTTGCCCTCGCGGTCGCAGGCGTCGCGCTGCTGATCACCGCGGTCCCGGTCGCGATATTCGTCCGCCGGCAACCCGGCACATTCGAGACCGCCACGGCCCCGACGATTTCGGAACTCGACACCGCATAGGACGGATGTGCCGGGTCGAGCCGGACGGCACTCGTCGGATACTGCCCGGTCCGCATGGCGATGCACAGATCCCGCCGGACGAACCCACAGACGGAGATCTGGGCGTCGGCCCGAGTGCCTCAGCGCTCATAGGTGGCGATCAGCCGGGGACCATCCGGTCGTGGTCGCCGTTGACCACCAGGACGGGCTGGTGGGTCGTGGCATATGAAGTCACAGCCGGGGCCGTTTCCGATCTGCCGACCGCATACTCGGTACCTCGGTTCACCTGGGTGGGATGTTCTGGTTGAACCGGAACATATTGTCCGGATCCCACTCGGTTTTGATATCGCGCAACCGGTTCCAGGTGGGCGCGGAATGGGCGGTCCGGAAACGGTCGGCTTCGTCGTCGCTGAGGAAGTTGGAGTAGGAGCTCCGGGTCGCCGACTCGATCTTGCGCCAGCAGTCTGCGAGCCATTCCAGGTTGATCGCGTCGTCGTCGGGATCGGCCCACATAGTGACGATGTTGAGCATGAACGGCGCGTCCCGGAACGGAACGGCAGTCGCGTCACCGGCAACGCGCGCTACGGCGCCGCCCATCTGGTGCAGATGGATCTGGGTCATTGCCGACGGTGCGCTCGCCGCGAATTCGACCAGCCGATCGATGGTGTCCGGCGACAGATCGGGCAGGAAACCGGATCTCCAATAGTTCCGGGAACCGTGCGGGGCGGTCGGGTCCTGCATGGACTGCATATCGCTGTAGGGCATGGGGCCGATGAGATTCACAATCGGCTCGCCCAGTGCGGCGATCAGCGCAGCCACATCGTCGGCCGCGCCACCGCCGACGGCGCAGACCGCGATGAGTAGCGCCGGTTTCGCGCGCATACTCTCCGGAACGAATGGTTCGCCGGGAGCGGTGGTCAGCACGGCCAGGGTGGTGAGAGTGTCCGGACAGCCTTCGCAGTAATCGCTGTAGCACCGCAGCACCTCGCCGGCGCGGTCCAGCGGATACATGGCGAACCCCCCGACGACCGTATCGACCGGATGCAGCCGGTAGGTGAAGTCGGTGACGACACCGAAGTTTCCGCCGGCACCCCGTAGTGCCCACATCAGGTCGCTGTGTTCCCGGTCCGAGACCGTGAGCAGTTCACCGGTGGCTGTGACGAGTTCGGCCGAGATCAGGTTGTCACAGGTGAGCCCGTGGCTGCGCATGAGCCATCCGACGCCGCCGCCCAGCGTGAGCCCACCGACACCCGTGGTGGACACCATCCCACCGACGGTGGCCAGCCCGTGTGCCTGGGTGGCTCGATCCAGGGGTCCCCAGGTCATTCCACCCGGTACCCGGGCCGTACGCTGCCGGGGATCGATCTCCGGACCTCCGAGCAGGCCCAGGTCCAGGACGATTTCGCCGTCGCAGGTGCCGTTGCCGGCGATATTGTGCCCGCCACCGCGCACGGCCACGGGCAGCTGGAGCTCTCCGGCGATCCGTACCGCGGCCTGTACGGACGGTACGTCTTCCGGCCGCAGGATCAGCGACGGGTTCTTGTCGATCATCCCATTCCAGACCCGGCGAGCCGACTGATAATCGGCGTGGCCCGGATCGATGACGGCACCACGGAAATCTCGGTCGAGCAGGGTTCGGATACGGTCGTGCCGGTCGATCATGGTCATACTCTCCGGAGGATGGATGCGAACAGTTCACTACGATGCGCTGGTTATCGGACTGGGGGTGATGGGCAGTGCATGCGCCGACACGCTGGCGCGTAAGGGCCTGTCGGTACTCGGCGTCGAACGAAGCCCCGAACACGACGGTGACGGAGCTTCCTTCGGTGGTTCCCGGTTGTTTCGTGCGCATCCCGGCAAGCCGGCGCTGACAGCGGCCGGCCGCGCGGCGGCGCGACTGTGGGCGGACCTGGAACACGATGCTGCCCGCCCGCTGTTCGTTCCGACCGGAGGCGTCACCGTCTGTGCCGATCCGGCGGAGTTCGCGGCATCCGGATCCCGGGTGCTGACCCGCACCGAAATGCGGAACCTACTGCCCGGTGTTCGAATCGCCGCGGACGAGTACGGGGTGCTCGAGCCGGATGCGGGCATATTGCTGGCCGAGGATTGCGTCGCGGCGCTGCGTGCGCGGGCCGTTCGATCCGGCGCCCGCCTGCAATTCGGGCATACGGCGGATCCCATCGACCTCACGAACACCGATGGCCCGGTACGCGTTCGAATCGGTGCGGAGACGGTCACCACCGAGCGGCTGGTGCTGGCCACCGGCGCGTGGGCGGCCGCCATGGAGCTGGACGGAATGCCGGAGTTGTCGGTGGAACGGGCGGTCGTGCACTGGCTTGCCGACCCCGTTCCCACACCGGCACCGTTCGTGATCTTCGACCAGGATCCGACGCCGTTCGGGCTGTTCCCGGCAGTCGGGGGGCGCGCCGCGAAATTCGGCCGGTTCTCCACGGGAGTACTGGTCGATCCCCTGGATCCTGCCACCGGCGTGGACCCCGCGACCGTATCGGACGATCTCGCGCAGCTGCGCGATCGACTGCCCGCGGTCGGCACCCGGCCCGGGCTGCGCTCCACGGTATGCCGGTACACGAACACTCCCGATGGCGCACTGACCGTCGCGCGTCCGACTCGCAGGGTCGCGGCGGTATGCGCGTGTTCCGGGATCGGCTTCAAATTCGCTCCCGTCGTCGGTCAGCTGGTTGCCGATGTGCTGACCGATGGGCGCACCGAGTATTCGTCCGACGCCGTTACCGTGTGCGGGCCCGGTGAATCACCGGCCACCGGGGACGGCCTGCCGACCGCGTAGGCGGTCAGGTCCAGAGGTGGCTGCGTGCCGTTGATCACCGCGTGCACGATATCGGCGGTCACCGGAGTCAGCAGCAGGCCGTCGCGGAAGTGTCCCGCGGCGACCACCAGACCGTCCACGTCCTGTGGTCTCCCCAGCAACGGCGCACCGTCCGGGGTCGACGGACGCAGACCGGCCCAGTGCGCGACGATCGGTGCTTCAGTTATCTTCGGGGCGAAATCGAGTGCACCGCTGAGTATTTCGTGGAGACCGCCCGCTGTGACACGGTCGTCGAACCCGGAATCCTCGAAAGTCGAGCCGGCCACCAACCGGCCGTCGCTGCGCGGAATAAGGTAGTGGTTCCCCTCGCCGAGCAGAATGGCGTCAGATCCGGGCCGCAAATCGGAAGGTCTTGTCAGGCAGAGTAATTGGCCGCGAATCGGCCGGATCGCCATCGTGATACCGGCGATCGGGTTCAGCAACCGGTCTGCCCAGGCACCGGCACACACCACGACCTCCTGCGCGAACAGGTCCGCCCCGGTGGTCAATCGAACGCCGCGTACTCGTGGACCCTCCACGAGCAGATGGGCCACCGGGCTGAAGGGGGCAACGGTGATGCGCTCGGTACGTGCCGCGGCCTCGAGCAGGGCGCGCATCAGTCGCGGCGGGCGCAGCTGCCACACGTCCGGTTGATACAGGGCCCGATCCACGCGATCCGTCGCCGCGGGCGTCAGCTCCGCGATCCCGTCTCGATCGATCCACTCACTTCGATGGCCGTGCGCGGCAAGCCATTCGCGGCTCTCGACGGTCGCGGTCGTGCTCGCTTCCGACAACATCAGCCGCACCAGACCGCTGCGGCGGAGTTGAACTTCCATCCCGGACCGCTGTTCGAGTTGCGCGCTGAAATCCGGCCATCGATCCCAGCTCGCCGCGGCGAGTTCCCGCAGCGGCCGCGGTGCCGCCTGCGGCAGGATCAGCGATAACGACCCCGACGCCGCCCACGACGCCTTGCGCCCGGGCTCGTCCGCATCCACCACGGTGACCGTGGACCCCGACTCGGCCAGCCGGAGGGCAACCGCGAGACCGACGGCGCCCGCGCCGACAACGATCACATCTGTGCTCACTGCGTGCTCCATCCGCCGTCGACCACCAGTCCGTGTCCCACCACGTACGAGGACAGTGGCGAAGAGAGCCACAGCACGGCCTCGGCGACCTCCTCGGGCTCGGCGAACCGGCCGATAGGGCTCGCCGCACGCAGCCCCGCTGCGGCTTCGGGATCGTCGCCCAGGAAACGGTCGAACATAGCTGTCCGCACCGGTCCGGCGCAGACGGCGTTGACCCGGATTCCGCGCTCGATGTACTCCAGCGCCGTCGAGCGGGTCAACCCCAGCACGGCATGTTTGCTCGCGGCATAGGCCGCGGACCCGCGCACACCGACCATTCCCAGTGAGGACGACTGATTGACGATGGTCCCGCCACCTGTTTCCACCATCGACTTCAGCTCGTGCTGCATGCACTGCCACAGTCCGGTGACGTTCACCGCGAGTATCCGTTCCAGATCGGTCCGGGCGATATCGGCAGTATCCGCGGGTGCGCTGGTGACACCGGCATTGTTGACCGCGCAATCCAGCCGGCCGAATTCCCGGACCGTGTACTCGACAGCCTCGGCCACCTCGTCCGGCCGGGTGACGTCTGCCCGCAGGGCGGTCGCCCGGGCGCCTTCGGAACGAAGCGTGTGCGCGGTCGAATCCGCGGCGTCGGCATCGGCATCGGTGACCACCACGGTTGCGCCCGCCCGGGCCAGCGCGACCGCGCAGGCCCGGCCGATTCCTGCTCCCGCTCCGGTGATCAGTGCGGTCCGGCCGTGTAGAACCTGCTCGGCCATATCAGTCGATCGCGGCTTCGAGGCCGATTTTGCTCCGCTGCCCCCGGTACGCGCGGGACAGCGTTTCGGTTTCCGCCGTCACCTCCAGGCGCGGCGCCAGCACCGAATACCGTGACCCCGCGAATTTCGCGCGGAAGTTCCGCATCCAGCCGTGGTGGCTCAGTACGCCCCGTCCGTCGAATCCGACAACGGATACCCCGCTGCGGTCATAACTACCGGACAACAGGAAACACCAGTACTTTTGATCCGGGAGAGTACCCCATCGATGCCGGAAGGCCGCGGCGAACGCGAGGTACCGGCGGAGGTCCAACCCGTGCAAACCTTCGTCTTCGTAATTCCGCCGGGCTTCCTGACCGCTGCGATACAGCAGTTCCGGGGACGATGAATTCGAGGTGATGAACCAGTGACTCTCGTCATTCATCACGGTGCGGATATATGACTCGGAGGTGAAGTCCACGTTGATCCGGAAACCCCACATATCGCACAACTCGGCCGGTGTGCGACCGCTGGGCATATATACCAGAAGTTCGTTCGTGTCCTCGAGTTCCTTTATCTCCGCCTCGGTGAAGGGGCAGGATTCCGGTTCGATATCTCCGTACACCGACTTGATATATGTATCGAGTGATGTCGACCCTGTCATAGCTCAGATTCCCTCATCGTCCCATGAATAGCACGGGGAACGTAGCATCCCTGGCCGGCGGCACGCGGGGTGCTGTTCCCGGCAGTGGTAACCGCCCCGGAACCTGAATGCGCGGCAGTGATCTGGGGATCGAGCCCCGCCTGGGCTACATTGTCACTATTCTCACGTTTCCCGGATTTGGGAATATCGTACGGTCCGTTGCCTGCGAGACTGGCGCGATGTTCCCTGTGCGGAATGCGAGGACGGACTCGTTGCTCGCCGTACGGCCCGAGGCCACTGTATCGCCCGGTTGTATCCATTCGTTGTCCGACGATACGGGGTTCCGCTGAAGTGAGTGGGATGGATTTGGTTCCGTTCGCGCTCGCGGCGATTCTCGGCGCAGTGTTGCCGGGGCCCGATTTCGCGTTGGTTACCCGTTACTCCGCAATTGACGGCCTGCGTGCGGGTATTACCGCCGCGCTGGGAATCACCTGCGGTATGGCGGTGAATACCGCTGTTGCCGTAATCGGTATCGGCGCGACAGTTGCCTCCGTACCCGGAGCATTCGCCGTCATTCGTGCGGTCGGCGCCTGTTATCTGCTGTTCCTCGGCGCGAAACTACTACTGTCGCTGTCGAAGTCGATCCAGCAGGAGACACTCGGCGACCTGCCGGGCGTCCCGCAGCCCGCACCGTTTCGCCGCGGGTTCCTGGTCAATACGACGAACCCGAAAGCCATCCTGTTCCTGGTGGCGCTGATGGCCCACTTCCTGCCGGCCGGTTCGCCACTGCTGCGCAAGGTCGAGCTGAGCGTCCTCATGGTGGCGCCGGTCCTGGTGTGGATGCTGCTGGTCGCTGTCGGTTTCTCCCGCCTGCAACGGATCTTCGTCCGGCCCCGCAACCGCCGGTTGATGGATATGGTGACCGCCGCCGTGCTCATCGGGCTGGGACTCCAGGTCGCTGTGGGGGACCTGCCGATGCCGGAATTCGCGGCGTAGCAGTCGTATTCGCCTGCTACGCCGCTCGCGGATTATGGAAGCCGGTAGTGCGCAACGCCCGCGACCCGAACCGGTCCAGCGTCGCGTATGGCCGCGGGCTATTCGGCGAGCTCGCCTGCCACGGCCTGGTCGAATCGTGGATGCGAGACGATATCGGCCTCCCGCAGATCCGGTGAGATCCGCGCTAGGACGAACGTCTCGCCACTGCGGAACAAGAACATGATCACGAGAAGTCCGAAGGGTATCCAACCGGGGAAGATCGCCAGGGCCAGCCAGGACGGTGGCCGGATATACGCCGCGGTCATGAGCAGTAGTGCCACGACGTTCAGGGCCGCCAACGCGATGAGTGCGGTTCCCACGGCCCGATAGACCCGTGCCGGTGCGAGACAGGCCGGGCAGACAGGCCATTGCGCGTGCACGACGATATCGGGATCGATCCGGGGCAGCAGGCTCAACTGCCAGATCGTCAGGAGCCGCAGTATCAGCCGGAGTGCGTTGACCTGTCGGCCGCCCCGCCGTGTCCGGTAGAAGGTCAGCTGCTGGTCGCGGTGCTCCACGGCATCTCTGCCGTGCTTCGCACAAACATCGGGGAGGCGAGAAGCGAAGACCAGGTGCCACGGAGAGTCGGTGTCCGGAGGGCCGATTTCCGGATGAACGGTCAGCGGTAGTTTCATACCAACCACCCCCGCTGGTTGCGTTCGCGGAAGTACTCGTCGTCCGCTTCGATGACCTGCAGCGCCGCGGCCAAGGTATCGAGTGCGTTCGGGTCGACCTTCAATGGCTCACTCATGGGCAATCCTCGCCGGCGCTGGCCGAATATCGTTCGTGGTCGTATCGGTCTCGGTGCACAGTTCAGCACACCCATAGGTTTGGACGCGATGCGAGCGCAATCGGTTCCCCGGTCCTCGGTGTTGTCCTACATCCGGCAGTTCGAGGCCCTCGAGACCCGCATCGGCGACTCCTGCTTTGCTGTGCGGCGCGTCGAATTCTGATGGGTGAGGTGTGGGTCCGTCGGACGGCCGCGATCCGGCCGGGAGCGCGGTTTTGGTTCGGCGCCGGTCGTGCGCTACGGTAGTCAACGCAACGCGGGGTGGAGCAGCTCGGTAGCTCGCTGGGCTCATAACCCAGAGGTCGCAGGTTCAAATCCTGTCCCCGCTACCAGGTGGAACGGCCCGGAACCAATCGGTTCCGGGCCGTTTTCGCATTGGTCGGCATCATCAGGCGAAGCCGCCCTTGGAGTCGTACGCCCGAGGCCGGGCGTCGGGCTCAGCTTTTGCGATGCCGAGGGATGCCGGGGCAGACATGGGGGACTTCGTGGTACCGGCCTCCCCTGATACGGTCCCGGAGGTTCGAGAACAGCGTGCGAGGAACGCTGGTGAGAGGAGAAGTATGGGCACGATGCGACTCCGTGCGGCGGCCACGCTTGTGGCTGCCGTCACCGTGGGAGCGTTGGCCGCGGCCGTGGCGCCGACTGCGAGTGCCGCCCCGGCTGCGAACGGGGGCGATCCCGTCTATTTGGTCCACGGTTACAACGACTCCGGTGATTCGGACTGTTCCTCGTTGTGGGGCAATGCGATCGACTACTTCGGGTCCAAGGGAATCGACAGGTCGTCGATTCACACCGTCGGGTACTACGCGGAGGACAGCAACTGCGATGTCGACCTCGGCGACGCCGATGTCAACACTCGGATCAAGGATGTGGCTGCGGCACTCGCCAACCACATCTACGACACCAACACGCGTACGGGCCAGTCGGTCGATATCGTCGCGCACTCCATGGGTGGGCTCGTGACCCGAGTGGCGTTGCTGGGCTCGGCCATGGGCTGGGAGGGCTTTCCGGCGGCGAAGCTGAAGGTCGGCGATGTCGTCACGCTGTCCACTCCCCACCAGGGGATCATCGACAAGTCCAAGTACGACAGCGCGCAGTGGGACTCGATGGTGCCGGGTTCGAAATTCCTGGAAGTGCTCCACGCGCCCGAGAACGGCCTCGACCAGAGCTGGGCGCAGGGTATCGATTGGAGTTTCGTCGGGTCCGATGAGGACAAGACGGCGAGCGGCGATTCCGGTATCGACAAGGACCGGCCGGCCCAGCACAAATACCGTTACCTGTCCGACGCGAAGCATGACCTCGCCCACACCAACATGCGCACGCTCGCGCCCGGGGACGGCGATTACAACTTGCGCTACTGGAACGCGAGCGAGGGCACACCGCACGACACGACCAACGGATGGGCGCCACTGGAAACTGCGTTCAACGCGCTGGAGCGTGGTGACGCTTAGGGGCCACGCGTTACCTCGGCTCCGAAGCCGGGCGTGCGTTCGCCGAGAGACGGACGGCCTGGAATCGGTCCTGTTCACGATCCGTCCCGACCGCTGGATCACGCAGGACTACTCGGACGACTTCTGACAGGCGGCGCGTTCAGGAGAGGGAGCGGACCGCGGCGATCTCGTATTCCGCCACGGCCGCGGTGCGGATCGCCGCGGTCTGGTCCTCGCCGGTACCGGCACCGCGGAAGGACTCCGCCGCCTCCGGGGTTTCCCAGCGCTCGAAGATATTGATCCGTGCAGGATCGGTGAGATCCGCACTGATCGCGAAATCGAGGCAGCCGGGTGCGGACCGGGCCTGTTCGACCACGGTGACACAGCCGGCGAGGTAGGCCTCCCGGCCTTCCGGTGCAACGAGCAGATGTCCGGCGACGATGACCATGGGTGCACTCCTGGTTCGGTGGGTTCACCTGTGCCGACCGGTTCGCGCCACCCGATTCATCGGCCCGATCGGGCTCGGGCCGTGATTCCGGCGTTTCGGGTCAGGCGCGCGACCCGAACCGTTCCAGGACCGCGCTTGCCTCCTGGGAGGCGGTGCCTTCGGCGGCGAGGTGGGCGATGGTTTCGGGGATGGGACGGCCGTGGTGGGCCATGGCCTGGGCGTAGAGGCGTCCGGCGCGGTAGGAGGAGCGGACCAGGGGGCCGGCCATCACGCCGGCGAAACCGATCTCCTCGGCGACCTTCGAATGTTCCACGAACTCTTCGGGTTTCACCCAGCGGTCGACCGGGTGGTGGCGCGGCGAGGGGCGCAGGTACTGGGTGATGGTGAGGATATCGCAGCCCGCTTCGTGCAGGTCGCGCATGGCCTGGGTGACCTCGTCGGGGGTTTCGCCCATCCCGAGGATCAGGTTCGATTTGGTGATCAGGCCGTCGGCGCGGGCGGCGGTGAGCACCTCGAGGGACCGTTCGTAGCGGAAGGCGGGGCGGATCCGTTTGAAGACCCGGGGGACCGTTTCCAGGTTGTGGGCCAGCACCTCCGGGCGGGAGGAGAACACCTCGGCCAGCTGATCGGGTTTCGCGTTGAAATCCGGGATGAGCAGTTCGACGCCGGTGTTCGGGTTGAGTTTCTTGATGGCGCGCACGGTTTCGGCGTACAGCCAGGCGCCGCCGTCTTCCAGATCGTCGCGGGCGACACCGGTGATGGTGGAGTAGCGCAGGCCCATGGCCTGGACGCTTTCTGCGACGCGGCGGGGTTCGTCACGGTCGAGCGGGGACGGTTTGCCGGTATCGATCTGGCAGAAATCGCAGCGGCGGGTGCACTGTTCGCCGCCGATGAGGAAGGTGGCCTCGCGGTCCTCCCAGCATTCGAAGATGTTGGGGCAGCCCGCTTCCTCGCAGACCGTGTGCAGGCCCTCGCGTTTCACCAGACCCTTGAGTTCGGTGTACTCGGGGCCCATGGTGGCGCGGGTGCGGATCCAGCTGGGTTTGCGTTCGATCGGGGTCTCCGCGTTGCGGGCCTCGATACGCAGCAGTTTGCGGCCGGCAGGAGCTTGGGCGGAGGTCATGCGGTAGGACCTTTCGGATCGCGGGCCGCGGTCGCGGCGGCGGGTTCCGCGGAAGCCGGGGTGACGGCCTGCGGAATATCGTGCTCGGTAACCGGAAGCTCGCCATTGAGCGCGGCGGGAATCGCTTCGGCCAGCCGCGGCCGGACCTCGGCGACGGGGACCGTACGGCCGAGTTCCTGACTCAGGCTCGTGGAGCCCACATCGCGGATGCCGCAGGGGATGATGGCGCCGAACGCACCCAGATCGGGATCGCAGTTCAGCGAGACACCGTGCAGGGTGACCCCGCGCTGTACCCGGATCCCGATGGAAGCGATCTTGCGCTCCGGCAGCAGGCCGGACGCGGCGAGCCACACCCCGGATCGCCCGGGCACCCGTCCGCATTCGACACCGATATCGGTGATCACCTGAATGAGGGCCTGTTCGAGGCGCCGGACGTAATCGACCACATCGATCGGTTCGGCGAGCCGGATGATCGGATAGCCGACCAGCTGCCCCGGGCCGTGCCAGGTGATCTTGCCGCCGCGATCGACGTCGACCACCGGGCTGCCGTCGTTCGGCCGGTCGGCCTCCTCGGTGCGGCGGCCCGCGGTGTAGACGGAGGGATGTTCGAGCAGCAGCAGAGTGTCGGAACCGTGGCCGTCGGCGCGGCCCGCGGCGAGTTCGCGTTGCAGCTCCCACGCCTGGCGGTACTCGATGAGGCCCAGATCGCGCACGTCGACGGGGGTGCTGTCGTACCGTGCCGACCGGGTTGCGGTGCGGGTGTTGTTCACGATCACGACGTTACGCTCATCTCCAATGTGAGCTGCATCAGCGTCAGATCCATCCAGCGGCCGAATTTGCGGCCCACCTCGGGCAGTATCCCGACGGTGCGGAAACCGAACCGTTCGTGCAGCGCGATGGAACCGGCATTACCCGATTCGATGACCGCGATCATGGCGTGGATATCCCCGGCCCGCTCGGCGCGGGCGATCAACTCGGCCAGCAGGGCGGCGCCGATACCGCGCCGCTGGAAACGATCGGCGATATAGATCGAGTTCTCGGCGGTGTGCCGGTAACCGGATTTGGGTCGCCACGGGCCGTAACTGGCGTATCCGGCGAGTTCCCCGTCCACCTCGGCCACCAGCACCGGGCGGCCGTGCGCGGTGCGGTTGGCGAACCATGCCTGCCGGTCGCCGAGGTCGACGGGCTCGTCGTCCCAGATGGCGGTGGTTTCGGCGATCGCCCGGTTGTGGATCTCCAGAATCGCGGGTAGATCACCGGTCCGCGCATCGCGGACCAGGGTGGCGGTGGTGGGGGTCATCGGCCCACGGCGGCGGTGAGCGCCGCGCCGATGGTCGGATGGCGGAATTCGTAACCGGTCTCCTCGAGGACACCCGGTAGTGCGCGGGGGCTGTGCAGGATCGCCTCGTCGGCGAATTCGCCGACCGCCAGCCGCAACGCGAAACCCGGTACCAGCAGGGGGGTCGGGCGATGCAGAGCCCGGCCGAGCGCGCGAGTGAACGCGGCGTTGGTGACCGGCGCCGGACCCACCGAGTTGAGTGGGCCGCGTACCGATTCGGTGGTGAGTGCGTGGCGGATCGCGCCCACTTCGTCGTCGAGCGAGATCCACGGCTGATACTGCCGGCCGTTGCCGAGCCGGCCGCCCAGGCCCAGCAGGAACAGGGCCTTCAGCTGCGGCAGCATACCGCCGGTTCCGGCGAGCACCACCCCGCTGCGCAGCAGGACCGTGCGGGTCCCCGCCTCGGTGGCCGCGTGCGTGGCGGCCTCCCAGTCGACGCACAGGGTGGGCAGGAATCCGGTACCGGGAGGACCGGTTTCGTCGACCGCGCGAGTGCCGGTGTCACCGTAGTAGTGGATACCGCTGGCGTTCACCAGAGTCGCCACACCGGCCCGCGCGACGGCGCTCGCCAAAACATCGGTGGGGGTCAGACGGCTGTCGCGGAGCTCCTGTTTGTACGCGCCGGACCAGCGTTTATCGCCGAGCCCGGCCCCGCACAGGTTCACCACCGCGTCCGCGCCGTCGAGGATGGCAGGGTCGAGCTCGCCCTGGACAGGGTCCCAGCGACGTTCGTCGGGCGCGGCGGCCGGGCGCCGGACCAACCGGATCACCTGACTCCCGTCGCGGCGCAATGCCGCCACGAGAGCAGTGCCGATCAGTCCGGACGAACCGGCCACCACAACCAGCATTATCTGTGCCCTTACAGGCCGAGATCGGCCTCGAACGCCGCCTCTTCCAGGCGGTGCCGGATGGTGGTGAGGAACCTCCCGGCATCCGCGCCGTCGATGAGGCGGTGATCGTAGGTCAGCGGCAGGTAGCACATCGAGCGGACGCCGATGAATTCGCTACCGGACTCGTCGGTGACCACGGTGGGCCGCTTGACGATCGCGCCGGTACCGAGCATCGCCGCCTGCTGCGGCATCAGGATCGGGGTGTCGAACAGGGCGCCCTGGCTACCGATATTGGTGATGGTGAAGGTGCCACCGGCCAGCTCGTCGGGCTTCAGGCCGCCGGTGCGGGCCCGGTTGGCGATATCGGCGATGGCGCGGGCCAGACCGGCCAGCGAGAGATCGCTGGCGTTGTGGATCACCGGCGACAGCAGACCCTGCTCGGTGTCCACGGCGATCCCGAGATGCACCGACGCGTGGTAGGTGATCTCTTTGCTGTCCGCGTCGTAGTTGGCGTTCACGTTCGGATGTGCCCCGAGCGCTTCGACCACGGCCTTGGCGAAGAACGGCAGGAACGTCAGGTTCACGCCTTCACGCTTGGCGAATTCGGCCTTGGCCTTCTTGCGCAGCGTGGCGATCTTGGTGACATCGGCCTCGTGTACCTGGGTGAGCTGCGCGGTGGTCTGCAGCGATTCCAGGGTCTTGGTCGCGGTGATCTGCCGGATCCGGTTGGCCTTCTGCGTGGTCCCGCGCAGTGCCGCCAGAGCGGGGCTGGGGGTGGGAGCGGCCGGAGCCTTGGCAGCGGGAGCTGCCGCGGCCGGGGCAGCTGCCGGGGCGGCGGGCGCCTTCTTGGTCTCGGCGGCGGCGAGGACATCCTGTTTGCGGATGCGTCCGCCGACACCGGAACCGGTGAGGGTGGACAGGTCGACGCCGTTCTCCTCGGCCAGTTTCCGGACCAGAGGGGTCACGTAGGGGGTGGCGCCGTTACCGGTGGACTGCGCGGGAGCCTGCGCGGCGGGAGCCGCAGCCGGTGCGGGGGCCGGTGCCGGTGCGGGGGCCGGTGCCGGTGCGGGGGCCGGTGCCGGTGCCGGTGCGGGAGCAGGTGCCGGAGCGGGCGCGGCGGGGGCCGGTGCGGGCGCAGGGGCGGATCCGGTCGCCGGGGCGCCGGAGCCGATAACGCCCAGCTGGCCGCCGACCTCCACCACATCGTCTTCGTTCGCGGTGATCTCGAGCAGGGTGCCGGCCACGGGGGAGGGGATCTCGGTGTCGACCTTGTCGGTGGAGACCTCGAGCAGTGGTTCGTCGACCGCGACTTCGTCGCCGATCGCCTTGAGCCACCGGGTCACGGTGCCCTCGGTGACAGATTCGCCCAGTTCCGGCATCTTCACCGGGGTACCGGATGCCGATGCGGACGCCGCCGCGGGCTGCGGGGCCGGTGCCGGCTCCTGGGCCGGTGCGGCTTCCTGCGCGGGTGCGGGGGCGGGCTCGGGTTCGGCGGCAGCCGGTTCCGGGGCGGGCGCGGGAGCGGCGGATTCGCCGGCCTCACCGATAACGCCCAGTTCGCCGCCCACCTCGACGACATCGTCTTCATTGGCGACGATCTTCGTCAACACACCCGCCGCGGGGGACGGGATCTCGGTGTCGACCTTATCGGTGGAGACCTCGAGCAGCGGCTCGTCGACCTCGACCGTGTCTCCTTCCTGTTTCAGCCACCGTGTCACCGTTCCCTCGGTAACGCTCTCACCAAGAGCGGGCATCTGGACGGAGAAGGCCATGTCCGTTGACTCCTCTAACTGCTCGACGGGTCTACAACAGTTCGTTCCGGAGGATCGCGCCGCGGGTCGCGACGGTGCTCCAGCCGGCGTTCATTCTGCGCGGCGCCGGAGATCCGTGTGGTTGTTGTTCCGGGAACCATCCTTGCACCCGCCGTGTCGCGCGGTTACCCGAGGGCATCCAATTCTGGTATCCGGCACCATGGAATCACCGCCCTGTACGGCGGGTTCGAGGGAGAAGTGGAGGTCGGGCGCGGTGGGCATATTCGATCGTTTCCGTCGCGTCGCGGCTGGGCGTGGCGGTGTTTCTCGCAGGCGTTCACCCGAGATCGGGTACCTGTCGGAGTGGGTGCGTACACACACCGGCGTCGAAGGTTTCGTCGAACCGAAAACAACTGTGACCGATGTCACCGTGGTGCTGGTAGCCACGGATGGTGAATGGACCCGCCGGATCGTCGGCGAACGCGGTGCGCGCCGGCTCGCCCGCGATCTCGGGATCCCGGTGTACGACGTCGGCCGGACGGGTTACCCGCAGCGGATGCGTGACTACGACGAGCGCCGCCGGATCGAACGCAAACGTGCGATCGAGCGCGAACTCGGCGAGGAATGAGCGCGAAGAATCCCCGGGCTGTATCCCGGCGAGCCGCCCGGCTCCACCGATTCGCGGTGTGCCGAACCTCGGGCCCGATCGGGACCCGAGATTCGGCACCGGCACCTACTCCGCGGCGATATCCTCGAGCACCCCGATGAGCGTGCGGACCGGAACACCGGTACCGCCCTTGCCGATATAACCGAACGGGCCGCCGGTGTTGTACGCCGGACCCGCGATATCGATATGGGCCCACTGGGCCCCCTCGGGCACGAACTCCTTCAGGTAGGTGCCGGCCACCAGCATCCCGCCCCAGCGGTGCGAGGTCGCGTTGACCATATCAGCGACCTTGGAATCGAGATCGGCGCGCAGCTCCTTGGGCAGCGGCATCGGCCAGCCGTGTTCGCCCACCTCACGGGAGATCCGGGCGACCCGGTCGCGGAAATCGTCGGTACCCATCACGCCCGGGGTGCGGGTGCCCAGGGCGACCATCTGCGCCCCGGTCAGGGTGGCGACATCGATCAGATAGTGCGGGTCGTCCTCACCGGCGCGGACCATGGCATCGGCCAGGACCAGCCGGCCCTCGGCGTCGGTATTGGTGACCTCGATCGTTGTCCCGCCGTACTGGGTCAGCACATCGCCGGGGCGCTGGGCGGTGCTCGACGGCATGTTCTCGGCCATCGGCACGGTGGCGATAACGGTGACCGGCAGGCTCAGCCGGGCGGCGAGCAGAGTGGTCGCCACCACCGCCGCGGCCCCGGCCATATCCGAGGTCATGTTCTCCATATTCGCGGCCGGTTTGATGGAGATACCGCCGGTGTCGAAGGTGATGCCCTTACCCACCAGCGCGACCCTCTTATCGCCGCCCCGGTAGGCGAGCCGGACCAGCCGCGGCGGTCGCGAGGAGCCCTTGCCGACCCCCAGCACACCGCCGTAGCCACCGGTTTCCAGCGCGTTCTCGTCGAGCACCTCGACTTCGAGCCCCGCGCCCTCGGCCAGTAGTTCGGCCCGACGCGCGAATTCGGCCGGATAGAGGTGGCTGGGCGGAGTGTTCACGAAATCGCGTGCCGTGGCCACGGCTTCGGCGGTCAGCTGGGCGCGGAGCAGGGCGTCACCACCGAAATCCGGTTCGGGGACCAGCAGTTCCACCCGGGCGAGCGGGGCGGCCTCCGGTTTCGGCGCGGATTTCGCGGAGCGGAACGGGGTGAAGGAGTAGGCGCCGAGGTAGAAACCTTCCACAGCCGCGCCGATATCCAGGCCGGACAGCGTGGTGACGGCGCGGGTGACCCCGGTCAGCGAGCGGGCGGCGACACCGGCGCTGCGGCGGATCTGCTCGGCGTCCAGGTCCGCGGCGCCGCCGAGCCCGACGGCGAGCACACTGGCGACATTGTCCAGCCCGGCCGGCGCCGGAACGCGGATCAACTGTTCGGCTTTGCCGGTACCGCCGACCGCGGTCACCTGATCGAGCAGCCGGGCGCGCAGGTCGGTGCCGAGCACATCGCCGAAGAGGTCCTCGGGCACCAGGACGGGGCCGTCGTCGCTGGTGGCCACACCGACGACGAGGACATCGGTGCCGGGCTCGATGGTCTGGGTACGTGCCAATTCCGGTCCGAGCGGACGATCTGCGACTGCTGTCATGGCCTTCAGGCTATTCGGTGGCGCTCGGGTGCCGCATCGCGACACTGTTCAGGCGCGTGTCCACGTCCGGTCGCGGCCCGGTACGAGGGTCACGGGGACGGATCCGGGATCCGAAATACCGTGCCGAAATAATGGTGATGTGGTGGTGAGCCGCATAAGTTCGCTCACGGGAACACCATTCACAAGGAGGCGGCGTCGTGGGTGCGGAACTGAGTGTGCGGCGGGCGGAACCAGGCGATTTCGACTCGCTGATGGTGGCGCTGCGCGAGGCGACTCCGGACGAGGCGGTGACGGAATGGATCATGCGCGGACATCCGCTGGATCAATTCCTCGACATCTATCTGCCCGAGATCATCGAACGCGGGCTCGGCGACGACGAGATCTGGATCGCGGGCGCCGAAGGCGCGATCTGGGCGGTCTCGGTCTGGCAGGCGGTCACCTCCGCCGAACGCCTGCTCGCCGACGCGGCCACCGCCCGTGAACACGCCGAGCGGGCGCCCGATATCCGTCCGCTGCAGCGCTCGGCGTATGTCACCGAGTTACTGGCCCGGGAACACCCCCGGCGGTTCCCGCATCGCTACCTGGAGTTGATCGTCACCGTTCCCCGGTATCGAGGGCAGGGTGCCGGCGCGGCGATCCTCGGCGACCGCACCCGGGCGCTGGCGGCCGCGGGGATGCCGGCCTATCTGGAGGCCAGTACCGAGCGGTCGTCGCGCCTGTACGCCCGGCAGGGATTCGTGCGAACGGGCGAGACCCATACCTTGCCGGAGGACGGTCCGACACTCATCCCCATGTGGTTCGAGGCCTGATCGCGTGGCCCACCCGTGCCGCGGCGGGGCCGGGATAAGCTCGCCGGGTGAGTGACGCCGGGCTGAAACAGGGACCTGTCCATGGAGTTCACGTCGAACTCGGTGCGAAATTCGCGCCGTTCGGCGGTTGGGAGATGCCGGTTTCCTACGCGGGGACCGTGGCCGAGCACACCGCGGTACGGGATTCGGTGGGGCTGTTCGATGTCAGTCACCTCGGCAAGGCGACCGTACGCGGCGCGGGGGCGGCGGAATTCGTGAACTCCGCACTGACCAACGATCTGGGACGGATCGGTCCGGGTAAAGCGCAGTACACGTTGTGCTGCACCGGCGACGGTGGCGTGGTCGACGATCTCATCACCTACTTCGTCCGTGACGACGAGATCTTCCTGGTACCGAACGCGGCGAACACCGCCACGGTGGTGGAACTGCTCGCGGCCGCCGCGCCGCCGCAGATCACCGTGCGGGACGAGCACCGTGAGTACGCGGTCTTCGCGGTGCAGGGTCCGCAATCGGAGCAGGTCCTCACGGAGCTGGGACTGCCCACGGATCTGTCGTATATGGCGTTCACCGACGCCGATTGGCGCGGGCAGCCCGTGCGGGTGTGCCGGACCGGCTACACCGGTGAACACGGGTACGAACTGCTGCCGCGCTGGGCCGGGGCCGAAACGCTGTTCCGGGCGCTGCTCGAGCAGGTGCGGGCGGCCGGCGGCCAGGTCGCCGGACTGGGCGCCCGCGACACCCTGCGCACCGAGATGGGCTACCCGCTGCACGGCCACGAACTGTCCACCGAGATCACGCCGGTACAGGCTCGGGCTTCCTGGGCCGTCGGCTGGGCGAAGGCGGATTTCTGGGGCAAGGCCGCCCTCGCGGCCGAACGGGCGGCCGGTGCCCGCCGGACGCTGCTGGGCCTGGAGGCGCTCGACCGCGGTATCCCGCGGGAGAACCAGACGGTGCGCCGGGACGGCCGCGAAGTCGGGGTGACCACCTCGGGCACCTTCTCGCCGACCCGGCAGATCGGGATCGCCCTGGCGCTGCTGGACCCGGCGCTCACACCGGGCAGCGAGGTCGAGGTCGACGTCCGGGGCCGGTCGCTGCGCTGCACCGTGGTGCGGCCACCGTTCGTCACCCCGCATACCAGCTGAACCGGGTGGCCGCCCCGGGCCGGTAGAGACTCGTGGGTCACACAACAACAGACCACCGCGGATTCGGCGCGGACACAGGACATAGACTGCTGGTCATGACCGCTGCTGCACAGTTCGCCCGTATCCCTCATCCTGCGCCCACCCCGGCGCAGCGGGTACAGGAGATTCTGGCGGCACCCGGGTTCGGCCGGTTCTTCACCGACCATATGGTCACCATCGATTACTCCGACGCCGACGGCTGGACCAACGCGGTCGTCGAACCCTACGGTTCGCTGACCCTGGACCCGGCGACCATGGTCTTCCACTACGGGCAGGCCATTTTCGAGGGCCTCAAGGCATACCGGCAGCCGGACGGGCAGGTCGCGTGTTTCCGGATCGATCAGAACGCCGCCCGGTTCCGCCGCTCCGCGCGCCGGATGGCGATGGCCGAACTACCCGAAGAACTGTTCGTCGAATCGGTGCGCCAGCTGCTCGAGGTCGACGCGTCGTGGGTGCCCGCCGCCGGCGGTGAGGAGTCGCTGTACCTGCGGCCGTTCATGTTCGCCACCGAATCGGGGCTGGGTGTGAAACCGGCCTCCTCGTACAAGTACCTGCTGCTCGGCTCGCCGGCCGGCGCCTATTTCCCGCGCGGTGTGAAACCGGTGCGGGTGTGGCTGTCCACCGAATACGTGCGGGCCGCACCGGGCGGTACCGGTGAGGCGAAGGTCGCCGGTAACTACGCGGCCTCGCTGCTGGCGCAGGCCGAGGCCACCGCCAAGGGCTGCGATCAGGTGGTGTGGCTGGATGCCTGCGAGCGCAATTACGTCGAGGAGATGGGCACCAACAACCTGTTCTTCGTGTACGGCTCCGGGGCCGACGCCCGGCTGGTGACTCCGGAACTGTCCGGGTCGCTGCTGCCCGGTATCACCCGTGATTCGCTGCTGACCCTGGCCGCCGATTCCGGCTACCCGGTCACCGAGCGCAAGATCTCGGTCGAGGACTGGCGCAAGGGGGCGGAATCCGGTGAGATCACCGAGGTTTTCGCCTGCGGTACCGCGGCAGTCATCACCCCGGTCGGTTCGGTGTGCGGCCCGGACGGCGAATTCTCGATCGGCGGCGGCGAGCCCGGCGAGGTGACCATGGCCCTGCGCGACACCCTCACCGGGATCCAGCGCGGCACCTTCGCCGATGTCCACCAGTGGATGCGGGTGCTCTGAGCCCCGCGGATATCCGGGTACCGGGCGGATACCGGTACCCGGACCGGCGGTATCAGCCGGGCATCAGGGCATGCCATTCGGCCAGCGAACGCGGGCGCAGCACGTAGTTGTTATCGCGGATCGCGTCCAGGGACGCATGCGGGTCGGCGGAGTACCAGTGGCCCGGGTAGACCTCCGGGTTGATCGGCATATCCGCCAGCGACCGCAGGCTGGCGAACATCGCCTCGGAATCCCCGCCCGGGAAATCGGTCCGGCCGCACCCATCGATGAACAGGGTGTCACCGGCGATGAGTTTGTCGTCGACGAGGAAGCATTGGCTGCCGGGGGTGTGGCCCGGGGTGTGCAGGAATTCGATATCGAAGGCGCCGACACCCAGTTTGTCGCCGTGGCCGTGCCCGGTGAGCTCACTGGGGGCGATCCCGGTGACATTCGACACCCAGGACTTCTCTTCGTCGTTCACATGAACCGGGACGGTGGTCTGTTCGAGCAGTTCCTTCACCCCGCGCAGCGTGAAACCCATCATGGAGCCGCCGATATGGTCGGGATGGTGGTGGGTGACCAGTACCCCGGACAGTTTCAGGCCGTCACTCTCGGCGATACCGGCCAGATCGCCCGCGGCGTAGGCCGGGTCCACGACGACACATTCGCCGGTGTCCCGGTCACCGATCAGATAGGCGAAATTGCGCATCTGCGTGGCGATCGGGTCGCCGATGGCGAAATCCCGGCCGGCCAGCAGTTGACGGAAATAGAGACGCTCGGCTGACATGCCTCCCACCTTATGGGCAGTGCCGCGGCGGTGAGACGCTGCGTTCGCAATATTGAGGTGGGGTGACATCAGAACGGTCCGGCTTTGTGGCTCAGACAGAATTCGCGGCCACCGCGAAGCCCAAGGCGGCAAGGGCGGTGGTGAGTTCGACGGCCGCGCCGAGCAGGTCGCCGGAGAGGCCGCCGATGCGGCGGACACCGTGATCGGCCAGCCGTACGGCGGCCAGTAGTGCGAGCAGCGCGACCAGCGTCCCGGCCCAGGCGAGTCCGGGTACGACGAAGACCGCCGCCACGGCGGCTCCCACACCCCACACCACGACCGCTGTCCGGGACTGCGTTCCCGCGACCAGGGCACCGAACCGGGTATCGGGAGCGGGTTCGATACCCCGGCGGCAGACGGCCACGACCGCGACCCGGCCCAGCGCCACCGCGACGACCACCGCGAACCAATGCCCGGAAGCGGCCAGGGCGGTGAACGCGCCGGCCTGGATACCGGCGGCCACCACGATGGCCGCCACCCCGAACGGCCCGGCACCGCCACTTTTCATGACTTCCCGGGCGCGCTCCGGCGGCCCGTAGACACCGAGGCCGTCGAACGTATCGGCCAGCCCGTCCAGATGCATACCCCGGGTCAGCAGGGCCAGTACCGCGACCGCGACGAATCCGGCCGCGGCGCCCGCCGGCGCGAGCAGCCACAGCACCGCCGCCGCCGCGATCCCGAGGGCGATTCCGGCGACCGGTGCCAGTGCGATCGCCCGCGCCGCCGCGCGGCGGTCGACCTCGGCCGGACCGCGCACCGGTAACACGGTGAGCCAGGAGAAGGTGAGACGGAGGGTCAGCACGGTGCCGGCCCGGGATGCGGTGCGGTCACTTCTGCAGATCGACGGAAGGGGCGGCGGCCGTGCTGACACCGGCGTCGGCGAAGGTCGCCATCTCGGCGAGCACGGCCACGGCGGAACGCAATACGGGCAGTGCCGTCAGCGCACCCGAACCTTCCCCGAGCCGCATCTCCAAGCCCAGTATCGGTTCGAGTTTCAGCTTGCTCAGCGCCGCGGTGTGGGCGGGTTCGGTGGAGCGGTGGGCCGCCACCCACCAGGCCGAGGCGCCGGCCGCCAGATCCTCCGCGACCAGCGCCGCGGCCGTCACGATCAACCCGTCGAGCAACACCGGCGTGCGCCGGGCCGCGGCCTGCGCCAGAAAACCGGTCATCGCCGCGATATCGGCGCCACCGGCCACCCGCAGCAATTCGATACCGTCACGGGCCACCGGCCGGGCGCGCCACATGGCGTCCCGGATCGCGGCGACCTTACGCATCCAGCCGTTATCGTCGACGCCCGTGCCGCGGCCCACCGCGCGGACCGGTTCGGTCGCGGTGAGGGTGGCGATCAGCACGGTCGCCGGGGTGGTGTTGCCGATACCCATATCGCCGGCGATGAGCAGATCGGCGCCCGCGTCGATCTCCTCGTCGGCGATCGCCCGGCCGGCGGCGAGCGCGGCGGCCGCTTCGCCGGCGCTCAATGCGTCCGCGCGGTCGATCGGGCCGCTGGACCGGCGGACCTTGTGCGCGCTCACGGCAGGATCGGTATCGGCGGCCACCGCGATATCCACGATTCGCACCGTGGCATCGGCGACACGGGCCAGCGCGTTGACGGCCGCCCCACCGCCCCGGAAATTGGCGACCATCTGCGCGGTGACCTCGCTCGGATACGCCGAGACTCCGTGTTCGGCCACCCCGTGGTCGCCGGCGAACACCACCACCCGCGCCCGCTGGAACTGCGCGGGCGGGCATACCCCCTGGCACGCCGCCACCCAGTTGCCCAGCTCCTCCAGCCGCCCCAGCGACCCCTGCGGTTTGGTCAGCGACGCCTGCCGCTGCTCGGCCGCCGCGCGGGCGCCGGCATCCGGCGGAGTAACGGGTGCGAATCCCTCTGTCACTGTTGGAGCCTTCCGATCGGGTAGATGTAGAGCGCCGCACGGCCCGGCGACCCGTCCCCGGTCCCGGCTGCCGACTCTCCGACAATATTGCCCGGACCGTTCCGGGACAGTGCGAGGCGCCCGCCCGTCGGTGTACTCGAGGTCCGGCTACCGTGCGCGCCGAAAGACCGAAAAGGTCACCCGGCCGCCCTGGACCGCAGCGTGGCCGCGCCTTCGCCGGTCAGTTCGGCGCAGTAGTCGTCGCGGCCCGCCAACGCCATCACCAGCGCCAGCGTGGTGCCCCGGACCTCCGGTCCGGCGCCGATATCGAACGGCCCGTCGGTCGCGACGAGGTGCAGTCCTTCGCGGATCGTGCGTCCGGAAACGGTGAAATCGCGCGCGGCGAAGAACCGCGCGACCTCGTTCACCGCCGTGGGGGCCGGGGTCGCGGCCAGCCCGAGTGGGCGGCGGATGTCCTGACCGTGCACCACGACCTCACCCAGCCAGGCCGGGGTGTGCCCGGAAGGAGCCGTCGTACTCGTGATCACCGCCCGGAAACGAGCCAGCGTCTCGGCGGGATCGGCGCCGCGATGTTCCAGCATCCTGCGCTGATTGTGCAGGTCGGCGTCGAAACGAGCGCCGAGCATACTGCGGATCCACCGCACCGGGCCGATACTCGCCGCCGCGGTGAGATGCGCGACGACCTCCTCGACCGTCCACTGTCCGCACAGTGAGGGAGTGGACCACTGGTCCGGGGTGAGGCCGGCGAGTTCATCGGCCAGTGCGGCCCGCTCCCGGTGAATTGCGGCCCAGACGTCGGCGCGCGGCATGGTCTCCACGGTGCCGATCGAAGCATGAGCGTCCGACATCGGCGAAGACACACCGTCCGCAGCGGGCAGGCGGGGCAGGCTCACCCGTGTGCAGTTGCCAGGGGCTCCGGCATCCGCGCACTCGGATTGCTCCGCCGCGAATCCGGTTACCTGGCTCCGCCCCGGCGATTCAGCTCCGCGGCATGCTGAGTTGGGTACGGGTCCTGGTTACCGAGGGCACGACTGTCCTCAGTTCGAGGCCGAGCGGCCTATTTCAGAAGCATCGGCAGGCCGGCCACGACGAAATAGACCTTGTCGCAGACCTGGGCGAGCCGCTGGTTGAGGGTGCCGATCTCGTCCCGGAAGAGCCGCCCGGAGCGGGTCGCCGGGATCACGCCGAGCCCCACCTCCGGGGTGACCAGCACCAGCCGGCCCGGGTACTGCGCTACGGCGGAGATCAGCGCGTCGACATCCGGTGTGATCGTGCCGCGCGGCTCCTCCCAGGCGCCGCGGGCGTCGAGGCGGGCGGTGAGCCAGGTGCCCATATCGTCGACGAGGGTCGCGCCGGGGTGGTCATCGTGGAGCACCGTCGCCGGATCGGCACCGTCGACGACGGTCCAATCGGCAGGGCGGCGGGCGCGATGCGCGGCGATCCGGGCGGCGAAATCGGTATCCGCGGGATCGGGGACAGCGGTGGCGAGATAGCGGACCGGCCCATTACCGGCCAAGGACTCGGCGAAGGCCGATTTCCCCGACCGCGCACCTCCGAGAACCAGGGTTCGCAGCCGGTTACCGGACGGATCGGGCCCGCTCGGTACGGGATCGGGGTGTGACACCCGTGGATCAGATCGCGTCGCCGGGGCCGACACGCGGTTTCGGCGCGCGCATCTTGCGCAACTGGGAGGCGCGGACGAAGGCGTACCAGCCCAGCCGGTATCCGGTATCGGTCTCCTTGGGGAAGCGCTCGCGCACCCGCCGGTTGACGATGCGGCCGAGCAGGAAACCCTCGGCGATCATGAACACCATCATGACCAGCATCGCCAGGGTGATGATCGACTGCCACGCCGGTGCCGCGAACATGGACAGGATCAGCAGCAGTGCCATCGGCATGAACAAGCCGACCAGATTGCGGCGGGCGTCGACGATATCGCGGACATAGGCCCGCAGGGGGCCCTGGTCACGCGGGAGCAGATATTTGTCCTCACCGGCGAGCATGCGGGCGCGGCGGTCCTGCGCGGCGGCGCGGCGTTCCGCGGAAGCCGCCTTGCGGTCCTCCTTGGAGCCACGGGTCTCCTTGCGGCGGGCCCGCGCTTCCTTGGAGGTCATGGGCGGTGGAGCGACCGGGCCGCGACGGCGGCCCTCGGCCTCGCGCCGGCTCGGCGTCGGCCGGCCCTTACCCGCGGTGGGGGCGGCTTTCGCCGCTGCCGTGTCGGCATCGGTGGAATTCGCAGTGGCGGTCGCGGCCCGAGAGCTGTCGGCGGGCACGTCGGTACCGCTGGACTCACCGCGTCGAAACAACTTCACGGTGACCAGGCTAATCGGTCGGCTGACCGGCTCGGAAGCCGGGCGGTTGCCAGGTGGGGCCGATCACCGCCCAGCCGGGCCGTGGCGGTTCTCACCCGCTGTGTCGACGGGTTCGTGCCGCGAAGGGGGACAGGTGCTGTGGCGGGCGGCGCCGGAGATGGCAAGATGGGGGAATAGCAGCCCGTCCGAGGGTGTTGAACCCTGAACCGTGCGCTGTTCACGGACCGACCACGCTGTCCATAGGAGAGTTCATGACTGTGCAGAACGAGACCGCCACCGAAACCCACGGCGTCAAGCTGACCGACGCGGCCGCGGGTAAGGCCAAGGCGCTGCTCGATCAGGAAGGCCGCGACGACCTCGCGCTGCGGATCGCGGTGCAGCCGGGCGGCTGTGCCGGTCTCCGCTACCAGCTCTTCTTCGACGACCGCACCCTCGACGGCGACCTCACCGTAGATTTCGGCGGCGTCACCCTGACCGTCGACCGGATGAGCGCCCCCTACGTACAGGGTGCCGCGATCGATTTCGTCGACACGATCGAGAAGCAGGGTTTCACCATCGACAACCCGAACGCCACCGGCTCCTGCGCCTGCGGCGACTCCTTCAACTGATATCCGCGGCGCCGCGGGTTTTCGGAACCCCTGCGCCACTACGTTCAGCCCGCGACAGCTTGCGGCCTCGCCGCCACTGTCTCGCGGGCTGAACCCATGCTGCGGCCGATACCTCGGGGGCTTCGGACCACCTGTCCGCTACGACCCTTCCCACGTTCTGCACATCCGGATGGTCTACTCCGTTGGTCGGGGCCCGCCCCGCGTCTGCAGCGACAGAGTGAAGGAGCGCAGCGACTGAGCGGCGGAGTGAAGACGCGGGGTTAATAGGGCTCCGACCCCGCGACGCCGGAGGCGGCGCCAAAAACACAGTCACCTTTTACTACACGTAGTCGTAGTACGGGTGAATTGATACGGTGATGGCGGGGCAAGCCCCCGTTTACCTCTAGTTCGCGCTTATTTCCGAAGGGGCCCAGTTACGTGTCCATAGCTGTATCCGCGTCCGTTGCGACGGACCACCTCATGCGTTTCCCCGGCCGCTTCGCCGACGCACTGCTGCCCGACCAGCTCGAGCATGTCTCGCTGAGCTTCCTCGTCGACGATCTGGTGATCCGCCGCGGCGGGGTGGGCGGCAATATCGCCTACGCCATGGGCCTGCTGGGCCGCTCTCCGCTGCTGATCGGTTCGGTGGGGCGCGATTTCGACGAATACCGGCAGTGGCTGGAGAGAAACGGCGTGGATTGTTCCGCGGTCCGGGTCTCCGAGACGGCGCATACCGCGCGGTTCGTCTGCACCACCGACGAGGATATGGCGCAGATCGCCTCGTTCTATCCCGGCGCGATGAGCGAGGCCGGCGATATCTCGCTCACCGCCCTCGCCGAACAGCGCAGCCTCGACCTCGTCCTGATCGGCGCCAACGATCCCGAGGCGATGCTGCGGCATACCGCCGAATGCCGTGAACTACATGTTCCCTTCGCCGCCGATCCCTCCCAGCAGCTCGCCCGGTTGGACGGCGATCAGGCGGTGCAGCTCATCGAGGGTTCCACCTATCTGTTCACCAACGAGTACGAGTGGGGTCTGCTGAAGCAGAAGACCGGCCTCACCGAAGACGAGATCGCCGCGCGAGTCGGTATCCGGGTGACGACCCTAGGCAAAGACGGTGTGCTGGTGGTCGATACCGACGGCACCGAGGTGAGGGTCGGCGCGGTACCGGAGAACGCCAAGGTCGACCCCACCGGCGTCGGTGACGCCTTCCGCGCAGGCTTCCTCACGGGCCATACCGCGGGCCTGAGCCTGCAGCGGTCCGCGGAGCTGGGTTCGCTGATCGCGGTCCTGGTCCTGGAAACGATGGGCACCCAGGAGTGGAGCCTGGATATCGATGCCGCGCTGAAGCGGCTCGGTGAGGCCTACGGAGCCGACGCGGCCGCGGAGATCGAGCCCCTGCTGCGCTGAGCGAACCCCGGTACCCGGCAGCATGAAGAATGCCCCGCTCGTCCGACGAGCGGGGCATTCGCCTTATCCGGGCCGCCGCTTCCCTAGACCTGCACCGGGTAGGTGGGTTCGGCGATCTCCGGTTTGATCCGGTCCTCGACGAAGATCCCGTGCCAGACCATGAACACCAGCAGCGTCCACAGCCGGCGGCTGTGATCGGACTCCCCGGCGCGGTGCGCGTCGAGCATCGCGGTGACAGCGGCCTTGTCGAGCAGGTGATCGGTCTGCGATTCGATGATCTGCTGCCGGGCCCAGTCGTAGAGTTCGGTACCCCGCAGCCAGTGCCGCAGCGGGACCGGGAAGCCGAGTTTCGCGCGGTGCAGAACATGCCCGGGGACGATGCCCTCGAGCGCCTGCCGTAGCGCGTACTTGGTCGTCTCCTTGGTGATCTTCTGTTCCAGCGGGATCTGTTCGGCCACCCGGAACACCTCGGTGTCCAGGAACGGCACCCGCAGCTCCAACGAATTGGCCATGGTCATCTTGTCGGCCTTGACGAGGATATCGCCGCGCAACCAGGTGAACAGGTCCAGATGCTGCATCCGCGTCACCGGATCCCATCCGGCCGATTGCCGGTAGATCGGGGCGGTCACGTCCTGGTGGGTCCATTCCGGGCGGAACTCCCGTAGTACCGACCGCAGCTGGGCGTCGCTGAAACTCCGCGCGTTGCCGTAATAGCGCTGTTCCAAGGTGAGCGACCCGCGATGCAGCAGGCTTTTGCCGCGCGTGCCCTCCGGGATCAGATCCGACACCTTGCCGGCCAGGCGGCGCAGCCCACCCGGCAGTTTGTCGAACGCCGCCAGTGACAGCGGCTCCCGGTAGATCGTGTAGCCGCCGAACAGCTCGTCGGCGCCCTCCCCGGAGAGAACGACCTTGACGTGCTTACGGGCCTCCTTGGCCACGAAGTACAGCGGCACCAGCGCCGGATCGGCCACCGGGTCGTCGAGATACCAGACGATCTCCGGGATGGCGGCGGCGAACTCGGCGGGGGAGACGACCTTGACGATATGCCGGGCCCCGATCGCCGCGGCACTCTCGGCCGCCACATCCACCTCGGAATAGCCCTCACGTTCGAAACCGGTGGTGAACGTGATGAGCTTCGGGTTGTGCCGCATGGCGAGCGCCGCGATGGCGGTGGAATCGATACCGCCGGACAGGAACGACCCGACGGTGACATCGGCGCGCATATGTTTGGCGACGGAGTCCTCGAGGGCCTCGGCGATCTCCCGGTACCGGGCCGCCTCGCTCCCCGCGGCGAACGGGCGGACATCGAACTTCGGTACGAAGTAGCGGGTCGTCACCGGGCGCTCACCCGGCCGCACGACCGCGTAACTGCCCGATTCCAGCCGGCGGATACCGGCGTGCAAGGTCTCCGGCTCGGGGACGTACTGCAGCACGGTGTAGTGCTCTAGCGCGCGATGCTCGAGGGATTCGTCCAGGCCGAGATCGGGCAGCAGCTCCAGCAGGCTTTTCTTCTCGCTACCGAACGCCGTGCCTCCGGGGCCGGTGGCCAGGAACAGCGGTTTGATACCGAACGGGTCGCGGGCGAGAAACAATTCCTCGCCGCGGGTATCCCAGATCGCGAAAGCGAACATGCCGCGCAGCCGCCGTACGGCGTCGGCGCCCCAATAGTGGAAGGCCGCCACGATGGCCTCGCCGTCGCCCTCGGTGGCGAACATGGGCCGATCACCGAACTCGGCGGCGTGGTCGCGGGCCAGTTCCTCCCGCAACTCCAGATAGTTGTAGATCTCGCCGTTGAAGGTGAGGGCGTAACGCTCCGGATCATCGGCCGGTCCCCAGCGCAGCGGCTGATGCGAATGTTCGATATCGATGATCGAGAGCCGGTTGAAGCCGAAGATCAACCGATCGTCGTGCCAGGTGCCGCGCTCGTCCGGGCCGCGGTGCCGTACACAGTGAAGGGCGTCGTACACCCGTTCCACTGTCTCCGGCGCCGCACTATCGGACGTCAGAAATCCGAGCAGTCCACACACTGCGTCGCTGACCTCGTTTCCTCTGGTCGGGGATCCGCGCCGAGGGAAGGCGGGCGCGGCGGGCGAAATCTAGTGTCCGAGTATGCCGCACCCCCGGTTTCCACGTGCGATACACCTCCGTTCTGCGGCTACGCTGTCGCGCGGAGTGTCGAAGCCGACCCGACGGCGTACCGGGCGCATGTTTGGTCTACGCTGCGTAGTACTCGGACTGTTCCGGGTGGTGCCGCGTGGTGCGCGGAGCCGCCCGAACGGCCGAGGAGCTGTTTTTCTGTATCACCGGAGGCGGGTCCTCGCCGCCGTGGATGCGATGTCGGTATGTGTGGCGACCAGGAAGGCGTGAGCGTGGCGCACAAGGCGAGCGACGAGATCGGGGCACGGCCTGCCCGGCGGCGGGGTAGTGTGCTGCGGCGGGCCGGACTGGCGGTTTCCCTCGGGATCACTGCGATCCTCGTCTCCGGCTGCTCGATCGACAATGTGTGGTTGCGGTTCGGCTGGCCCTCGGGTGTTACCCCGCAGGCGCACCGGATGCGGGAACTGTGGACGTGGTCGGTCGTCGCCGCCCTCATCATGGGTGTGCTGGTCTGGGGTCTCACCTTCTGGACCGTCATCTTCCACCGCAAGAAGAAGAACTCCCCGGAGTTCCCGCGGCAGACCGGCTACAACGTGCCGCTCGAGCTGACCTACACGGCGATCCCGTTCGTCATCATCGCGGTGCTGTTCTACTTCACCGTGGTCGTGCAGAACTACGTGCACGAGAAGGTCGACAACCCGGACGTGGTCGTCGACGTCACCGCGTTCCAGTGGAACTGGAAGTTCGGTTACCGCAATGTGGACCTGAAGAACGGCTTCACCTACAACGGCATCGACACCGCGCGTGAAGGCCTGAACCAGGAACAGCTGCAGGAGTACGCCGAGCGCAAGAACGACCACGGCCACGAGCAGCCGGGCCCGATCCACGGCCGCCCGGAGAACGATATTCTCTCGTACCTGCACTACGACAAGATCGAAACGGTCGGTTCGAGCACCGAGGTGCCCATCCTGGTTCTGCCCACCGGCAAGCGGATCGAGTTCCAGCTGGCCGCCGCGGATGTCATCCACGCGTTCTGGGTTCCGGAGTTCCTGTTCAAACGGGACGTGATGCCGAACCCGAAGGAGAACAACTCCGATAACGTCTTCCAGATCAGCGAGATCGAGCGTGAGGGCGCGTTCGTGGGCCGCTGCGCGGAAATGTGCGGCACCTTCCACTCGATGATGAACTTCGAGGTCCGTGCGGTGACGCCGGAGAAGTTCCAGAACTACGTCAAGGCCCGGGAATCCGGTATGACCAACGCCGCGGCGCTGGAATCCATCGGCGAATCGCCGGTGGCCACCTCGACGCAGCCGTTCAACACCGATCGCACCCTCAAAACCGATGCCACCGAGAGCAAGTGAGGACTGATCTCCGATGAGGATCGAAGCACGACTGTTCGAACTGCTCACGGTGTTCTTCATCATCGTGGGCATCATCTACGGCTTCTTCACCGCGCAATCACGCACCGGTATCGAATGGGCCGGCACCACGGCGATCGTCCTCACCGCGGGCCTGTCCCTGATCATCGGCACGTATTTCCGTTTCGTGGCCCGCCGCCTCGACCTGCGGCCCGAGGACTTCGAAGACGCGGAGATCGTCGACGGCGCGGGCGACCTCGGGTTCTTCTCCCCGGGCAGCCCCTGGCCGATCCTGCTCGCGGGCGCGGCCTCGGTTACCGCGCTGGGCTTCGCTTTCTTCGAGCCCTGGTTGCTCGGGCTGGGTGTCATCCTGATTCTCACCGCTGCGGGCGGTCTGGTCTTCGAGTACTACCTCGGTCCCGAGAAGCACTGAGTTTCGGCGCCGTCTTCGTCGGCGCAAGGTCGGTAGTTCACCTGCCCGTTCCCGTGCGCCTCAGCAGAAACCCCGCCGTCCTCCCGGATGGCGGGGTTTCTCGTGTAGAGACTGGTCTACGCCATTCAGTCGAAGGATTCGTAGCGGATGCTGTGTTCCGACTGGCAGATCTCGTCGATGCCGGTGACGATATCGCGGAGTTGTTCGGAGGGAAGCGCATAGGGGCGGAGGCGGCAGGTGAAGGTGATCAGGCCGTGGTCGGTCTCCGGGAGACTGTTGGCCGTGGATTCGGCACGCAGATAGGCCGAGCGCACGCCGTAGGTCATCGCCGAGATCACCGTGAAGCAGCCGGTGCGTTCCCGGTGCCCGTTGAACAGATCGTAGAGGCGGTAGAAGACCGAGGTGTAGTTGGACAGCGGTGCGAATACGCCGACCCGGTAGGCGGGGCCGCGTTCCGAGGAGCTGATCACCGTATCCGCGAGGAACTCCGCGTCGCGCAGTGTGAGTACCTTCGGGGTGAACATCACCGCGCCGGCCGCCGCGTTCCGGACCGGCATACCGGCTTTGCCGCTGCTGGCCGAGGCGATGGCACCGAGCGATCTCCGGGCCCGGCTGCCGACCTCGCGGCGGGCGCGCAGCGAGCGGGTCGGCGCGGTGGGGTAGAGGCTGGACCACTGGCCGAAACGGACCGTGCCCAGTTGGACCTGCCCGGTGCCGGCCGGTCGGGACACTTTGAGCGGTGCGGTATCGACCCAGCGGCCCACCTGCAGTACCGCGTCGCGGGGTTTGCCGACCTCGTTGTAGGCGTAGTCCACGAAACTGTCGAAATCGAGGAACCGGTGCGAATCGGTGGACAGCCAGGTGTTGTCCTTGTCGACCTCGACGGCCTCCAGCGTGAGCGCGGTGATGATGCCGGCCCGGCCGCCCGCACCCATGATGCGGTGGAAGCGTTCGGTGTGGTGGGTGCGGCCGCAGGTGCCGATCCGGCCGTCGGTGTCGACGTATTCGAGGTCTGCGATCTGATCGATGAACATCCCGTACCGGTGCGAGGCGGTACTCACCCCGCCCACCGAGGCGAAACCGCCGGCGGTGATATCCCGGTGGTCGCCGACCACCGGTAGTCCCAGCCCGTGCGCGCTCAGCCGCCGATCGATATCGGACAGCCGGGCGCCCGCCTGGACCCGGACGGTCCGGCGGCCCAGGTTGAGATCGACGATCGCGTTCATGCGGCGCAGCGAGACCACCGTCTGCTGATCGGGCAGGCTGAGGCCGTCGGTGGCGGGATCGCCCCCGTGGACGGTGAGCGGCCTGGACTGGTCTCTGGAATTCCGCACGGTGCGAACGACATCCGCCGTGTCGCGAGGCAGGTACTCGGCGGGAGAAACAATGGGCGGCGTGCTCATGGCACGAGCTAACCACAGCCCGGCGGCGACGGCGATATCGAATCACGGATCCGTCCCCCTCCACCCGCGAACCATGACCCGCACCACCCCATAACCCACACGTTCCCCGGTTTGTCAGCCTTCCCGGGTGGGGCCCGCCCGGTTCTGGAGCGACCAGAGCGAAGGAGCGCAGCGACTGAGCGCCGGAAGTGAAGAACCGGGTTAATAGGGCCCCACCCTCGAGCCGCGGAGCGGCTCCAAAATTACAGCCCGCCCCTTCACGGATGGTTCATCTGGAAGCAGGGCCAGATTGGTCTACGCCGAGCGCGTCAGATGGTCTATGCCGAGAGCACGTCAGATCGTCAACGCCGAGAGCACGGTTGCCCCGCCCCCGGCGACGCCGAAGCGGCGCCACGACTACAGCAGACGCAACCGTTGCCCGATCACATCCACCCAGTTCACCTGTTCGAAAGTCGCGAAATCCACGCGGAGGGCGTCATGTACATCGCGCCCCGGGGAGAACAGGAGAGCGCGTTTATCGGCCTCCATCACCACAGTCATACCGTGTGCATCGGCCAGGAAGGTCACCTCGAGCTGGTTCAGTCCCGGAAAGCCGGGCGAAGGACCGAATTCGATCTCCTGGAAGAACGGGAGCTGATGCGGGATCCGGTCCACCCGGCCCGCCTCCACATCGGCGTGCCGCAGCCCGAAACCCCATGCTTCGACCGCTGCGAGCACGACATGCTGCGCGGGCAGGGCACCCACGCCGATGGGATCGGTATCCGCGGCGTCGAATCCACCGTCCACATCGACTCGGGTGCGCACCGCCACCGCGGTGCCGTGCAGATGCCGCCCGTTGTAGAAAGTGATCGGCGTTTCCCACGGTGTCAGCAACTCGAACCGGCCTTCGAGCGGGTGGCCGGGGAGTAGTTCGAACGGCCCGAACACCGGCTGCCGCGCGAACGCCATATCGACCAGGTGCTCCCGGTCGTCGTATTCGCGTTCGGCCCGGGTGATCAGCTCGACGGCAACCCCGTTGATGTGGACAGGGCGCTCCTTACAGCGAATCCGGATCACCCCTTGGACCGGCTGTCCGGGCTGTACTCCCGGTGTGAAGAGCTCGGTCTCCACCTCGGCCGAATTCTTGCCGAGCGCGCCCAGCAGCGTCTTGAACATCCGAACCCTCTCCCTGCGCCCCTCCGCGAATCCGTCCATCGCCGTGGGGTGATCGGATCAGCCGCTCAGCGGCGAATCCCCCGTTTCGTGTCGGAGCGTACCGGTAGCGTGGTCAGCGGTCCTGGGCGCCTGGGGAATCCGGCCTCGGCGGTGCGGGAGGAGGTCGCATGTCCGATATCGAGCAGCGGATCGATTGGGCTGTCGAATGGCTGCATCGCAGTCAGGCCAGCGTGCGTAACGGCGGCGCCGGCTGGGGGTGGTTGTCCGATGTTCTACCGAATCCGCAGAACACCGCGGAGGTCGTGGTCGCGCTGACCTCGGCCGGCCGGCCGGTTCCGCGGCTGCCCGAGGTGCGCACCCTGGTGCGGCGCGATGTCGTCGACACCGACAGCGGTGAGTGGGTGTTCCGGTCGCCTATCGACTTGTCCTGGCGGTTGCGGGCGCTGGGCTGTCTCGGGGTGCCGCCTACCGATCCCGTGGTGGTGCAGTGCCTGCGGGAGCTGTATGCCACGCGGGATGCGGACAGTCGCGGATGGCGGTTGTCCGAGTCGGTCGGCCCCATCTCGCTCACGGCCACCACGGCCGCCCTGCACGCGCTCGCCGGTCTGGCCGGTACCGACGAGTCGGCGGCCGAGGCGCTGGTGCAGGGCACTTCCCTGGTGGTCTCGATGATGCTCGACGACGATCCCCGTGCACAGCCGGTCTACGCGTGTGCGCATATCGCGCTGCTGCTGTCCCGGCCGGAAATCGCGGCTGTAGGAGGGAAACGAGTAGACAAAGCCCGGACGCTGACGGTGGAGCGAATGCTGTACGCCTTGCGAAACGGTACGGCCGGGGCCGAGGAGGAGTCGTTCCGGGACGGGTTGATGGCGGCCACTTGGCGCCATCTGGGCCTGCACCTGGCCGTCGGTGCTGTGGTGACGGCCGAGGAACGTGCCGTTTTCGACCCCGGAGTGCGCCGCGGTCTGGTGGAACTGCTCGAGCTGCAGGAGACGCAGGAGGCCTCGGCCGTGCGTGGCGGGTTCCGGACTTCCGCCGGTGGTTTCATCACCTCGTTCGCGACAGTGCAGGGTCTGGAGGCGATGCTCGCGGTGCGCCGGCTGGTGAACGAGCGCGTCAATCCGGGGGTGGTTTTCGACATCATCTGCCGTGAGCAGGGTGCTCATCCGAGGGACGCGCAGCAAGTCGTGGGCCATCGGGGGCGCACCGTGTTGATGAACAGTTACGCCGGTGGGCTCACTCTGGCCGCGGCGGCTCCCGCCGGTCTGACGATCGCGCTGCTGGCACTACTGTTCGCCGACGATCTAGGTGTGATCGCGAGCCGCTCACTGGTCGTGTGGGGCACGTTCTTCATCGCGCTCGGCACCTATACCGGGATCGCGACCCGGTTGCCGTCGGTGCCGAAGGGGCGGACGGCCGCCGCTGTGTTCGCGGCCTACACCGCCGTCATCCTGCCGGTCGTGACCTTCCTGCTCTCGTGAGGGAGTCCTGGCGAGGGCTGCTCCTGCTCATCGTGGCGACCAGCCTGTGGGGAGCATCCAGCGCGGGCATCGCCGGGGTGGGTGCCGCGGGGGCCGCGGCTGTCCCGGTGGCGGTGGGCGGGGCGGTGGTGTTACTGGGCTTCGCGGTGGTCCGCGGGACCGCTCCGTGGCGAGATTTCCGGAGTGCGCCGGGGCTCTTCCTGCGGCTCGGCGTACTCGAGGTGCTGAATCTGGTGTCGTACGTCGCCGCCCTGCATATCGGACCACTGCCGGTGGTGGTCGCATTGCACCTCACGGCACCCGTACTGCTGATCGTGGTGCGGATCGTGCGCGGCCGGCGGGCGGTCACCGTGACGGTCGCGGCGGAACTGGTCGCGATCGGCGCGGCGATCTGGCTGGTCGCCGGGCACCGACCGGCCGATACGGCGCTCGGTCCCGCATTGGCCGGTTGCGCGCTCGCGCTGCTGAGCGCGGCATGTGTGGCGCGGTTGATCACGCTGGTGGTCCGGGAATCCGCGGGCCGGCCCAGCGGGTCGGCGGCAGGGCTGCAGCTGCTCACAGCGGCGATACTGGGTACGCCGCTGTTCGGGTTGGCGGTGCTCATCGGACAGGGGCCGACAGCCGGGCAATCGGCGGTGCTCGCCGCGATCGGGGCACTGCTGCTCGGCCCGGGTTTTGCCTGCTATTGGCTGGCGCTACGACATCTCGACGAGGTGACCGCGGGACTTGTCGGGCTCAACGAGGCGGTGATCGCGACGGTGGCCGGAGCCATGGTGGTGGGCTCCGAAATCACCGTGGCGACCCTGATGGCAGGAGTCCTCGTGCTCGGGGCCGTCGGACTGGAACTGGGTAGCCCGGCTCGCGCTCGTGCGCAGTCTTGACGAACGCGGCACACGCCGAGAAGTCCTTGTCCCCGGTTTCGGTTTCGACACCGCTGTTCACATCCACGCCGAACGGGTGCACAGCGTCGATCGCCTCGTCGACGTTGTCCGCGGTCAGTCCGCCCGCCAGGATCACCGGCCGGCCCAGGCGGGCGAGTTCGCCGACGATCAGGGCACTGACCGCCCAGTCGTGCGTGCGACCGGTGCCGCCGAGCCGGTCGGCGGTACGGGAATCGAGGAGTACGGCATCGCAGTCCGCGGCGATATCCGTGGCCCGGGCGACCGCGTCGAGACCGGTGACGTGAACTGCTCGCACAATGGTGCGGCCGTGCGCGCCGTCGTGGACCGCCCGCAACGTGTCACGATCGACGAGGCCGTGGACCTGGATGGTATCGGCACCGATCCGGTCGGCGAGATCGAGAATGGCGTGAGCGTCCACGAGATGGGTCACCAAGACCCGGTTGACCAGGGAAGGAGTGGCGGCGCACAGTTCCGCCGCGACCTCGGGGGTCAGCGCATCTTCGCTGGTGTGAGTTGTTCCGGAAATGAATCCGACGGCGTCCGCACCGGCGCCGACCGCCGTTTCCAGGTCGGCCCTGGACCGGATCCCGCAAACCTTCGCGCGAACAGTCACGTGATCATGCTACGCCCGAGCTCAGCTCGCGGCGGTCTCCGGAATCCGCGGTGTATGTGACGCCGGGCCGGACGGAACATCCTTTTTGAGACTGGCCGCGTACACGTCGACATACTCCTGGCCGGACATCCGCATCAGCTCGTACATGACCTCGTCGGTGACCGCGCGTTCGACGAACCGATTACCGCCCATACCCTCGTACCGGGAGAAATCGATCGGCTTGCCGAACTTCACGGTGACCTTGCGGCGCCGCCACCGGAACGGTCCGGGCGGACTCACCTCGTTGGTACCGATCACCGCGACCGGGATCACCGGAACCCCGGTTTCCAGCGCGAGCCGGGCCATACCGGTCTTGCCCTTGTACAGCCGGCCGTCGGGGGACCGGGTGCCCTCCGGGTACAAACCCACCAGCCGACCCTCGTCCAGCAGGGTACGGGCCGCGATGAGCGCATCCTCGGCGGCGTCGGCCCCGCTGCGATCGATCGGATACTGGCCGGAGGCGCTGAAGAAGAATTTCTGGAACCGCCCCTTGAGACCGGGGCTGTGGAAGTACTCGGCCTTGGCCAGATAGTTGATCCGGCGGGGGCTCGACAGCGGAGCGAAAAGCCAATCCGCGAAGGAAAGATGATTTCCCGCCATGATGGCCGCGCCGTCGGCCGGGATATTCTCGACGCCCTCCACCTCGGGCCTGTTGTAGAGATGGATGAACGGACCCAGCAGCACGAACTTGAGCAGCCAGTAGAACATGACGTCCTTACTCCGGGAACCGGGATCGCAGTATGAAGAGCCTCGGGTCCCGACTCTACCGCCGGTCACAGACGCCATCCAAGCCCAGCCGTGTTAATTATGTCTGTGTTATTGGAGCCGCTCCGCGGCTCGAGGGCGGGGCCCTATTAACCCCGCTTCTTCACTCCGACGCTCGGTCGCTGCGCTCCCTCGCTCTGTCGCTGCAGAAGCGGGGCGGGCCCCGCCCGCAAAGGCGGACCAACCTTGCAGAATGGGGAGCCGGGCTCATCTGCGGTTCTTTACTCTTCGCCGGTCGGTCGCTGCTCGCGTTCGTTCCGGCAGGGGCGGCTGTGTCCGCAGGTTCTGCCCCGACTGAGCGGAGACTCCCCACACCATTTCGCGGAGGGCCGGGAGGTAGACCAGCCGCGGAGGAGCGGGAGGTAGACCAACTGTGAAGGGGCGGGCTGTGTTATTGGAGGCGCTCCGCGGCTCGAGGGCGGGGCCCTATTAACCCCGCTTCTTCACTCCGCCGCTCGGTCGCTGCGCTCCCTCGCTCTGTCGCTGCAGAAGCGGGGCGGGCCCCGCCCGCGAAGGTTGACCAAACTCGAAGAGTGGGAGCCGGGCTCATTCGTGGGTCTTTAACTCGTCGGTCGGTCGGTCGCTGCTCGCGTTCGGCCCGTTCGTTCCGGCCGGGGGAGGCTGTGTCCGCCGGGCCTGCACCGACTGAGCGCAGACTTCCCACACCATTTCGCAGGGGGTCAGCATTTCCGGGTGGGGCCCGCCCGGTTCTGGAGCGACCAGAGCGAAGGAGCGCAGCGACTGAGCGCCGGGAGTGAAGAACCGGGTTAATAGGGCCCCACCTCGAGCCGCGGAGCGGCTCCAAAATTACGGCCTGCCCCTTCACGGATGGTCCACTCAGCGCCCGGCGATCAGGGAAGTGCGGGCGAGCTCGGCGGCACCGATCATCCCTGCGGCCTCACCCAGCTGGGTCGTCCGGATCCGGGCCAGGGGACGGTACCCGTGACCCGTTATCGCGGCGGCGTATTCCTCGCGGGCCTCATCCAGGAACAGCGGTGCCGAACTGCTCACCCCGCCGGCGATCACCACCAGGTCCGGGTCGAAGATATCGCCCACGAACGCGAGGCCCAGCCCGAGCCAGCGGGCGAACTCGGCCATCACCCGCAGTGCCAGCGGATCACCGTCATGGGCGGCATTGGCGACCCGGCGGCCGGTGAGCGCGCCCGGATCGGCGACGACCTCCTTCGCCAGCATCGACGGCGTGGAATCGGTGGCCAGTAGTTCGATCGCGGTCTCGGCCAAAGCCGTTCCGCTGCAGTAGCGTTCCCAGCACCCCCGTTTACCGCAGCCGCAGTCGCGGCCCTGGGGGACGACCTGCAGATGCCCGAGTTCCGGTGCGACACCGTGCGTTCCGCGGTACAGTGCGCCGTCGATCAGTAGTGCCGCGCCGATTCCGGTGCCGATGGCCACCAGGACCACATTGTGGCCGCCGGCGGCGGCACCGAATCGGTATTCGGCCCACATCGCCGCGTTGGCATCGTGTTCGAGCAGGACGGGCAGGCCGAGGCGATCGGTCAGGCGTTTCGCGACCGGTGCGTCCCGCCAGGGCAGATGCGGGGCGAAATGCACCGTGCTGCGGTCCGCCGAGATGAAGCCGGCGGCGGCCAGGCCGACAGCGTCGATGCGGTGCCGGTCACCGAGATCGCGGACGGCGCGGTCGAGCGCGGCTTCCAGGGCCGGGGCCGAATGCGGAGTCGGGCACTGCACCGTATCGAGTACTTCGCCGGTTCCGTCGACCACGGAGGCCCGGATATTCGTACCCCCGATATCGACACCGACGGTGAGTGGTGTGCGCGAACCGGAGGAGGTGGTCATGGCTTGATATTGACGGGTATGCCGACGTATCGGGATCTACCCGGCGCGGCGCGTCGGGAACTCGGCCTGCCCGGGCCGGCCGGTTCCGCGTCACCGGTGCCGGTGCCCGCCGCCGCGCCGGATTCGCCGCCCGGTTCGCCGGTATCGGTGCCTGCGGTGTCGGTCGCGGCCGGTCCGGTCGGCCGGCCGGGCGAATTATCTTCGGCGGCAGCGGTTCCCGTGCCGTGATCATGCGACGTCACCGGATCGACCGGTGCCCCGGCGAGAGCTTCCCGTAGGACGGTCACGATCGCTGTACCGTGTGCCGCGATAGTCGCCAGGACCTCGTGCTGTTCCCCGCGGACCAAAGCGGCCGCGGCGCACAGCGGGCACCAGGTGCAGTTGTTCCACTCGGGTTTGCCGTCCGCAGCGGCGTCGCGCAGCACCGGCTCGACTCGTTCGAGCACGGCTTCGGCGAGCAGGCGGAGTTCGTCGGCGAATTCGGCGATGCCCTCCGGCTGCCGATAGTCGGTCCCGGTCATTTCGGCCACTCCTGCGGGTCGGGGCGGAAACGGATGACGAGGTATCCGTTGTCGAGTTCGGCGGTGCTGACGGTGCAGCGCCGTAGTACCGGCGCCAGGCGTAATCGCCGGCGGACGCCGTCGGCTCCCACGATCAAATCGTCCTCCACTCGTCCCAGGCGCAGCGTGGCCGGATCCGCCACCGGAAGCTGGATACGCAGCGCGTAAACCGAATGCAACCCCGCGCCCGATTCCAATCGGACGGCGGGCACCGCGGCGGCGGGAACCGGGTCCGCCGAATCCGCATCGTCGCGCATACCGGGGCCGCTGTCATATCGAACGGAATCGTCGCCGCCGGTGCCGCTCTCGGACACCGCACCCTCGGCCGCGACGACACACGACAGTCCCGCGAGCGGGGCGATGCCCACCGGTTCGGCGCCGGTATGGGCCGCGACCAGAATCGGGATCTCCGGCATCGACCGGCGCAGGCCGCCGATCACATCCAGTTGTTCGGCGTAGCGGTGCATATACCAGCGCACCGCGGGATGCTGCGGCTCCGGACCCGGCGGCGGTACCGCAGGCAGCACCTTGTTCACCACGACCGCCTGCAAGCGGAGTCCGAGCAATGCCGTCGCCGACCGCACTCGCGCGGATTCCGCGACCGCCACCCGTTCGGCCAGCGTGATCAACCGGGCGCTGGTGCGGTCCCGGTCGGCGAGCAGGTCGCGGACTTCGGTGACGGCGGCGACGATCCGTTGCGTCGTCGCCGCCAGGACCGCGCGCCGCAGGTCGGTGCCGACCGCGCTCATCATCCGCTGGTGCGGTGGCCAGATCCGGTCCAGATAGCCGAGCAGGGTTTCGGGGGCGGTGACGATGCGCAGCATATCGGCGGTGGGCGGGCAGTCCAGGACGATCACATCCCACTCGTCGTCGTCCGCGTACTGGGCGATCTCCACCAGCAGCAGCAGCTCCTGCACCCCGGGCAGACCGGTGAGTTCGGCCGGGTCCAGGGCACCCAGATCGAACCCGTGGTCGTGGCCCGGATCCGCCGCCAGCACATCGGCGACGTCCCGGAAACGCTCCTCGAGCAGCGCGAGCGAATCGAGTTCGATCACTTCGAGGCCGGGGACCACCCGGATGATCCCGGGAACCGCGCCGGCATCGTGCGCGAACCGGAAGCCCAGTGCGTCCCCGAGGGAATGCGCCTGGTCCAGGGAAGCCACCAGGACCCGCTGCCCCTCCCGCGCATACCCCATGGCCTGCGCACAGGCCAGCGTCGTCTTACCGACACCGCCCTTACCGACGAACAGTTCGACACGGGTACGCGATCGCCGGCTGTGGCCCGGCGGGCCGTCGCCACGGGCAGGCTCTCCGGTGGTGCGCGGCCCGGTCAGCCTTCGACCCGTTTCTTCAGTTCCTTGAGCGCGGTATCGGTGATCACCTTCTCCGCCTTGCGTTTGAACATACCGATCATCGGAATGGTCAGGTCCACCGTCAGTTCGTAACGCACCTCGGTGCCGCCGTCCGGCTGCTCCACCAGCTCGTAGCGGCCTTCCTGCGCTTTCTGTAGTTCGCCGTGCACCAGCGTCCAGCTCACCGCCAGATCGTCCGGGCTCCAGGTGTAGGACAGGACGTAGGTGTCCTTGACGACACCGGCATCGAGTACGAACCGGGCGGTGCGCGCACGGCCGCCGGGCCCGGTCTCCAGCACCTCCACCGATTTGGCCGCCGATACCCATTCCGGGTAGGACGCCAGATCGGCGATAACGGACATCACCTGCCGTGCGGGGGCCGCGATGACGATCGATCTCTGGGTCCGATCGGCCATAGGTTCTCAGTCGTTCCTTTCGGCGGTATGGAATTCGTCAGTTACCCGCGGGGGAGACTCCGGCCGGCCGGTCGCCCTCGAGTCGATCCTTGAGTTCGAACGTCATCGCCTTGCCCGCGACCCGCCGTACCCGGTTGGCCGCGGCGAGTTTGCGCGGCGGCAGCTGCTGTGGCGGTTCGGCGTGCAGGAAGTAGTGCAGGATCACCCCGTCCAGCGAGGGTTCCAGCCACACCTCCATCGTGCCGGTCAGCGCTCCCCGCACCGACCAGCGAATCCCCTTGTCGCCCCGGTCCTCCCGGACATCCAACTCGAGATCGGGCCACCAGCGCCGCCAGTGGCCCGGGGCGGCCAGCACCCCCGCCACGGCGGTGCCGGGAGCGGCGAGGAATGTCTGGTCGGCGACCTGGATACTGCTCACCCGGCTGAGCGTAGTAGATACCCGTGGTTGTGCTGCTGGCGCGGTGTTTATCCGCGCCGCCCGGTCGAAGGAAACCGCCGAGCGCTTCTAGAGAAACATCCGCAGGCGGGCGCCGAGGGTATCCCAGCGCCAATGGCGTTCGACGAAGGCGCGGCCCGCGGCGCCCATCGCGGCGGCGGCGTCCCGATCGTCGAGGATATCGGCGATCGCCTCGGCGACCCGGTCGGCGCGGCGCCCGTCCACGACCCGCCCCGTTTCCCCGTCCAGCACCGTTTCCGGTGCGCCGCCCGAAGTTCCGGCGACCACCGGTACCCCGGTCGCGGAGGCTTCCAGGTAGACGATGCCCAGGCCTTCGACGTCCAGGCCCGCGCCGCGAGTGCGGGCGGGCATGGCGAAGACATCGGCGATGCTGTGGTGGGCGGCGAGTTCGGCCGACGCCACGCGGCCGGTGAAGATGACGTCGTCGGCGACGCCGAGAGCTTCGGCCAGGCCGCGCAGCCGGTCTTCGTAGGGGCCGCTGCCGGCGATCACCAGGACGGCGCCGGGGATACGTTCCCGGATGCGGCGCATGGCGACCAGCAGGACGTCCTGCCCTTTACGCGGGACCAGCCGGGACAGGCACAGGATTGTCGGGCGGTCGCCGAGGCCGTAGCGTTCGCGCAGGTGAGCGCGGGCTTCCGGGTCGGGCCGGAACTTCTCGGTGTCCACGCCCGGTGGCAGATGTTCGAGTGCCGCGTTCGGCCCGAACGCGGCGGCGAACCGGCCGCGGGTGTATTTGCTGACATAGGTGACGACATCGGTGTGTTCCCCGATGACCCGCAGCGCCTGGCGCGCCGCCGGCAGCATCGACCAGCCGACCTCGTGACCGTGGGTGCTGGCGATGATCCGTTCGGCGCCGGCCCGGCGCAGCAGGGGAGACAGTAGTGCCAGCGGTGCGGCGGCACCGAACCACACCGTTTCGCAGCCTTCGGCCCGCATGATCTTGCGGGCCCGGCGCAGGACGCCGGGAGTCGGCAGCATGAGGGGGGTGGGATGGCGCACCACCTGGAACGGCTGTTTCGCGTCGAACCGGAGATGGCTGTCACCGCGCCACCGGGGTGCGTAGACGACCAGGTCGTCCGGCGGTAGCTGGCCGGTCAGCGCCTGCAGATACGACTGGATACCACCCGGACGTGGCGGGAAATCGTTGGTAACCAGCAGAGTTCGAGCCATGGGATTCAGACTATTGGCGGCCGGTCGCCGGTGGAGTTCCGGGGGTTCAGTATCGGCGGGCCGAATGGTAGGGGGTGGAGTCCATGGGCGCTACCGCCACGGGTACCCCGAAGGTGGAGGCGTGCAGCATGAGGCCGTTACCGGCGTAGATGCCCACATGGGAGATGTCGTCGTAGAAGAATACGACGTCGCCGGGTTGCAGATCCGCGCGATCGACCGGGGTGCCGTAAGCGGCCTGCGCGGAACTCGTGCGCGGGACCTCCTTGCCGACCTGCGCGAACGCCCACTGCACCAGTCCGGAGCAGTCGAACTGATCGGGTCCGGTGGCGCCCCAGACGTACGGGTCGCCCACGCGGGTGAGGCCGGCGGCGAGCGCGCTGGTGCCGCTACCGGGGACCAGATCCCGCAGCAGGCTGTCGCGGTCGAATCCGGGCGGGAACGGGGAGCCGGCGAGGGCGGTCCGGTCCGTTGTCGAGAGGGTGCCCCAGACCTCGATGACCCGGGCGACGGCATTCTGCAGATCGGTTTGTTTGCGGCTCACATCGTCGCGGACCGCGTTCGCCTGATCGGTCGCGGTGCGCGCGGTATCGGCGGCGGCGCGGGCGGCCGACTGCGCGGCGGTCGCCGAGTCGGTGGCGCGTTTGTACTGTTTCAGCTGGTCCGAGGTCTGGCCGGCGACTACGTCCAGGGTCGACATCTGATCGAGGAGCTGCTGCGGTGAATCGCTGACCAGTACGGAGAACAACCGGTTGGTGCGGGCGCCCTGATAGGCCGCGATGGCCGTCCGGTCGATCATCGGGCGGTATTTCGCCACTTCGTTGCGCGCGGCGTCGACGGCCGTGGTGGCCGTCGCGACCTTCGCGTCGGCATCGCGTTGTATCGCGAGTTTCGCGTCGAGATCGGCCTGGGCGGTGAGGGCCTGCTGGTTGAGCTGTTCGGTCTGCCGGGACAGGTCGATCATCTGCTGCATCGCTTCACTCGCCGAGGTCGGCGCGGGTGCGGGGTCCGCGCCTGCCGGGCCGCCGCCGTAGAGGGCCACGGCCAGGAGTCCGGCCGCGAGGATCGTGCGGGCGGGCCGGCGAGCCGGTCCGGGGGTGCGGTGACTCCGATGATGTGTTGCCACGGCCTGCCGTGCCCCGCTCTCCTTGTGACGCCTGTTGAAGATCAACCTGTAAAGATCTCGATTAGATTACGGAACAGGCCCGTGGAGTGTCCAGTACGACACGGAACGGTCACGTCATCCGATGAAAGTGCCGCGTCGCGAGGAGATCCACGGGCCGGGCCGGCTCAGTAGCGGCGAGCTCCGGCGATCGGCATGGACGAGATGGGGGCCAGCTGTACCGGGGTGCCCGAGGTGGAGGCGTGCACGATATTGCCGTCGCCCGCGTACAGGCCGGAATGTCCGCCGCCGTAGAACGATACGACGTCGCCGGGCTGGAGGTTGTCGATCGAGACCGGGGAACCGGCCGACAATTGGGCGTCACTGGTGCGCGGTAGCTCGCGTCCCGCCTGTCTGTACGACCACTGCACCAAACCGGAGCAGTCGAAGGCGTCCGGTCCGGCCGCGCCGTAGACGTACGGGGAACCGACCTTGGACAGCGCCGCATCGAGGGCGAGGTCGCCGGCGGTCTTGGTGGGCGTCACGAAGGGCGGTGCGCCGGGGGCGTCGGGCGCCTCGAGGCCGGGGATGCCGGCGGGGATCGGGACCTCGTTGGGAACCTCGAAGGTGCCCACGCCGTGGATAGTCACCGGCTGGGCGGCGGCCGGGGCGGCGGGCAGCAGGAACGCGCCGAGGGTGGCAGCGCCGACGGCTCCGGTTGCGGCAGCACGCCGCGCCTGTCGCTTGACGGTGGTGAACGCCATGATGCGGTCCTTCCGATCTCCCCGCCGGCGGCACCGGGCTGGTGCGCCGAACTCCGCGAGGTCTCGAAAAGATTACGAACAGATCACGGTGCTTTGTAAAGCCTGAGATGCCGATAAGTGCCCGCCGCTCAGTTTTTCACCGGCAAATTGTGCGAGTTGAATCACATCGGCGCGAACGATTGCACCGGGGTTACGTCGACATGATCCCTGGGTGTGTATTTATGGGTGTTACATCGGTTCTCGTGGTGTTTTGCCGCGGATTTCCACAGCTCGAGCAGGTGGATGTCGCGGACGCGACAGTGGCCTGAAGGGGGCGGGATCGCCTGTTTGCCTGATTCGTGTCCGCGAGTTTTGGGCCGGTCGACTATTTTCCGCAAATCCGGGCAATTAGATAGCAAATAAACATCATGTGTGAGCTGGCGCACATATATGTGGTCAGTGGGTGCATTCCGGGGAACACGGACAAGTTCCGGCTTGCGTCGATACGGCCGTAACGGTCCGATATCGCGAACTTGTCGTACCCCGGTCGTACGCTGCCCGCCGTGTCCCGACCCGCCCCGCTGCCCGCTCGGCAGCTGGCGTTCGATCAGCTCGATACCCCGCTCTACGACACCACTTTCGTGGTTGTCGACCTGGAAACCACCGGTACCAGCCCGGCCGGTGACGCCATCACCGAGATCGGCGCCGTGAAGGTGCGTGGCGGCGAGGTCCTGGGCGAATTCGCCACCCTGGTGGATCCGGGCCGGTCCATCCCGCCCGCGGTCGTCCAGATCACCGGGATCACGACGGCGATGGTGCGGGCGGCGCCACCCATCGAGGTGGTACTTCCCGGCTTCCTGGAATTCGCGGCCGGTGCGGTGCTGGTCGCGCACAACGCCCGCTTCGATATCGGATTCCTGAAGGCCGCGGCGGCCCGCTGCGATACGGCGTGGCCACGGCCGCAGGTGGTGTGCACCGTGCGGCTCGCGCGGCGGGTCCTGAGTAAGGACGAGGCACCCTCGGCACGGCTCGGGGTCTTGGCCCGGTTGCTCGGCGCGAGTACGACGCCCACCCATCGCGCGCTCGACGACGCCCGTGCGACAGTGGACGTCCTGCACGCGCTCATCGGCCGGGTCGGTAATCAGGGGGTGCACAGCCTCACCGAACTGATCGACTACCTCCCCGAGGTGACCGCCGGTCAGCGCGCGAAACGCGCCCTCGCCGCCGACCTGCCCACCGCGCCCGGGGTCTACCTGTTCCGTGGGCCGTCGGACGAAGTCCTCTATATAGGGACCGCGGTGAATCTGCGGCGCCGGGTCCGCGGCTACTTCACCGGATCCGAGACTCGTGGGCGGATCCGTGAAATGGTCCGGCTGGCCACCCGGGTCGACCATGTGGTGTGCGCGCACGGGCTCGAGGCCGGGGTCCGGGAGCTGCGCCTACTGGCCGCGCACGCGCCGCCGTACAACCGGCGCTCCAAATTCCCGAAACGCGTCTGGTGGATAACGCTCACCGCGGAGGCCTTTCCCCGGCTGACGCTGGTCCGCGATCCCGCCGGTCCGGCGGTGGGCCCGTTCCATGCCCGGGCCGCCGCCGCGGATATCGCCGCCACACTGGCCGAATACTGCGGGCTGCGCACCTGCACAACCCGCCTGTCGCGCAAGGCATCGCATATGTGCACGCCGGAAGCGGTCGGTGGTTGTCCCGCCGCGGCCGCGACACCGCGCGGGGCAGCTGCCTACGCCGCCGCACCCGCGACCGCTCGCGCCCTGTTCGCCGGCACGGACGATGCCGTGATCCGCGCAATGCTGGCGAGAATCGAGCGTTTCGCGGACACCGGACAATACGAATCCGCGGCCCGGCTGCGTGACCGAGCCGCCGCTGTTATCCGCGCGCTGCATCGCACCCAGCGGTTGGCGTCTCTGGCCCGGCTACCTGAACTGATCGCCGCCCACCCGGACGGTGCGGGCGGCTGGGAATTCGCGGTCATCCGGTACGGCCGGCTCGTCGGCGCCGGAACCGCGGCACGGGGGACGCCGCCGATGCCCGTGGTCGAACAGATCGTTGCCGCCGCGCAAACCGTGCGCCCGGCCGCGGCGGAACCAGGCGGCGCGGAACTACCGCTGGCGGATGCGGGGCAGCAGTATCCGCCACTGCGTGGCGCCCCGCCGGAGGAGGCTGCGCTGGTCGCGCGCTGGCTCGAACGCCCCGGGGTGCGGATCGTGCGGACCGGCGAGGGCTACGCCGAACCTGCCCGCGGCGCCGCCCGCTGGGCGAGCTGGGCCGATACCGCCGACGCCGCCGCGGACGCCGCCCGGGGTGCACAGTTCTACGACGACGAGCGGGGTTAGCCCGGCGCTGCCGCGCCCCGCCGGGGCGCGGGGTGCTTAGGCTGTTCCCATGATTACCGCGATCGTTCTGATCCAGGCCGACAACGGGCGTATTCCGGAGACCGCGCAGGCGGTCGCCGAGACCGACGGTGTCACCGAGGTGTACTCGTGTGCGGGGGATGTCGATCTGATCGCGCTGGTGCGGGTGCGCGACCACGAAGAGATCGCCGAGGTCGTCACCGCGCGGATCGACAAGGTGCCCGGTGTACAGCGCACCGTCACCCATATCGCGTTCAAATCGTATTCCCGGGCCGATGTCGAGGCCGGGTTCTCCATCGGGGAGTAAGCGGCCCGGTCAGTCGTCGCCGAGGGTTCGGGTGAGGGCGGCCCACCGGTCCAGGAGGGCGGCCGCCGCGCCGCTGTCGATCGCGGTGGTGGCGCGTTCGATCCCGGCGACCAGCTGGTCGTCCAGATCGGCACCCGGATCCACCACGCCGCGTGACAGGTCGTAGGCGGCGATCGCCGCGGCGGAATTGACCAGCACGGCGTCACGTACCGCGCCGGGATCACCGGCGAATACCCGCCGGGCGACCTCCGCGTTCACCTGGGCGTCGCCGCCCCGCAGGGCCTCCAGGTCCACCCGGGGGATACCGAGGCGCAGCGGGTCGATGACGGTGTGCCGGACCTTACCGTCGGCCACCACGTACGCATCGGTGACATCGGAGGTCGTGATCTCGTCCAGGCCGTCGCGGCCGCGAACCACCAGCGCACCCGCCCCGCGGGCGGCGAACACCCCGGCGATGGTTTCCAGCAGATCATCGAACGCGCAGCCGACCAGACCGGCTCGCGGCTGGGCGGGATTGGTCAGCGGGCCGAGCACATTGAAGACCGTCGGAATCCCGATCTCCTTGCGCGCCGGCCCGGAGAACCGCAGACCCGAATGGAACAGCGCCGCGAAACAGAAGCCGATCCCCACATCGCGGACGCAGCGGGCCACCGATTCCGGCCCGAGGGCGAGTTTCACCCCGAGCGCCTCGAGCACATCGGCGCCGCCGCTCTTGGAGGACGCGGCCCGGTTACCGTGCTTGACCACCGGAACACCCGCGGCGGCCACCACGATCGCGGACATGGTGGAGATGTTCACCGATCCCTTACGGTCACCGCCGGTGCCCACGATGTCGACCGCGTCGCCGTCGATCTTCACCAGCCGGGCGTGGCCGAGCATCCCGCGGGCCATACCGGACAGTTCGGCCGAGGTGGGGCCCTTGATCTTCATCGCCACGCCGAACGCCGCGATCTGCGCGGAGGTCGAGTTATCGGTGAAGATCTCGTCGATCACCCAGGTCGTATCGTCCGCGGTGAGGTCGTGTCCGTCGGCGAGGGCCCCGAGCATCTGGGGCCAGCTGCGCACGCTCATCTCAATCTCCTCGTCGCGCCGATACCGGTGACCGAACGGTCATGCACACCCTAATGGGAACCCGGGCCGAGCCCATCCGCAGACCGCGCACCGCCGTGACAGCGGCGCAGCTACACCTGACCGCGACGCATGATACCGGCCGGACAACGGCATCTGTCCTGTTCGGATGTCCGTCCGCACCCGACACGCCGCGCAAGGGCGAGACACTCACTGAGCCGGTGAATCCCGACACAAAAGATCAAGATGGGAACCCGACTTCGACTGTCGTACTACGAAGAGTCATACTTACCCCGTGACGACCGCAGTAGGTACCTCAGGATCGGCCATAACCCAGCGTGTGCACTCGCTGAACCGGCCCAACATGGTCAGCGTCGGTACCATCATCTGGCTGTCCAGCGAGCTGATGTTCTTCGCCGGCCTCTTCGCGATGTACTTCGTCGCGCGCAGTCAGGCCCCCGAATGGCCGATGCCGCCGACAGAGTTGAACCTCGGCTTGGCCATCCCGGTCACCGCGGTGCTGATCGCCTCGTCGTTCACCTGCCAGATGGGTGTGTTCGCAGCCGAGCGCGGTGATGTGTTCGGGCTGCGCCGCTGGTATCTGCTGACCTTCTTCATGGGAGCGTTCTTCGTGGCCGGTCAGGGCTACGAGTACATCCACCTGGTGGCGGAGGGGACCTCGATCCCGGGCAGTTCCTACGGGTCGGTGTTCTACATCACCACCGGGTTCCACGGTCTGCACGTCATCGGCGGTCTGATCGCGTTCTTGTTCCTGCTCGCGCGCACCACGATGAGCAAGTTCACCCCCGCGCAGGCCACCGCCGCGATCGTCGTCTCGTACTACTGGCACTTCGTCGACATCGTCTGGATCGGGCTGTTCGCCGTGATCTACTTCGTCCAATGACGCCGGCCAGCGCCCGGGCGTCAGCGCCGGAGGAGGTAGCGCAGCGTAGCCACGCAGGCGTAGCTCGGGCGCACAAGCCAGCACTGCCCACCACGGTTCCGTCTACTCCAAAGGGACACAGATGAGTTCATCGCCCCCGACAGCGCCAGCGCCCGCCAGCGGTGGGCACGGCGAGGCCAGCAAAAAGCGCAGGCAGCGCCGCATCCGCCGACGGATGGCGGGTGGCCTCGCGCTCCTGGTGGGCCTCGTCGGAGCCGGTTTCCTCGCCACTGCGCTCACCCCCGAACCGCAGGTCGCGACCGCGAACGAGGATTCGGTGGCGCTGATCCGCGAGGGTCAGCAGCTGTACGAGACCTCCTGCATCACCTGCCACGGTGCCAACCTCCAAGGTGTGCCCGACCGCGGCCCGAGCCTGGTCGGCGTGGGCGAGGCGGCCGTGTACTTCCAGGTGTCCTCCGGTCGTATGCCGATGACCCGGAACGAGGCGCAGGCCGAACGTAAACCGGTGAAGTTCGACGCCCACCAGACCGACGCGATCGGCGCCTATGTCGCCGCCAACGGCGGCGGCCCGACCGTGGTCCGCGACGCCAACGGCCAGATCGCCCAGGAGTCGCTGCGCGGCGACGATATCGGCCGCGGTAGCGAACTGTTCCGGATGAACTGCGCGTCCTGCCACAACTTCACCGGCCGCGGTGGCGCGCTGTCCTCGGGTAAGTTCGCCCCGCCGCTGGACCAGGCGTCCGAGCAGCAGCTCTGGACCGCGATGGTCACCGGCCCGCAGAACATGCCGAAATTCTCCGACCGGCAGCTCACCCCGGAGGAGAAGCGCGACATCATCGCCTACGTCAAGGACTCGACCGAGGCCAAGACTCCCGGCGGCTGGGGTCTGGGCGGTTTCGGTCCCGCCACCGAAGGCCTGGCCATGTGGGTCATCGGCATCGTGGCCGTGGTCGGTGCGGCGATCTGGATCGGATCCCGGACATGACCGGGTCGAGCCCCCGCGGCGGTAGCCCGAGTAGTCACGGAAGCCGTCCGGGCACGTCCCATCAGAAGGGCGCTAAGTCATGAGTGAAGAACAGGAGCGGAACGAGATGGGTCGCCTGGACAAAGATTCCGCGGCCGCGACCCCGGCGGATCCCACCGAGGCCGAATTGGACGCGATGTCGCGCGACGAGCTGGTCGAGCTCGGTACCGCGCGGGACGGCGTGGAAGTGGCCTACCGGCGGGAACGCTGGCCGGTGCCGGGTACCCGCGCCGAGAAACGCGCCGAGCGGCAGGTCGCGCTGTGGTTCGCGATCTCCGGCCTGGCCGCTGCCGCGCTGGTGGGTGTGTTCCTGTTCTGGCCCTGGGAGTACAAGGGCAAGGACGACGGCGGACACGGCCTGTACTCGCTCACCACGCCGCTGTACGGCCTGACCTTCGGTATCTCGATTCTGGCCATCGGTATCGCGGTGGTGCTGATCCGCAAGAAGTTCATTCCCGCGGAACTGTCGGTCCAGGACCGGCACGACGGCAAATCCGCCGAGGTCGAGCGGCGCACGCTGGCCGCCGAGCTGAGTGACGCGCTCGACACCAGCACACTGGGCCGTCGCAAGCTGATCACCCGCACCGCGGGCGCCGGCGTCGGCGTGCTCGGTATCGGCGCGCTGCTGGTGTTCGTCGGCGGCATGGTCAAGAACCCGTGGGCGAAGGGCGATAAATCGCCGCTGTGGGTCTCCGGCTGGACCCCCGACTACAAGGGCGAAACCGTCTACATCCGCCGCGACACCGGCCGGCCCCAGGACATCGTGCTGGTCCGCCCGGAGGATCTGGACGCGGGCGCCATGGAGACCGTCTTCCCGTGGAAGGAATCCTGGCGCGGTGACGAGCACGAGACCCTGCAGTCGCTGCGCGGTATCCGCAACGCCGTGATGCTCATCCGCCTGCGCCCCGAGGACGCGAAGAACGCGATCAAACGCAAGGGCCAGGAAAGCTTCAACTTCGGCGACTATTTCGCCTACTCGAAGATCTGCACCCACCTCGGCTGCCCGACCTCGCTGTTCGAACAGCAGACCAACCGGATCCTGTGCCCGTGCCATCAGTCGCAGTTCTCCGCGACCGAATGGGGCAAGCCGATCTTCGGTCCTGCCGCCCGAGCGCTGCCGCAGCTGCCGATCACCGTAAACTCAGAGGGGTACCTGGTCGCCAACGGTGACTTCATCGAACCCCTCGGCCCGGCCTACTGGGAGCGTCGATCATGAGTGCTGGAACGGCTGGCCGCAAGCTCGCGGCACAGGCCAACGAAATGGACGAGCGGTATCGTGCCGCTGCCTTCGTGAAGCGATCGATCAACAAGGTGTTCCCCACCCATTGGTCGTTCCTGCTGGGTGAGATCGCGCTGTACGCGTTCATCATCCTGCTGCTGTCGGGTGTGTACCTGACGCTGTACTTCGACCCGTCGATGGCGCACGTCACCTACGACGGTGCCTATCAGCCGCTGCGCGGTGTCGGCATGTCACGGGCCTACGAGACCGCCCTGAACATCTCCTTCGAGGTGCGCGGTGGTCTGTTCGTCCGGCAGGTGCACCACTGGGCGGCGTTGCTGTTCGCGGCGTCGATCATCATCCACCTGTTCCGCATCTTCTTCACCGGCGCGTTCCGCAAACCGCGTGAGGCGAACTGGGTGATCGGTTCGCTGCTGCTGATCCTGGCCATGTTCGAGGGCTTCTTCGGCTACTCCCTGCCGGACGATCTGCTGTCGGGCACCGGCCTGCGGGCCGCGTTCTCCGGTATCACCATCGGTATCCCGGTGATCGGCACCTGGATGCACTGGTTGATGTTCGGCGGCGATTTCCCAGGTGACATCATCATCCCGCGCCTCTATATCGCGCATGTGCTGCTGTTCCCGGGCATCATGCTGGCCCTCATCGCCGCGCACGTCGCGATCGTCTGGTACCAGAAGCACACCCAGTTCCCCGGACCGGGCCGCACCGAGAACAATGTGGTCGGCTCCCGGATCGTGCCGGTGTTCGCCGCCGACCAGGGCGCGTTCTTCGCGTTCACGCTCGGTTTCGTCGCCCTGATGGGCGGGCTCCTGCAGATCAACCCGATCTGGAATCTGGGCCCGTACAACCCGTCGCAGGTATCGGCCGGTTCGCAGCCGGACTTCTACATGATGTGGACCGACGGTATGGCCCGTCTGATGCCACCGTGGGAGATCTATCTCGGCCGGTACACGATTCCCGCGGTCTTCTGGGTGGCCCTGATCATGGGCCTGGTGTTCATGGTTCTCATCGCCTACCCGTGGATCGAGAAGAGGCTCACCGGCGACACCGCCCGGCACAACCTGCTGCAGCGGCCGCGTGATGTGCCGGTCCGTACCGCGATCGGTGCCATGGCGATCACCTTCTACGTGGTGCTCACCCTGTCGTGCGTCAACGACATCCTGGCGCTGAAGTTCGATATCTCGCTGAACGCCACCACCTGGATCGGTCGCATCGGCCTGCTCGTCGCACCGCCGCTCGCCTACTTCCTGGCCTACCGGTTCTGCATCGGACTGCAGCGCAGCGACCGGGCGGTCCTGGAACACGGCATCGAAACCGGTGTGATCAAACGGCTGCCGCACGGCGAATACATCGAGGTGCACCAGCCGCTGGGCCCGGTCGACGACCACGGCCACCCGCTGCCCCTGGAATACCAGGGTGCGGTCGTGCCCAAGAAGATGAATCAGCTGGGTTCGGCGGGTCAGCCGGGCACCGGCAGCTTCCTGCGAGCCGACCCGCGTTCGGAGAGCGAACAGCATTTCGCTGCCGAACTGGAAGAGGAGCACAGGCAGCTCGCGGTCCTCAAACGAGTGCAGGACGAGGCGAGCTCGAACGGCCAGAACGGCCAGAACGGACACTGATCCGCAGCCGGAGCAGCACACGATGGCGTCCTCGGAACATTCCGGGGGCGCCATCGTCGTTCCTGGGTGAGCGTCCGAGAACTTCCGGCTGCCGCGGCCGGCGGTGAGTTATGACCATGCCATGGCGGTCGGCCCGCTCGACAAACCGATAGCCCGGATCCAGGGATCCGCATTAGCATCGGCCGATGACGAAAGAACACCGCCGCCGAGTGCTTGCGGTGGGGGAGCAGCAGTATCTGTGGAAGACCTACCACCAGCACATAGACGGCTGCGAGGAAGTCCTGCGACTGCGGCAGATCGGGTCGGTGGCAGGACTGACACTGGTCTTCCGCCCCGATGGTGAGCGCCATATCCCGGACAGCGGGTTCTCTGCTGCCGGGGGCATCGGGATCGGTGACTGTGTGCTGAACCTGAACATGCCCGGCGTCGTCCGGGCGTTTGTCGACGCGGCCGTCGAGGCGGGCTGGATGGCCGAGGCGCGCACCGCCGGCCGCCGCAGCGGCTGGGACCTGTTCGATGCTGCCTACGCCCGGAATATCGGCTGCTTATCGACGTGAGCGTCCGAGACCGGACCATTCCGAGTTCTCGGACGCTCACCGGAGATCAGGTCAGCGGCGGCGCGCTGCCTCGATAGCCTCGAACTTGGCGAGGTTGTGCCGCGCGTCGGCCAGAGCGTCATGGGCATCACGTGGGGGCGGCGGCAATTCCGGACGGCCGTGTGCCTCCCAGTGCTGCCGCAGCTCGTTGGTATAGCGTGGCAGCTCCTGTGGCAGATCCACCATCGAACCCCACAGCTGACACAGCACGACATGGTCGTAGGCCCCCACCCAGGCCCACATCTCGGGCTGCACCGTGGGCCGGGGAACCAGGAACCGGTACAGCTCATCCCGGATCTGCGCCCGGGTCCGCCACAGGGGAGAGGTTTCCGGCGGAAGTTTCGGCAGCACATGCCTGCTCACCCACGGACCTGCCCGCCCGGCATCGAACTCCGAGGACACGGCATAGAACTCGCGCCCGTCCTCGCAGACGACACCCATCGACACGAGGTCGATAACGCGACCGTCCTCGATGAACTCCGAATCGTAGAAATACCTCAAGTGGGGGGTCCCCTCGGCGACAACAGAACGCGACGAGCCTAGCTGTGTTTTCGGCGCGCTGGCGCGCGCGGGTTCGGGGCCCCCTTGGTCTCGTTCTTCACTCCCGCCGGTCGGTCGCTGCGCTCCTTCGCTCTGGTCGCTCCAGAACGAGACGGGCCCCGAACCACCGAGGTGGACCGGTCGCATGCGGGAAACGGGGGTGGGGGTCGGATGCGCACGGACTGGCGGTGGGGGATGAAACGCGCCCGGGGCGACGGCGAGTTCGGGGGCGGGGAGGTTCGGAGGGGGTGTGCGCGGGGATTGGGGGCCATGGTTGGCTCACCGAGGGGTTGGCTGGATGTGTTTTGGCGCGCTGGACCGCGAAGGTGGGGAGCGGGACCGTTCGTGAAGGTGCTGTGTTTTTTGGCGCCGCCTGCGGCGTCGCGGGTTCGGGGCCCCCTTGGTCTCGTTCTTCACTCCCGCCGGTCGGTCGCTGCGCTCCCTCCCTCTGGTCGCTCCAGAACGAGACGGGCCCCGAACCACCAAGGCCGACCAGCCGCATGCGGAGAACGGGGGTGGAGATGCATGCTGAGTGATGCGGGTTTGCGGGTGAGGGTTTGTCCGCGGGACTCGGGTCTGTGACCGGTAGGGGTGGAGGAAGGGGCTCCGGCGATCTCTCCGGATCGGGCACCACTTATCCTGAACTGGTGAATTGGACCGTCGACGTTCCCATCGACCGTTTGCCCGAGCTGCCGCCGCTGCCGGCGGAACTGCGTAAACGGCTCGACGACGCACTGTCGAGGACGGCGCTGCAGCAGCCGTCGTGGGATCCCGAGCAGGCGTCGAATATGCGAACGGTGCTGGAGAGCGTGCCGCCGATCTGCCTGCCCGCCGAAGTCGACGAGTTGCGGGAGCAGCTCGCCGAGGTGGCGCGTGGTGAAGCGTTCCTGATGCAGGGCGGGGACTGCGCGGAAACATTCGCCGACAACACCGAGCCGCATATCCGGGGCAATATCCGGACGTTGCTCCAGATGGCCGTGGTCCTCACCTATGGGGCCAGCCTGCCGGTGGTGAAGGTGGCGCGGATCGCCGGTCAGTACGCGAAGCCGCGATCGTCGGATACCGATGCGCTGGGGCTGAAATCCTACCGCGGCGATATGGTGAATTCGCTGGTGGCCGATGCCGCCGTGCGCGAACACGACCCGTCGCGCCTGGTGCGCGCCTACGCCAACGCCAGCGCGGCCATGAACCTGGTGCGCGCGGTGACCAGCGCCGGGATGGCGGATCTGCACCGGGTGCACGACTGGAACCGGGATTTCGTATCGCAGTCACCGGCCGGGGCACGCTATGAGGCGCTGGCCGAGGAGATCGACCGCGGCCTGCGGTTCATGACCGCCTGCCGGGTCAACGATCCCAGTCTGAAATCGGCTCGTATCTACGCGTCGCACGAGGCGCTGGTGCTGGACTACGAGCGGGCCATGCTGCGCCTGGCCGAGAACACGGCAGGCGACCCGGTGCTCTACGACCTGTCCGCGCATTTCCTGTGGATCGGGGAACGTACCCGCCAGCTCGACGGTGCGCATATCGCGTTCGCCGAGCTCCTGGCCAACCCGATCGGCCTCAAAATCGGGCCGGGCACCACACCCGCCCAAGCGGTGGAATATGTGGAGCGGCTCGACCCGAACAACGAACCCGGCCGGTTGACGCTGGTATCACGGATGGGCAATACGAAGGTCCGTGAGGTTCTCCCGGCGATCGTGGAAAAGGTGCAGGCCACCGGACACCAGGTGATCTGGCAGTGCGACCCGATGCACGGCAACACCCATGAATCTTCCACGGGGTTCAAGACGCGGCATTTCGACCGGATCGTCGACGAGGTGCAGGGCTTCTTCGAGGTCCACCACTCGCTCGGAACCCACCCGGGCGGCCTGCATATCGAGCTCACCGGTGAGGACGTCACGGAATGTCTGGGCGGTGCTCAGGACATCTCCGATCTGGACCTGTCGGGACGTTATGAAACGGCCTGCGACCCCCGCCTCAACACTCAGCAGTCCCTGGAACTGTCGTTTCTGGTAGCGGAGATGCTGCGGTAATTCCGGCGCGCTGGTCCGGTGCAGGAGGTGAACCGGAACGCGAAGGTGACAAGCCCGGTACCCCCGCCGCCCCCGGCGCGTTTGATCCCCCTACCGCCCGTCTGTCCGCATGCGACCCCACCCCGTTTTCCCGCATGCGACCGGTCCGCCTTGGTGGTTCGGGGCCCGTCTCGTTCTGGAGCGACCAGAGCGAAGGAGCGCAGCGACCGATCGCCGGGAGTGAAGAACGAGACCAAGGGGGCCCCGAACCCGCGGCGCCGGAGGCGACGCCAAAAAACACAGAACCTTGACGGACTGTCCTGCTTGTCACCTTGGCGGCTCGTCCTGCTCGTCACCGTCGCGGTTCTGTCCCGCCCGCCCCTGCTGCAACCTGTCCCTCACCGTCGCGAACAACCGCGCCGAGCACACGGCGTCGAGATTCACGGTATGGCGACCACCGAGACCGCCGCGCCGGTTTCGACATTGGCATTCGCCGCCGGATTCTGTGATACCACGACCGAGGAATCGAGCGGCGCGAACTGCCGCACCTCGACCTGCAGGCCGAGCCCCTCCAGAATCCTCCGGGCCTCCGAGACCGATTTTCCGACCACCGAGGGCATGGTCACCGCCTCACAGACCACCAGGGTGACCGAGGATCCCGCGTCGACAGTGGTCCCGACGCCGGGTTCGGTGCCGATAACCCGCCCGACCTCGACCAACTTGTCGTAGGCGGGCCGTTCACCCGCGACCGTGAGGCCGAGGCTCTCGAGTTTCTTCCGCGCTTGGTCGGGCGTATCGGCCCGCAGATCCGGCAGTTGAACCGGTTTCGATCCGTTGCTCTTCCAGACCTGGACGTGGGCGCCCGCCGGGAGCACCGTGCCGGGTGCGGGATCCACCCGGGCGAGAGTTCCCTCGGGGGCGGTGCTGGCGACCTCGCCGGCGTCGACAGGCTGCAATCCTTGATCGCGGATCAGGCCCTGGACCTCGTCCCAGTCGTCGCCGGGGGAGAGGGCGGGCACCTCGGGTTTACCGCTGGACACCAGGATGTCTACGGCGGACCCCTTCGTTTCCCTGGCGCCCGGGCCCGGATCGGTGCCGACGACACCGCCTTCGGGCACGGTATCGGAGGCTTTGTCGCGGGTTCCGGTTTCGAATCCGGCGTCCTGGAGTTCCGCGGTCGCCTGTTCGACTGTCATACCGGCGACCGACGGAACAGTGTTGTAACGGCCCATCCCGAGCCACCAGCCGCCGATACCGACCAGGAGGGTCAGCACCACGACGGCCGCCGTCCAGATCATCCCGTTACGGCGTTTACCGGCGCGATTCTCCTGATAGGAGCTGTACTGGGTGGGGCGCTGCGGCGGGATATAGGCGGGCGGTGGCGCGTCGGTGCGCGGCCGGGCAGCGGTCACCATCCGGGTCGCATGTGGTCCCGGCGCCGCGACGGGGTCCGGTGCGGGGCGGGAGACCGGGTGCCGGGAGCTGGTGTGCTCGGCCGATTCCTGGGGCGCCGGAACCCGGTAGGCGGGCAGATTCAGGCGTTCGGCGACGGCCCGCAGTTCGGCCACCATTTCGCCGGCATCGGCGAACCGGTGCCCGGGTTCGCGGGCGGTGGCGCGGGCCACGAGATCGTCGAATTCGGGCGGTACCCCGGCGATGAGCCCACTGGGGCTCGGCACATCGTTCTCCACCCGCTGATAGGCCACCGACAACGAGTTGTCGCCGGTGAACGGGACCTTGCCGGTGAGCAGCTCGAAGATCAGGATCCCGAAGGCGTACACATCGCTGCGGGCGTCCGCGCTTCCGCTGGTCACCTGTTCGGGCGAGAGGTAGGCGGCGGTACCCAGGATGACGCTGGCGGACGTCGTGTTGGCGGCGGCGACCGCCCGGACGAGGCCGAAGTCGGCGATTTTCACGTCCCCGGCGTCGGAGATGAGGACGTTCTCCGGTTTCACATCGCGATGCACCAGCCCGGCCGCGTGCGCGACGCCGATCGCGGCCAGCACCGGTTCGGCGACCGCACGTACCGCGTGCGGTGGCATCGGCCCGCGCTCACGCAGTAGTTCACGCAGTGTCCCGCCCTGGACCAGTTCCATCACCAGGAACGGATACTCACCGTCTATGCCCTGGTCGTACACCTCGACCAGGGACGGGTGTTTGAGCCCGGCCACCGCGCGGGCCTCGAATTCGAACCGGCTCAGGAACTGCGGGTCACCGGCGAATCTGGGGTCCATCACCTTGATGGCGACCGGACGGCCCAGCCGGGTGTCCACACCCCGGAACACCATCGACATCCCGCCCCTGGCGATCGGCGCGTCGATCCGGTAGCGCCGGTCGAGCACGGCGCCGATCAATTGTCCTCCGGCTGTCACGAACCTCTCCACCTTCGTACCGTGTCCACACGGTGACCGCCCCACGCGGCTCCCACGATGTTATCGGCCGAACAGGTGCGGGTGTCTCACCGCGGTCGGGCGGACAACGTCTACCGTTATCTCCCGTGAGTGCCTTTCCTTGTAGTGCCGACGTCCTGCCCGCTTCGGTACCACTGCTCTCGTTACCCGATGTCGCCAAGAACCTGGGTGTTGTGGTGACCCGGGTCCATCAGATGCTGCGGGACAATCAGCTGCTCGCGATCCGCCGCGACGGTGTCGTATGGGTTCCGGAGATCTTTTTCGACGATACGGGCGCGGTGCTGAAATCGCTGCCGGGCCTGATCACGGTGATGCGCGACGCGAAGTACACCGACGAGGAGATCCTGGAGTGGATCTTCACCGACGACGACACGCTGCCGGGTAAACCGGTGGAGGCCCTGCACGGGCCACTGGCCCGCGAAGTTCTCCGCCGCGCCGCCGCAGACCCGTTCTGAGTCTTTTGGCGCGCCTCGGTCTCAGTGGGGAGTGCTCGGTGGGCGCTCGCCGAGTAATGCGGCGCCCGCGGCGAGGCGCAGGCGGCGATGGTTCGGTACGACCGCGCGCCGGGCGAACACGTCGTAGCCGTTCTCCTCGATGCGATCCAGGATGGCCGCGTAGACGGCGGCCGCGGTGCGGATACCGGGGCGTACGCGCGGGCTGAGCAGTTCGATACCGGGGTGGGCGCCGCGGTACAGGTCCCGGTTGATCGCGATGAGGTGTCTCAGCGCGCGGCGGACCCGCTGGTCCGTGTGGCGCGTGCGATGGCAGTGCGCGAGGAGTTGTTCGTCGACTCCGAACGCGGCGAGCTCGTCGGCCGGCAGGTAGATCCGGTCGCGGTCGAGATCCTCGCCGATATCGCGCAGGAAGTTGGTGAGCTGGAAAGCATTGCCGAGAGCTGCCGCCGCGGGTTCGGCCGCTGCGCGGGGGCCGGTCGTGCCCAGGACCGGTAGCAGTTGCAGGCCGATGGCCGCGGCCGAACCACGCATGTACTCGTACAGGGCGGTCATGCTCGGATAGCGGTTCCGGAACAGTGGTGAATCGGCCGCGTCCATGCGCATGGAGTCCAGGAAGAGCCAGAAATGGCGGGGGTCGATGGCGAACCGGGCGACCGTATCGGTGAGTGCGAGGACGATCTCGTCGAATCCGGTGGGCAGCGAGGCCGGACGGCCGGTCCCGATCGGGGGGTTCTCGCCCGGCGGTGACCAGGCGGTGCGCAGCGCGTACTCCACGGAGTCCAGCACTGCGGCGGGGCCGGGATCGGACGGTGTGCGCCCCGGGAGATCGACGATATCGTCCACCATGCGTGCGAAGGCGTAGAGCGCGTGTACGGCGGGGCGTTGCTCGGCGGACAGCAGCCGAGTCGCCAGGTAATAGGTGCGCCCGTGGGCGGCGGCCGTCCTGCGGCACCGGAGGTATGCCCGGCGCAGGGTGCCGGGATCGGCACAGCGGTTCGTGCCGGCGGATATGAGCGTGCTGTCGTCGTGCGGCGTCTCGGGGCGGGCAGGAGGGGTAGCTGTGCAGCCGGGAGTGCGTCGAGCGGCGATCTCGGTACCCTGCTCGCCTGTCACGGTCCGGGGACCGTGGGCGCGGTGATCCGGTGCGGTGCTCCGCGCAACCGCAGCGGGTCCACCGTACGCAGCGAGAGCGCGGCGACGACGGAAGCGAATGTCGCGGCGGCGACGTGCCAGAAGTTGTAGAGCCCGATCGACCCGTCCGGCTGGAAAACCAGCATCAGCCAGGTACACACTCCGACCAGTGTCATCAGCGTGGTGGTCGACAGCGCGAAACCGGCGGCCAGGGCCAGCGGCCACGAGTAGTACCAGGGCAGCGCCGCCGGGGACAGGATGACGATCGCGACGAAAGCGATCAGGATCCCGAGCACCGCGTCCCGTTCGGTGAGTTTGAACTTCCACCAGGTCCAGACCAGCAGCACCAGCAGTGCGAGCATGCACAGCATCCGGGTCACTTCGAGCGACGAGTCCAGGCCGAACGGGGTGATCCAGGTGGTGGCGTGCGCTATGACCGTCGGCATGGACAGCCAGTTGATGATCTTCTGCGACCCCGACAGCGCGGTGAGCCAGCCGATCCCGACGCCGGCGATCGCCGAGGCCGCCGCGAACACCACGGCGAACACGGCCAAGCCGAGCGACGCGATCTTGACGAACATCTTCCAGTGATGCGCCAGGAATTCCCGGCTGCTCGTCCCGAGCGCCGCCCGCTGGCCGTCCTCGGCGCGCCGGTCACGTTCGTGCAGCATCCAGATCCAGACGAGGAACGGTAGCGCCACCCCCGCGGTCGCCTTGATCGCGACCCCGATCGCCACCACCACGATCCCCGCGACATGGTGACGCTCCAGGACCAGCGCGATCCCCGCGCACATCAGGCCGACCATCAGCATTTCGTTGTGCACGCCGCCGATCAGGTGGATCAGTACCAGCGGGTTGAGCACGGCCAGCCACAGCGCGACCGTGGGCTTGCCGCCGAGGTGTTTGGTCAGATACGGCACCGCCCACATCATCAGCACCAGTCCGGGCAGCATGACGAACCGCATCGCGATGGTGCCGCTCACCACGTTATCGCCGGTGACCGCGGTGATCGCGCGGCCCATCAGCAGGAACACCGGGCCGTAGGGGGCGGTGGTGGTGGTCCAGACGGTGCTCACATTGTCGAGCAGGACTCCGGGGTTGGCCACCGGCCCCACCTGGTACGGATCGAAACCGTCCCGCAGCAGCGCGCCCTGGGCGAGGTAGGAGTAGGCGTCCCGGCTGAACATCGGCACCGCGAACATCAGCGGCGCGATCCAGATACCGACGATCGCGCGCAACTCGTTGAGGCGGACATCGCCGGTGTGACCACCGAATCCCAGCGTGATACGACCCAGCCGCACCCAGGCGGCCACCATCATCAGCACCCCGGCCCAGACGCAGATCATCGATAGCGCGTACCCGTGGCCGAACCGCAGCCAGGACAGGTGGACCGCCTCGAGCAGCGGGTCTCGTTTGCGCACACTACCGGCGCCGAAGCCGCCGAAGGTGATCATGATCGCCCCGGTGAAGCCGAGCAGCGCCGCATGCCCCTCCGGGCTGCGCAGGAAATCGGCGCAGAACCGCAGCCAGCCCAGCAGTCCGGGCGCGAATCCGGCCCGGCCGGCGGCACGCGCGTGGGTGGGCGTGGCCGGCGTGGGTACGTCGGTATCGGGGATCTGAACCGCGGTGGCTGTGGTGTGCATATAGGGGGCTGGCATCAGGTGTCGGTCCCCCCGGGTGGTCGGCGGTCGCAACCGCAGGCGAATAGGTCGGCGATCAGTTTACGGCTTCCCTCCGGGATGTCCGCCGGACGGTGGCGGGGGCGCGCGTCCGGGCCCTGCGATTCTCGCCCAGAATGCGTTGTGCCGCGAGTTTTCCGGACAGCAGCGCGGTCGGAACACCGACCCCGGGCGTAGTTCCGCAACCTGCCAGGACCACGTTCTCGCTGCCGCGCGGGAGGTTACGAGACCGGAACGGGCCGGTCTGGCGGAACAGGTGCGCCGCCGAGAAGGGGGTTCCGGCGATCATTCCCCGATCCCGCCACGTTGCGGGCGTGTCGAGATATTCGGCGACGAACTCCGTCGTTATCCGGTGATAACCGCGTTCTTCCAGTACCGCGAGCAGTTCGCGCAGGTACGCGCGTCCCAGCCGGGCCCAATCCAGCGGCGCCGAATCCAGGTTCGGGCACGGCGCGAGCAGTGAGAACGGCTCGTAGCGGATCCCGTCCCGGGTGATGTGGAGACCGGGATCGGTGAGCGCGGGCCGGGTGAGCAGTAGTGACGGATCGCTCATCGGCCGGCTGCCGCGCCGCGCGGTGATCTCGCGGAAGGTCTGCGCCCAGGCGGCGCCGAACTCGATCGTGTGATGTGCCTGCACCGGCCACTGTTCGGCGACGGCGACCGGCACGATCCCGTGCGCGACAACGGCCGAGGGCGAAGCCCGAAGACCGCGGCGCGGCCGCATACCGAACCGGCCGAGCGAGCCGAGATCCGCGGTGAGTACCACCGCGTCACACGGCAGCACCCGGCCGTCGGCCAGCGTGATCTGCCGCGCCCGGCGTGGCCCGCCGCCCGGTGCGTAGTCGATACCGGTGACCTCGGCGCCGAGTTCGAGTCGGCCGCCGGCGGCCGTGAACGCCCCGGCCAAGGTATCGGCGACAGCACGCATCCCGCCGTCGGGGAAATAGACGCCCAGGCCCGTATCCATGAAGGGAATGGCCCCGTACACTCCCAGCGCCTGCGCGGGCGCCATCCCGGCATACAACGCCTGGAAGGTGAACAGCCGGCTCAGCCGTGAATCGCGCAGGGTGCGGGAAACCCGCCGGCCCAGCCGGCCGAAAGCCCCGAGCCGGATCAGGTCGAGCAGAGCGGCCCGTTTCGCCGGAGTCCGGACCAGATCCAGCGGGGAATCGAAATTCGCCGCCAGGAACTCGTCGTATTCGGCGTGGTAGACGCGACCCAGCCAGTCGCGGAGCCGCCGGTAGCGCACGGCCTCGTCCGGTCCGCAGGCCTGCGCCACCTCGGCGCTCATCCGGTCGGGATCGGAGAAGACCCGGATCTCGGACCGGTCGGCGAAGCGGGCGTGATACGCGGGTGCCAGCGGCCGGATCCGCAGCGGGGGCACGGCGGAATCGGTATCCAGGCCGACTGCGGCCAGCGCGTCGTCCACCAATTCGGGGAGGGTGAGGACAGTGGCGCCGGAATCGATCTCGTAATCGTCGAACCGGTAGCGCCCGGCCCGGCCGCCCGGGTGATCGGCGCGCTCCACCAGAGTGACGGAGCAGCCCGCACCGGTCAGATGAAGCGCCGCCGACAACCCGGACAGCCCGGCCCCGACCACGACAACCCGGTCCACCGGGCCTTTCACCGATCTCATGCCGCGCGCCGGGTGGCGGCCGATGCCATCGCCCGCAGACGTTCCTTGGCCTCCGGTGTGGCGGAACTTGCCTCGATGGCGGTCAGGCCTTGGTCGGTGAGCGCGGTGATCCGGGCCTCTACGGCGTCGACCGCGCCCAGCTCGATCAGCAGTTCGCGCAGTTCGCCCACTTGCTCGTCGGAGAGATCGGTGCCGATCGCGGCGCGCAACCGGTCGCCGGCTGCCGGATTCTTGTCAGCCGCGCGCTGCAGGGCCTCGGCGACCAGTACCGTGCGTTTTCCCTCGCGCAGATCGTCACCGGACGGTTTACCGGTGACCTCCGGATTGCCGAACACCCCGAGTAGATCGTCGCGGAGCTGGAAAGCGACCCCGATATCGGTGCCGTAGGCGCGGTAGGCCGCGATGAGGCCGGGGCCGGCGTCGGCCAGAGCGGCTCCGAGATGCAGCGGGCGCTCGACCGTATACGCGGCGGTTTTGTACCGGTTGATCCGCAGCGCCGCGGCCACGGATTCGTCCCCGCTCGCCTCACCGTGCACGTCGAGCAGCTGACCGCCGAGGACCTCGGTGCGCATACCGGCCCAGACCGGGGCGAACCGGGCCAGGGCCGCCGGATCCAGGCCGCTGCCGTGCACCATATCGTCGGCCCAGGCCAAGGCGAGATCGCCGAGCAGGATCGCCACCGATTCGCCGTACTGCGCCGAATCGCCCGCCCAGCCCTGGTAGCGGTGGCGCTGCTCGAAGTCCACATGCACGGTCGGGAAGCGGCGCCGGGTCCGGGAACAGTCGATGATGTCGTCGTGGATCAGTGCGCACGCCTGCACCAGCTCCAGTGCCGCGCAGGCTTGCAGGACGGCCGCGGCGCCGGGGTCCGCCGGATCGCCACCGGCGCCCAGCCAGCCCATCCAGGCGAAGCCGGGCCGGGTGCGTTTACCCCCGCGCAGCACGAACGATTCGAGCGCGCCGACCGCCTCGGTGAAAACGGGACCCAGTTCGGTGACCGAGTTCTCGCGGCCGGCGAAATAAGCGGTGAGCGCTTGTTCGACGGCCGTCGCGAAGGCCGCTGTTCCGGGCACGGCCGTTATAGGACCCGACCGGGTCGGAGTACCGGTTCCGGCGGACAGGATGACCTCCCAAATCGTTGGTTCGCCATGGGCTCCGGGCCGCGGAGGCCGCCCGCGGGGGCCATATCCGGTGGTGTCCATGGCACCCGCCGTCTCGGCGGGACCTGATCGCAGAATACGCGGGGGAGACCGCCGGTCAGGAGCGGAGGGTGCCGGGGCCGGGGAGAGACTCGGGCCGTACCGGAGTGCGGCTTTAGACTGGGCCGGTGACTTTCGACAACGCGCGGGGACTACCGACCCCTGGCCGGCCGTCTCCCACGTCACCGAACGTCTCCGCGACGCCTTCGGTCGTGCAGAGTCTGCGGCAGCACGCCGACGGCGCCGTGCCCTTCTCGGTGGAGTTCTCGCCGCCCCGCGACGAAGCCGGTGAACAGCGGTTATGGCGTACGGTGCGGACCTTCGAGCGGATGCACCCGGCCTTCGTATCGATGACCTACGGCGCCGGCGGCAGCACCCGCGAACGCACGGTTCGGGTCACCGGGCAGCTCGCGGAGGAAACCACTCTGCTGCCGGTCGGGCATCTCACGGCGGTCGATCACAGCGTTGCCGAACTCAGGTCCATCGTCGGTGCCTACGCCGATTCCGGGATCAGCAATATCCTCGTCCTGCGCGGTGACCCGCCGGGTGATCCGCTGGGCGAATGGCATAAACATCCGGACGGGGTGGAGTACGCCGAAGAGCTGGTGCGGATCGTGCGTGACCTCGGTGATTTCCATGTCGGTGTGGCGTCGTTCCCGCAGGGCCATCACCGCTCACCGGACCTCGACCGGGACACCGACTATCTGGCGGCGAAACTGCGTGCGGGCGCGGAGTACTCGATCACCCAGATGTTCTTCGATGTCGACGATTATCTGCGGCTGCGCGACCGGGTCGTCGCCCGGGATCCGGTCGAAGGTGCCAAGCCGATCATTCCGGAGTTGATGCCGATCACCTCGCTGCGCACGGTGGAGCGCGCCGAGCAGCTGTGTGGCCGGCCACTCCCGGAGCGGGTGCTGGACCGGCTGCGCCGCGCCGCGGGATCCGGGCCGGAGGAGGATCGCGCCGCGGTCCGCGCCGCCGGTATCGAGATCGCCACCGAAATGGGGGAGCGGCTGATCGCCGAGGGCGCCCCGTGCCTGCACTTCATCACCCTGAATTTCGCCAAGGCCACCAGTGAAGTGCTGACGAATCTCGGGTACGGGGTGACGGCGGCGCCGCTGAGCGCCTAGGCCCGCCGAGCGCACGGGCAATATCGTCGGCGGCACGGACGACGCCGGCGCACCGGGCCCGGGGGTTCTTCGATTCCGGGACGGTACCGCTAGTCGGCCGGGGCGTGGACGCGGATCGACGTCTGCCCATTTCGGCGGATGATTTCCACTGCGTGCTCGTCGTGCCGCAGGATGATCCCGGGGGCGTCGTCGACCGGGTCGAGGATTTCTATCCCCGCGATTCGGGTGCCGTCGTGATCCAGCCGATCGCCCGGTTTGGCCGCGATGAACACCCGGCCGTCGACAACCCACCAGGTGCCCGGGAGCCCCGGCAACTGTTCGGGTGATTCGCCGATCCAGTGCTGCGCGATCGGATCGGGTCCGGAGTGCGGGCTCCGCAGCCGGGCCGCGTACCGGGTATGCCACTGTGCCCAGTCGGTATCGGCGCTGGGGTAGATGGCGATGGTCATACGAGCCTCCTCGAAACCCGGGCCGGAAGGTCTGTCACCCGTCGAACGGTCCGGGCCGATTCATCATCCGATCCGGTACGTGCGGGCACAAGACCAAGAATCAGCGAGAGTCCAGGTCTGGCCGGGGGTCGAGGACGCGTCCTTTCCAGGTGAGAGCATCGCGGCGCCGGTCGCGGTGTGAGCGGGCCCACAGAGACAAATAGGTGGCGACGGACAGCGGATGGGCCGCCGCCGCCGTCAGGTCACGCCGTACCGGCGGACGTCCGGTTTCCAAGCTCCGTGCCAGCAGCCTCCCGGTGACGGCGGCGGTGTACCCGAGAAACCCCAACCGGCGGAGGCGGCCGCGACCCAGCGTCGCGGCCAGCGGAGGCAGCCAATACGCCCACGCGGCGATAACTCCCACCGCGAGGCCCGCGGGTATCGAACCCCCGTAGGCGGACCAGAGCCAGCGGCGATACCCGGCCGCGAGTTCCTCCGGCCCCCGGTACATCCGGGTCCGGGCCAGCCCGCCGGCTGCCGCCAGTGCGGTGCGGTATCCGGCGCGGCGCAGCGCCCGGGCGATATCGAGGTCCTCGGTAACGCTTCCCGCGACCGCCGTATGCCCGCCGATCGCCTGGTAGGCGGCCGCGTCGAACACCAGGAACTGGCCACACGCCACCACCGTCGACGCCCGGGTACCGCGATCGGCGCACACCACCGGCAGCGTGGACGCCCACGACCAGCACAGCAGCGGCTGTACCAGGCGCTCGGCGCGGGTCCGCGCCTGTTGCTGCGGCCAGGGGGACAGCAGTGCGGAACCCCGGCGCCGCAGCTCCCCGGCCGCGGCGGCGAGCGCGCCGGGAGCGAGGCGGATATCGGCGTCCAGGAAGATCAGTACCCCGGCCCCGGATCCGGTGGTGGCCGCGAGCTGCCGGGCGGTATCGGCGAGTGTCCGGCATGCCGCCGCCTTACCGGTCCAGCCCGGCGGCGGGCCGGCGGTACCGCGCAGCAGAGTGCAGCGAGGGTCGCCGTCGATCGCCTCCCGCGCGCGCTCGGCCGTACCGTCGGCGGAGGCGTCGTCGAATACGAGGATGCGCAGCTTCTCGACCCCGGTCTGGGCGCGCAGATCGGCGATCAGCGGCGGGAGCCGGTCGGCTTCGTCCCGGGCGGGCACACAGACTGTCACCGCTTCGGCGACCGGCGCGGACGTGCGCGGTAGCCGGGGCAGGGTGATCGCGTTCCAGGCGGTCAGTCCCGCGCTGCCGAGGGCGAGGCCGGTGCCCGTGGTCACGACCCGTGCCCGGAGCCGGCGGGCGCGCGCGGTGGACCTCACGCGTTGTTCTTGACCTCACCCCACCAGCGGCGCAGTGAGAAACCGGCCGGGGCGCCCGGTGCGGGCGGATTACGGTCGAGAAAGGCGAGGGCGGCGATAACGGCCGCGACAGCCAGGGTGATACCGCCGACGATACCGGCCCAGCCCGCGAAGGAGCGGGTGTTCGGATCGGCGTAGCCGACCTCGGCCCGGACCGTGCTCACCTCACCGGCAGGCAGCTTCCAGGAGACCACCGAATCCCCTTCCCGGGTGCCGTTGGTCTTGGCGACCCGGGACGGGAACGCCACACTCAACTGCACATCCGAGCCGTGCGGGGCCAGCGTTTCCAGATCGACGCGGCCGTTGAGACTCACCAGATCACCGTTGCGCTGGAACTTCAGCTCGAACAGGCCCTGCGCCTGCTCGGACATCTGCCCGAGCTGTTCGACCTCACCGAAGTTCAGGTCGTCGAAGTAGATCTCGTTGCCGACATACCCGTCCTGGTTGTACGGCTCGATTCGTACCTTCGTGGCCAATGCTTCCGGCGCGGTGAACTGCGGCCCCTTGTCCTCGCTGTTCTCCGGTACGACTGCCGCGACGATCCGGCCCGATACCCGGTCGTTGGACGACAGTCCCATCGAGGCCTGCACCCGCAGGCATCCGGCCAGCGCGGGAACCAGCAGTGCCGCGAGGACAAGGGTTGCCGTCACCCGGGCCCGGAGGCGGCGTGAGCGTGGAACAGGGGCCGGGGAACCGGGTTTTGCGGTAACGGGACTCGAAGTCACGGATGACATGGTGCCAGGCCGGAACTCACCGACGCCATGCGACGGGCCCGGCCGCGTCGCCGTTCCGGGCGCCGACCGGTCCGAAGCCGGTGCGAATCAGCCGGACCAGCAGCGGAACCCCCAGGATGCCGAGTACGACACCGCCGTAGGCCGCCGAGTACGGCAGCCCGAGGAATACCGCGTGCGCCAGCGCGGAACCCAGCCAGGTCCACAGGAACATCAGCACCGGAACCCACACCCGATCGGAGCGCGGGGCGGTCCGGTCCCATCCGGTGAGCGCGACAGCGATGGTGACCGCCACCAGGAACCAGCCGAGATAGTTGGTGGCGGGGATGGTATCGAGCCCCGGAAGTCCCGAGCCGGTGTCGTGCCAGCGCCACTGTCCGTCGGCCACCATCTGGGGGTCCAGGAACAGATCCCAGCCCACCGCGCCCACCGCGGTGGCGGCGATACGCGACACCGGTGCGCGGCACAGCATCCCCGCGACCACCCAGATCGGATACACACCGCCGGTCCATGCGAGGGGCACCACCAGTGGTACCTCGAACAGCGCCGGGCCGAGCCGCCCGATCGCGTAGTCGTACGCACCGAACGGGATCCCGGTGGCCGTGCCCACCGCTTCGGCCGCCAGGCCGATACCGGAGACGATCACCGCGAAACCCGCCGCGTACCGGAGACCGCGGGTCAGTGTCGCGTGCACCAGTGCGGTGCCCGCCGACAGAAGCACCACCGCCACCGTCACGGTATCGCGGGCGGACCCGCTGGTCAGCGGATACGCGATCTGCGCGGCGATGAGCGTCACCAGGCAACCGGCCGGTATCAGCTCACGCGGGTTGTCCAGCCGGATCCGGCGGCCGGCCACGCTCACCGGCGTAACCACTGCCGCCCGCGCCGGCCGTCGCGCAGTACGAGGCTCGCGGCGGTGCGGCCGCTCGCGCCGGATACCCCGCCGCCGGGGTGGGTGGAGGCGCCCGTGAGATACAGCCCCGGCGCACCGGGCACCCGATGACCCGACAGCTCCGGCAGCGGTCGCCACAGCATCATCTGGTCCAGGCTCATCTCGACGTGCATGACGTTGCCGCCACGCAACCCCATCTCCGCTTCCAGATCGACCGGGGTCTGGATATGCCGCCGCAGCACCGACGCCGCGGCACCGGGTGCGTAACGGTCCAGTTCGGCGATGATCCGGTCGGCCTCCGTCTCCGCGTGCGCCGCCCATCGGCTGCCGTCCGCGAGCCGGTAGGGATGCCATTGCGACCACAAGGAGAGCTGATGCTGTCCGGCGGGTGCGATACCGGGATCGAGGGCGCTGAAGCTCATCCCCAGCACCACCGGCCGTGGGGGCAGCCGGCCGCCGAGGGCGTTGCCGTGGGCCAGCCGCAGTTGTTCGCGGCCGGATACCAGCAGTTGCAGACCGGTCGCGGATTCGGCGGTCGTCGCACCCGGGTAGGAGGGGAGTGCGCTGGTAGCGGCCCGGACGACCATGCCGATACCCGGGCCCACCCGGATCCGCCGCTGCCACCCGTCCAGCACTCCGGGGTCGAACCCCCCGGCGCGCAGGAGCTCGAATGTCGTGAGGATATGGGTACCGGCGATCACTGTCGCGGCGTCGTAGTCGCGCCCCGCACCGGTGCGCACGTGCCACCGGTCGCCCCGGCGGGTGAGTTCGGTGACCGGATCGCCGGCCACGATCTCGCCGCCGTCGGCGCGCAGCCGGGCCACCAGTGCTTCGGTCAACGCACCGCTGCCGCCCACCGCGCGGCCCGGTGGGAGGGTGTGCATGAGCGCCGCGAACCCCACCATCGGCGCGGTTCCCGGCTCCGACATCGGCGGCCCCGATTGCGCCCCGAACCATGCCAGTGCCGCTTTGAGCCGCTCGTCGTCGAACCAGCTGTCCAGCAGCGCATCACCGGACTGCAGGAATTCGCGCGACAGCGCGCTTCCGCCGCCGCGGGCGTCCAGACCCCAGAACGAGCGCACCAACCGGCCCGGGGTGGGAGCACCGCCGAACGAACGCATCACGCGGCGCGCTCGGGGTTCCCATTCGCCCGCGAAACGCCGGTAGGCCGCGGCATCACGGTCGCCGCAGGCCGCGGCGACTGATGCGCAGGTTCGGTCGAGGTCGCGGTGGAAGACGATCGGTGCGGCCCCGGTGTCCGGGCATGCGGGTACGAAGGCCCAGGGGTCACAGTCGAGGTAGTGCAGGCCGAACCGGTCCAGCTCCAGCTCTTCGACGATCCCGGTGTGCCGGATCATCAGATGCGCCGACGATCCGCGGTCGACGCGGTGGCCCGGGAAACGTTCGACCGTCGATACCGCGCCGCCCAGCACGACATCACGCTCGAGCACCCGTACAGGTCGGCCCTCCCGGGCCAGGTAGCACGCCGCGACCAGGGCGTTGTGGCCGGAACCGACGATGATCACGCTCACGGCAGCGGTAGCGGCCGGCCGAGGATGCCGAAGCGGCGGTTGTCCCCGGCGAAGACGAAATCCCGTAGCACGTCCTGGAATCCCATCCGCCGGTACAGCCGCCACGCCCGGTTGTCCTCGGCCGACACCTCGGGCGTGGACAGCAGGACCGCGCGTTCGGTCCGGTCGCGAAGGAGCTGCCGGAGCAGGGTCGCGCCGATACCGCGGCCTTGCGCGCTCGGGTGGACATGTAATTCGGTGAGTTCGAAATAGTCGCCCAGCAACCCCTGGGTCGCGGGTTCCGGCCATCCGGTCCGGCGCATACCCGCGTGGACCTGCTGCTGCCACCACTGATGGGGTCCGCCGCGATAGCCGTAGGCGATCGCGACCAGCGGCGAACTGCGCAGGTCGAACATACCGTTGTCCTCGGGCACCACCGCCGCGACAGCCTGCCAGCCGGCGCGATGGGTGTGTTCGGTCCACATCGGCGCCCGATGGTGTTCGGTGCCGCGGGGGTAGTCCATGGCCGCGACGTACACCGCCAGCGCGTCGTGCAACCGGGCACGCAGCGCGGCGACGGAGAGGTCGACTACGACCGGGGCGGGGAGGTGGTTGGACTTGACGGCGGTCATTGCGATATCGGTGGGCTCTTTCGCGGTCGGTCAGCCGGAGCTGGGGTTTCCGGCAGGCGAATATGTCGGTGGTCGTCTCTATATTCAAGCTCGAGCCAAACGTTCGAATACCTGTTCGGCTCCCCACGGTGCACGCTCAGCCTGCCATACCGGTAAACCGCCGCGGGGTACGACGGGTGAGATACGGAGGGACGGCCATGTCGGATCGAAGCGTTCACCCGGGTCAACCGGGCCGGGCGGGGATGCTGCTGCGACGCGCCGACGGACTGCTGATGGAGGCGGCGGGGGAAAGCGACCCGGGGGAACGGTTCCGGGTCGCCTATCTGGCCGCTCTGCGCGGGGCGGGGGCGGTACTGGCCCTCACCGGTGCCGATTCGGCGCCGCGGGCACGATCACGTAACGCCTGGGTGATGTTGCAACGCGCCGCGCCCGAATTCGTTATGTGGGCGGACTATTTCAGCGGCCATTCCGCGACCAGGGCCGCCCTGGAGGCGGGCCTGCCCCGGGATATCGACGACGCCCGGGCCGACGAGTTCTATGCGCGTGTCGGCGCATTCCTGCACGATGTCGAGGATCTGATCGCGCCGGCGGCACGGCTGCGAGCGGCGGGCGACGACAACGGCGCGCCGCGCTAGTGGTACCTCCGGCTTCGCTCCGGGCCTCCGTATCAGGCCCCGGAACCGGGCGGACCACGGCATTTTTGTATCGGTCGGGGCCCGGCGCGGGCACGAACTTCACCCAGCTGTACCCATATGGTGGTACGGCTCTGGGGGAACTCGTATCATTAGGGGCAGATAGCCGCCAAGGGGTTATCTGTCGCCTACCCGGAGGCGACAGCCACGACCTAGTGCCGGGGGAGGTACCGTGCCACTCTCCGAGCACGAGCAGCGCATGCTCGAACAGATCGAGAGCGCTCTCTATGCTGAGGATCCGAAGTTCGCGTCGTCCGTCCGCGGCGGACGTTTCCGTACTGCGTCGAGTCGACGCAGACTTCAGGCCGCGGCCCTGTTCGTACTCGGCCTGGTCCTGCTCATCGCCGGTATCGCCCTCCCGGTGCGGCCCGGCGGTTTCCCGATCATCAGTCTGGTCGGATTCATCGTGATGTTCGGCGCGGGAGTGCTGCTCCTGCTCGGCGGAGCCAAAGGTGGATCGGCGGGCCGGGGCGGTGGTTCCCCGAACGATCCGCCGAGTGAACCGGGACCGTCGCAACGAACCGGTGGCCGCGGCCGGCAGCGTCGCTCCGGTGGATTCACCGAGCGGATGGAAGATCGCTTCCGCAGAAGGTTCGAACAGGAATAGTCGCCGGCGAGACGAACTCGCCGAACGCCAGGCCGAAGCCGCACCGGAATCCGGTGCGGCTTCGTTGTCCGCGCATATCCGGTGCGGTGTGGGCGCGTGATGTTCTCGCGCATCCACACCGCACCGCTGTCTTGTCCGGGCCGTCCCTCCCACATCCCTCCACCGGGTCCCTCCACATCGCCCCACCGGCCCCTCTCGCGGCGTGTGAACAGGGGGTTTGCTGGAAGTTGACGGGCGCCGCCGCGTTTGTGGCGCGCGGACGCGCGCGAGGAGGCAGAGCGCGCGAAAAGTTCACCTGATCGGTGATAGCTGGGATGACCTGCGAAATCGGTGAGCTGGGGAGCCACATCACCCCGTGTTTCGATTGAAAGTGGGGGAAAGTGGGGTAATGTGGAGCGCGCACTACAGGAGAGGCCGTAAGGCGCTCGGCCGGCTCAGCCGGCCAACACCATTCGAGGTGGTCCGGTAGGAGGTATCGGGTTGTTTCTCGGTACTTACACACCTCGGTTGGACGACAAGGGGCGACTCACGTTGCCCGCGAAGTTTCGAGACGATCTGGCGGGAGGGTTGATGGTCACCAAAGGGCAGGACCACAGCCTTGCCGTCTATCCGAAGGAAGAATTCAGTGCGCTCGCCCGGCGAGCTGCCTCGGCATCCCGGAGCAACCCGCAGGCGCGGGCATTCATCCGGGCGCTGGCGGCGGGAACGGACGAACAGAGTCTGGATTCGCAGGGCCGGATCGTGTTATCGGCCGAACATCGCCGGTATGCCAACCTCACCCGCGACTGTACGGTCATCGGCTCGGTCGACTTCTTGGAGATTTGGGACAAGCAGGCGTGGGAGACCTACCTCGCCGAACACGAGGAGGACTACGCACAAGCGAGAGACGAGGCACTGGGCGGAATCTTCTAGCCCCCGGCGAGTGCCACGCGGCCTCTGCCCGGACGCGGACCCTGACGTACTTCCCCGACGCCAGGTGCCGCTTCGGTCAGAGACCCCGCGGCATTCGTGAAGCCCAATTTCCTTCTGTCGCACACGCTGTGGCCGTACCCCGTCGGGTGACGGCGCCGCATCTCACGCACTTTTCGCACTGCTTCGGCACCGGTGTCCGCGCCGGATGCCGCGGTCCGATACGACCCGAGGACGGTCGTTCCCAGCGAGGCATATCCGGGAGGTCAGGTGAACCGTGAGCAGCACGGCACACGACATATCCCTGTTCTGCTCACTCGCGCCGCGGAATTGCTCGACCCGGTCCTCGCTGAGCCGGGCGCGGTCTACCTCGACGCCACCCTGGGCCTCGGCGGTCACGCCGAATACTTCCTGCGCACCCATCCGGAGTTGCGCCTGGTAGGTCTGGACCGCGATACCGACGCGCTGGCCCACGCCGCCGAGCGGCTACGGCCCTTCCGGGACCGGATCACCCTGGTGCATATCCGCTACGACGGGATCGCCGACGCGCTGGCGGAGGCCGGCCTGACCGCGACCGGCTCGGTGAGCGGACTGCTGATGGACCTCGGTGTGTCGTCCATGCAATTGGACGAAGCCGACCGCGGATTCGCCTATTCGGTGGATGCGCCGCTGGATATGCGAATGGACGCGACCACCGGCCCGACCGCCGCCGATGTACTCAACACCTACAGTCACGGTGAGCTCGCCCGGGTTTTGAAAGTCTACGGCGAGGAACGTTTCGCGAACCGGATCGCCGCCGAGGTCGTGCGGCGCCGGGCCCGGCAGCCGTTCCGTACGAGTGCCGAACTGGTGGCTCTGCTCTACGACGCCATACCGGCTCCCGCCCGGCGTACCGGTGGCCATCCGGCCAAGCGGACCTTCCAGGCGCTGCGTGTAGAGGTGAACGCCGAACTGGATTCGCTGCGTGCCGCCCTGCCTGCCGCGCTGGACGCGTTACGCCCCGGCGGGCGGATCGTGGTCATGTCGTATCAATCGCTCGAGGATCGGGTCGTCAAACACGAACTCGCCGAACGGGCGAAATCCCGGACACCGATGGATCTTCCGGTCGAACTTCCCGGTATGGGCCCCCAGTTCCGGATCCTGACCCGCGGCGCCGAACAGGCGAGTGCCGCGGAGATCGAGGAGAACCCGCGCGCGACTCCGGTGCGGATGCGGGCGGCGGAGAAGATCGCGGAGGAGACGGAATGAGTGGGCCGGGCCCGGAAGTGGTGCGATACCTCGGCCTGCGCTCCGGCCTCCGCCTCGACGAGTGGCCCGATCGGCGGGCCCGGGTCGTGTCCTACGGACACGGGGTGATCCGGTGCGCCGCAACCACGGAAAGTTCGGGAAAGCTGGGCCGCGCGGGACTGAATTCGATTGTCTCCGAGGGTTTTTTCCAGTACGACAGGGTGTATGCGATACCCGGGTATCGCAACAGCGGATGCCGGTGGGGCCCGGCATCGGAGCAGCGGTCGGGCACGACGGACCGCGGCACAGGGCCACGCGGAACGGAACCGCGGGCCATCACACCGATACGGGGGTGTCTGGTATGAGCGTGGGAACACGGACCGAAACGGGGCGGCCGACCCGGCCGGCCCGGCGGGTACACGACGCGGAGCGGGTGAAATCCGGTGCGGCGCAACGCGCTTACGCCCGGCGGCGACAACGTGTCGCGACACCTACCGCCCCGGCAGGCACGGAGCTGACCGGGCGGGTGCCGTTCGTCGCCGCGATCCTCGCCATGTTCGGCTGCGGTCTCGCTCTCACCCTGGTCCTGACCACTCGCGCCGCCGAGGACAGCTACCACCTCAGCGATGCGCGGGAAGCCAACCGGGTGCTCTCCGACGAACGCGCCGCACTGCAGCGGGAAGTGGCCGCGGCCGATTCCGCACCTGAACTCGCCACCCGTGCACGGGAACTGGGCATGATCCCGGCCGACGACCCGGCGCGCCTGGTGGTCGCACCGGACGGAACGGTCACCGTGATCGGGGAACCCGCCCCGGCGCAGGGTCCGGCCGCGCCACCGCTGAACCCGCCGCCCCGCAGCGGGCCGCATGGTGGTGCGGATCCGGGGGAGCGGGTCGTTCCGGTGCCGTCCTCGCCCCCGCGGCAACCCGCCGAAGCCGGTCCGGGAGCGGTACTCGCGGCGCCGGGTATCGATCCCGCTCAGCCGCAGGGGCAGGCCCCACCGGAGTCCGGCCCGGCACCGGTTCCCGGTGAGCCGGTGCCGGGACAGTCACCCGCCGGGGTGCTTCCGGGTCCGGAAACCGCTGGTGCGCCGGATGCTCCGGCTCCGCTGAACGCCGAAATGCCGCCGGCGGCTCCGGACGCGCCCGTTCCCGGTGAAGGTGCGGTGTCCCCGGAGGGTGGAGCGGGCGTTCCGGCCGATTCCGGTGTTCCGGCTCCGGATGCGGCCCCCGCGCCCGAGCCCTCCACTCCGGTTACGCCTCCCGCGCCCGGGGCGCCGATCGCCGAGGGGCCCGGCGTGGCGGATCCGGCGGCGGCCGGCGGTGACACCGCTCCCGCCGTCCCGACGTCGGTGGCCGTACCGGTACCGGCCGGGGTTCCCGGCGGGGCCCCGGGAGCCGTTGCCGGGGAGGGAATGCGATGAATCGGCGCGGGTCGGGACGCGAGCGCGGTTCGCCGCGGTCCCGCACCGCGGCGAACCGGGAGACCGCGAAGAACCGATCGGTACCCGCTCGTTCGGCGCCTCCCGCGAGCCGGCCGCCGCGGGCGCGGACCGGTGCGAAGAAGGACGGCCCGGTGCGGCTCCGGCTGGGTGTCGGCCGGGTGATCATGTTCATCGCGTTGACCGTGGTGGCAGTGCAACTGCTGTATATACAGACCATTTCCGCGCCGGTACTGTCGGCACAGGCGGCCGGCCAGCGGACCACCTATCAGGATCTGCCCGCCACCCGCGGGACAGTCACCGATCGGCACGGGAAATCGCTGGCGCTCACCGTTATCGCCCAGGCGCTGAGTTTCCAGCCGGTCCGGGTGCGTAAGGATCTCGCGGACGCGCGGGCCAAGGACGATTCGGCGCCCGAACCCGATAAGCGGCTTCAGGACATCGCGCGCACCGTGCACCGTGTGCTCGGCTCCGACGGCCCGAGCGAAGCGGAACTGCTGGCAAAATTGCGCGGCGACGATACGTTCGTGTATCTGGCCCGCAATGTCGACCCCCGCAAGGCCGACGCGATCACCGCCGAATTTCCCGAGGTCGGGGCGGAGCGGCAGGATCTGCGCGAATACCCGGGCGGTTCGCTCGCGGCCAATATCGTCGGGGCCACCGGCTGGGATGGGCACGGCCGGGTGGGGCTGGAGGGGGCCCTGGATTCGGTCCTCGCCGGTACGGACGGCTCGTACACCTACGATCGCGGCTCCGACGGCGCGGTGATCCCGGGGAGCTGGCGCGACCGCCAGCCCGCGGTGGACGGAAACGATATCGAGCTCACCCTCGACTCGTATCTGCAGTACTACGTGCAGCAGCAGACCCAGCAGGCCAAGGACCGCTCGGGTGCGAAATCGGCCTCCGCGGTGGTCCTGGACGCCAAAACCGGCCAGGTGCTGGCCATGGCCAACGACAATACGTTCAATCCGGCACTCGGGCCGGAGCACTGGGACCCCGCGGGGCTCGACAATCCCTCGGTGACCCAGCCTTTCGAACCCGGTTCGGTGAACAAGGTGGTGACCGCCGCGGCCGCGATCGAATACGGTCTCACCGACCCGAACGAGGTGCACCAGGTGCCCGGCCGGATCCAGATGTCGGGGGTGACGGTCGGTGACGCCTGGGAACACGGCGTCGCGCCGTACACAACCACCGGGATCTTCGGCAAATCCTCCAATGTCGGCACTCTCATGCTGGCACAGCGCGTCGGCGAGGATCGGTACGCGGATATGCTCGAGCGGTTCGGCCTGGGCCGGCGGACCGAGGTCGGGTTACCCGCGGAGAGTTCGGGCCTGGTGCCCGCCCGGGACCAGTGGTCCGGTGGTACATTCGCGAATCTGCCTATCGGGCAGGGCCTTTCGATGACCACATTGCAGATGGCGAGTATGTATCAGGCTATTGCGAACGACGGTGTGCGGGTACCGCCGCGGATTGTGCGCGCCACCGTCGCGCCGGACGGTTCGCGGACCGAGGAGCCGGCGCCCGAGGGCGTCCGGGTGGTGAGCCCGCAGACCTCCCGCACCGTGCGGTCGATGTTCCAGTCGGTGGTCCAGAACGACCCGACCGGCGTTCAGATGGGTACCGGCGCGGCCGCGGCGGTGGACGGCTACCGGATCGCCGGGAAAACCGGAACGGCGCAGAAGGTGAACCCGGACTGCGGTTGCTATTCGAGCGATTCGTACTGGATCACTTTCACCGGTATCGCACCCGCCGACGATCCGCGTTATGTGATCGGATTGATGCTGGATGCGCCGGTACGCAGCTCCGACGGTGGCGGTGGGCAGTCGGCCGCGCCGCTGTTCCACGATATCGCGTCCTGGGCGTTGCAGCGGGACCGCATACCGCCGTCGAGTGAACCGCAACGGCAGTTCGTCCTGCAGGCGTCGTGATTCGGCGAACCGGCTGCACCGGCCGAGACCCGGCGTCGGTACCCTGACTCGTCGTCGTATCCGCGCGCTTCATCACGCAGAGAGGAACCCCGTGCCCGCGCAGTCCAGCCAGAACGTGCTGCGGCCCGCCCGGCCGCCGTCGACACCCTTGTCCGATCTGCTGGAAACGATCGCCGCCGACCCTCGGTCGCCGGTGCCCGCCGACCTGCGGATCACCGGTATCGAACAGCGCTCCGACGCGGTACTACCCGGCGATCTGTTCGCCGCGCTACCGGGTGCGCGTGCGCACGGCGCACGATTCGCAGCCGATGCGGTGGCGCGGGGTGCCGCCGCGGTGCTGACCGATGCCGCGGGCGCCGAGACCGCCGGTGAGCTCGGCGTGCCGGTGCTGGTGCGGGAGAATCCGCGCGCGGTCCTGGGCGAGCTGTCGGCAGCGATCTACGGTCATCCGTCCGAGCGGTTGTCGATCATCGGGATCACCGGCACCTCCGGAAAGACGACCACCTCGTACCTGGTCGAGGCCGGGCTGGCCGCCGCGGGCCGGTCCACGGCGCTGATCGGCACCATCGAGACCCGGATCGGTGGCCGCCGCGTACCCAGTGCGCTCACCACTCCGGAAGCGCCGCAGTTGCACGCCGTTTTCGCCTTGATGGTGGAACAGGGTGTGGACGCGGTGGTGATGGAGGTGTCCAGTCACGCGCTGGCGCTCGGCCGGGTGGACGGCGTGCGGTTCGCGGTGGGCGCGTTCACCAACCTCTCCCAGGACCATCTCGATTTCCACGCCGATTTCGAAGACTATTTCGCTGCCAAACGCCGGTTGTTCGAATCCGATTCGCCGGTGGCCGCGCGCACCGCGGTGGTGAATATCGACGATGCCTGGGGCCGGCGTCTCGCCGACGGATTGGCCGAGCCGGTCCGGGTCTGCACGACCGGGCCCGCGGACTGGTCGCTGGCCGGTCCGGCGCGCGCGCACGGCGGTGAACAGGAATTCACCGCCGTGGGCCCCGAGGGGGAGACCCCCGTGCGGTTGCGGCTGCCCGGCGACTACAACGTCGCCAACGGTCTGCTCGCGCTCGCGGTGTGCGCGGCGGCGGGGGTCGAGCCCGCGTCGGCGGCGCCCGCGCTGGCTGCCGTGGACGTGCCGGGCCGGATGCAGCGGGTGGAGCGTGGGCAGGATTTCCTCGCGCTGGTGGACTACGCGCACAAACCGGCCGCTGTGGAATCGGTGATCGCGACCCTGCGTGCCCACCTCGCCGCCGCGGGCAGCGGAGGCAGGCTGGCTGTTGTGGTCGGCGCCGGTGGTGATCGTGACCCCGGTAAGCGCGGACTGATGGGTGCGGCGGCGGCGCGCGGCGCGGATCTGGTGATCCTCACCGACGACAATCCCCGCACCGAAGACCCCGCCGCGATCCGCGCGGCGCTGGTGGCGGGCACACAGAGCGTGCCCGAGGAACAGCGCGGCGAGGTGCGCGATATAGGCGATCGGACCGCGGCGATCGAGGCCGCGGTCGGTTGGGCAGGTGCCGGTGACGCGGTGCTGGTGGCCGGTAAGGGTCACGAAACAGGGCAGGAGATCAACGGGGTGAAATATCCGTTCGACGACCGCGGGGTACTCGCGGCGGCGATCGATTCGACACGGCCGCACGGTTCCGGGGGATCGGGCAACGGTTCGTGGCCGGCGGGCGCGGAGGACTTGACAGTTTCATGATCGAAATGACACTGCGGGATATCGCCGAGGTCGTGGGCGGACAGCTGCACGATATCGGTGACCCGGAGATGCGGGTGACCGGTTCGATCGAATTCGATTCGCGCCGTATCGGTCCCGGCGATATCTTCCTCGCACTGCCGGGCGAGCGTGTGGACGGCCATGATTACGCGGCCGCGGCGGTCGAGGCGGGCGCGGTCGCGGTACTGGCCGCCCGTCCCGTGGGTGTGCCCGCCATTGTCGTGTCACCCGCGTCCGATGTGGTGCCGTCGAGGTCGCTGGCGCTCAGCCATGATTCGACCGGAGCCGGCGCCGCGGTGCTGGACGCGCTGGCCGCGCTGGCCCGTGAAAGCGTCTCCCGGCTGGTGGCCGCCGGCGGGCTGACCGTGGTGGGTGTGACCGGTTCGTCGGGCAAAACCTCGACGAAGGATTTGCTGGCGGCGGTGCTGGCGCCGCTGGGCCCGGTGGTCGCCCCGCCCGGATCCTTCAACAACGAACTCGGCCATCCGTGGACCGCCCTGCGCGCCGATCCGAGCACCCGGTTCCTGGTGCTGGAGATGTCGGCCCGCGGCCCCGGTCATATCGCCGCGCTCGCGCGGGTGGCGCCACCGACTGTCGGTGTGGTGCTCAATGTCGGGACCGCGCATCTCGGTGAGTTCGGCAGCCGGGAGGCGATCGCCCGGACCAAGGGTGAACTCGTGGAAGCCCTGCCGGAAACCGGGCTGGCCGTCCTCAACGCCGACGACAACCAGGTGAGCGCGATGGCCTCCCGGACAGCCGCGCGGGTGGTCATGGTCGGCCACGCCGCCGGCGCGCAGATCCGCGCGAGCGGGGTCACTCTCGACGACCGGGCCCGTGCCTCGTTCACCCTGCACACGCCCGCGGGTGATCGCGACATCACCTTGGCGGTGCACGGCGAACATCAGGTGGGTAACGCGCTGTCGGCCGCGGCGGTGGCGCTGGAGTGCGGTGCGGATCTCGACACCCTCGCGACCGCGCTGGCCGGTGCCCGCGCGGCGTCGGCGCGCCGGATGGATGTGCGCACCGGTACCAACGGGGTCACGGTGATCAACGATTCCTACAACGCCAACCCGGATTCCATGCGAGCCGCGCTGAAGGCGCTGGTCACCATGGCGCGGGCCGGTGACACGCCGCGCCGCAGCTGGGCGGTACTCGGTGAAATGGCCGAATTGGGCCCGGAATCGGTGGTGGAACACGACGCGATCGGCCGCCTGGCCGTCCGGCTCGATGTGGACCGGCTGATCGTGGTCGGCACCGGACGGCCCTCCCGGGGCATGCACCAGGGAGCGGTCATGGAAGGCTCATGGGGTGAGGAGTCGGTGCTCGTCCCGGATATCGAAGCGGCCGTACAACTGCTCGACGCCGAAGTCGAAGCGGGTGACGTGGTGCTGGTGAAGGCATCGCAGTCGGTCGGACTGTGGGCCGTGGCCGAGCAACTGCTGGCCGCGGGAGAGAATACGGGTGCCGGTACGCCGGCACCGGGCGGCGCCGGCGCCGCCGGTGGGGTGAGCACGGAGGCAGTGCGTTGAGACAGATCTTGTTTGCGGCGGCGATCGCACTGACGGTGTCGATCTTGTTGACCCCGCTGCTGATCCGGATATTCGCCCGGCGCGGCTTCGGGCAGGAGATCCGGGTCGACGGTCCGGCCAGCCACCAGTCCAAACGTGGCACACCCACCATGGGCGGGGTCGCGATCATCATCGGTATGTGGGCCGGGTATCTGGGATCCCACCTGATCGGTATCGGTTACGAGGCCGAGGGGCCCACGGCGTCTGCGCTGCTGGTGCTCGGGCTGGCGACGGCGCTGGGCGTGGTCGGATTCATCGACGATTTCATCAAGATCCGCAAGGGCCGCAATCTGGGGCTCACGGCCGCGGGTAAATATCTGGGGCAGGTGACCGCGGCGGTTGTCTTCGGCGTGCTCGCCCTGCAATTCCCTGGCGGCAGCGGGCTTTCCCCGGCCGGCCGGCAACTGTCGTATGTGCGCGATATCAACACCGTCACCATGAGCGTGGTGGTGTTCCTGGCCTTCATCTGCTTCATCGTCGTCGCCTGGTCCAACGCGGTGAACCTCACCGACGGCCTGGACGGTCTGGCGGCCGGGTCGATGAGCCTGGTGCTGGGCGGCTATGTGGTCATCACGTTCTGGCAGTACTACCACTCGTGCGAGACGAAGCCCGAGACCGGTTGCTACAACGTTCGCGACCCCCTGGACCTGGCGCTGGTCTGCGCCGCCGGGACCGCGGCGTGTATCGGCTTCCTGTGGTGGAACGCCGCGCCCGCCAAGATCTTCATGGGCGATACGGGATCGCTGGCGCTGGGTGGTCTGCTGGCGGGTCTGTCCGTTACCACCCGCACGGAGCTGCTGATGGTCGTCATCGGCGCGCTGTTCGTCGCCGAGGCGGCGTCGGTGGCACTGCAGATCGCGGTGTTCCGGACCACCCGCAACCGGTTGTTCAAAATGGCGCCGTTCCATCATCATTTCGAGCTCAGTAAATGGGCGGAGACGACCGTGATCATCAGGTTCTGGTTGCTGGCCGCCATGGCCTCGGCGGCCGGACTCGCCCTGTTCTACAGCGAATATCTCTCGGCGGTCGGGTGAGCTGACGATGGAGGAGCACGTACCACGGGCCCTGCGTTCGCCGGGGCCGATGCTGGAATTCCTGCGCGGTCGCGAAGTGCTGGTCGCGGGGTGGGGAGTTTCGGGGCGTTCGCTGATCGCACCGCTGCGCGATATCGGCGCCCGCCCGGTGGTCACCGACAGTGGCGCGCACGCGCTGGCCGAAGCGGCCGAGCTGGGGCTCGATATCGCCCCCACTCCCGAACTGGAGAACACCGACTGGTCGCGGTTCGCGCTGGTGATCACCAGTCCGGGCTGGCGTCCCGATTCGCCCGTACTGGCCTCGGCGGTCGCCGAGGGGATCCCGGTCTGGGGTGATGTGGAGTTCGCGTGGTGGGTCGACCAGGCCCGGATCTACGGACCGGTACGCAAATGGCTGGTGGTGACCGGCACCAACGGTAAGACCACCACGACCTCGATGACCCACGCCATCCTGCGGGCCGCCGGTATTCCCAGCGTGGCCTGCGGAAATATCGGCCTGCCCATTCTCGACGCGCTGCGCCGCAATCCCGGGCCCCAGGTACTCGCGGTGGAACTGTCGTCGTTCCAGCTGCACTGGGCGCCTTCGGTGCGCCCGGAGGCCGGAGTGGTGCTGAACGTGGCCGAAGATCATCTGGACTGGCACGGCGGACTCGACGCCTATGCGGCGGCGAAGGCCCGGGCGCTGCTGGGCCGGATCGGGGTCGTCGGACTCGACGATCCGATCGCCGCCGGCCTGGCCCGCCGGTCGAAGGCGCGCCGCACCATCGGTTTCCGGATCGGTGTACCCGCCGACGGAGAACTCGGTGTGGTCGACGGGAAACTGCTCGACCGCGCGTTCACCAAGGCGGCGATCCTGGCCGAGTCGAAGGAGATCAGCCCGCCCGGTCCGGCCGGTATCGCCGACGCGCTGGCCGCCGCCGCGCTGACCCGGGCCATCGACGTGGCACCGCAATTCGTGCGCGAAGGCCTGGTGGAGCACAAAGTTGGGCCGCATCGGTCGGCACTGGTGCGGGAACTGGGCGGAGTCGATTTCATCGACGATTCCAAGGCCACCAACCCGCATGCCGCGCGGTCGTCGATCCTGGCCCATCAGCACGTGATCTGGCTGGCCGGTGGTCAGTTGAAGGGCGCCCACGTCGAGGACTTGGTGGCGGAGGTCGCCGATCGGCTGGTCGCCGTGGTGCTGTTCGGGGCGGATGCGCCGGTGATCGCGTCCGCACTGGCGCGACACGCGCCGGAAGTCCCCGTGGTCGAGCTGGATACGCGGGATTATTCCGGCATGGGCCAGGCGGTTATGGACGAAGCGATCATCGGCACGCGGGATACCGATATCGCCGACGCGGTCATGGCCCGCGCGGTGCGTGAGGCAGCGGCGTTCGCCGGCCCCGGCGATACGGTGCTACTGGCCCCGGCCGCGGCCTCGCTGGATATGTTCATCGATTACACCCACCGCGGCCGCAGCTTCGCCGGCGCGGTCGAGGAGCTGAAGGACGAGGACCTCGGGCGGCGGTTATGAGACCGCGCGGCATGCGACAGCTACAGGTGGGCCGGTTCGGCGCCTGGCTGGCGCGGCCGCTGGCCTCGTTCCACCTGGTGGTCACCATCGCCACCCTCCTCACGGTGCTGGGCCTGGTGATGGTGCTGTCGGCCTCGAGCGTGGAAGCCTACGCCGACGACGGCTCGGCCTATTCACTGTTCATGGATCAGGCCAAGTTCGCGGTGATCGGCGCGCTGCTGTTCTACCTGGCGCTACGCATCCCGCTGCGGTGGCTGCGACAGGCCTCTTTTCCGCTGTTCGGTGTGTCGGTGCTGTTACTGGTGCTGGTTCTGATTCCCGGTATCGGCACCAACGCGAACGGGGCGCGGCGGTGGATCGACCTCGGTGTGTTCTCGATCCAGCCTTCGGAACTGGTCAAGGTGACCTTCGTGGTGTGGGGCGCGCACCTGCTGGTGTCGCGGCGCGCCGCGGCCCGGGCGGCCAATGATCCGGGTGGGTTGAAGAATCTGCTGGTACCGCTGGTTCCGGCCGGTCTGCTGGTCTGCCTGTTGATCGTGTTGCAGCCGAACCTGTCCACCACCATCGCGCTGGGTATCGTGCTGCTGGCGCTGCTGTGGTTCGGCGGACTGCCGATGCGGCTTTTCGTCGCGATCCTCGCCTCCGGTGCGATCGCGGCCCTGGTCCTGGCACTGTCGGCCGGGTATCGCTCCGACCGGATGCGGGCCTTCTTCAATCCCGGCGACGATCCGCAGGGCATCAACTACCAGGCCCGCCAGGCGACCTACTCGCTCGCCGACGGCGGGCTGTGGGGTCGTGGCCTGGGCCAGAGCCGGGCCAAATGGAGCTATCTGCCCAACTCGCACAACGATTTCATCTTCGCCATCATCGGTGAGGAACTGGGCTTCCTGGGGTGCGCCCTGGTGCTCGGGCTGTTCGCGCTGTTCGTCTACACCGGGCTGCGGATCGCGGCCCGCTCGGTGGACCCTTTTCTACGGCTGGTGACCGCCACCGCGACCACCTGGATCACCGGGCAGGCGCTGATCAACATCGGGTACGTCGTCGGGTTGCTGCCGGTCACCGGACTGCAGCTGCCGCTGGTGTCGGCGGGTGGTTCGTCGCTGTCGCTGACTCTGCTGATGTTCGGCATCCTCGCCAATGCCGCCCGGCACGAACCCGAGGCGGTCGCGGCGTTGCACGCCGGACAGGACGGCCGGGTCAGCCGGTTCCTGCGGCTGCCCAAACCGGAGGTCTACCATCCGCCCCGGTCCCGCTCGGGCGCGCCGGGTAAGAGCGGGCAAGGGCCCGCCGGTGGGGCGCCACGTGACCGGTCCCGGGCCGACGACCGGCCGCGTACCCGCACCCGGGCGAACAGCCGGGGTACCGATACGCTGCGAGCGACCCGGGCCTGGGAACCCACCTATTCGGTGACACACGCACGAGAACGGGGAAAGTACAGGTGAGCGCACCTCAGTCCGCCCATGAGGATTCGGCCCACGAGGATTCGGCGCACAAGGATCCCGCCCGCGAGGACGGGACCCACCAGGATTCCGCCGCCGCGGGTTCGGAGCGGCAGGATTCGGCCCGGGCGGACGGGATATCGGTGATCGTCGCAGGTGGCGGCACCGCGGGACATATCGAACCGGCCCTCGCCGTCGCCGACGCGCTGCGCCGGTTGGACCCGCGGATCCGGGTGACCGCGCTGGGTACCCGGCGCGGGCTGGAAACGACACTGGTCCCCGAGCGTGGCTATCCGCTCGAGCTGATCCCGCCGGTGCCGCTGCCGCGGAAGCCGAGCATGGATCTGCTGCGGCTGCCCGGCCGCGTCCGTGCCTCGGTGGCACGGACCCGGGAGATCATCGACGCGGTCGGCGCCGATGTCGTCGTCGGGTTCGGGGGATATGTCGCGTTGCCCGCGTATCTCGCCGCCGGACGCGGTGTGCTGCGCCGCCGGCGCGCGATCCCGGTTGTGGTGCACGAAGCGAACGCGAAAGCCGGGATCGCGAACAAGGTGGGCGCCCGGCGCGCCGCCGAGGTGCTCGCGGCCGTCCCGGATTCGGGGCTGACCGCCGATATCGTCGGCATCCCGGTGCGTTCGGCGATCACCTCACTGGACCGGGCCGCGTTGCGGGCGCAGGCCCGCGAGCATTTCGGGTTGCCCGCCGAGGGGCCGGTGCTGCTGGTGTTCGGTGGCTCGCAGGGGGCCCGTTCGATCAACGACGCCATCTCCGGTGCCGCGCCGCAACTGGCCGCGGCGGGTGTCTCTGTGCTGCACGCGCACGGCCCCAAGAACACCGTCGAGGTGGCGACAGCGGATTCTCGCGCACCCTATGTCGCGGTGCCCTATCTCTCCCGGATGGACCTCGCGTACGCGGCCGCCGACGCGGTGGTCTGCCGCAGCGGCGCGATGACCGTGGCCGAGGTGTCGGCGGTGGGCCTGCCGGCGGTGTATGTACCGCTCCCGCACGGCAACGGCGAACAGGAACTCAATGCGCGACCCGTCGTCGCCGCCGGTGGTGGCAGAATCGTCGGTGACCCGGAACTGTCCGCGAAGTATGTGATCGACGAGGTGATACCACTGCTCACGGATCCAGTACGCATTGCCGAGATGGGCCGCGCCGCCGCCGGCGCCGGCCACCGCGACGCCGCCGACGAAGTCGCGCGGATCGTGCTGCGGGCGGCGGGCCGGTGAGCGAGGACCAGGCGACCGCGGTCCCCACCGGGCCGGGTGCACTACCACCGGAACTGAGCCGGGTGCATATGGTCGGAATCGGGGGCGCCGGGATGTCCGGTATCGCCCGGATCCTGTTGTCACGCGGCGGCGCCGTATCCGGTTCCGACGCCAAGGAGAGCCGTGGTGTGCTGGCGTTGCGGGCGCGCGGCGCGCAGGTGCGGATCGGTCACGACGCCGGTGCGCTGGACCTGCTGCCCGGCGGCCCGACGGTGGTGGTGACGACCTACGCCGCCATCCCGAAAACCAATCCCGAACTGGTCGAAGCCCACCGCCGCGATATTCCGGTGCTGCTGCGGCCGGCCGTGCTGGCCGCCTTGATGAAAGGCCACCGCACCCTGCTGGTCTCGGGGACGCACGGTAAGACCTCGACCACTTCGATGTTGATCGTCGCGCTGCAACATTGCGGACTGGATCCGTCGTTCGCGGTCGGTGGTGAACTCAACGAGGCGGGAACCAACGCCCATCACGGCAGCGGCGATACATTCGTCGCCGAGGCCGACGAGAGCGACGGGTCGCTGCTGCAATACGACCCGGATGTCGCCGTGGTCACCAATATCGAATCCGACCACCTCGACTTCTTCGGATCCGACGACGCCTATATCCAGGTATTCGACGATTTCACCGACCGGCTCGCCACGGGTGGCCTGCTCGTGGTGTGCCTGGACGATCCGGGTGCGCGGGCGCTCGCCGAGCGGACCGGGCGGCGCCTGGCCGAGCGCGGTGTCCGGGTCCTCGGCTACGGGTCGGGGGATCTGCTCGACGCGACCATCCCCGTCGGTGTCCGGCTGCACAGCTGGGAGCCGCGCGATGTCGGTGGTATCGCCCAGTTCCAGCTCACCGGTGAACCGGCACCGCGCACGCTGCGGCTCTCGGTTCCGGGCCGGCATATGGCCCTCAATGCGCTGGCCGCGCTGCTGGCGGCGCGGGCCGCGGGCGCCGATATCGACGAGATCATCCAGGGCCTGGAGGGTTTCGGCGGCGTACACCGCCGGTTCCAGTTCGTGGGCCGGGAGAACGGTGTCCGCGTTTTCGACGATTACGCCCACCACCCCACCGAGGTCCGCGCCGTTCTGGGCGCCGCCGCGGAATTGGTCGAACAGGAGGCCCGCGACGGCGCCCGTTCGCGCCGGGGCCGGGTGATCGTGGTTTTCCAGCCGCATCTGTACAGCCGCACGGCGACTTTCGCCGCCGAATTCGGCTCGGCTCTCGACCTCGCCGACGAGGTCGTGGTGCTGGACGTGTACGGGGCGCGGGAGGAACCGCTGCCGGGGGTCAACGGCGCCCTCGTCGCCCAGGCGGTCGCCAAACCCGTGCACTACCAGCCCGATATGTCGCGGGTGGGCCGGCAGGTCGCCGGTCTCGCCCAGCCCGGCGATGTGGTGATCACGATGGGCGCCGGGGATGTCACCATGCTCGGCAGCCAGATCTTGGACGGACTACGCGCGCGTCCGCAGTACGGGCGGTGACGCGGGGTGCGGTCCGGGACGCGACGGTTCGGGGTGGGCGGATTGCGGCGGTTCCGGCTGTGGTCGGTGGTCGCGGTGGCGTTGGTGATCACGTTCGTCGCGCTGGCCTGGTTCACGCCGGTGCTGTCGGTGCGGACGGTGCGGATCGAGGGAGCGGGCACGATATCCGAGGATCAGATCCGGGAGCTGCTGCAACTCCCGGATCAGGGGTCGATTCTGCGGATCGATACCGCCGCGATGGCCGCGCGGGTGGCGAGCATTCCGAAAGTCCGCAGTGCGCGAGTGCAACGGGTGCTGCCGTCGACGATGCGGGTCCGGATCGAGGAACGAACTCCGGTGCTGTACTACGACAGTCCCGACGGCGCGCATCTGCTCGACGCGGACGGGGTCGAGTACGCCGTCGAGCCCGCGCCGATCGGGGTGCCGGAGTTGCTGACCGCCAGGCCGGGCACCGCGGATACCCTGACCAGGGCGGCGATCGCCGTGGTCGCAGTGCTGCCACCGGAATTGGCGGTGCAGGTGGAGAGTGTGCACGCCGAGAGCGTCTCGGATATTTCGCTGACATTGCGCGACGGTCGCACGGTACTCTGGGGCAGCAGCGAGGACGGCGAACGCAAATCGGCGGTGGTGCTGCCGCTGCTGACGCGTCCGGGATCCGTGTTCGACGTCTCGAGTCCCAGTCTGGTCACGGTAAAATGAACTCCAGCAATCCTGTTCGGTTCGACCCTGTTCGGTTCGGCGCGCCGCGACGGCCCAGGTCGACCGCGCGGTGGCGAATACTCACGGCGGGAGCCGGGGGTGTCCCACGATGTGGGCGCCGGCCGCACGGCAACCGTTCACGATACGACGCACGGCGTCCCAGCAGAAGCACGTTCGCCGAAGAAACTGGTTTTCGTCTCGGCGCGCCTGCGAGCGGATCGCGACGGCGGCGAATAGCGTTCGGCACCAGCCGGATACTTGACATAACTCCAACCCTATGGTTGAGGTTCAGGGTTCGTCCGGATCGCGGACCGCGGATCGATATTCCGCGGACCGGAACCGGGTATCCGAAAACGACAGACTTGGGATCGAAGGAAGGCGAGAGCTCATGACGCCCCCGCACAACTACCTTGCCGTGATCAAGGTCGTCGGTATCGGCGGCGGCGGTGTGAACGCCGTCAACCGAATGATCGAGCAGGGCCTGAAGGGTGTCGAGTTCATCGCGGTGAACACCGACGCCCAGGCACTGCTGATGAGCGATGCCGACGTGAAGCTCGATGTCGGGCGGGAGCTCACCCGAGGGCTCGGCGCCGGCGCCGACCCCGAGGTCGGCCGTAAGGCCGCCGAGGACCACAAGGACGAGATCGAAGAGGTGCTCAAGGGCGCCGATATGGTTTTCGTGACCGCGGGCGAGGGCGGCGGTACCGGTACCGGCGGCGCCCCGGTGGTGGCGAGTATCGCGCGCAAACTCGGCGCGCTGACCATCGGCGTGGTCACCCGGCCGTTCTCGTTCGAGGGAAAACGGCGCGGGAACCAGGCCGAGGTGGGCATAAACCTGCTGCGCGAATCCTGCGACACCCTGATCGTGATCCCCAACGATCGGCTGCTGCAGCTCGGCGACGCCGCGGTGAGCCTGATGGACGCGTTCCGCTCGGCCGACGAAGTACTCCTCAACGGTGTTCAGGGCATCACCGATCTGATCACCACCCCGGGGCTGATCAACGTCGACTTCGCCGACGTCAAGAGTGTGATGTCCGGGGCCGGTAGCGCATTGATGGGTATCGGCTCCTCCCGCGGAGAGGGGAGATCGGTCAAAGCGGCCGAGTCGGCGATCAATTCGCCGCTGCTCGAGGCGTCGATGGACGGCGCGCACGGTGTGCTGCTCTCGATCGCCGGCGGTTCGGACCTGGGTCTCTTCGAGATCAACGAGGCCGCATCGCTGGTGCAGGAAGCCGCGCATATCGAGGCCAACATCATTTTCGGTACGGTGATCGACGATTCGCTCGGCGACGAGGTCCGGGTGACCGTGATCGCCGCCGGATTCGACGGTGGCGGTCCGACCCGGCGTACCTTCGAGACAACGGCCGGCCGGGGTTCGCTGGGTTCCGGGCGACCTTCGGAGATCTCCGCGCAATCCACCCGCACCGCCGAACTCGGCCATTCGCGTACCGCCGAACTCGGCGCGGGCCGCGGGCACTCCGAGGAACCCGCGCCCTCGCGGGCGACCGACCCTGGTTCGGCTGTCGCTCGCGGGCCGGCCCCGAGTTACCGGGATACCGAACGCGGTCGCGGACCGGTGGATCCGACGCTGACCCACAACAGCCGGTCGCATATCCAGCAGCCGCCCACCCAGGATCTGCCCGACGACGACGATGACGTCGACGTTCCGGATTTCATGCGCCGCTGAATCTGGTCGGTCGATCCTGATCGCTCCCGGTGGCCCGTACTCGCGCCGATCAGCGCGCGGGTACGGGCCACCGGGCTGTCCGGCCGCGTGGACGCCACCCCGTGGTCGGCAGCGGAGCGTCCCGGGCCGTTGCTATTAGGCTCGACACCATGACTGCGGCACCGGTACTCACGGTTCGACGAGTAGTGACCACCCGCGCGGGGGGTTTCTCCGCGCCGCCTTACGATTCGTTCAACCTCGGCGACCATGTCGGCGACGATCCGGAAGCGGTGCGGCGCAATCGCGCCCGGCTCGCCGCCTCGCTCGGTCTGCCCACCGATCATCTGATCTGGATGGATCAGATCCACGGCCGTACCGTGGCGACGGTCGACGGCCCGCGCACCGAACCGGTCCCGGGCACGGACGCAGTGGTGACAGCCCGGCCGGGTCTGGCGCTGGTGGTGTTGACCGCGGATTGTGTGCCCATCCTGCTCTCCGACGACGAAGCCGGCGTGATCGCGGCGGTGCACGCCGGCCGGGTCGGGGCGCGGATCGGGATCGTGGGACGAGTCCTGGACGCGATGATCGCCGCCGGCGCGCGGCCCGAACGGATCGGTGCGCTGCTGGGGCCCGCGGCCAGTGGCCGGCAGTACGAGGTGCCCGCCGAGATGCGCGCCGATGTCGAGGCGCATCTGCCCGGTAGCGCCACCACCACCGTGCGGGGCACGCCCGGGCTCGATCTGCGCGCGGGAATCCGCCGCCAGCTCACGGCGGCGGGGGTCGGGGCCATTGCCGAGGATCCCCGCTGCACTATCGAGGACGCGACCTTGTTCAGCCATCGCCGCGGCGCGCCCACCGGCCGGCTGGGCAGCGTGATCTGGATGGAGGCCCCCGCGTGAGTGCCTCGGCGTCCGGTGTCCCGGACACCGAACGGGCCGGGGCCGGAAGTCCTGTGCGGGCCGAGGTTCTGGCGCGCCGGCTGAAGGGTCTGCTCGCGCGGATCGACGCAGCGTGTGCGGCCGCGGGGCGTGATCCCGGTGATGTGCGGCTGCTGCCGGTGACGAAATATTTTCCCGCCTCCGATATCGCCGAGCTGCATCGTCTGGGCCGCCGCGACTTCGGTGAGAACCGTCCTCAGGAGGCGGACGCCAAGGCGGCCGAACTGGGCGAATTGCGGCCGCTGCGCTGGCATCTGATCGGCCGGTTGCAGCGGAACAAGGCGCGGCAGGTGGCGCGATGGGCATACGCGGTCCATTCGGTGGACAGCGAACGTTTGGCGACCGCGCTCGAATCGGCTGTCGCGGCCGCCCTGGACGCGGGGGAGCGGGAGTCGCCGCTGGAGGTGCTGATCCAGGTGAGCCTCGACGCCGACCCGGGTCGCGGTGGGGTGCGACCCGACGGATTGCCCGCCTTGGCGGACCGTATCGCGAAATCGGCAGAACTGCGTTTAGCAGGGATGATGGCAATTCCGCCGCTGGCCGCCGACCCCGATGCGGAATTCGCGCGCCTGGCCGGACTACATACCCGGCTGTGTGCCGAACACCCGGCGGCCACGGAGCTGTCCGCCGGAATGTCAAACGATCTTGAAAGAGCTATTGCCCATGGATCGACGTGTGTGCGTGTCGGTACCGCCCTCATGGGCGAGCGACCGATAACCTCGGCGTAGCAAACAAACCTCATCAGTCACATTCGACACATATGCTGGGACACGACGAGGGCTGAGCAAGACTTCAACACCCGGCCGCCACCGGGGCCGAAGGAAGGTCGACCAGAATGAGCGAGCGCAGCGAGCGAGTAATCGGCGCAGCCACAATCGTGATCATGACGGAGCCGAGCGACAGCGAGGTGCAGGCATGAGCACGCTGCACAAGTTCAAGGCGTACTTCGGCATGGTCCCGCTCGAGGATTACGAAGACGACTACGTCGACGATCGCACCCCCCGCGGGGTCGAGGACCGTGGCGTGCGCCGGCCGCGTGACTACTCCGACCGCGCTCCCCGCGACTACGACGATCGTCCGGACTACGACCGGTACGCCGAGGACCGTTACGACGGCCCCGACTACCGCGACGCGCCGTACAAGCCGTCCTACCAGCCCAGCTACCCGCCGCCCCGGCGCGACGACTACCCGGGCGACGCCTACGACGACGATTACGAGGGCCCGCGCCGCCCCACCCGGATCGACGCCGCCGCCTCCGGCCGGTATCGTCCGGGCGGCGGTGCCTCCCTACGCGGCGCGACCAGGGGAGCGCTGGCAGTCGATCCCGACGCCGAGGAGCGACGGCTGGCCGAGCGGGTCCGTCCCGAACCGGCTGCCGCCCGCCGTCCTGCGATCTTCGAGGACGGAGGTCCCTTGTCCAAGATCACCACGCTGCGCCCGCGTGATTACAGCGAGGCCGCGATCATCGGCGAGCGGTTCCGGGAGGGCAACCCGGTGATCATGGACCTGGTCGACCTCAGCAACGCCGATGCCAAGCGCCTGGTCGATTTCGCGGCCGGTCTGGCCTTCGCGCTGCGTGGCTCGTTCGACAAGGTGGCCACCAAGGTGTTCCTGCTCTCCCCGGCCGACGTCGACGTATCGGCCGAGGAACGCCGCCGGATCGCGGAAACCGGCTTCTACAACCAGAAATAGCGAGCACCGCGTCCGTCCGGGGCGCGGGGTGTCGGGGACGCAGTCGGCGCGGGCATTTTGCACCGCGCCGATTTTGCGGCAGAGTGAGATCGTGGCCTTGTTCGCGGTGCTGTACTTCGTACTGTTCATCTTCTGGCTGTTGCTGATCAGCCGGGTGATCGTCGAGTTCATCCGGAGTTTTGCCCGCGACTGGCGTCCCACCGGGGTGGTCGTCGTGATCCTCGAGGTGATCTTCACGATCACCGACCCTCCCGTGAAGCTGCTCCGACGGCTGATTCCGCCGATCTCGCTCGGCGGAATTCGGCTGGATTTGTCGATTATGGTCCTGCTGTTCCTGGTCTTCATCCTCATGTCCGTCGTCAGCAGCCTCGGCGGGTCGGTAACTCCGGTGTGACAGAATGGTCCGAGAAGACTTGCCAGAGCCGCTAGATCTGACAACGCGCGAAGGGATCCTTCCATGCCGCTGACCCCAGCCGATGTGCACAACGTCGCGTTCAGCAAACCGCCTATCGGCAAACGCGGCTACAACGAGGACGAAGTAGATGCCTTCCTGGATCTGGTGGAGCAGGAACTCTCCCGGCTGATCGAGGAGAACGCGGACCTTCGCCAGCGGGTTGCCGAGCTCGACGCGGAACTGGCCGATGCCAAGAGCAACAACCGCAACTCGGGTGGTCCCGGGCTCGGGAAACCGGTCCAGCAGGCACCGCCACCGGAACCCGTCAAACCGCCGGTCCAGGCTCCGCCGTCGGTGCCCATCCCGGCGGTGCCGGCCGCGCCCGCCCAGGCCGACGCCGGTGCCGACGCGAATATGCAGGCGGCCAAGGTGCTGAGCCTGGCGCAGGAGATGGCGGACCGTCTCACCAGCGACGCCAAATCGGAAGCCGAGAATTTGCTGGCGAGCGCGCGGGCCAATTCCGAGCGGCTGGTCAACGACGCGCGGGCCCGGTCGGACGAGATGATCGCCGACGCCCGGCACAAATCCGATTCCATGCTCTCCGACGCCCAGACCCGATCGGACAGCCAGTTGCGGCAGGCCAAAGAGAAGGCCGATGCCCTGCAGGCCGACGCCGAGCGCAAACATACCGAGATCATGGGCACCATCACCCAGCAGCGCAATGTTCTCGAGAGCCGGATCCAGACACTCAAAACCTTCGAACGCGAGTATCGGGTGCGCCTGAAATCGTATCTGGAATCGCAGCTCGAGGAACTGGAGAACCGTGGCTCGGCCGTACCGGTGGACGAGGGTGACGGCTTCGATACCGGGGCCAACCAGCTCGCACCCGCGTCCTTCGGTCAGGGCGAGTAAGCGCTCGATACCGCTGGGAGCGAACGGGCACCCGGCCTGCTGTCCTGGGGGTCATCATGCTTGTCTTGACACTGGCGCTCGCCGCGATCGGCTTGGTCCTGCTGATCCTGTCCCTGGCCACCGGTTCGGTGATCTGGGCTTGGGGTTGCATCGTCGTGTGCGGACTCGGTGCTGTGCTGTTGCTGGTGAGCGCGTTGTCGATGCGCGCACCCGATGAAGAGTTGCCACCGCGGGACCAGCACGCGAAACGCTGACGAGAACTCGCGATGCCGGAGCCGAAACTGCTACGAGCGAAGATAAATCGTCCTTCCGGGGTCTGCGGGGTCGTGCGGCTCCGCGGGCGCTGTATAAGTGGTTGACCGTCACGGTTAGAATCAAACCTGTAAGTCGGCGACGATCCGGCCATCACCGGGGAGCTTTCGGAAGAACGGCGCCGTGCAGCCCATGATCCGCCGGGCCGCGCACGCTCATTAGAACCGAACGGGTGAGCCCGTCACAGCTCGTAACGAGAGGTCCAACCGGCCGTCGGGCCGGTGGACAAGCGGGGTGGTACCGCGGTACCGGCGCACCGATTGTGCCGGTCGTCGTCCCCGTGCCGTATACAGCGCGCTGCGGCGCCGGGCACGAGGAGACGTGAATCCGCGATGGCGGACCAGAATTCCAGTAGCAGCGCATATCCGCGTGTCGATCTCGGCGGCGGATCCGGCGCGACCTTCCCCGAGTTGGAGCGGGCCGTCCTGGACGCATGGGCCGCCGACGGAACGTTCCGCGCCAGCGTCGACAACCGGGCGACCGGGGACGGGGAGTTCGTCTTCTACGACGGCCCGCCGTTTGCCAACGGTCTGCCGCATTACGGTCATTTGCTCACCGGATACGTCAAGGATGTCATCCCACGTTTTCAGACCATGCGGGGGAAACGGGTCGATCGGCGATTCGGCTGGGACTGCCACGGACTGCCCGCGGAAATAGAAGCGGAGAAGCAGCTCGGTATCACGGACAAATCACAGATCGACTCGATGGGTCTCGCGGAATTCAATGCCGCGTGCAAGAATTCGGTACTGCGCTACACCGGCGAATGGCGCGATTATGTCACCCGCCAGGCACGCTGGGTGGACTTCGACAACGATTACAAGACCCTCGATCTCGACTTCATGGAGTCGGTGATGTGGGCATTCAAATCGCTGTACGACAAGGGCCTCGTCTACCAGGGTTTCCGGGTACTGCCCTACAGCTGGTACGAGCAGACACCGCTGTCGAACCAGGAAACCCGCCTCGACGACGCCTACAAGATGCGTCAGGATCCGGCAGTCACCGTCGATATGGAGCTGCGGGTACCGGCCGAGCATCCGCTGGCCGAGCTCGACGGCGCGGCGGCACTGATCTGGACCACCACCCCGTGGACACTGCCCTCGAACCTGGCCGTCGCTGTGCATCCGGATGTGCGGTACGTGCAGGTGCGCGGGGTCGACGGTAAGCGCTACCTGCTGGCGGCCGAACGGCTCGGCCACTATGCCCGGGAACTCGGCGAGGAACCGGCGGTGCTCGGCGAATACGACGGCGCCGCACTGGTCGGCCTCGACTATGTGCCGCCGTTCGACTTCTTCCGCGGACATCCGCGCGCGCACCGGGTGCTCTCGGCGGACTATGTCGCCACCGACTCCGGTACGGGCCTGGTACATCTGGCGCCCGCGTTCGGTGAAGAGGATATGGATGTGTGCCGCACCAACGGGATCGAGCTGGTACAGCCGCTCGACCCGGGCGGCAAGTTCACCTCGATGGTGCCCCCGTACGAGGGGCTCATGGTGTTCGACGCCAACTCGGTGATCATCAAGGACCTCAAGGCCGCCGGGAAACTGTTGCGGCACGAGACCATCGAGCACTCCTATCCGCACAGCTGGCGGTCGGGGCAGCCGCTGATCTATATGGCGGTGCCGTCGTGGTTCGTCGGAGTGACCGAGTTCCGCGACCGCATGGTGGAGTTGAACAAGCAGATCAACTGGGTGCCGGAGCATATCCGCGACGGGCAGTTCGGTAAATGGCTCGAAGGCGCCCGGGACTGGAACATCAGTCGTAACCGGTACTGGGGCAGCCCGATCCCGGTGTGGACCTCCGACGATCCCGACTATCCCCGGATCGATGTCTACGGCTCCCTCGACGAGCTGGAACGCGATTTCGGGGTCCGGCCGACTGATCTGCATCGGCCGATGATCGACGAGCTGACCCGGCCCAATCCCGACGATCCGACCGGTCGCTCCACCATGCGCCGGGTGCCGGAGGTACTGGACTGCTGGTTCGAATCGGGGTCCATGCCGTTCGCCCAGGTGCATTACCCGTTCGAGAACAAGGACTGGTTCGATACCCACTTCCCCGGCGATTTCATCGTCGAGTACAACGGGCAGACCCGCGGCTGGTTCTACACACTGCATGTGCTGGCCACCGCGCTGTTCGACAGTCCCGCGTACTCGAACGTGGTCGCGCACGGCATCGTGCTGGGCGACGACGGGCTCAAGATGAGCAAGTCCAAGGGCAACTACCCGGATGTGAACGAGGTGTTCGAGCGCGACGGCTCCGATGCCATGCGCTGGTTCCTGATGAGTTCACCTGTTCTGCGCGGTGGGAACCTCATCGTGACCGAACGCGGGATCCGGGAAGGTGCGAGCCACGCGCTGCGGCCGCTGTGGAACGCGTGGACCTTCCTGCAGCTCTACGCGGTCGAACCGGGTGTGTGGCGAACGGATTCGGCGAATGTGCTGGACCGGTACATCCTGGCGAAACTGGCACAGACCCGGGACCGGATGACCACCGCGTTGCAGGACCTCGATATCGCCGGTGCCTGTGAAGAACTGCGCACCTTCGCCGACGCGCTCACCAACTGGTATGTGCGCCGGTCGCGTTCACGTTTCTGGGCCGAGGACCGTGACGCGGTCGATACTCTGCACACCGTTCTGGAAGTGGCGACCCGGCTGGCCGCACCGCTGCTTCCGCTGGTTACCGAGGTGATCTGGCGCGGTCTCACCGGTGGGCGTTCGGTGCACCTGGCCGACTGGCCGACCGCCGATGTCCTGCCGGACGACCCGGAACTGGTCGCGGCGATGGACGAGGCACGCATGGTGTGCTCGACTGTGTTGAGTCTGCGCAAGGCGCAGAAGCTGCGGGTCCGGCTGCCGCTGGCGGAGGTGACCATCGCCGCCCCCGATGCCGGCCGTCTGGCTCCGTACGCCGACATCATCGCTGACGAGGTGAACGTCAAGAAGGTCGATCTCACCACCGATATCGCCGCGCACGGGCGGTTCGAGCTGGCAGTCAACGCCAGGGCCGCCGGGCCGCGGCTGGGGCGGGCGGTTCAGCAGGTGATCAAGGCGGTCAAGGCCGGTGAATGGTCGGAGAACGCCGACGGTGTGGTCAGTGTGGCCGGAATCGAGCTGTTGCCGGAGGAATACACCCAGCGGCTCGTGGCCGCGGAACCGGAATCCACCGCGGCGCTGCCCGGGAATGCCGGTCTGGTGGTGCTGGATTCGGTGGTCACCGAGGAACTGGAGGCCGAAGGCTGGGCCCGCGATATCATCCGGGATCTGCAGGAGACCCGGAAGTCGCTGGGACTGGACGTTTCCGACCGGATCACGGCAGTGCTGGAGGTCCCGGCCGACCGGCAGCAGTGGGCGCGGACCCATCGTGATCTCATCGCCGGTGAGATCCTGGCCGTCGAACTGGAATTCGGTCCGGTGGCCGACGGCGCCGAACTGACCGGCGGATCTCGGGCCCGGATCACCAAGGTGACCCGGTAATCCGCGGTACTCCGGGCGACCGGTGTGCGTACGGCAACCGTGCGTACACCGGTCGGCCCGGCCGGTATTCCGGCAACGACTGCGCTCCAGCTGTTTCCGCAGTTGGCGTAGCGTCCACCGGCCCCCTCGGGTTATGGCCATGACCGAGGCAGTGCCCGCCTACTAGGGTAAGTCCCTATGGCTTCGGACAATCCCGACGAGTGGTGGCAGCATGCCCCCGAAGGGCAACAGAACAAGAACGCCCCCTCGGGGCAGTGGCAGCAGGGCTATCAGTCTCAGGGCGGCCAGCAGAATCCGGCGGCACCGTGGGGGCAGAACCCGGGGCAGGTTCCACCGCCCGGTCCGCAGGGCGCGTGGGAGATACCTCCGCTGGGTTCCGGTGGACAAGGGAGCCCGCCCAGGAACAACGGGCCGCTGATCGCGGTGCTGGCCGTGGTGGTGGCTCTTGTGCTGGTCGGTGTGGTCGGGATGGTGATCCTACGGTCGGGGGGCTCGGAGGAGAACACCGCGGCGGCGACGAGCACGGCGAATACCGAAACAACCGGTACATCGGCCACCACCACCACGAGCACGAGCGCCCCCGCACCCGCACCGGGGACACCCGCGCTGAAGGAGGGGCTGAAGCCCGTCGCGTTGATCGGTCCCACGTTCCAGGACGGGGAAGATACCTACACCATGGCCTTCAAGGACTGGCCGTTCGCCTTCCGGACGCCGGGCTCCTGGGGATGTATGGCGGGTTCGGTGGAGAAGTTTCCGGATGCCAAGGCGTGGGGGTGTGTCGACGAAGGGAATTCCTCGGCCGGTCAGCGGGTGAACCTGATCATGCGGAAATGCCCGGCCACCTGTGATCCGGCGACCCGGGTCCAGTTCAACGATGCCTGGTTCGACAAGCCCGGTTCGGCCACGCAGTTCGACCCCGACACCTCGTATGTGGAGACCCCGACGAGCGATAAGGGCAAGTACACCATCGATCTCAGCCGCTATATCGCTGTGGAGCCGGGTGGTGAACCTAGCTGGCAGCTGGGTGTCTTTGTGGAGTCTCCGTCGGCGACCAAGGATGCGGTCCTGAAGACGTTGAACGACATACTGACCCAAACGCAATAAACATTTTTGTGATTTAGATCACACGCTGATAGTTTGCCAGGTGTTTGTGGACCACCCTTCGGCCGGGCACAATCATCTCCGATACCGCTGCTCCGGACCTCCGGAGTGGCGGGAACGGTGATCATTTCGTTCGGTTCTACCTGAGTGATGTTGCGCCGGAGACCCTCTCCGGCGTGCCATCCGTGGTCCGCGGTAACCCACCAGTCCGGCGGATGCCGCGAGTTAACCGGAACGCCGCATGGTGTTCCGCGCATCGACCGGCAGAAGGGTGGGCACGTGATCGGAATCGCACTGCGCCGGGGTATCGCCGGCTTATTTCTCGCCACGACCGTGACGGCGGGAGTGGCCGCACCGGGTTGGGCACAGTCCTCCGGAAGCGCCAGCGGGTCGGCTTCCGGGTCCGGCTCGCTCAGTGCGAGCGGTTCGGCCGGCCTGCCGATCTCGACCAGCAACGGTCTCGGCGCCCTCGCCGCCGCGACCTCGCAAACCGGGAAAATGTACGAATGGGGTGCCACCGGCCCGGATACCTGGGACTGCTCGGGGCTGGTGCAGTGGGCATTCCGCCAGGTCGGGGTCACACTGCCCCGGACCACCTGGGAACAGGCGAAAGTCGGCGCGGCGGTACCGCTGTACGCGCTGTCTCCCGGCGATGTGGTGATCATCAACCCGGATGCTTCCCATGTCGGCATCTACGCCGGAGTCGGGCAGGTCCTCAACGCCTACGGCGCCGGAGTGCCCGTCGGGCTCACCCCGATCGGGCAGTTCCACGTGCACAGCATCCGGCGGTTCTGAGCAGACCGGCTCAGTCCACCTGGCGTCGCAGCAGCGGTCCGTAATCGGGATGGGCCAGCGCCGAGGCGAACTGCGCGATGAGATAGTCGCCGGGGTTGCCGGTGTCGTACCACCGGCCCTGGATGACCTGGCCGTACACGGCGTGCTCGGTGGCGTAGGCGTTGATCGAGTCCGTCAGGTACACCTCGCCGGTGCGGTGGGTGTACCAGTTCTCGGTCTGGACGCGCAGTTCGTCGATGATTCCGGGGGTCACGACATAGCCGCCGATCGCCGCGTACGCCGACGGCGCGTCCGCGGGCTTCGGCTTCTCCACCAGCCCGGAGATCCGCAACAGGCCGTCGTCGAGATCCTCGCGCACCACCGGGACGCCGTAGCGCTGCGATTCGTTCGGGTTCATCGGCATCAGTGCCAGCACCGGGCAGCCCGTGGCCTCGTAGGCGCGGATGAGTTGCTGGGCCCGCGGGACGTCCGCCACGAACACATCGTCCGGCCACAACACCAGCATCGGTTCGTCGCCGGCGGCACGCGCGGCGTTCAGTACCGGTGTGCCGTTACCGTACGGGCCGTGCTGGTCCAGGTAGGTGATATGCCCGAGCCGGGACAGTTCGCCGACCTCCTCCACCGCATCGGCGTAGGCGCTCTTACCGTCGGCGCGCAACTGGGCGACCAGCGCGGGATTCGGCCGGAAATGATCCTGGATCAGCGATTTTCCACCGCTGACCACGATGGTGATATCTGTGATACCGGAGGCCACCAGTTCACGCACCGTATGTTCGATCACCGGTTTGTCGCCGACCGGCAGCATCTCCTTGGGGATGGCCTTCGTCAGCGGCAGCAGTCGTGAACCGATACCGGCAGCAGGAATCACGGCCTTGCGGATCTTCATCCTCCGATCATCACATACGGTGTTCGACAGCGCGCTGACGCGCGCGCCAGCGTGCCACGAAACAGTGTCGGTATCAGCGCGTAGATTCGCGCATATGGACACCAGCAGGGGCATGACCGGGAACGCGGTCGTGTGGACGGGAGCCGGTGGGCCGTCCGGTGGTGCGTGACAGCCGCCCGGAACCGGGGTCCGGGCCGGCGGTGAGTTCGTTCGCGGGGGAAACCGCACGGCGCTGGGTGCTGCACATCGATATGGACGCGTTCTTCGCCTCGTGCGAACAACTCACCCGCCCGACGCTGCGGGGCCGGCCCGTGCTCGTCGGCGGTACCGGCGCGCGGGGTGTGGTCGCGGGGGCCAGTTACGAGGCGCGGGTGTTCGGAGCTCGCTCGGCCATGCCCATGCACCAGGCGCGGCGGATGGTGGGGGTGACGGCAGTGGTGGTGCCGCCGCGCGGTGCGCTGTACGGCGTGCTGAGTGGCCAGGTCTTCGACACGCTGCGTGCCCGGATCCCGGTGCTCGAGACACTCTCCTTCGACGAGGCGTTCGGCGAGCCCGTCGAACTGGCGGGCGTGAGCGTGTCCGAGGTGGTCGATTTCTGCGCGGAGTTGCGTGCGGCGGTGCGGGAACGCACCGGGCTGGTGGCCTCGGTCGGCGCCGGCGGTGGGAAACAGCTCGCCAAGATCGCATCCGGGATGGCCAAACCCGACGGGATCCGGGTGATAGCGCCGGGTGAGCAACAGGAGCTGCTGGCCGGGCTCCCGGTGCGCAAACTGTGGGGTATCGGCCCGGTGGCGGAGAGCCGGTTACGCACGCTCGGGATCGAAACAGTCGGCGCGTTCGCGGCCCTGCCCGAGGTGGAGGCGGCGTCGATCCTGGGCGGGAGTACCGGTGTGGCATTGCACCGGCTGGCCAGGGGGATAGATGACAGGCCGGTCGCGGAGCGTGCCGAGGCCAAACAGATCAGCGCCGAAACCACCTATGAGAAAGATATCGTGACGCTGGAACGGTTGCGCCCGGCGATCACCGAGATGGCGGCGGCCGCGCACCGCCGGCTCGTGCGCGACGGCCGCGCCGCCCGCACCGTCGTGCTGAAACTCAAACGCGCCGATATGAGTATCACCACGCGGTCCAGCACACTGCCGTACGCCACCGAGGATCTGCCCACCCTCACCGCGGCCGCGCAGCGGGCCGCGGTGGATCCGCGGGAACTGGGGCCCGTACGCCTGGTCGGGGTCGGGTACGCCGGACTGTCGGCGATCCGGCAGGAATCGTTGTTTCCCGAATTGGACCGGGTCGGCGGAGAATCCACGGATGCGGCCGCGAGTTCCGCCGGGGCGGGCGATATGCGCACACGGCCGGATCTCGTGACCGGCGTGCGGGACGAGCGTACGGTCGGCGCGGAACGGTGGGACGTGGCCGCGAATCCGCCGATCGCCGGGCCTGCCGAGGCCGATCAGGGGGCTGCCGGCAGGGCGGGGCCCGTGGGTGCGGCGCCGGAATTTGTGGCGCCGGGGCAAGAGAGCTCTGTGGATTCGGTGAGATCTACTGCGGGTGCGCCACCGTCCGATGGTTGCGCCGAGCCGTCCGGAACCGCGCGCACCGGACCTGCCGAAACCGGCGGTGCGGCGATGGATTCGGGAATAACCGCTGGTAGCGTCGTGGACTGGCGGCCGGGATCGGATGTGGTGCATCCCGAGTTCGGATTCGGCTGGGTTCAGGGAGCAGGACACGGCCGGGTCACCGTACGGTTCGAGTCCCGCTCGACAGGACCGGGTATCGCGCGTACTTTCTCAGCCGACAACACCGAGTTGCGCCCTGCGGACCCGCTCGGCAGCCTGTCCTGACATTGTGCCGGGTAGGTTGGTGCCGGGCAGCGTCGCCGGTTCCGGTGGAGCTGCCGCAGCGCACGACACCGACCCCGAACGCAAAGGACGAGCAGTTGAAGCTTCGCAAGACCGGACGTATCGCGATCGCCGGCCTGGCCGCCGTGGCCGCGCTGACCCTGACGGCGTGTGGTAGCGATGATTCCGACTCGGACACCGGTGCCGCGAGCACCAGCGCCGCGGCCGAGACCACGGCGGCCGATACGCCGCCCGTGCCGACCGCGGCCGATCTGAACACCCAGCTCCAGCGCGCGCTGGATCCCAACGTTCCGAACGAGGAAAAGCTGGAGATGGTCGAGGGCGCCGAGGCGGATCCGGAGCTGCCGTCGAAACTGAGCCAGTTCTACACCCAGTCGGGTGCCGTGATCGAGGTCACCGGGGTGAACGAATTCGGTGGCGAGATCCAGGCCACGGCCAACCTGACGCTGAACGGGCAGACCAACGTTGCCGAGGTCCCGTTCGTCGCCGAGAACGGTGTGTGGAAGGTCCAGAAGGCTTGGGCCTGCCAGATGCTCACCAACGCGCAGATCCAGTCGCCGGCCTGCACCGCCTGAGTCGTGCGACCACGGCCCGGCCGGTCCGCTCGGTGCGGACCGGCCGGTCTTGTTTCCGGGGTTGCCGTCCTCTCCGTGACAGCGTGCGGCGGCCCCGTAACGCCCCCGGCTAGGATTGCCCTCCGTGGCTGACACGATGGTGGTGGCGGCGCCCGAGCCGGCAGATATTTCCGATAGTCCGCGACCTCCTTCCCGGGGTGGCTGGGCCCGGCCGGTGGCGCTGGTGTCGGCACTGATCGGGGCGCTGCTGGCACTCTCGGTACCGCTGCTTCCCGTGCAGGTGGACGCCGCGAAGCTGAGCTGGCCGCAGGCCGATTCCGCCGCGTCGATCGAGGCGCCGCTGGTTGCCTACGCGCCGCTGAGTTTCGACGCCACCGTGCCCTGCGCCGCGATCCAGCAGTTGCCGGCCGGTGGCGTGCTCACCTCCACCGCCCCCGACGGCGCCCCGGACCTGGAGCGGTACGGTTTCCTGGCCCGGGTTCGGCCACCCACTCCCGAAGCCGGTGCCCAGCTCGATGTGGTGCTGCGCAACCAATCGCTGTTCAGCGTCCCGGTGGCCGAACTGGCGCCCGGATGTGAGCTCACCGTGGGCGCCGGGATGACCGAAACCGTGGCCACCCTCACCGGACACGAGCCGGTGGTGCTGGGCGGGGATTTCCGGCCGCAGATGGTCGGGGTGTTCAGCGATCTCACCGACCCGGCCGGTGCGACAGTCACCGCCGATGTGGACAGCCGGTTCAGCTCGACGCCCACCCTGGTGAAGCGGATCGCGATCTGGGCGGCGGTACTGGCGACGGTGATATCGCTGGTCGCCCTGCACCGGCTCGACAGCCTCGACGGCCGGCGCGCTCGTCGGTTCCTGCCCGCTCGCTGGTGGTCGTTCACTCCCGTGGATTTCGTGGTGCTGGGCACCCTGGTGCTCTGGCATTTCATCGGCGCCACCACCTCCGACGACGGCTACCAGTTCGGTATGGGCCGCACGTCGCAGGTCGCGGGGTATATGGCGAACTACTTCCGGTACTTCGGGGTACCGGAGAACCCGGTCGGCACCCCGTATTACGACATCATCGGATTACTGGCGCAGGTGAGCACCGCCAGCCCCTGGGTGCGGCTGCCGACCCTGCTCGCGGGCATCGTGGCCTGGATGGTGATCAGCCGGGAGGTGGTGCCCCGGTTCGGGGCGGCGCTGCACCGCAACCGGTTCGTCCCGTGGACCGGTGCGCTGGTGTTCCTGACGGTCTGGTTGCCGTACAACAACGGCCTGCGCCCGGAACCGATCGTCGCACTGGGCGTTCTGCTCACCTGGTGTTCGGTGGAGCGCGGGATCGCGACCCGGCGGCTGCTGCCGTTCGCGGTGGCCATCCTGATCGCGGCGTTGAGTTGTACGGCCGGTCCACACGGGATCATCTGCCTCGCCGCGCTGCTGGCCGGGCTCCGCCCGCTGTTCAAGATCATTTCGGCGCGGGCGCGCAGGGTCGGCTGGCTCGCGCAGCTGCTGCCGCTGGGCGCCGCGGGCGTTCTGGTGCTGGTCGTGGCCTTCGCGGACCAGCCGTTCACCGCGATGATGGAAATGCGCCGGGTCCACGAACTCGCCGGCCCGCATGTGCTGTGGTACGACGAATACCTGCGCTACCAGTACCTGTTCATGGCCACGGTGGACGGTTCGGTGGCCCGCCGGTTCGGGATCTTCGTGATGGTGGCCGGATTGGCGGTCTGCCTGCTGACCCTGCTCCACAAAGGCGGGCGGATCCCGACCGCCGCGGTCGGGCCCTCGCGCCGGCTCCTGGGAGTCACCGTCGGCGCCATGGCGCTGATGATGACGACTCCCACCAAATGGACCCACCATCTGGGAGTTTTCGCCGGGCTGGCGGGTGCGGTCGCCGTACTCACCGCGGTGGCCGTCGGACCGCGGGTGATGCGCGGGCCGCGCAACCGGGCCCTGTTCGCCGCCGGGGTGGCGTTCCTGCTGGCCCTGGTGTTCTCCGGACCCAACGGCTGGTGGTACGTCTCCTCCTTCAGCGTTCCGTGGTGGGACAAACAGCCGTCGGTGGCCGGTTTCGCGGTCAACAAGGCCTTCCTGGTGGGTGCGATCCTGCTGCTGGTGCTGGCCGCATGGTGGCATGTGCGCGCACCGGATACCGGGCACCACCGGATCTCCCGCTGGGGGTGGCGTTTCGCGAAGGTGCCGCCGCTGGCGGTGGCCGCGGCGTTCATGGTGCTCTTCGAGGTCGCCTCGTTCGCCAAAGGCGCGGTCAGCCAGTACCCCGCGTTCTCGCTGGCGAGTTCGAATCTGGGCGCGCTCGCCGGGAACGCCTGCGGGCTGGCCCCGCACGTTCTGGTGGAAACCGATCCGAATCGCGGAATGCTCACGCCGCTCTCCGGTGATCCGGCGGCGACCCTGGCCGGCACCGGCACCGGTTTCACTCCGACCGGTGTCGCGGGGAATCTCAGTGCCGACGCCGAGGAAGGTGCCGACGCCGGCATCGCCGATTCGATGGGGGATGCCGGCGCGGGAACCGGGGTCGCCACCGAAACGGACAGTCCGGCACTGCCCTTCGGCCTGGATCCCGCGACTCCCGTGCAGGGCAGCGATCACGCGGACGGCCCGGCCGAACTGACCAGCGGCTGGTTCCGGCTGCCGCCCGTCGCCGAACGCGCGGATATCCTCGCGCTGAGTGCCGCCGGCCGGGTCTGGTCGCGCGATGCCGACGGGGTGGTCACGCACGGGCAGTCCCTCGAACTCGAGTTCGGCTCGACCACCGCCCCGGGGGGATCGGCCACCGAACCCGTCGCGCTGCGCCGGGTGAACCCGATCGATATCGGCCCGGCGCCGTCCTGGCGCAATCTGCGAGTACCGCTGGAGCCGTACGCCGATGCCGATACCGTGCGCATCGTCGCCGCGGACCGGGACCGCGACCCGCGGCAATGGCTGGCCTTCACCCCGCCGCGGATCCCGCAGACCCAGGATCTGAACACGGTTGTCGGCTCCACCGATCCGGTACTGCTGGACTGGGCGGTCGGCCTGCAGTTCCCGTGCCAGCGGCCGTTCGACCACCGCACCGGAATCGCCGAGGTGCCGAAGTACCGGATCCTGCCGGACCGGGTCGGCGCCCACGACACCAACCTGTGGCAGAACCACGACGGCGGCGGCCCGCTCGGCTGGACCGGGCTGCTGTTGCACGCGCGTACGCTGCCGACCTATCTGGACCACGACTGGGACCGGGACTGGGGTCAGCTGCAGCAGTTCCTGCCGATCGATCCCGATGCGGTTCCCGCGAGCCCGGAGATCACCGAGGAGAAGCATCCCGGTACCTGGACTCCCGGCCCGATCAACGTCGCCTGGTGAGTAACCGGTCGCGGCGCTGGCTAGGCTGACCGTCATGTCGACGACTGTGCAGGCTGTCGGGGCGTCCGGGCTCACCGGCGCCGAGGTGGCGCAGCGGCGCCGGGACGGGCTCACCAACGATGTGCCCGACCGGGCGAGCCGCTCGGTTCGCGATATCGTCCGGGCGAATGTGTTCACCCGGATCAACGCGATCCTGGGTGTGCTGTTCGTCCTGGTCATGGCCACCGGGTCGGTGATCGACGGGATGTTCGGACTGCTGATCGTGGCCAACAGCGCGGTCGGCATCATCCAGGAGACCCGGGCCAAACGCACGCTGGACCGGCTGGCCATCGTCGGTCAGGCCCGGCCCACCGTGCGCCGGGACGGTCGTGCCGAGCAGATCGCGCCGAAGGATGTGGTGCTCGACGATCTCATCGAACTCGGGCCCGGCGATCAGATCGTGGTCGACGGTGTGGTCGCGGAAGCGGAACTGCTCGAGATCGACGAATCACTGCTCACCGGCGAATCCGACGATGTGTCGAAAGAGGCCGGCGCGCAGGTGCTCTCGGGTAGTTACGTGGTGTCCGGGTCGGGTGCCTACCGCGCCACCAAGGTCGGTAAGGATGCGTACGCGGCGAAACTTGCCGAGGAGGCCAGCAAGTTCACCCTCGTCGATTCCGAACTGCGCAGTGGTATCGACACGATCCTGAAGGTCATCACCTACCTGCTGATTCCCGCGGGGGCGCTGAGTATCTACAACCAGCTGGTCTCCAGCGGGGAATCCTGGCGGCCCGCGGTCACCGGGATGGTGGCGGCGCTGGTGCCGATGGTGCCGGAGGGCCTGGTGCTGATGACCTCGATCGCGTTCGCGGTCGGGGTCGTGCGGCTGGGGCAGCGTAAATGCCTGGTCCAGGAACTGCCCGCGATCGAGGGCCTGGCCCGGGTGGATGTGGTGTGCGCGGATAAGACCGGCACTCTCACCGAGAACGGGATGCGGCTGGCCGAGCTCAGGATGCTCGACACCGCGCCGGACGCGGAAGTATCGGCACGGCGGGCGCTCGCGGCAATGGCCGCCGACGATCCGCGGCCGAATGCCAGCGTGCAGGCGATCGCGGAGGCGCTGCCGGATACGCCCGGCTGGGAATACACCAGCGTGGCGCCGTTCTCGTCGGCGAAGAAATGGAGTGGATTCTCCTACGGTGACCACGGCGACTGGCTGCTCGGCGCGCCCGATGTGCTGCTGGACGGCGGATCCGCCGATGCTCGCGCCGCGGAGGAACTCGGCGCCACCGGGCTGCGGGTACTGCTGCTCGCCCGCGGCGACCGGGCCGTCGATGCGGCCGGTGCGCCGGGGACGATCACCCCGGTCGCGCTGGTGGTGCTGGAGCAGAAGGTCCGGCCGGACGCACGGGAAACGCTGGATTATTTCGCGAGCCAGGACGTCTCGATCAAGGTGATCTCCGGCGATAACGCGGTATCGGTCGGCGCTGTCGCGTCCTCGCTGGAGTTGCCCGGTGGCGATCGGGCCGTGGATGCGCGGACCCTGCCCGAGGGTCGGGACGAACTGGCCGCTGTGCTTGACGAGCAGACGACCTTCGGCCGGGTGCGGCCGGATCAGAAACGTGCCATGGTCGGGGCGCTGCAGTCGCGTGGCCATACCGTGGCGATGACCGGTGACGGGGTCAACGACGTTCTCGCGTTGAAGGATGCCGATATCGGGGTCGCGATGGGGGCGGGCAGCCCGGCCACCCGCGCCGTCGCGCAGATCGTCTTGCTGGACAATAAATTCGCCACCCTGCCCTACGTGGTAGGGGAGGGCCGGCGGGTGATCGGCAATATCGAGCGGGTCTCGAATCTGTTCCTCACCAAGACGGTCTATTCGGTGCTGCTGGCGTTCCTGATCGGCGCCGCCGGAGTGGGGTCGCAGATCTTCGGTTACGAACCGATCGGCTATCCGTTCCTGCCGCGGCACGTGACGATCGCGGCCTGGTTCACCATCGGTATCCCCGCCTTCATCCTCTCGCTGGCACCCAACAACGAGCGTGCCCGCAGCGGTTTCGTCGGGCGGGTGATGCGGCTTGCCATCCCATCGGGCGTGGTGATCGGCACCGCGACCTTCGTCGCCTATCTGATCGCCTACGCCGGCCCGGACGCCAGTGCGGAACAGCAGATGCAGGCCGGAACCACCGCGCTGATCACCCTGATCATGATCGCGGTCTGGGTGCTGGCGATCGTCGCTCGTCCGTACACCTGGTGGAAGATTCTGTTGCTGGTGGTGTCCGTGGTGGCCTACCTGGTGTTGTTCACGGTGCCGTTCACCCGCGAATTCTTCGCCCTCGATCCGTCGAACGTCAGCCTCACCACAGCGGCCTTCGTCTGCGGCGCTGTAGGAATAGTTCTGGTGGAGGTGGCCTGGTGGCTGAGCGCCACCGTTCGCGGCGAATCCCACAAACTGATCCCGGCCGCGCCCGGCGAAGACTGAACAGCGGCCCGGCGAACCCGACGACGTCAGGACATACAGATGCCCGATTCTCCCGATGTACGGCCGGCGCGCAACGACGAGATCACCGGCCTGGCACGGACGTTGGCCGCCGCTTTCCAGGACGATCCGGTCATGGAGTGGGTGCTGCCGGATCCGCGGCAGCGGGTACGCGGTGCGCAGCGACTGTTCGCGGCGCAGACCAGGCACCATCATTTCGCCTCCGGTGGTGTGGATATCACCGCCGATTCCTCGGGCGCGATCAGTGGTGCCGCACTGTGGGACCCACCGGGGAAATGGAAGCCGTCCCCGCTGTCGGAACTGCGGATGCTCCCGCAGCTGGCCCGTGTATTCGGTTCCCGGCTGCTGGTGGGTAAAAGGCTGTCGGACACCATGACCCGGGTACATCCCGACGAACCGCACTGGTACCTGGCGACGATCGGCACGGATCCGGGTCAGCGCGGCCGCGGATTCGGGCAGGCACTGCTGCGGGCGCGGCTGGAGCACTGTGATCGCGAGGGTGTCCCGGCTTATCTCGAATCGAGCAAGCGGTCGAATATCGCCTACTACGAGCGGTTCGGATTCGAAGTCACCGGCACGATCAGTATCCCGGACGGGGGCCCCGACCTGTGGTCGATGTGGCGTGAGCCCCGATCGCGGAGCTGAAGCCGCCGCATTCCCGGATTCGCGAGAGGGCCGTCGGATCAGCGGCCGGGTCCGGGCATCCCGGCGCGACGAGGCGACGTCGGTTCGGCGCCCCAGATGGCTTGTGCGGTGGGCTTATTCGTGGCTGGAGTACCTTCATGGGCATGGAGGTTCTGCTGCACCAGATCGACGCGTTCGCCGACGCACCGTTCTCCGGTAATCCGGCCGCGGTCATGCCGTTGCCCACCTGGTTACCCGATAGAGTGCTGCAACAACTGGCGGAGGAGAACAATCTCGCCGAGACCGCGTTCTATACCGTGCGGTTACCTCCGGAGGCCGGGGCACCGCCCGCCGGCGGCCCGGCGTACCACCTGCGCTGGTTCACTCCGGCCGCGGAGGTGGCGATGTGCGGTCATGCGACGCTGGCCGGTGCCGCGCAGATCCTCACCGATATCGAGCCCGGGGAGGACCGGGTCAGTTTCTTCACCCACAGCGGCTGGCTGCAAGTGGATCGCACCGATGACGATGTGTACATCCTGGATCTGCCGGCCGTGGCCCCGTCCCCGGTGGATCCGGATCCGGCGCTGGTGGCGGCGCTCGGGGTGGAACCCGTCCGGGCGTTCGCCGGCGCCGATATCGTGATCGTGGTGGATTCCGAGCGGCAGGTCCGTGAGCTGGCGCCGGCGTTGGGTAGCTTCCCGCCTGTCCCGCGGGGCGTGGTCGTGACCGCGCGGGGTGACGAGGTGGATTTCGTTTCGCGTTTCTTCGCGCCCGGGATAGGCGTCCCGGAGGATCCGGTGACCGGATCCGCGCATGCTCAGCTCGCGCCGCTGTGGAGCGCCGAATCGGGGAAGCGGATCTTCGTCGCGCGTCAGTTGTCCCGGCGGGGCGGGACCCTGGGGGTCGAGCTGGCCGGTGACCGGGTGCTGCTGAGCGGCCGGTGCCACCGGTACCTCGACGGTGTGGTGACCCTGGACTACTGATTCAGCCTGCCGGTACGGGGCCGTCGTCGGGCCGCGGCTGGATGGGATCCGCGGTATCGGGCAGCAGCGGCGCGACCGCGTATCGTGCGGCGACGGCATCAGCGGGCAGGGCCTCGACCGCGCGGATGCCGGGCCGGCCGGCGAGCTCGCGGAGGGCCGGCAGCGGCGCCCGCACGACCACACCGGGTGAGCAGGCGCAGCCCGCGCGGAGGCGGGCGATCGATACATCGAGGATCTGGGCGCCGCGGGTGCCCTCGGCGCTGTATCGGCGGCGGTCGGCCAGCCACCAGGCCGCGTCGTCGCCGGACCGCGACAGCGCGGCCGCGCTGCCGGGTACCTGCACCGATACGAGAGGTGTCGCGACCCGGGGGAGCGGCACCTGGTAGAGCGCCTGGCTCACCCGGGTACCGTCCGCCCGCCCGGGAAGAGCGGCGGCGGTCTCGTAGTCGGTGAACGACACCAGCGCCCACCGGTCGCTGTTGTCGGGGCCGGTCAGCGAGTCCCGTGCCCGGTCGAGATATTCGGTGACGGTTTCCCCGGTATCGGGTCCGAGCCGGTCGGTGGAGACGCCCTCGTCCCGCGGCGGGTTCGTGACGCCGAGTACCACGATGAACACCGCGCAGACCGCGGCCGCCGCGCCGTATCCGAATGCGCGCCGCCGGCCGCGGGCCGCGGCGGGGTGCCGCGCCGCGGATTCCGCTTCTCCGGGCATCCGGGGGTCAGGCCTCGCGCAGTACGCCCAGCGCCCCGGCGAGATCGTCCGGGTAGTCGCTGGTTATCTCCAGATAGCGGCCGTCGGCCGGATGCTGGAAGCCGAGCGATCTGGCGTGCAGCCATTGGCGCTGTAAGCCGAGCCGTTCGGCCAGCCGGGGGTCCGCGCCGTAGGTGAGATCGCCGCAGCAGGGGTGGCGGATGGCGGCGAAATGCACCCTGATCTGGTGGGTGCGGCCGGTTTCGAGATGGATATCGAGCAGGCTCGCCGCCTGGAACGCCTCCACCGTGTCGTAGTGGGTGACGCTGGGCCGGCCGTCGGAGGTCACCGCGAATTTCCAGTCGTTGCCGCGGGCCCGGCCGATGGGTGCGTCGATGGTGCCGCTGCTCGGATCGGGATGGCCCTGCACCAGTGCGTGATAGCGCTTGTCCACGGTGCGCTGTTTGAACGCCCGTTTCAGCATCGTGTACGCGTGCTCGGATTGGGCGACCACCATGACCCCCGAGGTGCCCACATCGAGACGGTGCACAATGCCCTGCCGTTCATGGGCTCCCGAGGTGGAGATGCGGTACCCGGCCGCGGCCAGCCCGCCGACCACCGTGGGCCCACTCCAGCCGACCCCGGTGTGCGCGGCCACGCCGACCGGTTTGTCGACCGCGACGATATCGTCGTCGGCGTAGAGGATCTTCATCCCTTCCACCGGCTCGGCCTCGATGGTCAGTGCCCGCCGCGGTTCCGGGAACACCACTTCGAGCCAGGCGCCGGCGATGAGCCGATCGGATTTCCCGGCGGGCAGTCCGTCCAGCTGTACCGAACCGTCCTCGGCGAGCGCGGCGACCGCGGTCCGGGACAGTCCGAGCAGGCGTGCCAGTCCGGCGTCCACCCGCATCCCGTCGAGCCCGTCGGGGACGGGCATGGTCCTGGTTTCCCTCATGCGGCGGTGTCCTCACCCGTGCGTGCGGCCCGGCCGGTGGCGCTGGGGGTGTCGGGGTCCGGGTCGGCGCGTCCGGGTCCGGGAGATTCGGCGGGGCCGGATATTCCGGTGCCGGGTGTCTCGGTGGGGGCAGGCGTGTCGTCATCGGCTGTGGTGCCCCCGGCCGTGGTCTCGGGGGCGTTCCGGTTGTAGCGGGTGCCGTCGGGTTCGAAACCGAAGACCGTCAGCACCACCAGCAGGATCGCGCCGCAGACGATCGAGGAGTCGGCCACATTGAACACCGGGAACGAGCCGACCGAGACGAAGTCCACGACATGTCCCTGCATCGGGCCCGGCGCCCGAAACAACCGGTCCACCAGATTGCCGAACGCGCCGCCGAGAACACCGCCGAGACCGATGGCCCACAGCGGCGAGCGCAGGGTCCGGCCGATCCGCAGCACACCGATGACGACCGCGGCCGCGATGAGGGTCAGCAGCCAGGTCATCCCGGTGGCCATGGAGAACGCCGCGCCCGGATTGCGGACCAGGACGAGCGTGACGAAATCGCCGATCACCGGGATCCGTTCACCGGGCTGGATCTGCCCGACCACCACGATCTTGGTGATCAGGTCCAGCGTGAACAATGTCACCGCGATCGCCAGCAAGAGCGCCAGCCGCTGCCGGGGCTGTTTTCCGCCCTCGATCGGACGGTCGGGGTCCTGGTCGCGCGTACGCCGGTCCTCACTCACGCCGACCATCATCTCTCGAGGCGACGCGGCTCGGTGCGTGGGCACCCGTGCGGTCGGGTGCGTCGCGTTCACGCAACCGCACCGCCGGGTGTTCCCGTGATGTCCCAGCCCATCCTCAGGTACGGCTCGTAGGCTGTCTGGCGTGACGTTGTTGTGTTCGTTTCCGTCGGCCCGCGTAACGCGGTCCAGAGTGCTGATGCTGGTTCTCGCGCTGGGGCTGACCACCTTCGGGGCCGGTTGCAGCGACAGCGGCGAATCGGCGGAGGCGGCGGACGGTACCGAACCCCTGGGTATCGGCAACGAGGTCACCGTGCCGATCGCCGCCGCCCAGGTGAGCACGGTGGACCCGGGCAGCGAACCCCGGTCGATGCTGCGGCCGTCGTATTACCAGGGAACTGTCCAGGCGGTGACCCTGCGTACCGATCACCACATCCAGCAGCAGATCGATGAACAGCAGGTCCGCGACTTCTCCAGCCCGGCGCTGACCATCCCGATGACGGCGACCGCCGGCCCGGACGGTGTGGAATTGACCCTCGGTGAGGTGACCACTCCCGATCCGGCGCTGTCGGAGGCGCTCACCGCGGCCGACGGTTCGCACGCCGGACTGGAGATGAGCGAGCTGGGCGGTATCACCGCGCTGCGGCTCGCCCCCTCACCGGAGACGTCCAACTCGGCGCGGGCAGCTCTGGAACAGGCGTTCTATCAGGCCGTGTACCGGTCGATAACCTTTCCGGACGAGCCGGTCGGGGTGGGCGCGGTATGGCAGGTCCGCCAGACGGTAGGCGGCGGTGTCGACCTCGACCAGGTCACCACGGCCACTCTGGTGGCCCGCGACGGGGGCCGGCTGTCCATCCGGCTGGACGTCACACAGACTCCGAAATCTGGGACCTGGGATCTGCCGAACGAGTCCGGGACCCTCGATATCGAGGATTACGCGATGCGGGGCAGCGGCGATATCACGGTCGATCTGGGGTTGCCGCTTCCGGTCGCCGGTTCGATCAATATCGGCGGGCATCAGTTCTACCGGAACCCGCAGACCTCGACCGAGTTGCGCCAGGTCGTCGAGACGAACGTCAGCTGGGGCGGCTGACACCGCCGCGACCGTGCCGGTCACTCCCGGCGGCCGCGGGCTGGGCATAAGCTCACAGGTATCCGACAACCGATCCGAGACCGGAGGTCTTGTGATGTCTGATGTCTCCCCTGTACCCGAGGGCTATCCCACCATTTCACCTGGTCTGGCGATCGCGGGGGCCGCCGACGCGGTGGAGTTCTACAAACGGGTGTTCGGTGCCACCGAGCGGATGCGGATCCCGGGCCCGGACGGCACGGTGATGCACTGCGAACTCCTGATCGGCAATTCGGTGCTGATGCTCGGTGACCCGGCCCCGGATATGGCCTTCCGCGATCCGCATTCGATCGGCGGCACACCGGTCAACCTCTACGTCTACGTCGCCGATATGGATGCCGCCTACGCCGCCGCGCTGGGGGCGGGAGCCACCGAGATCAGCGCCCCGGAAACCCAGTTCTACGGTGACCGCACCGGTTCGTTCGTCGACCCGTGGGGGCATCAGTGGACGGTCGCCACCCATGTGGAAGATATCGAACCGGAGGAAATGCAGCGGCGGATGGATCAGCTCGGTTCCTGACCACATAACGGGACCCGCGCCCGCGTCCCGGCGCCCGTGATTACGATGATCGGGTCGTAGTAGCGGGAAAGGTCGGGCGGATGCGGGTGCTGGCCGTGGACGACGAGCCGCCGGCGCTGGACGAACTGCTGTATCTGTTACGCGCCGAACCCGCGGTGACCGAACTGCACGGCGCCGGCGACGCGACCGGTGCGCTGCGGATATTGCGCGCGCACGGGGCAGACGCGGTATTCCTGGATATCAATATGCCGGGCCTCGACGGGATGGAGCTCGCGGGAGTCCTCGCGGAATTCGCCGACCCCCCGGCGATCGTGTTCGTCACCGCGCACGAAGACCACGCCGTGGCGGCGTTCGATCTGGGAGCCGTGGACTACCTGCTCAAACCGGTCCGGCAGGCCCGGTTGAGCGCGGCGCTGCGGCGGGTCGCGGCCGGCCGGGCGCGCACCGGCCCGGATCCCGCCCCGGCCGGTAACAACGAGGTGATCCCGGTCGAACTCGGCGGGGTGACGACGCTGGTGCACCGGTCGCAGGTGAGCTGGGTGGAGGCCGAAGGCGATTACGCGCGGTTGCATACCGATACCGGCTCACATCTGGTGCGTATCCCGCTCTCGGCGTTACAGCAACGCTGGCAGGACGGATTCCTGCGGGTGCACCGGTCGTATCTGGTAGCACTCGACCGGGTCACCGGTCTGCGCACGGTCGGCGCGGCGACCCGGGTGTGTCTGCGCGGCGCGGGTCAGGTGGAACTGCCGGTGAGCCGGCGGCAGGTGCGTGAACTCAAACAGCGGCTCGTGCACGGGCCGCATCCGGACCGCCGATGATCGGCCCGCCGCCGAAACCACCACGGGAACGGGTGGTGCTCGCCGAGCGCCGCGGCGCGCGCCGGGTGCGGACGCGGGTGGAGGTCGCCGAGCAGACCGAGATCGGGGCGGCGCTGATCGGCGGGCTGATCCGCGCGCAACTCGGGCTGGCGCTGAGTTGCGCGCTGGCGATGACGCTGATCCTGGCGGCGCTACCGCTGCTGTTCCGGGTGACCGCGGTAGCCGAGACCGTCGTATTCGGTATCCGGTTGCCGTGGCTGGTGCTGGGCGCGGCCGCGTATCCGCTGCTGTGGCTCACCGGCCGGATCTATGTGCGGCTCGCCGAACGCAACGAACACGACTTCCTCGACCTGACCGGGGATTGAGGTGAGTTCGTCCGGTCTCACGGTGGCCGCGCTACTGGCTGCGGCCGTGGCGACGGTGACCCTGGGCGTGTACGGCGTGCGCTGGGCCCGCACCACCTCCGATTTCCTGGTGGCCTCCCGCAGTGTCGGGCCCCGCTGGAACGCGGCCGCGGTATCGGGTGAATATCTCTCGGCCGCCTCGTTCCTGGGGGTGGCCGGACTGATCGCCAAATACGGTGCCGACGCACTCTGGTATCCGGTCGGATTCACGGCGGGCTATTTGGCGCTGCTGCTGTTCGTGGCGGCGCCGCTGCGGCGCTCCGGTGCCTATACCGTGCCCGATTTCGCCGAATTCCGGCTGGGTTCGCCGCGCGCCCGCCGGTTCGCCGCCCTGGTGGTGGTGCTGGTGTGCGCGGTCTACGTGATCCCGCAATTCCAGGGTGCCGGGCTGACCCTGCGCATTCTGCTGGGCGTACCCGGCTGGGTCGGGGCGGTGGCGGTGGCGGGAATCGTGGTGGCGAATGTCGTAGGCGGTGGAATGCGCTCGATCACCCTCGTGCAGGCTTTCCAGTATTGGCTGAAATTGACCGCTGTCGCGTTACCCGCTCTCGTCCTGCTGGTGCATTTCTTCGGCACCGGTCCGGGGGAGCGGGAGATCGGCGCGGCGGCGCCGCCGACGGTCGGTGAACGGACGACCGTCGAGGTGACCACGCCGGTGCTGGTTCAGTTACCGGCGCCGCAGTGGGTCTCGGTACACGGTGAACTCGACGGCCGTCCGGTGGACGGCCCGGTCCTGCTCACCGCCGGTACCCATGAACTGGCGCGCGATACCCGGCTCGTCCTCGAACCGGGGTCGGCGGTGCCGGTGGTGGCGGGCGCACCGGCCGACGGTGATCATTGGCTGCGACCCGGTGGCGGTTTCGCCGGACCCCACCCGCAGTACCAGGTGTATTCCCTGATGGTCGCGACCTTCCTGGGCACCATGGGTCTTCCGCATGTCCTCGTGCGCTTCTACACCAATCGCGACGGCCGCGCCGCCCGGACCACCGCCCTCACGGTGATCGCGATGGTCGGTGTGTTCTATCTGTTTCCGGTCCTGCTCGGTGTTTTCGCCCGGCTCTATGTACCGCAGTTGCTGATCACCGGAACATCCGATGCCGCGGTCCTGCTGTTACCGGCGTCGGCGCTGGCCGGGCTACCGGGGCAGCTGCTGGCCGCGCTGGTCGCGGCGGGGGCGATGGCGGCGTTCCTGTCCACCTCGTCGGGGCTGGTGGTGAGTATCGCGGGCGTGCTCAGCACGGATGTCCTGCGCGGGCGGATCCGCGATTTCCGGTTGGCGGCGCTGGGTGCGGGGGCGGTACCGCTGGGGTTGTCGCTGTTCGTGGTCTCACTGGATCTGTCCCGCACGGTGGGCCTGGCGTTCTCGCTCGCCGCGGCGACCCTGTGCCCGCTGCTGGTGCTGGGGATCTGGTGGCGCGGGCTGACCGCGGCGGGTGCGGTGGCGGGGCTGGTGACCGGTGGGGTCGTGGCCGGCGGCGCGACGGGGGTTTCGGTGTTCGGCGGGGTCTCCCATGATCTGGCCGGTGGGTGGGCCGCCGCGGTACTCGGATATCCCGCGGCGGTCGCGGTGCCGCTGTCGTTCGGGGCGATGGTGCTGGTCAGCCGGTTCACCGCGAAACCCCCGGAGCTGGGCCGGGTTTTCGTCCGGATGCACGCACCGGAACGGCTCGGCATGGGCGCCGACCGGGAACCGGAATCGCGCCCGGACCGCTGATATCTCGCCGGTGGCACGACCGTTCGTCGTGTCCCAGCGACCATTCACCGCACAGTCGCGCACCTTCACCGAGTGACCGGTATCACATCTGTTGCCGCCCTGCCGGGCTCGCTAACTTCAGTGCAGGTAACACACATCACATTGCGAGGACCCGGTATGACCGAAACGGATCTCGACGACGGCGGCGGGCAGGCCACTGCCCCCACCGATTTCGTCGCGGTACAGGCGAGCCCGGAGTTCGCTGAACTCCGCAACCGGCTGCGCCGCTTCATATTCCCCATGACCGTCCTGTTCCTGATCTGGTACCTCGGCTACGTGCTGCTCGGCGCCTATGCGCACGATTTCATGGGCACGAAGATCTTCGGCGAGGTGAATATCGGCTTGCTGCTCGGCCTGGGCCAGTTCGTCTCCACCTTCCTCATCACCGGTCTCTACGTCCGGTTCGCCAACCGGGAACTGGATCCGCGTGCCGCCGCGCTGCGCGCCGAACTGGAAGGAAGCGGGTCGTGACCACGCTGTACGCCGCCGACAGTACGGTCGGTAACCCCGCCGCCAATATCGGTATCTTCGCGCTGTTCGTCGTCGTCACGATGGTCGTGGTGTTCTGGGCGGGCCGCAACACCCGCGGTGCCACCGACTATTTCACCGGCGGCCGCGGATTCACCGGACCGCAGAACGGTATCGCGATCGCCGGCGACTATCTGTCCGCCGCGAGCTTCCTGGGGATCGCCGGGGCCATCGCCGTCTACGGCTACGACGGGTTCCTGTATTCGATCGGATTCCTGGTGGCCTGGCTGGTGGCCCTGCTGCTGGTGGCCGAAATGCTGCGCAACACCGGCAAGTTCACGATGGCCGATGTGCTGAGTTTCCGGTTGCGGCAGCGCCCGGTGCGGACCGCGGCCGCGATCACCACCCTGGCGGTATCGCTGTTCTATCTGCTCGCGCAGATGGCGGGCGCCGGCGGTCTGGTGGCGCTGCTGCTCGATGTGTCGAGCAAGACCGGGCAGGCCGTGGTGATCGCCGTGGTCGGTGTCCTGATGATCGTCTACGTGCTGGTCGGCGGTATGAAGGGCACCACCTGGGTACAGATCATCAAGGCGGTACTGCTGATCGCGGGCGCGGCCGTGATGACCGTGATGGTGCTGGCGAAATTCGGGTTCGATATCTCGGACATCCTGGGTGGGGCGCAGAGCGCGATCGCCGGTTCCACCGATTCGAAGGTGGCCGCGCGCGATGTGCTGGCGCCGGGTGCGCAGTACGGCGGCAGCGAGATGTCGAAACTGAACTTCCTCTCGCTGGGGCTGGCGCTGGTACTCGGTACCGCCGGACTGCCCCATGTGCTGATGCGCTTCTACACCGTGCCGACCGCGAAAGAAGCGCGCCGCTCGGTGGTGTGGGCCATCGGCCTGATCGGTGCCTTCTACCTGTTCACTCTCGTCCTGGGCTACGGTGCGGCGGCCCTGGTCGGGCCCGACAAGATTCTGTCCGCGGCCGGCGGGCAGAACTCGGCGGCGCCGCTGCTGGCCTTCGAGCTGGGCGGGGTGATCCTGCTCGGCATCATCTCCGCGGTGGCCTTCGCGACCATTCTCGCGGTGGTGGCGGGGCTCACCATCACGGCCTCGGCGTCCTTCGCGCACGATATCTACGCCAATGTCATCCGCCGCGGTAAGGCGGACGACAACGCCCAGGTGCGGGTTTCCCGGATCACCGCGGTGGTGATCGGGATCCTGGCCATCGGGCTGGGCATCCTGGCGAACGGGCAGAACATCGCGTTCCTGGTCGCGTTGGCCTTCGCGGTCGCTGCCTCCGCCAATCTGCCGACGATCCTGTACTCGCTGTTCTGGCGTCGTTTCAACACTCGCGGTGCCTTGTTCAGCATGTACGGCGGACTGATCTCCACGATCGTGCTCATCGTGTTCTCCCCGGCGGTTTCGGGGTCGTCGAGCGCGATGCTGCCGGATCTGGATTTCGACTGGTTCCCGCTGTCGAACCCGGGCATCGTCTCCATACCGCTGGCCTTCGTGCTCGGCGTGGTGGGCACCTTCCTCGGTGGTGCGGACGAGGATCCGGAGAAGGCGGCGGAGATGGAGGTCAGGGCACTGACCGGCGTCGGCGCGGAAAAAGCCGTCGTGCACTGAAACCGGGGCCCGGAGGCCGCCCGGGCGGCCTCCGGGCCGATAATTCCCGGTGCAGGTGCCGGTCGGTCCCCGTTCTGTGAGGGTGAACGGGGCCCGGCCGTTTCCGTTTCAGGGCCGGATGCCGGCGCGGAACTTCGGCACTCGCATACTCACCTTCGTCCCGGCCCCGGGCGCCGTATCCACCACCAGTCCGTAATCGTTTCCGAAGGCGGCGCGCAGCCGGTCGTCCACATTGGCAAGTCCGATATGCGGCGCCTCGCCGCCGGCTCCCGCCGCGTCCAAGGAGCCCGAACGCAATACCTCGGGGTCCATACCGGCGCCGTCGTCCTCCACGCTGATCACACAGTCGGTCCCCGCGTCGAGCGCCGCGATGGTCACCGTCCCGCCGCCCGGGGTACCCGCGATACCGTGCCGGACGGCGTTCTCCACCAGCGGCTGCAGCGCCAGGAACGGCAGCGTCACCCCGAGTACCTCGGGCGCGATCCGCAGCCGGACCTGCAGCGCGGTCCCGAACCGGGCGCGTTCGAGTTCCAGATAGCGCTCGATATTGCTCAGTTCATCGGCCAGGACCGTATATTCGCCGGCCACCCGGAACGAATAACGGGTGAAATCGGCGAAATCCAGGATCAGCTCCCGGGCCCGCGCGGGATCGGTGCGGACGAACGAGGCGATGGTGTTGAGTGCGTTATAGATGAAATGCGGGCTGATCTGGGCGCGCAGCGCACGCACCTCGGCACGGTCCAGCCGGGCCCGGGACGCATCGAGTTCGGCCAGTTCCAGCTGGCCGCACGCGTAGCGGGTCACTTCGGCCAGCGCGCCGAGGGTGCCCGGTCCCGGCCTGACGGCGGTGACCATACCCAGTGTTCCGGCCACCGCGTCGCTATCTGTGAGCAGCGGCTGGGTGACAAGGGTGCGACCGGGATGCTCGGGGTCGGGCAGATGGACCATCACCGGTCGCCGACCGGCGATGGTCTGCCGCGCGGCGGTGGTGAACTCTTCGGCCGGCACATGATGGGCGCCGTCCCAGGCGAGGAGTTCACCGTCTGGGCCGGTCACCCCCAAGCCTTCGGCTCCCACGAGGGCCCGTAGATGCGGTGCGGCGTCCAGCGCCGAGGCCGGGGTCAGCCCCTGGCGCAACGACCGGGCCGCGAGTGAAGCGGTATGCAGGGCCGCGTGCACAGCGCGCTCCGCGGGGGTGGTGACCATCCGGCGCGGCCGGGCCCAGATCAGGAGTGCGGCCGCGATGAGCACGGCGCCGGCGGAGATCGCCACTACCGTCGTGGCCATCGCACCCCCTCGTCGGTTCGTCGGGCGCGTCCGTGCTCGCCCGCCCGGCACCGATTCTCACCGACTCGAATGAGCACCGGTCCGTCACCCGCTCGCCGACGCCGATTCCCGGCCCGGTTACCGGCTCGCCGGCCGGGGCCGGTCATCGTCTCACGCTTCCCGCCGCAACCGCCATTGCTGCGGGAAACCTTCTCCGGAGGCGATAACCGGCCCGGGCCGGCGAGCCGTGTCGTCGATCGGTGCCGCCGGGTCAGGGTATGTGACCTTCCCGAACCTGCCGCGGCGGCGGACCGACTTCGTATTACCGGATGCCGGCGCCCACCCCCCGATACTGGGTGACGGTGAAATCCGCCGATCCGGGTTCGGGTACATGGGCGGCGCCGACTGTGATGGTCGCGGTGAACCGGCCCACGCCGGGGTGGAACAGTGCCGAGCGGCCGTCGTTGATCCAGTGCCCGGGCCCGTTTGCGGTCTGTGTCACCGAACCGGTGGCGCCGGTATCGAGATTGCGCCAGTTCAGGGTGACGGGCAAGGTGCAGGGCCCGACCCCGAACATGATGGTCGATACGGTGAATGCGGCATGTTCGGGATAGGCGTCGCCGGTGACGGAGGTATCGAGCTGGGCGACGCAGGCGCCTTGGGCGATCGAATAGACGGGCTGGAACGAGCCGCCGTCGGCAGCCGCGGGTGCCGCGGTGGCCGTGAGCGCACCCACGAGCGCCGCCCCGGCAGCCGGGAGAGCGAACGCCGTTCTACGTGCTGTCATCGTTCACCTCGCTGGGTCGTTCGTGGGCTTTCCGGGGGTCGATCTGCCGAGTTCGACGGTTGTCCCGGTGTACCGGAACCGCCGTCGTTCCGAGCGTGACGCGGCCCGACCCTACCAGCGCCGGGCCCCGGCCGTTGACCGAATCGAAGCTCGCGCAGGGTTACCGGGAACGACACGCCCGGTCCCGCCGGGCACGCCGATCCGGCGCCGAAGCTGTCGGTGCGTGCGCATAAACTCGCTACACCAACCCCCGCCGAGCCACTGGGAGGAAGGACAGATCTTGGCTGCCTCGTCCGGATTCGTTCATCTGCACAACCACACCGAGTACTCGATGCTCGACGGTGCCGCCAAGATCTCACCGCTGTTCACCGAGGCGGAACGCCTCGGGATGAGCGCGGTCGGGATGACCGACCACGGCAATATGTACGGGGCCGCGGAGTTCTACAACTCGGCGAAGAAGGCCGGTATCAAGCCGATCATCGGTATCGAGGCCTATATCGCGCCCGCCTCCCGCTTCGAAACCAAGCGGATCCAATGGGGTGATCCGAGCCAGAAGAGCGACGACGTCTCCGGTTCGGGCGCCTACACCCATATGACCATGGTCGCCGAGAACGCGACCGGGCTGCGGAATCTGTTCAAACTGTCCTCGCTCGCCAGTATCGAGGGCCAGCTCGGCAAATGGGCGCGGATGGACGAGGAAATCATCGCCGCCCACGCCGAGGGCATCATCGCCACCACCGGCTGCCCGTCCGGCGAGGTGCAGACCAGGTTGCGGCTCGGGCACGAGCGCGAGGCGCTCGAGGCCGCCGCGAAGTGGCAGGAGATCTTCGGCAAGGAGAATTTCTTCCTCGAGCTGATGGACCACGGCCTGTCCATCGAGACGAGGGTTCGCTCCGGCCTGATCGAGATCGGCAAGAAGCTGGGTATCCCCCCGCTGGCCACCAACGACTGCCATTACGTGCACGAATCCGACTCGACCAACCACGAAGCACTGCTGTGCATCCAAACCGGTAAGACGCTGTCGGATCCCAATCGGTTCAAATTCGGCGGTAGCGGCTACTACCTGAAGTCGGCCGCGGAAATGCGGGAACTCTGGGATGCCGAAGTGCCCGGGGCCTGCGACAACACGATGCTGATCGGCGAACGCGTCGAGTCGTACGAGGAGATCTGGACCCATCGCGACCGTATGCCCAAATTCCCGGTCCCCGAGGGCGAGACCGAGGCGTCGTGGCTGCGCAAGGAGGTCGCGCGGGGGCTGGAATACCGCTTCCCGGACGGCGTCCCGCAGAAGTACCTCGACCAGGCGGATTACGAGATCGGCGTCATCCTGGAAATGGGCTTCCCGGCCTACTTCCTGGTCGTCGGCGACCTGATCAACCATGCCCGCGAGGTCGGTATCCGCGTCGGTCCCGGCCGTGGTTCGGCAGCCGGTTCGCTGGTCGCCTACGCACTCAAGATCACGAATATCGACCCGCTGCCGCACGGTCTGCTGTTCGAGCGGTTCCTCAACCCCGAGCGCGTATCGATGCCCGATATCGATATCGACTTCGACGATCGTCGCCGCGGCGAGATGGTCCGCTATGCCACCGAGAAGTGGGGAAGCGACCGGGTCGCCCAGGTGATCACCTTCGGCACCATCAAGACCAAGGCGGCCATCAAGGACTCGGCCCGGGTGCTTTTCGGGCAGCCGGGTTTCGCGATCGCCGACCAGATCACCAAGGCGCTGCCGCCGCCGATCATGGCCAAGGACATCTCGGTTGCGGGAATCACCGATCCCGAACACGAGCGCTACAAAGAGGCCGCCGAGGTCCGCACGCTCATCGAGTCCAATCCGGATATCGCCAAGATCTACGACACCGCGAAGGGCCTGGAGGGCCTGATCCGAAACGCGGGCGTGCACGCCTGCGCGGTGATCATGTCATCGGAGCCGCTCACCGACGCTATCCCGGTGTGGAAGCGGGCTCAGGACGGCGCCATCATCACCGGCTGGGATTATCCGTCCTGTGAGGCCATCGGCCTGCTGAAGATGGACTTCCTGGGCCTGCGCAACCTCACGGTGCTCGGCGATGCGATCCACAACGCCAAATCCAACCGCGGTGTCGATATAGATCTGGACGCGCTGCCGCTGGACGATCCGAAGACCTTCGAACTCCTCGCCCGCGGCGACACCCTGGGCGTGTTCCAGCTCGACGGTGGGCCGATGCGCGATCTGCTGCGCCGGATGCAGCCCAACGCCTTCGAGGACATCGTGGCCGTCGGCGCGTTGTATCGCCCCGGCCCGATGGGCATGAACGCGCACAACGACTACGCCGACCGCAAGAACGATCGCCAAGAGGTCAAACCGATCCACCCGGAGCTCGAGGAACCGCTGAACGATATCCTCGGCGAAACCTACGGTCTGATCGTCTACCAAGAGCAGATCATGCACGTCGCCCAGAAGGTAGCCGGGTACTCGCTCGGACGAGCCGATATCCTGCGCCGCGCGATGGGTAAGAAGAAGGCCGAGGTCCTCGCGCAGGAGTTCGAGGGTTTCGAGAAGGGCATGCAGGAGAACGGATTCTCCAAGGCCGCCATCAAGGCGCTGTGGGACACCATCCTCCCGTTCGCCGGATACGCGTTCAACAAATCACATGCCGCCGCCTACGGCCTGGTGTCGTACTGGACTGCCTACTTCAAGGCCAACTATCCCGCGGAGTACATGGCCGCGCTGCTCACCAGCGTCGGCGACGACAAGGACAAGGCCGCGGTCTACCTGGCGGACTGCCGGCGCCTGGGGATCACGGTGCTGCCGCCGGACGTCAACGAATCCGAGCACAACTTCACCTCGGTCGGCAAGGACATCCGCTTCGGCATGGGCGCGGTCCGCAATGTCGGTACCAACGTGGTGTCGTCGATCATCTCGGCGCGTGCCGAGAAGTCCAAGTTCACCGATTTCTCCGATTATCTGAACAAGATCGATGCGGTGGCCTGCACCAAGAAGGTCACCGAATCACTGATCAAAGCCGGTGCGTTCGATTCGCTGAATCATCCCCGCAAGGGGCTGATGCTCGTGCACTCCGATGCCATCGATGCCGTGATGTCCACCAAGAAGGCCGAGGCCATCGGCCAATTCGACCTGTTCGGCGGAATGGGTGAAGACGGTGAGGAATCGATGGCATCGGTATTCGATGTGAAGGTTCCCGACGAGGAATGGGACAGCAAACATCGGCTCGCCCTGGAACGGGAAATGCTCGGCCTGTACGTCTCCGGCCATCCGCTCAACGGTATCGACCATGTACTCGCGGCCGCGGCCGATACGCAGATTCCGGTCATTCTGGAAGGGGATATCAAGGACGGCACCCAGGTGACCGTCGGCGGAATCCTCGCCTCGGTGAACCGCCGGATCAACAAGAACGGCCTGGCCTGGGCCTCGGCGCAGCTCGAGGATCTGACCGGTGGTATCGAGGTGCTGTTCTTCCCGCAGGCCTATTCCGTCTACGGAATGGATGTGGTGGAGGACGCGGTGGTCCTGGTGAAGGGCCGGGTCTCGATGCGCGACGACCGTATCTCGCTCATCGCCAACGATCTCGCGGTTCCGGACCTGTCCGCGATCGGCGTCGCCAAACCGCTGTCGGTCACGATCTCCACCCGTATGTGCACCCGGGACAAGATCGGCGAACTGAAGCGGGTGCTCTCCCGGCATCCGGGCACCTCGGATGTGCATGTACGGCATGTGGGCGCCCGGGAGAAGACAACCCTGCTCAAACTCGACGACAGCCTCCGGGTGGAACCGTCCTCGGCTCTCATGGGTGATCTGAAAGCCCTGCTGGGGCCCGGCTGTCTGACCTGACCGCCGCCCGGGGCGGGACTCGTGCGCCCGCTCCGGAGCGCGGTACCGCCTCCGGTTACTGCGGGGCGGCGGCGCCCAGCGCCGAGGCGTTCGATTCGTCCTGGTTGCCGAAGTCGGTGGCGACGGCGCCCAGGCCGTCACCGACTCCGTTGACCGCCTGGTTCAGCAGGTTCAGGCCGGTGAGTCCTTCCTCGGCTCCGGGCTTGTACGTTTCGGCGAATTTCTGGCCGATTTCGTCCCCGCCCCAGCATTCGCCTTCGGCGTTGATCACCTCGAGCGCGGCGTTCACCGCGTCGGCCACCTGGTCGGCGACCTCGGCGATGGCGGGGCGGGCCGCCTGCAGGGCTTCCTCGTCGACCTTGATATCGGTCATTTCCCACCGTCCAGATAGCTGCGGTTGCGGAAGTACTCGTCTTCGTCCTCGTCGTTCATCGGCTCCGCCGGGGCGGGCTCGGTGACGGGGTCGGGAAACAGCGTGTCCACCAGGGATTTGATACTCGGCATCCCGGGCGCGATATCGGGCAGATCGGGTACGTCGCCGGCCAGTGCCGCGACCGGCGCCCACGCCTGCTGGGAGACCTCGCCGGCCTGCCGGGCCGCTTTCTGCACCGCCTCCAGGATCGAACGCCCGAGTTTTTCGGGTGTCGACCGTTTGAACGCCTCCGCCGTCAGATGCACGTCCACGGGGATACCGGCGGTGTTCGCGTCCACGCGGACCAGATTGTCCGACGACCACGCCGTCACCGTGGTGGCGGCGAGCCGCCGCCCCACCTCCGCCATTTCCGCTCGCTGCCGTTCGAACGTGACCAGGAGTTCGTCCACGCTCTCCCGTAGCACCTCGCTGGCTGCCTGCGTAGCAGCGCGATCGTCGTCGCCCATCGCCTCGCCCTTCCTGTTTCCACGCCGGGTTCTTTCTACCTTCGACGCCCCCGATCGCCCAATGGTTCCGTCCCCGGTGCGCGGGACCGGCGGCCTGCCGGGCTCAGGGAACCACGCACGCGGGGTCGACGAGCCGTGCAATCCGGCTCGGGGAGCAGCGACCCGGGCCCGGGGAGGGCGCGCGACCTGGGCTCAGGGAGTTGTGGCGACGCCGATGGATTGGGTGTCGATGAACGCGGGTCCCTTTCCCCGGACGACCTCCAGATCGCGGATCTCGAATCCGCTGGACCGGATGATGGCGGCGATATCCCGGTTCAGATGGCAGCCGCCCGCGATGCGCTGCTGGAGCGGGTCGAGACGGTGTTGCCAGCGCTGGACACCGGGCTCCGGGGCGAGCCCGTGTTCGACGAAATGCAGGCTTCCGCCGGGCACCAGAACGCGGCGCAGTTCGGCGAGGGCGGCGTCGATATCGGGAATGGTGCACATGGTCCAGGTCGACAGCGCGGTATCGAAACTATCGGCCGGGAACGGTAACCGTTGCCCGTCCAGACCGGCTCGTTCGACAGGTACCCGGGCTCCGGCCAATCGCCCGGCTGCCAGCTTCCAGCCCAGGTCGGCCGGTTCGACGGCGCTCACCGAGGTGATGCCCGCGGGATAGAACGGCACGTTGAGCCCGGACCCGAAGCCGAGTTCGACCACGCGACCGGACAACCCCGCGCACACCCGCTCACGCAACGGCTCGTTCTGCTTCATCCCGCAGGCCACGTTCACGATGCGGGGCACGATGTGATCCCGGTACATTCCCACGTTCCCCACTCTTCCACCCGGCGGGATCGAAAGCCATGGGTGAATACCCGGATCCGCTATTCTGGGGCCGAGTCAGGGAGGCCGGTCATGCCCATCAGGTTCCGTAAACGCACATCCTTCGGACCGCTGAAATTCAATTTCACCCAATCGGGTATGTCGTCCTGGGGGATAAAGATCGGCCCGTGGTCGTGGAACTCCCGGACCAAGAAGAACAGTGTCGATCTGCCCGGCCCGCTGAGCTGGCGTCAGCGCTGAACCGGGTCGTTATACGGGGCGCAGTTCGATCACGACGCCGCCCTGCTGCCAGGTCTGGTAGAGATCGGCCTTGTTCGGCTCACCCGCCGAGTCGAAACCGATACCGTTGTACCGGGCGTTGGTCTTGTTGTCCCGGGCGACGAGTGCGAACAACCGCATCACGTCCTCCTCCGCGGTGTGCACGATCGGATAGAACTGTTCGGGCCGCCCGCCGCGGGTGATGGTGAGCGGGGTGCCCGGGGCCAGGTTCTTCACCCACGGGCGCAGGGCGGTGCCGATCAGCAATTCAGAGCCGTGTTTCGTGTACGCGACCGGAATATCATAGGTCCGGCCCGATTTCCGGCCCACGACGTGCAGCGTCATCAACCGTTTTCCCATCAGCGCCGAGATGCCCGGGATCCGCAACAGCGTGCGCACGACCCGGTTGGTCCGTTCCTGCGATGCGCCGGGCTCCTGAGGTCCGGAGGTGCTCGGGGTGCCGTAGGGGTTCTGCTCCGCGCTCATGGCACCAAGTATGGCCACTGCACCGGAAAAATGCCCTCCACCCGCCGATATCACCGGCTTGTCACGCGCGCTCCGGCCGACCCTACGCCGAGCACGTGCCCGTCGTCCCGTCGTCACCGGTCGCGGCTACAACACTTGGTCGAGGAAGCGGCGCAGCCGCGGTGTTCCGGCCTTGTCGAAAAGGGCGTCGGGGCTGCCCGATTCCACCACCTGGCCGGCGTCCATGAACACCACATGATCGGAAACGCTGCGCGCGAAACCCATTTCGTGGGTCACCACGATCATCGACATACCGCCCGCGGCGAGATCGGACATCAAGGCCAGGACACCTTTGACCAGTTCCGGGTCCAGGGCCGAGGTGGCTTCGTCGAAGAACATGATGTCGGGTTTCATCGCCAGGGCCCGCGCGATCGCCACCCGTTGTTGTTGTCCGCCGGAGAGATTGGCCGGCCGGGAGTCGGCTTTACCGGTGAGGCCGACCACCTCGAGCTGTTCCAGCGCCAGCGCCCGAGACTCATCCTTGCTCAGCCCGCGCAGTTTGCGCGGCCCCAGCGCGATATTGTCGGCGACCGTCCGATGGGGGAAAAGGTTGAACTGCTGGAAGACCATTCCGATGCGCTGGCGCAACCGATCCGGGTGCTCGGCGAGCACCGATTCGCCGTCGAGCAGGATATCGCCGGTATCCGGTTCGTACAGCCGGTTCAGCACCCGCAGCAGGGTGGACTTACCCGAACCCGACGGGCCGATCACGGTGGTCGTCTTTCCCGCGTCCACGTGAATGTCCACGCCCCGCAGGATCTCGTTGTTGCCGAGCCGCAGATGCAGTCCGGTACCGGTCAGTGAGGCGCTCATCGGTTATCCCCGTCCTTCCGTGATGGTCGACTGCTCGACGGGGTCGATCGGTTGATCGGGTCGTCCGGTGCGCATGCGATGGTCGATGTAGTTCACCAGATGCGTCAGCGGAATGGTCAGCAGCAGATAGACCAGACCGGCCGCGACCAGCGGGGACAGGTTCCCGGTCTGGGCGTTCAGGTCGCGTCCCACGGCGAACAGTTCGCGCTGGGTCGCGAGCAGGCCCAGGAAGTAGATCAGCGAGGAATCCTTGATCAACGCGATGAACTGGTTCATCAGGGCGGGTAGCACCCGGCGTACCCCCTGCGGTATCACCACCAGCGTCATCGCCTGCCGGTAGCCGAAACCGATCGCGCGCGCGGCCTCCAATTGGCCGGGCTCCACCGATTGGATACCGGAACGGAAGATCTCACCGATATAGGCCGAGGCGAGCAGCGCCAGCGCGACCGCGCCGAGCCAGTAGGGGTTGTTGCCGGTGATCCCGCTGGCCACCGGGCCGATACCGAGACCGACGATCAGGATGATGACCACCGCGGGCAGTCCGCGGAAGATATCGGTGTAGACGCGGGCCGGCCAGCGCAACCATCGCGTTCGCGAGATTCCGGCGACCGCCAGCAGCATGCCGATCGCGGTACCCAGCACCCCGGAGACCACGGCGAGGATCAAGGTGTTGGGCAGCCCGGTCTTGATCAGATCCGGGAACGCCTGCCGGTACAGCGACCAGTCGAAGAAGGTGTCGCGCAATTGCTCCAGGGTGGACTTCGGTGCCTGCTGCGCCTGCGCCTGCGGTCCGCGTTCGGCGGCTATGGCCGCGAAATCCGGAAGTTGCGGGGCCGGCGCCGCCCTGGACCCGGGCTTCCAGCCGGGCGGGAGTTCGCGGGGCACCCAGTCGCTGTAGAGGCGGGCGTAGGTGCCGTCGGCGATGACCGCGTCCAGGCCGGCGTTGAGCGCGTCGATCAACGGCTGATTGTCTTTCGCGACCGCCCAGGCGGCGAAATTGTCCAGGCTGAACGAGTTCTCGACCACGGAGGTGGCGTCACCCGGTGCGATCGCGCCCTCGGCCTGCGCCGACGGCGCGACCCAGGCGTCGACCTGGCCGGTCTTCACATTCGCGTAGGCCGTGTTGTAGTCCGGGAATTTCACCGGGTCCAGGCCCAGTTCGTTGACCACGTACTCGTCCTGAACGGTGCCCTGCACCACCGCGACCCGCGATCCGGGACCCAGATCGCCGAACCCCCGCACCGGGCTTCCGTCCTTGACGACCAGGGAGAAGTAGCCGAAATCGTAGCCGTTGGTGAAGCCGACCTGCCGACGCCGGTCATCGGTGGTGGTGATATTGGACGAACCGGCATCGAACCGTTTACCGGCGACCTGGGCCAGCAGTCCGGCGAATTCGGTACCGGAGAATTTCACCTGTAATCCGAGTTTCGCCGCCACCGCGCGCAGCAGTTCGTTATCGAACCCGGTGAACGTTCCCCCCGAATTCACGCAGATACTCGGTGGTGCGTCCGAGAGCGTGCCCACGCTCAGCACCCCGGGCTGGATCAAGCCCAGGCGGGAGATATCCACCGACTCGACCGGAACGGTGGCCGGGGTGGTGAACCGGTCCTCGGACCCGCCACCCGGCGCGCTCAATTTATCCGGCGCCGCCGAGGCCGCTTCGGGTCCGGGGGGTGCGCACAGGTCACGGGCGGCGGTATCGCCGCTGTCGCCACCACCGCACGCTGCCGCCAGGAGGGCGACGGCGAGCAGCAGCGCCGCGAGCAGCGCACGGGACCGCGGAGCGGGCAGTCGGGCCATGATCGACAACCCTAAACCCCGGTACGGCCGGGATCGGGCACCAGCGGTCGTGTGCCCACGCTTCTGTGATCCGGGGCCTTCCACGGCCCAGCTGCGGGTTTCCCGCGGACACCCGTGTTCTGCTCAGCGCGAGCCGAATCGCTCGCGGGATCGGTGCGGGCACTCAGGGGGAGGTGGGGCGCGGCCCGCGTGGATAGAGTTGCCCGGGCAGGCGGGCCGATGGCCGGGCCGCGCGGCATGTTGGATCAGGATCGACTGGGTACGGGGCAGTTCTATGAAGATTTCCGCCGGTGCACCGGGGTGGTACGAAGCGTGCACCGCCGAGGAACGGGCGGCGACGGCCGCGCTGGCCGCGGCCCGCTGGAAGTGGTCGGTTTTCTGGACGGCGCTCGCGGTGCTCGGGGTGGTGCTCACGATCTGCGCGATGGTCACGGCCGCCGCGTCGCCACCGGCCGGAGATCCGCCGCTGGGCGCGTGGGCTGTCGCGTTGTGCGCGTTGCTGCTCGACACTGTTGTCCTGGTGCTGAACAGCATCGCCTGGTATCGGGTCGGGCTGGTCTTCTCCGGTGCCGCCCCGTCGGAGATCGTGCGCCCGTTCCGGTGGATGCGGTGGTTGCCGACTTCGCTGGTTTCGCTGTTCGGAACGGTGGCCATGCTGTTCGCGGGGGTGTATCCGCTGTCGGCCTACGGCGACCACGGCCTGCGTGGACTCGGTCTCGCCGGGTGGTTCGCCGCGGGAGCGGCGGTGCTGTGTGTGGCCTGCGGGCTGTCGACGTTGTGGTTGAAGGTGAACCTTCGTCCGGTGCGGACGGGCCCCTGAAACGCCCCTGCCGGTCAGTTGAGGGGGCTGCGGCGCTCCAGCAGCACCGCATCGCGCCAGCGCCCTTCGAAACGGCCGATCCGCTCCCGGATACCGACCGTGCGGAATCCGGCCGCGTGATGAACCGAGATACCGGTCCGGTCCTCCGGGAACAGCGTGGTCTGCAGCGTACGCAGACCCGCGTCCTCGGCCGCCATCACCTGCCGGCGCAGGAGCGCCGTACCGATACCCCGGCCTTCCAGTTCGTCGGCGACCATAACGCAACTGTCGGCGATATCGCGGTAGAACTCGTGGCCGGATACCGGGGTGAGAGCGGCCCACCCGGCGACCCGCCCGCCGATCTCGGCGACCCACCGGTGGCCGGGCAGCCACTCACTGTCCAGCACTTCGCGGCTGGGGGCGTCGGCGGCGACGACCGCCGGATTGGAGGTGCCGCGGGCCGCGTAGATGGCGCGGACAGGGGCCCAGTCGTCGCCGGTCATGGCACGTACCGTCACATCCTGCGGTGGATCCTCGGGGCACAGGGGCTGCGGGGTCAGGATCCCCATCACCGCATCGGCGGTATGGGGGAGTTCGGTGCATCGATCGGGGTTGACGGTGACGAGCGTCGCGGTGCCCTCCTTGTGCACCGTGACGAACCCGGCATCGGCGAGTTTGCGGACGTGGTGGGAGACGGTCGGCTGACCGATACCGAGTGCTTCGGCGATCTCGCCGATATGGATTCCGGCGTGACTCGTGGCGACCTGGTGCAGCAACCGGACCCGGGTGGGGTCGGCCAAGCAGGAAAACCAGCCGGCGTAGAGGGTCGCGTCGGCGACCGGGAGCGCATCGTCGCGCACCTGGTCCCGCACGATCGGCGGTTCCAATGAGGTCATGCGGCCACTATATCCGCGTAAATATTCGTTTCGAGAAATATGCCGTGTCGGACGTTTATCGAGTGTCTTCGATATTTACGGAAAGAAACTTTCCGGAATCTTTTCGCCGCTCGCCGGTGACTATTTCGTTTCCTCGATCGGGAATTATCTCTTTCTTGTCCGGGCTCGGCCGGCGGCCACCTCGAGATGAAGCCCGTCGGAAACGGGATATCGCTGCCGGTGGGGCCGCTGTTGGGGCCCGGAGTGTCCCGGACAATTACATTCGGGTGTAGCCCGGAGGAACCCGCGACTGAGCTCACAAGATCAGGTGAACACCCGTGCGTTCGATCGCCGCCGCGCCTACCGTCCGGGACGGCGTTGCCGGAACATGCCGATGACCTTACTGTGTAAGGATGAGCAGCGTCGCTTATTCCGGCACCGCCGGAGCAGAGTTTCGGCGGCTGACGTCCGCCTTCACCCGGGTCTACGGTGGCCGGAAGGGTGTCGGGGCGGCGCTGGCGGTCTACCGGCACGGGGAACCGATTCTCGATATCTGGACCGGCGAGTCCGCGCCCGAACGACCGTGGTCCCGCGATACCGGTGCCATGGTCTTTTCGGCGACCAAGGCGATCGCGTCGACGGTTGTGCACCGGCTCGCCGACCGCGGGCTGATCGACTACGACGCCCCGGTCGCGGAGTACTGGCCCGAGTTCGGCTGCAACAAAAAGGATTGCATCACCGTCCGCCAGATACTCACGCATTCGGCGGGATTGTCCGGGGTGGGAACGCTGGCCGCGCACGGTTCGGAACTGCTCGATCACGAGCTCATGGCGCAGCGGCTGGCCGCCGCCACTCCTGACCGGTTGCTCGGCGTCCCCGCCTATCACGCGATGACCTACGGCTGGCTGCTCGCCGGGATGACCCGGGCCATCACCGGTTCCAGTATGAAGGAGCTGTTCATACAGGAAGTCGCGGAACCGCTCGGTATCGAGGGTATCCACCTGGGACGGCCGCCCGTGGGATCGGTGACCCTGGCCGCGGAGAGTTTCGGGTCCGGGTTCGCATTCGCCGGCACACCGCGCGGAGCGCGTCTGGTGACGCTGCTGCAGAGTATCCCGGGTGTGCTCGGCGTGAGCAGCCGGTCGATGTTCCTCCCCGGGGCGGAAGCGATACTGGCCGGCCCGAACCCGCCGATATTGGACAGCGAGATGCCCGCCGCCAACGGCGTATGCACCGCCAACGGCCTGGCCGCCATGTACGAGCCGCTGGCCTGTGACGGTATGGCCGGCGGGAAACGGTACCTGTCCGGGGCCACCATGCATGCCATCCGCCGGATCGAACGGTACCGGCCGGATACCGGCCTGTTCCTCTATATGGGTCCGCTGTGGCATCTGGGTTACCACTCGATGCCGACGGTCGGTGCGCCCCGCGGATTCGGGCATATCGGTCTGGGCGGGTCGTTCGGCTGGGCCGATCCGGACAGCGGTATCTCGGTGGGGTTCACCCACAACCGGCTGTCGCTGGACGCGCTGGCCGTGGACCAACCCGCATTCGCCTGGCTGCTGCCGCTGGTCATGGCCGGAGCCCGGTCGGCGCGCCGGATCACTCGTAGCGCGCCCCGGGAGGCCGCCGCCTGACCGATCAGGTCAGGTAGCGGTAGGCCGGCGAGCCCGGTTCCAGCCGTTCGCACTGGATGGGCGACCGCGCGATCCGGTCCAGCAGCGGTTGCAGCCCGCTGCGTTCGCCCAGTTCCACACCCACCAGCGCGGCACCGGTTTCCCGGTTGTTGCGTTTGACGTATTCGAACAGGGTGATGTCGTCGTCGGGGCCGAGTACCTCGTTGAGGAAGCGCCGCAACGCACCGGGTTCCTGGGGGAAGTCCACCAGGAAATAGTGTTTGAGACCCTGGTGTACCAGGGACCGTTCGATCACCTCGCCATAGCGGGACACATCGTTGTTGCCGCCGGACACCAGGCAGACAACCGTAGAACCGGGTTCCGGGGTGGCCTCGAGCAGGGCGGTCACCGCGAGCGCGCCGGCGGGTTCGGCGATGATCCCCTCGTTCTGGTAGAGGTCCAGCATGGCCGTGCACACGGCGCCCTCGTCCACCCGCAGCAGCCGGAACGCTCCCGCGCCGTGCGGGGAATCGGTGGCGGTGAGCAACGGCAGCGAGGCGTGTGAGACGACCCGGCCGCCGAATTCCGATACCGCGTCGAAGGGGACCTTGCCGATCCGGCGGACCGCGGCACCGTCGACGAACGGGTCGACCTCGGGCAGGGTGACCGGCGATCCCGCGACCAGGGCCGCGGTCATCGACGCGGCGCCGGCGGGTTCGACGCCGAGGATTCCGGTCTCTGGTGAACGTTCGCGCAGGTAGGTGCCGATTCCGGCAAGGCATCCGCCGCCGCCGACCGGGACGACCACGAGATCTGGCCGCGTATCGAGCTGATCCAGGATCTCCGCCGCGATGGTGCCCTGGCCCGCCGCGGTGCGGGTGTCGTCGAACGGGGGAACCATGGTGGCGCCGCTGCGCCGGACATCGGCGGCCGCGGCGGCGGCAGCGGCATCGAAGGTCTCACCGACCGCGATGAGTTCCACGAACTCGCCTCCGTGCACCCGGATGCGGTCGCGCTTCTGTTTGGGAGTGGTGGTCGGGACGTAGATACGGCCGCTTATCCCCATGGCGCGGCAGGCGAACGCCACGCCCTGGGCGTGATTGCCCGCGCTCGCGGTGACCACACCCGCGGCCCGCTCGGGCTCGCTGAGCTGCACAACCAGGTTGTAGGCGCCGCGCAACTTATAGGACCGCACGACCGTGAGATCCTCGCGCTTGAGATACACCTGCGCGCCGGTGAGCTGGGACAGGCGGGGGCACAGCTGTAGGGGAGTCGGCTCGATAATATCGGCGATGCGCTTGGCTGCGGCGTCGATCTCGTCCGCGGTCAGCGCGGGACGGGCTTCGGGCAGGTGAGTCAGCACATCGGACACCCGCTCCATGCTGCCACCCGGTGCGGTCGTGGACTGCGGCGGGTGGTCTGTGCTGGGATTACGTTCACTTCACGACGGCAGGCGCCGGATATTTCACCGGGGGCTCAGCACGAAGACCGGGATCTGCCGGTCGGTCTTGGTCTGATAATCGGCGTAGGGCGGGTACGCGGCCACCGCACGTTCCCACCAGACGGCCTTTTCCTCGCCGGTCACCTCACGTGCGGTGTAGTCCTTGGTGACCGTGCCGTCCTGCAATTCCACATGCGGGTGCGCGACCACGTTGTAGTACCAGACGGGATGCTTCGGCGCGCCACCCAGGGAGGCGACGACCGCGTACTCGCCGTCGTGCTCGACCCGCATGAGGGCGGTCTTGCGGAGTTTTCCGGACTTGTTCCCGACGGTCGTCAGTACCACCACGGGCATGCCCTGCATGGTGGTGCCCTCGGTGCCCCCCGACTTCTCGATCTTCTCGGCCTGCTCACGGGCCCAATCGGATGTGGACGGTGCGTATTCTCCAGTCAATGGCATACCCCCGGAAACGCGCCGGGTCCGGGCGATTGTTCCCGGCCGCCGGTCGGCGGCGGTTCCGGGCGGGCGGGATATGTGCGCGGAAAGACAAAAGTTCGATGGACCGAATACAGGGTCCACGGGTAGCCTGATCGCATGACCGCATCGCATACTCTCGAAACTCGCGGCGCCGTGCGTGCCGGGGCGGAGGTCGATATCGCGGGGTCGCGCTGGCCGGTGTACAAGCTGGAGGCGCTGGGGGTGGGTCTGCTGGCCCTCGTGGTCGCGGCGCTGGTATTCGGTTCGCCGCAGGCGGGTGTGCTGCTGGGCTCCGGCGTGGGTGCGGTGTTGTGGACGCTGGGGTGGTTGCGCACCGCGCGATAGGGTTCGGGCCGCCCGGTCCGCCGTCGCGTAGATCGCTCGCGTACTACGCTGGGCCGAGCTGAACATATGTCCACTTGGTCCGGGTAGAGGTATCCGAGCCCCGAGGTACACGCGAGCCGACAGATGAGCGATCGAGTACATGCCTTCACCGACGACGCACTCGGCGAACACGATGCTGTTGCGCTGGCGGAACTGATCCGCTCCGGCGCGGTGCGTCCGGAGGAAGCGGCCGCGGCGGCACTGGCGCGGGCCGAAGCGGTGAATCCGCAGCTGAACGCCATCGCGTACCGCTGCCCCGAGCCGCGGCACGCGGCGGGTGATTCGGGGGCGTGGTACGGAGTTCCGGCCTTCGTCAAGGACAATGCCGATATCGCGGGACTGCCCACCTGCCACGGCAGTGCCGCCATCACCCCGCATCCGGCGGGCAAGGACGGCCCGTTCACCGCGCAACTGCTCAGTACCGGCGTGACCGTGCTCGGGAAAACCACCCTGCCCGAGTTCGGTTTCACCTCCACCACGGAATTCGAGCACAGCGATCCCACTCGCAATCCGTGGAACACCGAATACACCGTCGGCGGTTCGTCGGGCGGATCGGCGGCCATGGTCGCGGCGGGCGTGGTGCCGGTGGCGCACGGTAACGACGGCGGCGGCTCCTTACGGATACCGGCGGCGTGCGCCGGGCTGGTGTCGTTGAAACCCAGCCGTTTCCGCCACCTGGACAACGCGCAGGCGCGGCAGCTGCCGATAAAACTCGTCTCCGAAGGTGTGCTGACCCGGACGGTACGGGACCAGGCCGCCTATCACGCGGCCGCCGAAAACTATTGGCGCAACCCGAAACTCCCGCCCATCGGCACGGTAGAGGGTCCGTCGGCACGGAAACTGCGGATCGGGTTGCTCACCACGGCGTGCAATGGGCTGGAACCCGATACCGCGACCGTCGCCGCGGTCGAGAGAACTGCCGCGCTCCTCGAAGATTCGGGGCATTCCGTAGAGCCGATGGCCTCGCCGGTCGCGCCGAGCCTGGTCCGCGATTTCCTGCGGTACTGGGGGTTCCTGGCACAGATGTCCGGGGTCACCGGCAAACTCAGCCACGGGCGGAGCTTCGAGGCCGCGCGTCTGGACGCCTTCACCAAGGGGCTCGCCGCCTTTTTCCGCCGGCAGCTCCTGGCCACTCCGGGTGCGCTGTACCGGCTGAACAAGGCACGCGCCGATTACGACCAGGTGCTCACCCGCTACGACGCGATCCTGTCCCCGGTGGTCACCCACACCACCCCGGAGCTGGGCTATCTGCGGCCGGGCGTGCCGTTCGGCGAATTGCTGGAGCGGGTCACGAATTTCGTGGGCTATACGCCGATCAACAATGTCACCGGCTCGCCGTCGATCGCGGTTCCGGCGGGGCTCACCGACGCGGGTCTGCCGGTCGGGGTGATGCTCAGCGGCGCCTACGGCGACGAACGGACCCTGCTGGAACTTGCCTTCCTGCTGGAGGCGCAGAGCCCGGCCCCGCGGATAACCGGAGTCTGATCGGCCCCGCGGTCCGGGCGATCCTCAGCGGACCAGGAGCGCGACCGGCAGGCGGGCGAAAATCTTCTCGGTCCGGGCGCGGTTCTGGAAGGTATGGCCGGTGAGCCGGTCGGTCCAGGAACCGGACGGCAGATCGATATAGGTATCGCCCCAGCCGGTTTCACCGATCGCCACACTGTGCCGTGTCACCGCCGCGATGATCTCCGGTTCCGCGCCGACCCGCCCGCGCCCGTAGGCGACCAGTTTGTCGGCGTGCTCGCCGTGTCCGAAGACCGGGGTATAGGAGCCGCCGACGAAACATTCCGGTCGCTCCCGGCGCAGCCACAGGGCATACGCCACGATCCACATCTTCGCCGCGCCGGTGATATCCAGCGGCGGTGTGGTGGTGAGGGTGTGCAGCATGGCGGCCCGGGACCCGAAGTCCACCGGACGGCGATTGTCCGGGTCCACCAGCGAGTCTTCCCAGATCTCACAGCCCTGATAGATATCCGGGATACCGGGCGCGCACAGTTGCAGCAGTTTCTGGGCCAGCGAATCCGACCAGGCATGCGGTGCGAGATCATGGGCGAGGTCGGTGAGCTGGCGGCCCACTGGACCGTCGATGACCTGGTCGAGCCAGGTGTGCACCGCGTTCTCGAATTCCAGATCGGGTTCTTCCCAGGCGGTGTGCAAACCGGATTCCCGCATCGCCTTCTCGGCGAAACGGTGCACTCGGTCGCGCAGCCCGGGCACCGAGGACGCGGGCCGGCCGTCGGCGGGCCACATCCCGAACATGTTCTGCAACAGGAACAGTGCGGTGGCGCCGTCCGGTGGGGGCAGCTTCTCCAGCCACAGCGTCACCGCACGGGCCCACATCCGCGGAACCTGGGACAGCACCCCGATCCGGGCCCGCACATCCTCGCCGCGTTTGGTGTCGTGCGTGGACAGGGTCGTCATCGAGGCGGGCCAGCGCAGCGCCCGTGACGCGTTGGCGAGATGGAATTCGTTGACTGTGCGGCCGAACCGGGCCGGATTGCCACCGAGTTCCTGCAGCGATACCAGCCGCACCGCCCGGTAGAACAGGATGTCCTCCACGGCTTTCGCGCCGATAGCGGTGCTCACCTGGTGGAATCGGGTCCATCCGGTGGCGCCGCGGGTCAGCGCCGTGGCCAGCACGGACAGCGGGGCGCGTAGTTCGGCGTTGCGTTTTTCGACCTCGGCCAGCACCGCGCTGATCATGCCGGCCAGCGGTGTGTAGTCGGCCCGCGCCACGGGCAGGAACGACAGCACCTCGATAGTGGCATTGGTGAGCGCCATGGTGTCGAAATCCTCGGCGCCCGCGTCCTGTTTGATCGCGGCGATCAACCGGCGGACTTCGGGCAGCAGGATACTCTCGGCCACCGCGCGTTTGATGCGGTGCTCTTTTTCCCCGACCCATACGCGGTCGCTGCCGTGGCCGGTGATATGCCGGGACAGCTCGGTGAGGACGGGTTCTCCGGCGGGCTCGAGCAGGACACCACCGAAATCGGCGAGGGTGTCGTAACCCGTGGTGCCGTCGATCGGCAGCGTGGGGTCGAGGGGTTCGCGGTTGGCGAGGGTCTTCTCCACCAGCAGCAGCCGGTTCGGTCCGATCAGTGCGCGGAGCCGCTGCAGGTAATCCGTCGGGTCGGTCAGCCCGTCGGGGTGGTCCACCCGGACCCCGTCGATGAGATCGTGTTCGCACCAGGCCGCCAGTTCGCGGTGCGTGGCATCGAAAACGAGCGGGTCTTCCTGGCGCAGCGCGGCCAACCCGTCGATCGCCAGATAGCGGCGATAACCGCAGATCCCGGACTTCCGGCTGACCAGCCGATAATGCTGTTTATCGTGGATGCGCAGCGCATTGTCGCCGTCGGTGCCGGGGGCGATCGGGAAGCGCAGATCGTGCAGGGCCAGTAGCGGTTCAGGTCCGGACCGGTCGACGCTGAGGGCGGCGGGATCGTTCTCGCTGCGCAGCACCGGTAGCGCCAGGCGGCCGCCGACGCCGTTGCCCGGGCTCCAGTCGATATCGAAGAACGGCGCGAACTGGGATTTACGACCGAACTGCAGTACATGCCACCACCACGGGTTCTGCTGCGGATCGGCGACCCCCACGTGGTTGGGCACCAGATCCATGAGCAGTCCCATACCGCGGTTGCGTACCTCGTCGGCCAGGGCTTTCAAGCCGACCGGGCCGCCGAGGGCAGGGGAGACGGTGGTGGGGTCGGTGACGTCGTAGCCGTGGGTCGAACCGCGGACGGCGGTCATCACCGGGGACAGGTAAACATGCGAAACCCCGAGTTGCTGGAGGTATTCCGCGATGGCCGCGGCCTGGGCGAAGGTGAGTCCGTCCGGTCGCAGCTGAAGCCGGTAAGTGCTGCGGACCGGTGTGAGGCGCGGATTGGGGCGGAAGCGCGGCGGGTCTGCGGGCATACGGTTCTCGGTCGGTCCTGGGGTGGCGCGGCGGACGGATTCGGGCCCCGCGACTACTGGCGCGGTGCGGGCGTGCGGGTCAGCGCGGGTGGTAGGCGTGGTCCCGTGGCCGGATGATATTCGGCGATCTCTGGGGCGGTGCCGCACCGTCGGGCAGCGAATCGGACGCGTGCATGGTCAAGACCCTAGCGTTATTCCGGCGGCGTTCCGCCAGGGGCCGTTGGTCATCCGTTCAGTTACTGGCGGCCGGGGCGAGTAGCCGGCGGCCGTAGCCGGTTCGCCTGGCGATTGCGGCGAGGCTGCCCAATACCGCGCGCTGCGGCCAGGCTGGTATTCCGGCGAGGTAGCCGTCCTGTAGTTCCCAGAGCAGGGCGAGTGCCAGGGGGTTGCGCGGGACCCCGGAATCAGTGGTGGCGCCCGCTTCGTCCAGAGCGCTCCACAACGAGAACATGTTCCAGTGCCGCAGTGGCGGCCGGACCTCATGGTCGAGCACGGTTCCGGGGGTCTCGTTCCAGAACTCGTGCACCGCGCGAGCGGGTGCCGAAACGGTATCGCCCGGTTCCGCCAGGATTTCGCGGCCATCGATCCGGAATCGCACCGCGCCGCGGCGCACGGTCCATTCTTCGGTGAGCACCGGATGCCAATGGGGTCCGGCCTGCCGGTTCGGTTCGCGGAGATCGTGCCGCAGGCGCAGGTACGGGCCGCGATCGTCGGTGCCCTGGCCGAGCATGGTGATGCGGTGGCCGTTGCGGAAGGTGAGCACCCGGGGTTCCATGGATCAATTAGAAAGGTTACCTTCATAAAATGTCAACGCCCGAATCTTCGTCCCTGTTGAAGCTGCTCAGCCGTGCCACCCGGGCTGTCGAGGATGAACTGAACACCGAGCTGCGAGCCCGGCTGGCAGGGGAACTGCGTCCCGCGCACTATGTGGTGTTCCGGTACCTCGATCCGGCGGGCTCCCGGGTGGGGGAACTGGCGCAGGCGGCCGGGATGACCCAGCAGTCGATGGGGGAACTGATCGGTCAGCTGGAACACGCGGGTCTGGTGCGGCGGCAGGTGGACCCGGCCGACCGGCGGGCCCGGCGGGTGGTGTGCACGGACGCGGGTCATGCGGCGTTACGTCTGGCCGGGGAGCGTATCGCCGGAATCGAGGAGCGGATCGAAGGTGAGGTAGGAGAGGTAGGTATCGGCGAGTTGCGCCGGCTGCTGGCTCGGGTGCCCGCAGTTCTCGGACGGCGTGAAACCGGTGATGTGCCCGATTTCGGGCGATAGTCGGACCGGGGTTCGTGGCCGACAGGCCGGTCGGGCCGGTTCGGGGTCCGGGCTATGGTCGTCGTCGGTGCGTCCCCGAATGGGTGGCGGTTGCGCCTCGGTGGACGGGACGCGGCAGCGCGGATCGGTATTGGTAACTTGAACGGTGTTCAGGTCGCCTGCGGGCGGCCGCCCGTCTCCGATGGAGAGGATCGCACCGTGACCGCTGCCTCCGCGCCGCTCACCGCCGCGCAGATCTCGGCGCTGGACGCGCGCCACGTGTGGCACCCCTACGGTGGTTTCCCGGCGACCACCGAACCACTGGTCGTCGCGTCGGCGTCGGGTACCCGGCTGACCCTCGCCGACGGACGCCGGCTGGTCGACGGTATGAGCTCCTGGTGGGCCGCGGTGCACGGCTACCGGCATCCGGTGCTCGACGCGGCGCTGGTCGAACAGGCGCGGCGGATGAGTCATGTGATGTTCGGCGGGCTCACCCACGAACCCGCGGTCCGCCTGTCCGAACTGCTGGTCCGGCATACGCCCGCCGGTCTGGAGAAGGTGTTCCTCTGCGACTCCGGCTCCGTATCGGTCGAGGTCGCGGTGAAAATATGCCTGCAGTACTGGCGCTCGGTGGGGAAACCGGGCAAACGCCGCCTGCTCACCTGGCGCGGTGGCTATCACGGTGACACGTTCACGCCGATGAGCGTGTGCGATCCCGAGGGTGGGATGCACTCCCTGTGGACCGACGTACTGGCCGAGCAGGTCTTCGTCCCGGCGCCGCCGCAGGAGTACCGCCGGGACTATGTGGGCGAACTCGAGGAAGCCCTGGCCCGGCACGCGCCCGAACTCGCCGCGGTGGTGGTGGAACCGGTCGTGCAGGGTGCCGGTGGGATGCGCTGGCACGATCCCCGCTATCTGGCGGATCTGCGCCGGCTCTGCGACGAACACGGGGTGCTGTTGGTCTTCGACGAGATCGCCACCGGATTCGGCCGCACCGGAACGCTTTTCGCGGCCGAACAGGCAGGTGTGGCACCCGATGTCATGTGTGTGGGCAAGGCGCTCACCGGCGGCTATATGACTCTCGCCGCGACACTGTGCACCACGGAGTTGGCCGAGACCGTCAGTGCGGCCCACGGGGGTCTCATGCACGGGCCGACTTTCATGGGCAATCCCCTCGCCTGCGCGGTCGCGGTCGCCTCGATCGAACTGCTGCTGTCGCGGGATTGGCGGGGTGAGGTGGCGCAGCTCGAATCCGGGTTGCGCGCCGGGCTGGCTCCGGCCGGGGAACTGCCGGGTGTGGCCGAGGTGCGGGTGCTGGGTGGTATCGGCGTGATCCAGCTCCACCGCCCGGTGGATATGCGCGCGGCGACCGCCGCGGCAGTCGGTGCCGGCGCCTGGATCAGGCCGTTCCGCGACCTGATCTATGCCATGCCGCCCTTCATCAGCGACAGCGAGGATCTCGCGACCGTCACCGGCGCGATGGTGGCGGCGGCGCGCACCTCGTCGTGAGGCGGATCAGGTCCGGTTGTCGACCGGACGGTCCGGTCCGCGCGCTGTTGTCTCGGCGAAGGCCCGGGCGTAGCGGGTTCCCGCGATCAGCAACAGGATGCCGACCACCAGGAACGCCGCGACCCGGATCAATCCGTCGAGTGTGGCCAGGTCGAACAGGAACAGTTTCGCCGGCGCGGCGGCACTGACCAGTAGCCCGGACCCCAAGGCGACCTTCGCGTTCGCCGGCGCTTCGGTGCCCAGGTTCCGCAGCCCGTACTGCAGTGCGGCCAGCGCGCCGGCCATCCAGACGATGGTGGCGATGCTGTGGCCGATGACGAACCCGTCCGCTGCGCCGGAAGCCACTCCGAACGATACCGCGGCGGCAGTCACCAGGTAGAGCGCCGCGACGCTGCCGCCGATCCACAGCAGAGTTGTCCCCGTGTCGTCGGCGGACGGACCGAACGTCCGGCGCACCGCCCACAGTCCCACCGCGACGACACCCAGGCCGGCGACCGCCGAGGCCGCGGCGGCAAAGGTCAGACCGCTGACAGCGCGGGCGGGTGTGGCCAGTGTTTCCGGGCCGGCGACCGTCAGGAAGGCCGGCACACCGAGCGCCGCGTACCCGAGGCCGAGGAATACAGGCACCCGGTTCCGGGCCTGCCCCGCGATCCCCAGGTAGCAGGCGGCGACGAGGAACAGCACCAGCGGCAGCGTGGTCGCGGTGGTGACGCCCCAGCAGGATTCGAGGAGTGCGAAGGAACCTCCGGTGGCGGCGACGATCGCGGTATGCCCCGGGAGCCGGGCGATATCCCGGACTTTCGGTAGCAGGGCCGTCGCGGCGACGGCCAGCAGGGCCACCGCGTAGACCGACGAGATCACTGTCGCCGCAGGGCGCTCGAACAGTGCGGGCGCGGCGAGTAGCGGCGTGATCGCGAGGGCGCAGGTCATACTCGCGACGAGATCGCCCGGCCGTTTCCGGACCACCGGAACTGTGCCGGCGAGCCCGATCACGGCCATCGCCACAGCCGCGGTGAGTACCAGTGCCGGACGGTTGTCGTCCGGGGAGTCGATGGCGTAAGCGACGATCGTGAGCTGGATGGCCAGCGCCGCCGGCACCGTACGGACGAGATGCAGGAACGGCCAATCGTGCCGGATCTGCACCGGCACACAGGCCAGCTGCAGGACGATCAGGAAGGCGAGCAGGACAGGTCCGGTCGTGACGAAGGGGGCGAGTACGGCCGCTCCGGCAACCACCAGCACCGCGAGAGGCTGGGAGCGCCACTGCACGGCCAGGCCGACCCCGGCCGCCGCGACACCGAGCGCCGCGGCGAACCCGGGAACCGGGTGCAGCCAGCCGTATATCGTGGTCACCGCCACCACATCGAGGTAGGCCCCCGCGAAACCGGTTGCCGCGAGCGCTGTTCCGCCCACCCGGCCACCGGTACGGCGATAGACGCGCATCCCGGCGCCCACCAGAGCCGCGGAGAAGACGGCTCCGGCGAGCACCCGGGGGACGGGCCCGAAAATACCCGCCTGGGCGGCGAGCACCAGCAACATGACGACACCGATGAGGGTGACGGCCACACCGGCGACCGCGAGCACCCGGCTGATAACCCCTTCCCGTTGCCACCACGGCGTACGTGACGGCACCGGGCTGGATATTCCCATCGCCCGGGGTGGCGGTGAGCCCGGATATGGATATCCGTGCCCCGCGGCGGCGGGGTACTGCTGTACCGCCTCCCGATACATATGTGCCGTGGTTACCGGTCTGCTCGGAGTCTTCGGAGGTGCACCCCAGACCGCCTGCGTGGAGTGGTTCTCCTGTCTCGGTCCGACCGTCGGCTGTCGCGATTCGGCCGCCCGCGCGTCGGCCGGCGCGCCGTGGCCGGAGTGCGGCCCGGACCAGCCCGCAGATTGCTGCGTCCTCTCGGATACCCAGTGCTGTTGACCGGGCACGGCTACTCCCGCAGTGGAGGCAGCCGCGCCCGGCATATCCGGTGTGTGCACCCCGCCGACGCGCACACCGGTCGACGGCACCGCTTCCGGCGTCGGTGCGCCGGCCGGTGCCGTGGTCTTCCCTGATCCGGTCCCGCCGCTCGCCGGGTCGGCCGGTACCGCGGCCGGAGCGGACGCGGTACCGGCTCCGGAGCCCGGTTGCGGCGAAATGGCGGGGCCACCGGCCGATTCGGCTCCGGCCGGTGCCGCCGACCGCACGTGCCGCTGCAGCGATTCCAAATCGCGGCCGAGCGTGCCCATCCGGCCGCCGAGCGCGGTGAGATCGCCGGCGAGGGAGCTGAACTCACCGGACAGCCGGGCGACCAGCGCCGGATCGATCGACATCGTCATGTATCGATCGTCGGCCGCCCGGGGGGCCGTGCGGATGAGTAGGACTACTCGGTGCCGCGCCGGGATCTACCCGAACGCCGCCAGTGCCGCGGTTATTCGTCGAGGCCCTGTTCGATCACGTAGCGGGTGAGCTCCACCCGGTTGGCGAGCTGGAGTTTGCGCAAGGTCGCTTGGACGTGGTTTTCGACCGTGCGATGGCTGAGGTGCAGGCGGGTGGCGATCTGCCGGGCGGACAGGCCTTTGGCGACCAGGCGCAGCACCTCGGTCTCGCGGTCGGTGAGTGCGGGGCGGTCCGGGGTTCCCGGGTCGCTGGGGGCGGTGGCCATCCGCCGGTATTCGCCCAGCACCAGCCCGGCCAGCCCGGGTGTGAAAACCGCCTGCCCGGCGGCCGTATCGTGCACGGCGGCAACGAGCTCGTCGGCCGAGGCGCTCTTGACCAGGTATCCGGAGGCGCCGGCTTTCACGGCGTCCAGGACATCGTCGCGTTCGCCGGATGCCGAGAGCACCAGCACCCGGCTGTCCGGTGAGACCCGTAATACTTCGGCCGTTGCCAGGGCACCGTTCCCGTCGGGGAGTTGCATATCCATGAGGACGACCCGCGGCCGGACGGCGGCGGCGCGCCGGACGGCGGCCGCGGTGTCCTCCGCGGTGGCCACCACCTGGAACCCGGCCGCGCCGAGATCGCGGGCCACCCCTTCCCGCCAGATCGGATGATCGTCGACGACCATCACCGAAATGGTCTCCGCTGCCTCGCCGGTCACGCCGCCGCTCCTTCCTGATCCCGGTACCGCACCCGCGCCCGGTTCGGCGGGAGCCGCCGATACCGAAACAACCCGGTACGGGGATCAACGCTAGCCTGCGCGTCGTTGTGACTCCACGACTTGACCTTGACATCGTGACAAGGACTCCAATGGCCGGCGAAGGAGGTGGTCGATATGAACACAACCCACCAGGGTGAGCCGGATGCTCGCCTTATCGCCGCCCTGGCCGGCGCCGATCCGTCGATTCGGCTACGCGCGGCCCTCTCCGCTGGGACGCAGGGCGATCCGCGACTCCTGGAGTCCCTCGTCGCCCGGTGCGCGGTAGAGCCGGACTTCTTCGTCCGGGACATGCTGACCTGGGCGTTGTGCCGGTTACCCGCCGAGATCACGGTCCCGCGGTTACTCGCGGAACTCGGGTCCGGTACGGCCCAGGCCCGCAGTCAGGCGCTGCACACCCTGTCCAAGATCGGTGACCGGAGCGCCTGGCCCGCGGTGACGGCACTGCTGCACGATGAACACGACGAGGTCGCCCTCAGCGCGTGGCGGGCCGCGGTGGTGCTCGTTCCGTCCGGCGAAGAGAGTGGGCTCGCCGCCGATCTGGCCGCCGCGCTCGGCCGGGGTGATCGCGAGGTGCAGCTCAGCGCGAGCCGGGCCCTGGTATCGCTCGGCGAGGCCGCCGCCCCCGTGCTGGCTGCCGCCATGACGAGTCCCGATCCGGGTGTGCGGGCTCATGCCGAGGCCACCGAGCAACTTCGTCTCGACCCGGACAGCGGTTTCACCCTGTCGTCCGAGCTCGCCGAGCGCGTCGCCGCGACCGGGCCGGACGCGTAGAAGGAGGCGGTCCGATGTTGATCGGCGAAGTGTCACGGCGATCCGGTGTCAGCACCCGAATGCTGCGTCACTACGACAGGCTGGGGCTGGTGCAACCGACCGGCCGCACCTCCGGCGGTTACCGGGAGTACTCCGCCGACGATATCCGCCGCCTCTTCCGCGTCGAATGCCTCCGGACGCTGGGACTCTCACTGAGCGATGTCGGGGCGGCGCTGGACGAGCCCGGCGCCACCCCGACCGGGTTGGTGGGGGACCTCATCCGGCATACGCGGGCGCGGATCGCCGTGCAGGAGGAGTTGCTCAGGAAACTCGAACGCGTCGAGGCGGCCGCGCCGGCGCAATGGGGCGAGGTGATCGGCATCGTCACCCTGCTGCGGGCACTCGAATCGGAGTCCGGCGCGCGCCGCCAGCAAGCGGTGCTGTCGCAGCACGGAGGCGCATCGTTACCGGTCGAATCGCTGGTCGAAGCGGCGCTGTCGGAGGACGATCCGAATGTCGCCGGCGCGCTGCTGTGGTCGCTGGCCAGGGCGGATGGCGAGGGGTTACCGGATCTGGCCGCCGGCCTGGACTCACCGGCGGCCGAGGTCCGCCACCGCGCGGCTGTCGCGATCGCGGCGGTGCCGACCGCGGCCGCGACGGCGTTGTTGCGCAGGGCTCTCGACGATTCCGATGTGGCGGTGCGCGAGCGGGCCGCCCTGGCGCTGGGCTCCCGGCGAATCGCCGATGCGGTGCCTGTCCTACTCGGCATGGTGGTCGAGGGGCGGTCCGATGTGGAAGCTGCCGAGATTCTGGGCTCGCTGGCGGAGGCCGGTGCTTCCGCGAACGATATCGTCCGAGGTCTGCGGGACGAGTTCGGCAACACCTCGGACACCCGGGCACGTCTGCGGATCACCCAGGCACTGGCCGAGATTCCCGGTGCGGCAGCGCGAGAGGCCCTCACCACGCTGGCCGCCGACAGCGACCGGACCATCGCGGCGACCGCCGCCGCCATCCTGCGCACGTGATCGGATCCCCCGGTTTCGCCGCCATGGAGGTGCCGGGTTCTCACGATCGCGGGATTCGGAACTCCCATTCGGTGCCTTCGCCGACGGTGCCGGCGGTGAGCAGTTCGGCGATACCGCCGAGCGCGGTGATGCGGCCGGTGATCGATCGCGAGACTCCCATACGGCCTTCGTTTTCGGCCTCCGCGAGGCGGCCGGGCGGGATGCCGACTCCGTCGTCGCGGACGCTGACGATCACCTCGGTGCCGGTGTCCTCGAGCAGGACGTAGGCGCGTGCGTCGGGTCCGGCGTGGAGTTCCACATTGGTGAGGGTGGCGGTGACGGCGGCGGCGATCTCCTGGGCGGTCCAGCGTCCGATAGGTACCGGTTCACCGGGGGTCGAGACGACCACGCCGGGGGTCGCGTGCGCGGTGAGCAGCGGACGGAGATCGACCGTGGTTTCGCCCGTATCGGCATGGGCGCCCTGTTCGGAGATGAGCCGGCGCAGCGCGACCTCCTGTTCGCCGGCCCGCTGCGCCAATTCGGTGGCCGGGCCGCCTATTTCGATACCTCGCCGCTTGACGTAGGCGAGGATCTGCAGCACACCGTCGTGCACCTGACGGGCCAGGCGTTCCCGTTCCTCGGCCGCGGCGGTGAGCCGCACCGCGCGCTGCAGCTGTTCCTGGGCGCGGCGCGCGGTGCTGGCGGCCAGTCCCAATGCCAGCCCCACCGATACCAGGACCGGTGCCGTCGCGTCCGCCCAGACGTCCTCACCCCACTGCTGACGCATGGTGATGATCGTCGCCGCGATGAGCAGGCCCGAGGCCACCCCGGCGAGCGGACCGCGCAGGATGGCGGCGGACATGACCGCGTTCGCGGACCACATGGTGGTGGGTAGCGGCTGATGCCCGTGATACCAGCTGTAGTCGGCCACCAGCGGGGTGGCCGCGATCAGACCGAGCACCACCAGGTGATCGCCCAGGGTCACCAGGGTGCGGGTACGCGCGGTGTCGGGGGTGTGCCACTGTGCCAGCAGCAGGGCGGAGATCCCGGACCAGATCACCATGAGAGCGATGAAAAGCCAGCTCAACCGCTGGTTCTGGTAATACTGCACCGAGGCGATCTGCTGGCCGACCGCATACGCGAGTGTGACCAGGCGGAACGCCTGGACCGCCCGCCACAGGGGCGCGGTCGCCGCATCGGCGGGATCGAGTTCGGTCGGATGGGCCGGGTGCATCCGGGTCTTTCTCATGATGTGCCGGACGGGCGCGCACGGACCTGGATCCCGGCTGTGGCTACGCGGTATCCGGTTCTGCCGTGGGGGATCGGCGGGGATCCGGCCGGGACCGGATGGCCCTCGGAGACGGTGGCCGGTGACGCGGCGGTCTCCCGGGCGTTCCTGGTCGTGCTCATACTCGCACTCTAGGCAGTGACGGTGCCTGCTACCAGGCCGAACTCGTGTTCCGCGACGGTGATCCCGAGGTGCCGCTGTGTCCAGTCCCGGGCGAACCAGCCGGGTGCGGCCGACCGGAACTTCCGCGGTGCCCACGATCCGGCGCCCGCGGGGACGGCGCCGACGAGTTCCGCGCCGGTGACCCGCGGCAGATCGGTGCGGTTGGTCCGGGTCGCCAGATCGGGTCGCCGCGGCCAGGAGCCCACCACCAGCCCACCGCAATGCACACCGGCCTGCCGCAGGGCCCGGGTGGTGAGCTCGGTGTGGTTGAGGGTTCCCAGGCCCGGCGCGGTGACGACCAGTACCGGCGCGGCGAGTTCGCGGGCGAGGTCGAGGAGAGTGAATTCACCCAACCGCACCAGCAGACCCCCGGCGCCCTCCACCAGGACCAGGTCGGCGGAATCGAGATCCGTTACCGCGTCGGCGGTTTCGGAAAGAGTGAGCAGATCGGCACCGCATCGGCGGGCCGCGGTATCGGGGGCGAGCGGATCGGGGTAGCGCGCCAGTTCGAGTGTCCGGGTGACCCCGGACAGTGCGCTGATCGTGGCGAGATCGCCGGGTTCGGTTGCCGCGACACCGGTTTGCGCGGGTTTGCAGACAGCGACTGTTCGCCCGGCGGCGCGGGCGGTGGCGGCCAGGGCGGCCGTGGTGACTGTTTTGCCGACCTCGGTGGAGGTTCCGGTGACGAACAGCAGGGTCATGCGGGTACCACCCCGGCATCGCGAGCTCGGGCCAGCACGGGGCGCAGAACCGCTTCGAGGGTTTCGAGATCGGCGGGAGTCAGGTCGGCGCGCGCGGTCAACCGCAGCCGGGAGGTGCCCTCGGGGACCGAGGGCGGGCGGAAACACCCCACCTCGACGCCTTGCGCACGGCAGGCGAGGGCGGCGTCGTAGGCGATCCGCGGGTCGCCGAGTACCACGGGCACAACGGCCGATTCGGGCGCGGCGACTCCGGCGATCCGGGCGATATCGGCGGCCCGATCCAGCACCCGCTGCCCGAGGTCGGGCTCGCGGCGCAGAATTCCCAGTGCGGCCCGGGCCGCGCCGACGGCGCCGGGTGCCAGGCCGGTATCGAAGATCATGGTGCGGGCGGTGTCGATCAGATGCGCTCGCACGCGTTCCCCGGCCAGTACGGCGCCACCCTGGGCGGCGAGGGCCTTGGACAGAGTCGCCGTGACCACCACATCCGGTTCGCCGGCCAGCCCGGTCTCGTGCACCAGCCCGCGCCCGCCGCGGCCGCGCACCCCGAGTCCGTGCGCTTCGTCGACGAGCAGTACCGCACCGTGCGCCCGGGTCACCCGGTGCAGTTCGGCCAGGGGCGCGAGATCACCGTCGGCGCTGAAGACCGAATCGGTGAGTACCAGCGCACGCTCCTCGTCACGTTCGGCCAGCAGCCGGGCGACCGCCGCGGTATCGCGGTGTGGTGCGATCGCCACCCGGGCCCGGGAGAGTCGGCAGGCATCCACCAGGGAGGCGTGGCACCCCGCGTCGGAGACGATCAGCGCCCCCCGGCCCGCGAGGGCCGTCACGGCCCCGAGATTTGCCGCGTAACCGGTCGCGAAAACCAGCCCCGCCGGGAACCCGGTGAATTCGGCCAGTTCGGTTTCGAGCAGCTCATGGTCCGTCGTTGTCCCCGTAACCAGCCGTGAACCGGTCGCCCCGGCACCCCAGCGATGCACCGCCGCGACCGCGCCGCCAACCACCTCGCGATGCCGGGCGAGTCCCAGATAGTCGTTCGAAGCCAGGTCCAGGGTCGCCGAACTCGCGGCCCGCGGCCGCAGCCGCCGCCGCAAACCGGCGCTCGCGCGGGCTGCCGCGTGGTCGTCGAGCCAGGCCAGAGGATCGGGAATCACAAGCGCCACCATACTTGAACACCGTTCAAGTCCGCCACGCAGCGTGCGGGCCCTCCCGTGGACCACCCACACCCACGTCGAGGTCCTACCTGGCCGGACCGGCCCCCCGGGGCTGAAGACCCGACGTCGCGAGGCCCCCGACCCACGACACCGAAGGTTGCCCAACACAGCCACCGTTGCCCCCCGAACGACATTCCGAAAGCGAGCCCCGACATTCCACCCCCCGTATGCCAAGCCTCCCGGGGCGGGGCCCGCCCGGTTCTGGAGCGACCAGAGCGAAGGAGCGCAGCGACTGAGCGCCGGGAGTGAAGAACCGGGTTAACAGGGCCCCGCCCTCGAGCCGCGGAGCGGCTCCAATAACACAGCCCGCCCCTTCGTGGATGGTCTACGCTGAGAGTTGGTTACGCCAAGCGCGGGGTCACGCCGGGGTGAGTTGGGCCGAGGGTGGGTCACGCCGAGAGCGGGGTTACCTCAAAGCGTGGGCAGTCAGGACCCGGGCCGACCAGCCCCCGCCCCGCCCGAGACGACGTCGTGAACACACCCCAGCTGATGCCGGATCCCGGCCGTGAACAGTTGTAGCCCGAAGTCGAAGCGCGCCGTCGGATCGGGGCCTTCCGCGAGTTCGGCGGAGCCGGAATCGGATTCCGCTGCAACCGGAAGTGCGCCCGCCGAATCCATCTGTATCCGTGACTGTTCGTCGACAGTCTGGCCGAGCACGTAATACAGCAGCGTGTACGCCGCAAGTTCGGCATGTTCGGGGGGCATCCCCGCGCGGATCACCGCCTCCGCGAAACGTTCCCGGCCCTTGCTGGTGGTGAGACGTGACGCGTAGGTGGCCGAGACCAGTTCCGCACCGTCACGGTAGGTGAGCAGGCAGTCCCGTAACCGGTGTGCCAGTTCCGTGAGCGCGCCCGACCAGTCGCCCGCGCTCACCGGTTGTTCCATCGGTGCCAGTATCCGGTCGGCGACAGCGCCCAGCAGTGCCTGCTTGTTCGGGAAGTGCCAGTACAGCGCCCCCGGCTGAACCCGTAGCGCACCCGCGAGCCGGCGCATGGTGAGGTCGGCGAGGCCGTACTGGTCGAGGATGGTGAGGGCCCCGTCCACGACGTCGTCTCGGTGTAGCTGCACAGTCCGTCCTCCCGGTGGCTTCGATGCGACCCTGACGCTACCCCAGCCTGAACGCTGTTCAATCTTTGCCGCTACCCTGTCCTGAACACTGTTCAAGTTCGGTGTCCCGGACCCGCCGGGCACACCTCCCGAGGAAGGGATACGCCAGTGACCGAGGCCCCCGTCACCCCCGCAGCCGCCACTGCGCCCGCCGATGACGTGCTGACCGTCGCCCGGGAGCAGGTGCTCGAGCGCGGAATCGGGCTGTCCCGGGAACAGACCCTCGCGGTTCTGCGCCTCGGTGACGACCGGCTCGAGCAACTACTCGAACTCGCCCACGACGTCCGGATGAAGTGGTGCGGTCCGGAGGTCGAGGTCGAGGGCATCATCAGTCTCAAGACCGGCGGCTGCCCGGAGGACTGCCATTTCTGCTCGCAATCGGGCCTGTTCGCCTCGCCGGTCCGTGCGGCCTGGCTCGATATCCCCAGCCTGGTCGAAGCGGCCAAACAGACCGCGAAAACCGGCGCCACCGAATTCTGCATCGTCGCCGCGGTCCGTGGACCCGACGAGCGGCTCATGGCGCAGGTGGCCGCCGGGGTGGAGGCGATCCGGAACGAGGTGGATATCCAGGTCGCGTGCTCGATCGGCATGCTCACCCAGGATCAGGTGGACCGGCTCGCCGCGATGGGCGTCCACCGCTACAACCACAACCTGGAAACCGCCCGCTCCTACTTCCCGAACGTGGTCACGACCCATACCTGGGAGGAACGCTGGGACACCCTGCGGATGGTGCGCGAGGCCGGGATGGAGGTCTGCTGCGGCGGAATCCTGGGCATGGGGGAAACCCTCGAACAGCGGGCCGAATTCGCCGCCGACCTGGCCTCCCTCGAACCCGACGAGGTGCCGCTGAACTTCTTGAACCCACGCCCGGGCACCCCCTTCGGCGATCTGGACGTTATGCCCGCCGCGGACGCGCTGCGGGCCGTGGCCGCCTTCCGTCTCGCGTTGCCGCGGACCATTCTGCGCTTCGCCGGGGGGCGTGAGATCACGCTCGGCGATCTGGGCGCCCAGCAGGGAATCCTGGGCGGGATCAACGCCGTTATCGTGGGCAACTATCTGACCACCCTCGGCCGGCCGGCCGAACGCGACCTGGACCTGCTCGGTGAACTCCAGATGCCGATCAAGGCACTCAACGAGACATTCTGATCGGCGGCGCCAACCGCGGAAGCAACGGTCCCATGAGTACTGTCGGCGATATGGACGAGCGCTACAACCCGTTCACGGGCACCCGGATCGTGCCCGGGCACGACGAGCCGGCCTCCCGGGCCGTCGTACTGGGACTCGAACCACCGCGGTTCTGCGAGCACTGCGGCCGCCGGATGGTCGTGCAGGTCGACCCGGAGGCCTGGCGGGCCCAGTGCTCGCGGCACGGGGTCATCGATTCCGCGCGTCTGGAAAGGCGGTAGTGGTGCCAGGCGAGCGTGGCAGAGGCGTGCGCAAAGAGCTGCGGGCCGCCGCGGTTCTGTTCGGCGCGGTGATCCTGGCGAGCCTGTTCGCGGGTGTGGTCTGGGGTCTGCTGGCGCCGACCGAACTGCTGCTGGTGGTCGAACCCGGCCGCGGCGCGACCCTGGTGGGGGAGAGCCTGCACCGGTTCGACGCGCTGGCGATCTTCGCGGGCGCGGGCGGGGTGGTCGGCCTGCTCTCGGCGGCCGCGGCATGGCGGTGGCGGCGGATGCGCGGCCCGATCCAGCTCGTCGGCCTGCTGCTGGGTTCGGCGGCCGGGGCATGGGCGATGGCGTGGATCGGCGGGGTCGTCAACACCTGGGACAACCCGCGGCCCGACAATCCGCCGGTGGGGCAGATCGTGGCATTGCCTGTCGATCTGGAGAGCCCGCTCGCGCTGCTGACCCAGCCGTTGACCGCCGCGCTGGTCATCTTGATCCTGGCCGGGCTCAGCGCCACCGAGGATCTCGGCAGCGGATTCATGAGTCCTTTCGGGGAATCGCGTCCGCAGCCCTACGCCGACCCCGAACCCGGCGATGTCCCCCTTCACCCGGGACGCGCGAGCGATCGAGTGCCGGCGGGCGGCCCGGTCGAGCCCGGATCGCCGGCGGCATCCGAGGGCGCCTCGGTGTCGTCATCGCAGGATTCACCGCCGCCGGGGCCGAAACCGCCGGAGTAACGCGCGCTGACCCGGACCGGAAAACGGGGAACAGCAAAGGTTCTCGTAGGGTCGTCGGGTTCTCCTCCCGGCTGTCTCGCGGAGCGGGACCGGGTACCGCCCGGCGCGCGAACCCCGCCCGCCGGTCGTAGGCTGGGCGCGTTGCGCAGGACGACAGGGAGAAGATGGCGTGGGGTTCACCAGCTCGCTTGTGGTGGAGGAGATCGACGGGGAGTTCTGGAAGGTCCGGGAGCCGCTGATCTATGAGGGTGCGAACGAAACCTTCGAGGTCCCAGTGGACTTCCGCACCGATTTCGCCTCGGTGCCGCGTCCGTTCGTCTGGCTGATCCCGCGCTATGGGGTCTACACCCGGGCGGCCATCCTGCATGATTTCCTGTTGCGTACCGAACGGGTCGGCAAAGCCGATGCCGACGGTCTCTTCCGGCGGGCATTGCGCGAATGCGATGTATCGCGACCGCGGCGCTGGATGATGTGGACGGCGGTGCGGTTCGGGAGCCGGCTGGAGGGTATATCCCCGGCCGCGTTCGCGGTGTTCATGCTGGTCGCGGTGCTGTCCATCGTATTCTTGGCGATACCGACCGTCGTGGTCACAGTATTTCTGGTGCTGTTCTGGTTCATCGAGCTGATCGCCTGGGTGGTGGATCGGGGCGCGCCGCCGGAACGCCGGACGCGGGTTCCGCGGCCGCAGATGCGGACCTGAACGAAATTGCGCCCGGCGGATTTTCGTGGGCCGTCGGGCGACTACGTTGCTCGGGTACCAGGATTCGAACCTGGACTATCGGAATCAAAATCCGGTGAGCTGCCGTTACTCCATACCCGATCGGACGCGCCCTGGATACGGTAGCGCCGGAATGTCCGGAGAGCATTCAGTTTTCCGGCGCTGCGGCATGCGGCGACAGATCAGGTGCGGGGGCGCAGTGCCGCGAATTCGTCGGTGACCCGCAGCCCGGAGTCGGTGAAGCGGTAGACCGAGGCGGGGCGTCCGCCGGCGCGTCCCGGTGCGGCCGTATCGCCGGTGGGGGTGATGACCTTGCGGCGCGTCAGAACGCGCTGCAGGTTCGTTGTGTCGACATCGTAACCCAATGCCGCGCAGTAGATTTCGCGAAGGATCGACATGGTGAACCGGTCCGGCGCCAGTGCGAACGAAATATTGGTGTAGGACAGTTTCGCGGCCAGGCGGGTACGGGCATGGCGCACAACGGTTCCGTGGTCGAAGGACATCTCCGGGAGTGCGGACACCGGATGCCAGCGGGTATCGGAGGGCAGCCGCGGGTCGGCGGTCAGCGGCACCAGCCCGAGGTAGGCCGAGGCGATCCGGCGCGGCCCGGGCACGCGATCCGGGGCGCTGAACACCGAGAGTTGTTCGAGGTGGTCGACCTCCCGCACATCGACTTTCTCGGCGAGCTGGCGGCGGGCCGAGGTGTCCAGGTCCTCGTCGTTGCGTAACCGGCCCCCCGGTAGTGACCAGGTGCCCTGCTGTGGGTCGAGAGCGCGCTGCCACAGCAGTACCGCGAGCTCGCTGCGCTGCCCTGCCCGGCGGTCGGTTTTCCGGTTCCGACCGCTCTCACCTGCGGGTATATCGGCCGGGAAGCGGCGAACCTGGAACACCGCGGTGAGCGATTCATGGATGGTGCTAAACTGGTCCACGTTTTCGATCATAAGTCGAAAACCTGGTTGAGTGCTAATCGGCAGAGCTGCCGAGAGCGCGAAGGAAGGAGCGACCATGGCGACGATGGGATCAGAATTGGCCCCGGCGCCGGGTACCGCACTGCGGGAGCGGATCAGCGACGGGCCCTCGGGCTATACCGGAGTGGAGGCGACGCCGGAGTGGGCGGCCGAGGTGAAACGCCTGGCGCGGCAACGCAACGCGACGATTCTCGCGCACAATTACCAGCTGCCGGAGATCCAGGACGTGGCCGACCACGTGGGCGATTCGCTGGCGCTTTCCCGGATCGCGGCCGAGGCGCCCGAGGGCACGATCGTGTTCTGCGGGGTGCATTTCATGGCCGAAACAGCCAAGATCCTGAGCCCGGAGAAGACCGTGCTGATCCCCGACCAGCGGGCGGGCTGCTCACTGGCCGATTCGATCACCGCCGAGGACCTGCGCGACTGGAAGGCCGAGCATCCGGACGCGGTGGTGGTCTCCTATGTCAACACCACCGCCGCCGTGAAGGGGCTGACCGATATCTGCTGCACCTCGTCCAACGCCGTGGACGTGGTCGCCTCGATCGACCCCGCCCGCGAGGTGCTGTTCCTGCCCGACCAGTTCCTGGGCGCGCACGTCAAACGGGAAACCGGCCGCGAGAACATGCATATCTGGATGGGCGAATGCCACGTCCACGCCGGAATCAACGGTGACGAACTCAACGATCAGGCACGGGCCCACCCCGACGCCGAACTCTTCGTGCACCCGGAATGCGGCTGCGCGACCTCCGCGCTGTACCTGGCGGGCGAGGGTGAATTCCCGGCCGACCGGGTCCACATCCTGTCCACCGGCGGCATGATCGACGCGGCCCGCGCGGCGAAATCCAGCCAGGTGCTGGTCGCGACCGAGGTCGGCATGTTGCACCAGTTGCGCAAGGCCGCACCGGGTATCGATTTCCAGGCCGTGAACGATCGCGCCGCCTGCAAATACATGAAGATGATCACCCCGGCCGCGCTGCTGCGCTGCCTGGACGAGAATCGCGACGAGGTACATGTCGACCCGGAAACCGCGGCGCAGGCCCGTAATTCGGTCCAGCGCATGATCGAAATCGGTAATCCCGGCGGCGGGGAATGACGCTGCCGCACGGGCGATCGGGTGCTGGAGACGGCCGGTGACCGGCGAGCAGGTGAGCACGGGTGGCGGGCAGGTCGAGGCAATCCGTGGGGAAGTCCGGGCGGTCGGGGAGGTCCGACCGGCCGGTCACCGGATCGGCGCGGCCGCCCGCCGGGCCCGGTCGGCCGATATTCGGCCTGTGCTGCCGGCCGCGCCCTCGGCCCGTCGGTGATCCGCTGGACAGTGGAGGACACGATGATCGGTGAACGGTGGGATCCCGCGTGGGAAGAGCGCGCGGATCTGGTCGTGATCGGCGGCGGCGTCGCCGGGCTCACCGCGGCGCGCGCTGCCTCGCGCCGCGGTCTGCGGGTATTGATTCTGAGCAAGGGCGGGGCCGGCGATACCGCCACCCAATACGCGCAGGGCGGTATCGCCGTTGTCGCCCCGCGGGGTGATTCGGTGGACTCCCATGTCGCCGACACCCTCGCGGCAGGTGGCGGGTTGTGCGACCCCGGCGCGGTCCGGTCCATTGTGGAAGCCGGACCCGACGCGGTGGCCGCCCTCACCGATCTCGGCGCGGTCTTCGACCTCGGCCGCGACGGCCAGATCTCCCGGACCCGCGAAGGCGGGCACAGCACCCGCCGCATCATCCACGCCGGCGGCGACGCGACGGGCGCGGAAGTGCAGCGGGCGCTGTCGGCGGCGGGACTACCCGTACTGTTCGGGACCGCCGTACTCGAGGTCGTTGTCGACGCGGGCGAAGTACAGGGAGTGGTCGCCGTCTCCGGCCGCGGCCTGGGGTATGTGCACGCGCCGGCGGTGCTGCTGGCAACCGGTGGCCTCGGTCAGTTGTATGCGTTGAGCACCAACCCTTCCGGGGCGACGGCGGACGGGGTCGCACTGGCGTTGTGGGCGGGCGCGGTCGTGGCCGACCTCGAGTTCGTGCAATTCCATCCCACGGTCCTGTACACGCCGGGTGGCGCCGGGCGGCAGCCGCTGATCAGCGAGGCGGTCCGCGGCGAAGGCGCCGTCCTGGTCGATTCACGCGGCGCGCCGGTGACCGCCGGGGTGCATCCGCGCGGAGACCTGGCCCCGCGGGACGTGGTGTCCCGGGCGATCGCCGCGCGGATGCGGCAACTGGGCGACGACCACGTCTACCTCGACGCCCGGGGCGTCGCCGAGTTCATCCGCCGGTTCCCGACGATCACCGCCTCCTGCCGCGCCGCCGGAATCGATCCGCGCCGCGACCTGGTGCCGGTCGCGCCCGCCGCGCACTACCAGTGCGGGGGAGTGGTCACCGATCTGCACGGGCGCACAGGAGTTCCCGGACTGTACGCGGCCGGAGAGGTGGCGCGCACCGGATTGCACGGAGCGAACCGGCTGGCCTCCAACAGCCTGCTCGAGGGGCTGGTGATGGGGGAACGTGCGGGTCTGGCCGCGCTCGAGCGGCTGGGTGAACCGGCACGGGTCACCGTTTGGTCCGCGGGATCGCGGCCGGCTCTGCCGCGCGGCCGGGTCCAGCAGGCAATGACCGAGCACGCGGCGGTCGTCCGCGACGGGGCCGGTCTCGAACAGGCCGCACACGCCCTGGATACCGCGGTCGCGCAGGTCGCCGGGGAGCGTATGTCCGCCGGTGACCCCGGATACCGGAAACGAGCAGACCTGGTCGCGTGGTTCGAGGACGCCGCTCTCACGGTGACCGCGCGCGCGATGCTGTCGGCTGCCGCCGCGCGCACCGAGAGTCGCGGCTGCCATACCCGCGCCGACCATCCGGAGCCGGTCGCGAGCTCGGCCCGCCCGATCGTGGTGGGCTCGAACGGTATGGGCCGACCCGAAGTTATCGCCGAAAGCGCGGACACGCCCGGCGTAGTCGCCGACGGCGGAGAACAACCGCAGCGGGTTGCCGGTGTGCCATGCGGAATTGCTGACGCCACACCGCTGGCGGCGCCGTCGTGAGTTGCGGTCGGGCTCGGTGCCTCAGGAACTGTGCGCCGCGGCCGATGGTGCTTCGGACAGGGCTGATCGAATGATCGTCCGCCGCCGGGCGGCGGAATCGGATATGAGGAGTTGACAATGACTTTGGACGCCGGGCTGGACCGCGAGGCAATCCGCGGTCTCATCCGCACCGCCCTCGACGAGGACCTGCGGTACGGCCCCGATATCACCACCGCCGCCACGGTTCCCGCCGACGCCGCGGTGAAGGCCGCGGTCGTCGCCCGGCAGCCGGGCACGGTCGCGGGTATCGATATCGGCTTGCTGGTGCTGGACGAAGTGATCGGCACCGACAACTACGAGATCACCGAACGCGTCCCCGACGGCACCCGCATCGCGGCCGGAGACACCGCCTTCGGTGTCATCGCCCCCACCCGCGGCCTGCTCACCGCCGAACGCACCATGCTCAACCTGCTCTGCCACCTGTCCGGTATCGCCACCGCGACCGCGGCCTGGGTGGACGCGGTCGCCGGTACGCACTGCCGCATCCGGGACAGCCGCAAAACCCTGCCCGGCCTGCGCGCCCTGCAGAAGTACGCGGTACGGGCCGGCGGCGGCGTGAACCACCGGATGGGCCTGGGTGACGCGGCGCTCATCAAGGACAACCACGTGGTCGCCGCGGGTTCGGTGGTCGCGGCCCTGCGCGCGGTACGCGCCGCGGCCCCGGATATCGAATGCGAGGTAGAGGTCGACAACCTCGACCAACTCGACGCGGTCCTCGCCGAGAACGTGCAACTGGTCCTCCTGGACAATTTCCCCCTCTGGCAGACCCAGGCCGCCGTCCAGCGCCGCAACGCCCTGGCCCCGGACACGAAACTGGAATCCTCCGGAAGCCTGACCCTGGACGTGGCCGCCGACTACGCCCGTACCGGAGTCGACTACCTCGCCGTGGGTGCCTTGACCCACTCCGTTCGCGTACTCGATCTCGGCCTCGATATGTAGCGGCGGCAGGAAGATGAGCCGTGCTCTGATCACTCGTATCGGTCCGGCGGTTTCTCGCCCCCGATTGTGACCCCGACCGCGTCGCCGCCCGGCCGGCGTTCCAGTACACGGTTTCAGGTTTCAGGACGGGCCGCTTCACCCTGCATCAGTTCGGTCGGTTGCTACCGGGCCGACATGGGCGGGATCGAATCACGACTGGTTCGGCGGAATCGGAACGGGCAACTTCTCCCGCCGGTGCCGATCGTGCTCACGCGGTCGACTGTGAACCCATGGCGTGCCGGGGTTACCCCGTCCATCCAGTTGGCGTCGAACGCGCACAAGATCGGGGTGAGATAACCGGCCCCGTGGCCGACCAGCAACTCGTGGAAGAAACAGTGCTGCACGTCCGAGATGAATTCCGAGTCACTGTCGATCGGATGGGTGAATACGAACCGTGGGCCGAAGGACTCGGCCTCACGTTGGCGTGTGGTGGCCACCATCGCGGTGAACGGATCGTCGGAAGAGTCGAGAGCCGCCTCGGTTGCCTGGCGAGTGATATCGGCGAGCGGCTCCACGAGCGCGTGCTCGAGCAGGCCGCGGCGCTGCTCGAGATCGGGAACCCGCTCACGAAGGATCTGGTCGGCAGCGAGAAGAGCCATAGCAACGGCCATATTGGTCGCGGTAGGTCCATCATCGTCGAGGTGGCGATGTGACTGTCGGAGTTCGACGTGGCGCCGGTGCAACAACTCGCTCAGTTGTGGATCTCCGACTGTCGCGCTGACCGCATCGAAGAAGGGGGCGACCACAATATCGTTCTCGGAGTCGAGTCGGACATCACGAGGGGAGGTCATGGCATTCTCCAGGTGTTGGGCGCCACGTCGTCCCAGCAGCACACATGCTGTCGGGTCGACGCCTCCTCCACCACCTGCGGCGCTGACTATTGATTGCGAACAAAGGCTATCACCTCGACTTCGGGTCGACCCAGCGGAAGAACTCCAGCGCTGATCCGGCGAATTCGGCTCTGGCACAATAACGCGGATGCGAGCCCTCGATCTCGAAGATGCCTTCCGGCGGTATCTGGACCGCCACGGCCGCACCCTCGACCAACTCGACGCGGTCCTCGCCGAGAACGTGCAACTGGTCCTCCTGGACAATTTCCCCCTCCGGCAGACCCAGGCCGCCGTCCAGCGCCGCAGCGCCTTCGCCCCGGACATGAAACTGGAATCCTCCGGAAGCCTGACCCTGGACGTGGCCGCCGACTACGCCCGCACCGGAGTCGACTACCTCGCCGTGGGTGCCTTGACCCACTCAGTACGCGTACTCGACCTCGGCCTCGATATGTAGTGGCGGCACAAGCAGAAGACAGGTTGGGTAGCGGGGGGCACGCCCCGCCGCTACCATCTATTAGATGGTCACCTAATAGAACGGAGCGGGCCTTGCGATTGAATGGCAACGGGCAGGTCACCATCCCAGCTGACCTACGTGCCCGCTATAACCTCCGCGAGGGCGATGAGCTCGATGTGATCGATGAAGGTGGCGTGCTACGCATCGTGGTGCGGACCGGTGACGACAGCCCGGGAGAGCGGATGGTCGAGCATCTGCGTCGGCATCGCTTCACCAACCCGGATATCGTCGGCCTCAGCACCGACGAAATCATGGCGCTGTTGCGTGACTGAACCGGTCACGTCGCTGACTCCCGCGACGCTCATCGACTCGTGCGTGCTCATCGACGTCCTGGACGGCGACCCCACCTGGAGCTCATGGTCTGAACGGGAGCTGGTAGCGGCGCGAAATCGTGGTCGCGTAGTGATCAACCCGCTGATCTATTCCGAGGTGTCGATCGGGTACGCGACAAAAGAGGAACTGGAACAGGCGCTTCCGGCGGCGGTCTTCGACCGGGAGCCGTTGCCTTGGGATGCGGGTTTTCTCGCCGCCCGGGCTTTCCGGGCCTACCGCCGCAACGGGGGTGACCGGCGGTCGCCCCTGCCGGACTTCTATATCGGCGCACATGCCGCGGTGGCGGGTTACCGGCTGCTGACTCGGGACGCCGCCCGGTTCCGGTCGTACTTCCCCAGGCTGCCGGTCATCGCACCGCAGTGATACGGCGCCCGGACCCGGTCCGCAGCGGATGACTGCATCCGCCAGGCCCAGTTGTAGGCCCGAGTATTACCCGATGGCTTTCTGCGCGACCCGGGAATCCTCACGGTCGACGGCGGCGAAGCTCGGGTCGCGGGAATCGAAACTCGGCCACGACCCGACGCTCTTGCCGCTGGTTTCCGGCCAGCTGCGACACCATGAAAGCCATGGACGATCCCACCAACGTGCTCGCAGCACTCGACCATGCGACCGAGGTTGCGCCCGGCCAGGTCATTCTTCTCAATGGGGTGTCCAGTTCGGGCAAGTCGAGCATCGCGCGGCGGCTGCTGATCGACCTCGACCGACCCTTCTTCCATATGAGCGTCGACATGATCGGCGCGATGCGATCGGAAATCCGCACCCACGAACTCGATGGCACCGCACTCGCCGAAGTCCTCCGGCGAACCCGAGCAGGTTTCCATCGAGCAGTCGTTGCTATGGCATCGGCAGGCAACGACGTCGTCATGGATCACGTCCTCAGCGAACCGTGGCGGCTTCGCGATTGCCTGACCGTCACGACCGGCATCGACGTGGTCTTCATCGGCGTCCACTATTCCCTCGATGAACTACAGCGTCGTGAACAGCAGCGCGGCGACCGCCCGACCGGCACAGCAGTCGAACAGATCGGCTCGGTCCACGCCCACGGGATCTATGACCTCGAAGTCGACACCAGCACCGACAGCGTCGAGGCTTGCTCCGCCCAGATCACAACATACGTCGGCCGAGGACCATCTCCCCGAGCATTCGACCGGCTCCGCGCAGCGTGAAACGCTGACTCGCGTCAACAATCCGGCAGATTCCCTTCCGCGCGCTCGGGTGTCAGGATCGGCGGGTACCGGCCCTGGTCCACGATTCGGATTGTGCACCATGGGCAGCTCCCTCCTCTGTGTTCGGTGATCCGCCCGTCGGCCACGGAGACAAGACCGGTGCAACCGCCCGGGCAGTTGATCGCTCGAATCGGTCCTGTCGGATGTCCGCCGGTCCGCAACACGATCCGCAGCTGCCGGGTGGTGATGTACGGTTCGCACCCGCAGACCGGGATCGCCTCGGCCACTTGCACGTCTACCCATGGGCAGGAGCCGGGAATATTCCGGAAATGAAAAGCGATCCGTCCGGCCACAACTGGCGCACTGTGCGAAGACAGAAGTTGGACTCCGGGCAGCGCACGAGCAGCATTCCGCCCGAATACCGAGCCGGGCCCAGCATATGCTTGATGATCCACGGACCGGTGTGGTGCTCGCATACGGTTTCACCGGCCACGGTGCACCTCGCTCGGGTGGGATTCGCGCCATCGGGCGATGACTCCGTCGATTTCGCGTTGCAGCCGTGCGATATCGCTCGGTTCCGGACGGATCGAAGAGGTGGCGCGATCTCTGTCGTGGTGTGCGGAGCGTTCCATAGGCGATGACCCCCATGCTGGTTGATCCTGTGTCCCAATGACGCTCGCATTCCCGGCGGGTGCTCGGCACCTGCCTGGCGGTGCGTCGACGCACCGGTCTCGAGGTCTCGCTGAACTGGGGGTTTTCCGGCAATACCCTGACGTTGCCCATCGTGATGGGTAATCTCGGTCCGTCGATACCGTTCCGGATGTGGAGGGTTGAGGGCTGTGGGGGTTTCAGCGACACCGAGAAAAGGGCGTTCTGGACCGAACCCCGGATTCAATCCGCAGGCCCGGGGCCGTGAGATGGCCGCTCTGGGCAAAAGGCTGTGGGCCGAGCTGAGATCGGTGGCGGGCGCGGCTACGGAACTGATGGCCAGGTATCCGGATGTGCCGAGTCTTCAGGCCTACCGATACGCCGCAGGTCTCTCTCAGGACCAGGCCGCCGAGCGTTACAACGAGGTCACCGGCAACCAGACGAGTCTGGGTGGAACATCCATAAACGCTTGGGAGGCTTGGGCTCGTGGCCGCGGACGCGGATCACCACCGTCCATATCAAGTGTGCTGATCCTGTGTGCCGCGTACGGCCGGGGACCGCTCGGCGCGGCGGAGGAGCAGATATCACCGACCGAACTGGTCGCAGAAGCCTACGAACGATTGCCGATCGAAGACCAGCTGTCCCTCAAACAGTTCACCTCCACCCCGCAGTCGGGTACAGGGCAGACCCCAACGCGAGTTACTTCGGAATCCCAACCGGCCACAGCGTCAGGTGGATCCATGGCGCAGGTAGGTCACGAGTTCAGCTTGGCGGTGCCCACCGTCGAATACGGCAACCCCGAAGTCATCGCGTTCACCTTGCCGAATCCCGAGCCGGGCAGACTTCTGGACTTGACCTGGGAGACATTCGGGTACGGCGTGGAGCGCTTGGCGTCGCAGATCAAGAATGTCGGACGACGATTGGACGTGGACGTATGCCTCGGTGTCAACGAGGCCGGTCTTGTCATGGCATCCTTCTTGGCATCCGGCAGCTTCGCACGGTGCAAAATCGGCTATCTACGCTGCAATAAGGTGCGGGACGGGATCGAACTGGATGATGCTTCGTACTTTCCACCGGGCGAAGGCGCGACCAGCATCCTCATCTGCGATTTCGAGGTGAAACATGCCGACGTCATCGGATACCTCACCCGGCGGGTACGTGCGCTGTACCCGCAGGCCGACCTGTACTTCGCAGTGTTCGGTGCCATGACCAAGAGCCTGGACCTGCGGGTGAAGAGTTTCGACGATCTGACTGGGGCGGCAATCATGCACGCCGCCGACCTCGAGGCGGTATTCATTGCCGCCACAATGAGTCCGCCAGGAATCGAGCCACCATTGGAGTTGCGATGACCGATCAGGAATGTGACCGCTTGTGAGCGGCGGAGGTGCGATCCCCGAACTTGCCCAGCGCCTCGTCGGTCTCGTCCGCCGGCTGATGATCGAAGTTCGTCCGCGGCTGATCGGAGCCGCGTTGTCCGGGCGGCGCGCGGAGAACGAGAACCTACGTCACCAGGACAACTTCCTGTCCGACTACGACCTGTGGATGCACCGGCGGTACAAGGATCTGCTGACCGAGCTCATACCTTCGTTCATCTACGCGTCCGAGGAAGCCGATCCCGAGCTCGTCGGTGACGACCCGGACCCGGACCTCTGTGTGCTCGTCGATCCGCTCGACACCAGCGAGCTCGCCGTGCGGGCTCTGCACGGCTACACCCACATCCTCATCTACTCCCGCGCGCTGGCCAGGCCGATCGTCGCCGTTGTCGGAGATATCTTCCACCATGTCCAGGCGTACGTTGCCGCCAGAGACGCTGCGGGCGACGATATTGCCTTCCTGATCACCGCTGACGGTGCCGAGCACCGCTTGGCTCAGCCTTCGCCGCCGAGTCTGTCCGAGGCGCTGGTCACCAATTATTTGATGCGCCCTGAACAGCGGTTCCGGCCGCTCGCTCGGCAAAGCGACTTCATCGACGCGTTGAGTGCGGTTTCCGGTGCGGGGAAAGCGAAGGGTCGTATCGGTGTGGACTTCGGGTCCGTCGGCCTGTGCCACGTGGCAGCCGGCTTCTCTGACGCAATGGTCGAATTCGCGAAAGGCTTCGCGGTCTGGGACCTGTCCCCGGGGCACTACATCCTGTATTCGGCCGGCGGAACCGTCACGGACCTGTACGGCACGCTACTGCCACTGGACTGCGGTCTGGGATCGATGGAAACCATCAATCGAGCTATGGGCCGGCGTCAGAAGTTCATTGCCGCAGGGAATTCCGCGCTGGCAGGAGAAATCCGAAAGACCTTGCATATATGACCAATAGCCCGCATGGCACGGACTGATCCGGTCAGTGGCCTGATTCGATAATGGCTCGCACGTATGGGTCCGGGGAATCGGACAGCTCTGCTGTCGAACCGGCGGCGAGGATTCGGCCCTCGTGCATTATCACCATCCGGTCGGCGAAGCCGCCGGTGGTCAGCATCCGCACATCGTTACTGATGGTGAGGACCGCGGCACCGGAATCGGCATACTCTCGCAAGGACTTCCACACGTGATACGCCGTCTCCATATCGAGGGATGCGGCGGGTCCGTCCGCGATGAGGACGGGCGGTGCGGGTAGGAGTGCCGCGGCGAGTGCGGCGCGTTGAATCTGACCGCCGGAGTTCTGCTGGGGCAGCAGGTCCAGGGCGTACTCCGGGTAGTGGGCTGCTGCGCACGCTCGCTCGACACTCCAGGCCCGGTGGTGCCGTTCCAATTTGCGCAGTTGTGCGCCGACGGTCTCCGCGGAATCGAACGCGGTAACGCCCTCCTGGGGCACGTAGCCGACGATGTGGCCGCGTAGTCGGGGCCACTGCTGATCGTGGACGACCTCGTCATTGATCAGGACCTGCCCCTGGACCTGCGCTGCGGCGGGCAATTGTCCTGTCAGGGCCGATGCTGCCATTGTCTTGCCGGCGCCAGGGCCGCCGAGCACGGCGGTGATCCGGCCGCGTGGCACGATCAGATCCACAGCGTCGAGAACGGTTTCGCTCCATCGGCCGGTGTCGATACGAACTGTGAGGGAACGTAGTTCAGCGGTCATGCGCGAGCTTTCGGGGCGTCGGATCTTGTCAAGGCAGCATAGTGGCTGCCTCGGGAGGTAGACGGGAGTCGCCGAGGTAGTCGTGTCCTCCGACGTAGAAGGTGTGTCCGGAGGGGACAGGGGCGTCGACGGCCCGGACGATGGCGCCGGCGAATTGATCGAGGGTCGGGAGGGGGCCGCCGGTGCGGCGGGTGGCAACGGCCTCGGGGTCGCGCCGCTCGAGGAGTCGGACGATGATCGTGCCGTCGATCATATCGCCGGAGACGACCACGAAGCCGACCCCGCGGGCGTTGAAATCCGGGATGAGGGCTCGTAGCGCGTGCTCGCCCGCGCGTTTACCGGCGGCGACCGGCCCGTATCCCTGGGGCAGCGGTCCGCCTTCGAGGTGGAAATGCGCTTGATGGCTGGTGACGAAGACGATCCGACCGCCGGCCGGGATTAGTGGCAGGGCGGATGTGGCCAAGCGGACTTGCGAGTCCCGGTTGAGCCGGAGGGCGTATCCGGGGTCGACGGTGCGTTCCAGACCGCCGGACGCGTTCAGCACCAGTGCGTCCAACCGGCCGAATTCGTCGCGGATGTGGTCGAGCATGGTGGCGGTCTCGGCGGCGTCGGATAGATCCGCGCCGATCGCCGAGGCGCTTCCGCCCGCGGAGGCGATGTCCTCGACGACGGTCAGGGCCCGTTTGAGCTTCTCCCGGTAATTGACCACGACATGGGTATCCGGTGCGGCGAGGCGTAGGGCTGTCGCCGCGCCGACTCCGCGAGAAGCGCCTGTCACCAGCACGATCCGTCGTCCGCTCAGGTCCGGTCGGTCCATGGGTAACTCCTCCCATCTGCACGGTGCTTCTAATCGAGAACCAACTATGGTGCTTCGAAATGAGAAGCGCAAATGGTGCGCCCCGTGGGGCGAGTGGCGGCGACGACGCCCACGGCTCGATCCTGGCGGCAATCGACCTCCTGGGGCAGCGGTGGATGCTGCGGGTCGTATGGGAGCTCGAACCGGGACCGCTCGGTTTTCTGGAGTTGCGCCGCAGAATGGGCAACTGCTCCTCGAGCATGCTGTCGAATCGACTGCAGCAGTTGCAGGCCGCGGGGCTGGTGGAAAAACATGGGCCGAAAGGCGCCTATGAACTCACAACGGCGGGGGTCGGTCTCAGTGAAGGCCTGCAACCGCTGTGGGACTGGTCCGAGTCCTGGGCGCGCGGTGACTCCGGCGGTGTATGGACGCGAGGCAACGCGAAATAACGCGGAACGTCGATCGGCCCGGGGAGTGCTACCCCGCCGCGGCGTCGCAGGTCGAATCGCTGATCGCGTCGGTGTACGGTCGCGGAACATTTGCCGTGCGGAGTGGGTTACTCGGGACGACCCCCGGTGAAACGAGGAGTGCGATGCCGAAGCCTGCGGACGAGGCCTACCACTGGAACGGCGGTGACCTGGACCTGGACCTGTATCTGACGCGGATCGGATACACCGGGCCGCGCACCCCCACCGTGTCCGCGTTGCGAGCGCTGGTCGCCGCCCACACCACCGCCATACCGTTCGAGAACTTGGAAGCGGTACTGGGCCGCCCGGTGCCGCTGGATCTGGAAACGTTGCAGGACAAGCTGTTGCGGCAACGGCGCGGGGGCTACTGCTATGAGAACGTCGTCGTGTTCGCGGCGGCGCTGGAGCGGTTCGGGTTCGGGGTCACCGGGCTCGCTGGGCGGGTGACGATGGGTTCGGGTGGGTTGCGACCGGCTACCCATGCGCTGCTCCGGGTCACCGCCGCCGACGACGAGCGGGTGTGGCTGGTCGACGTGGGGTTTGGGAGCGGCCCGGCGGAACCGTACGCGCTGGTCGACAGCCCGGAAGAGTTCACGCTCGGGGAGTGGCGGTTCCGGCTCGTACGGGAGTACGGCGAGCTGGAGACCGAGCAGTGGGTACTGCATCAGTTCGCCGGGCAGGGGTGGGTGGACCGCTACGCCTTCACGCTCGCGCCGCAGTACCGGGTGGACTACGAGGTCGGCAACCATTTCGTCGCGACATCACCCCGGTCACCGTTCACTCAGCGGCCGTTCGTCCAGCGTTTCCTCCCGGACGTTCACCACATACTCGACGGCCGCACCCTGACCACGGAACACCCCGACGGTTCCAGCCGGTCGCGGGAGCTGGACCTCGCGGAGTTGCCGGAGACGCTGGCGAAGGTGTTCGATATCGAACTGCCCGGCGATGATCTCGCGGCGCTGATTCGCGCACCGTGGGCAACGACCTGACCGCGTCCTGTCCGCGGCCGGACGACGCACCCTCGTCACGCTGCTGGGCCCGATGTCCGACGATTACGCGGCCCGAGCGACCGGGACGGAGCTGATATCCGGATCGGAAGTCGCCCGGGCCGGGGAACCGGTCAGAAGCTCTGGACCATGGTCCGTTGGTGGACCCGTTCCCCCAGGTAGCGCATCCCCGGCACCGCAGGTGTCGGGCCGTGTGCGGTGAAACCCATGCGTCCGAAGAACCTGACCGCCCGGGTGTTCTCGACCAGGGTCTGGAGGTGGCAACCGGGCGAACCCGCCACCCGGAGTCGTACGAACCATCGCTCCATCAGCCCGTCGGCGGCGCCGGTGCCGCGCGCCTCGGGCGCGACGTTGATATGCAGGTGCGCGGGCCAGCGTGGATCGTGTATTTCTCCGGCGGACGGTGCGCGGCGTAGTGCCGCACCGGCGGCGTCGAGCGCACTGCGCGCGAAAAAGGCGGCGGGGCGGCGGCGCAGGATCAGGCGGTGCGCGCGAACGGCCTTGTCGATCCGGTCGTTCTCGCTCGGGAACGCCGCGGTGTCCACGCATCCGGTGAGATAGCCGAGCAGTTCGCCGTCGGCTTCGGCGAGGTACAGCGACTCGGGCTCGAGATCCATATACGGCTCGAGGTAGATCTGCGCCTCGGATTCCGGATGCCCCCAGAGGGTTTCGGTCGGTGATCCTCGGCCCGCCCGGGTGAACAGTCGCCGCAACGCGAGGCGATCCTCTTCGCGGAAGGTCCGAATACGCATATCGGACAATCTACGCGTACGCGGCGGCGATCACGCGGTGAGCTCCCGCTCCACGGGGGTTCGGAAACGGGGTATCGGACGGATATCTCCGTACCAGCCCGCGGCGCGTTCGGCCTCGGCGGCGACGAGTGCGCGGGCGTCGGCGCCGATATCCTCGAGCAGCCGGGTCACGATCTCGCCGTCCTTACGCTGGGCCCAGCCGCCGACGATCCGGCCGTCGTACCAGATGCTCGGCCCGATATTGCCGCTGCGATCGAACAGCTGCGGCCGGTGTTCGCCCAGGTACCAGTCGCGTGCTTGCCAGCCCATCGGGGTGGGATCCAGAGCGGGCAGCAGGGCGGCCCACGGTTGCGGCGCGGCGACGGGTTCGAGATCGTCGGCGAGCAGGATCCCGGGGGTGCCGTCGAGATCGACTTCGACGGTCTCCAGCCCGGCCAGCGCCTTGCGAACCTGAGCGAGGGGCCAGCCCGTCCACCATTTGATATCCCCGATCGGTGCCGGGCCGAAGGAGCGCAGCCATTGCCGGACCAGTTCGGTGCGGGCCTCCTCGGCACCGAGTTCATCGATTCGCGCCGGGAGCCAGGATTCGACAGGCGCCCAGGAGTACTGGCTGCTCGACCAGCTGCCGTTGGGACGTGCGCGGATGATCCGGCCCTCGGTACCGAGCAGGACCAGAACCCAGCTGGTGATACCGGTGGGCCGGGAGTAGGACTTCTCCGGGTTCGTATTGATCTGGGTGCGTAGTGCCGGAACATCCTTGCTCAACTGGGCGCCGGTGGCGCTGCCCCGGGCCAGCAGCGCGCGATGGGTGTCCTCGGCGACGGCGGCCAGCCAGGCCTCCGGGTCGTCACCGCCGATACCGGCCTGCGACAGGAACTTCGCGTAGGTGCGTCGTTGTCTGTGGGCGAGATCGGTGGCGCAGGAGGCGTGCAGGACCGGCGCCAGTTCGACCGGTGCCACGAACATGGTGCGGCGCATTGCGAGCATGCGCAGCAGTGTCCGGTCTTCGTACAGTGCTTGCTCGACCTGCGCGGGACCGAGCCCGTGACCCCGGGCGGCGACCGACAGGTGCACTGTCGCCGGGTCGGTGGCATGGAGGACGACCACCGAACGCGCGATCTCGGTGACGTCCGTGCCGCGGTGCTCGGCCGCCAGCCGATGCCGGACCCCGAGCCGGGCTCGCCGCTGCGCGGTGGTGAAGCTGTACATGCCACGGATGCTAACGGTGGGCTCCGACAGCCACCGCGCCGCGCGCGAATTGCCGACCGGCCCAGCCAGGTTCCCGCTCCGGAGGGCCCGGACGTGGAATATTCGAGCTATGAGCAGACGCGCGTTGAGTTATCTGGCCGGGTTGCTGCTACCCGTATTGACAGCGACCCTGCTCGCCGCCGCGCCCGCGGCCGCGACCCAGGCCTGCGCGGTGCAGACGCGCCCGATCGCCGTACAGGTCGACGGTGAACAGGCCACCGGTCTGCTCTTCGAACCACACGGCTGCGCTGTCGGCAACGCACTGGTGGTCACCGCGCACGGGCACAAAGCGTCCGCGTCGCAGTATTCGGAATACCTCGTCTCGATCGCCGCGCGCACCGGGACCCCGATCCTGTCGATGGATATGCGTGGTAGCCAACAGTGGCCGACCGGGGAATGGAATCTGTGGGCCGGCTGGCGTGATCTGGTGGCGGGCACCCAGTGGTACAAGGGCACGCATCCGGGGGTCGCCCGGACCGTGCTGTGGGGGTGGAGCCAGGGGGCCATGACCTCCGGATTGGCGGCCGCCTACGGCCCGGCCGGACTGTTCGACTACTGGGTCGACACCTTCGGCCCGTCGGATCTGTTCACCCACTTCCAGGGCCCCGCGGCCGACTTTCCCGCGCTACAGGCACAAATACAGCGTGATGCCGGGGGATGCGTGCCGCTCACCTGCCCTCTCGCCTACGCGGAACGTTCCCCGGCCCTGCAAGCCGGGCGGATGAACATCCGGCACGCCTTCCTCGTCCACGGCACCGCCGACGAGGTGGTCCCGTACTCGGCCAGTATGCAGATGCGCGCCGCCCTCATGCTCGCCGGGAAACCCAGCACGATGTACTCCATTGTCAGCGGGCGCACCCTGGACGGCGTGGTCGAACCGGGCCGGCACAATGTCGGCCCCGCGTTGTTCGAGGCGGGCTGTGTGGTCGAACGTCTGGTTCTGGGCACCGAACCACTCGGCACCAACCGCGACTACCTGGTCGATGTCGCGACGGGGGTGGTCGCCGCGCCGCCCGCCCCGCCGAACGCCAAATGCGCGGCATAGCGCGTCCGCGCGCAAGCATGACGCGAATCTGATGGAAACGCTCGGCGAGCTGGAGCTGGTGCCGGTGCGGCCGGGCGCGGGGCGACCGGTGAGGGGCACTCACGCCGATCTGACCAGCCGGTCGACCCCATTCGGTTCTGCTCGGAACATCGGCGGGTGACGCTCATCGAGAGCCGGTGGCCGCTTCAGAGGGATTTCACCCAGTTGGACAGCAGTTGGGCACCGGCGTCACCCGATTTCTCCGGATGGAACTGGGTGGCCGAGAGCGCGCCGTTCTCGACCGCGGCGAGAAAGCGGCCGCCGTGTTCGGTCCAGGTGAGTTTCGGCGCGGCGAGATGGTCGCTGGGTGGGAGGTCCCAGGACCGGGCGGCATAGGTGTGCACGAAATAGAAGCGGGTGCCCGGGTCCATACCGGCGAACAACACGCTGTCCTGGGGTGCGTCGACGGTGTTCCAGCCCATATGCGGCAGCACCGGTGCCTCGAGCTTGTCGACGGTGCCGGGCCATTCCCCGCAACCCTCGGTCTCCACGCCGAACTCCACCCCGCGTTCGAACAGGATCTGCATACCCACGCAGATCCCCAGCACCGGCCGCCCGCCGGCCAGCCGCTGGCCGATGATGCGGTCGCCGCGGACCTCCAGCAGGCCCGCCATACAGGCCGCGAAGGCGCCGACCCCGGGGACGACGAGACCGTCGGCCGCGAGGGCGGCTTTATGGTCGGCGGTCACCTCGACCTGCGCGCCGGCCCGCACCAGGGCCCGTTCGGCGGAGTGCAGGTTGCCGGAGCCGTAGTCCAGCAGAACCACTGAGGTCACGATGCTTCCTTCATAGACGGTGCATACGGTTCGCGGAGGTAGGGAACATCACGTGGCCGACGGGGCGGCGAAGGTGCCGCGATATCCCGTCACAGCGCACCTTTTGTCGACGGAACACCGTGTACCCGCGGGTCGGGTTCTACCGCCGCGCGCAGGGCCCGGGCCACCGCCTTGTATTCGGCCTCGGTGACATGATGCTGGTCGCGGCCGTAGAGCACCCGGACGTGCAGTGCGATACGGGCGTTGAGCGCGATGGATTCGAAGACGTGGCGATTGAGCACCGTCGAATACGGGGCACCGGGGTCGTTGCGGCCGCGTACCGGCGCGCCGGGGATCACGGCGTGCAGCAGGTGGTCGGGTTCGCCGGTGTGTACGCAATAGGGCCGGCCGGAGACGTCGACGGCGGCGTGCGCCAGCGTCTCGTCCATCGGGATATAGGCGTCACCGAACCGGCGGATGCCTTTCTTGTCGCCCAGTGCCTGACCCAGCGCCTGCCCGAAAACGATCGCGGTGTCCTCGACCGTATGGTGCGCCTCGATCTCGATATCGCCGTCGGCGCGCACGGTCAGGTCGAAACTGGCGTGGCTGCCGAGCGCGGTGAGCATATGGTCGTAGAAGGGGACGCCGGTGGAGATATCGGTATGCCCGGTACCGTCGAGGTTCAGTTCCACCACGATGCTGGATTCCTTGGTGGTGCGCTCCACTCGCGCGGTTCGGTTCATACTCACTTCCGGTCGTCGATCAGTTCGGTTGCGGCCAGTTTCGTGCTGACCCGCAGGAATTCGTCGTTCTCGGCGGCCAGCCCGATGGTGACGCGCAGATGGCCGCCGATACCGACATCGCGGATCAGGACGCCTTCGTCCAGATAGTGCCGCCAGGCGCGGGGTGCGTCCCGGAACTTCCCGAAGAGCAGGAAGTTCGCGTCACTGGGTACCACCGTGAAACCCAGTTCGGTGAGTGCCCGGGCCACCCGGTCGCGCTGGGCGGCCAGTTCCGCGACGCTCGCGAGGGTCTCGTCGGCGTGCCGCAGGGCCGCGCGGGCGGCCGCCTGGGTGACCACCGACAGGTGATACGGCAACCGCACCAGCAGCAGTGCGTCGATCACCGCAGGAGCGGCGACGAGATAGCCGAGCCGGCCACCCGCGAAGGCGAACGCCTTGCTCATCGTCCGGCTGACCACGAGTTTCGCGGGATAGCGGTCGATGAGCCCGATGGCGCTCGGCGCGTCGGAGAACTCGCCGTAGGCCTCGTCCACGATGACGATTCCGGGTGCGGCGTCGAGGATCCGGGCCAGTTCGGCGTCCGGGATACTGTGCCCGGTGGGGTTGTTCGGGCTGGTCACGAACACCACATCGGGCCGGCGTTCGGTGATGGCGGCGAGGGCAGCGTCGATATCGACGGAGAAATCCGCGGCCCGTTTCGCCTCGACCCATTCGGTATCGATGCCCTCGGAGATGATCGGATGCATCGAATACGACGGTACGAAGCCCAGCGCCCGCCGGCCCGGACCGCCGAAGGCCTGCAGTAGTTGCTGCAGGATCTCATTGGATCCGTTGGCCGCCCACACATTCGCGGCGCCGACCGCGATACCGGTCTGCCGGGTGAGGTAGGTGGCGAGGTCGGTGCGTAATCCGACGGCGTCACGGTCGGGGTAGCGGTGCAGATCCGCGGCCACGGCGCGTACCGCCTCGGCCACGTCCTCGATCAGTGCCCGGGTCGGCGGATGCGGGTTCTCGTTCGTATTGAGTTGCACGGGCACGCTGAGTTGCGGTGCGCCGTAGGGGGATTTACCACGCAGGCTCTCGCGTAAGGGGAGCGCGTCGAGTCCGATACCGGCGCCGGGTACCGCGACGACCTGTGCCGAGGTGCGGGCGGTCACGACAGGGCCTCGAAACGGGCTCGCACGGCCTGTCCGTGGGCGGGCAGATCCTCGGCATCGGCGAGGGCAACCACATGTCCGGCGACATCTTTCAACGCCGCCTCGGTGTATTCCACGACGTGGATCCCGCGCAGGAAGGTCTGCACGCTCAGCCCTGACGAATGCCGGGCGCAGCCGGCCGTCGGGAGTACGTGATTGGATCCCGCGCAGTAATCGCCGAGGCTCACCGGGGCATACGGTCCGACGAAGATCGCGCCGGCGCTGCGCACCCGGGCGGCGACCGCCGGGGCCTGCGCGGTCTGGATCTCCAGGTGCTCGGCCGCATAGGCGTTGACCACCCGCAGACCCTGATCGATATCGTCGACCAGCACGGTGCCGGATTGGGTCCCGGTGAGCGCCGCGGTGACCCGCTCGGCGTGCTTCACCACGGTCAGCTGGGTGGTCAGCGCGGCGTCCACCGCGTCCGCGAGGGCGGGACTGTCGGTCACCAGCACGCTCGCGGCGAGGACATCGTGTTCGGCCTGGCTGATCAGATCGGCCGCCACATGCACCGGATCGGCGGTGGCATCGGCCAGGATCGCGATCTCGGTGGGGCCGGCTTCGGCATCGATTCCGACCAGGCCGCGGCACAGGCGTTTGGCGGCGGTGACATAGATATTGCCGGGACCGGTGATCAGGTCGACCGGTGTGAGCGCGCCGCCGTCGGTATCGGTGCCCCCGTAGGACAGCAGGGCGACCGCCTGCGCCCCGCCGACGGCCCAGACTTCGTCGACCCCCAGCAGGTGCGCCGCGGCCAGAATCGTCGGATGCGGCAGCCCGCCGAACTGTTCCTGCGGTGGCGAGGTGACCACCAGCGACTCCACCCCGGCCGCCTGGGCGGGTACGACGTTCATCACGACACTGGACGGGTAGACGGCGTTACCGCCGGGCACATACAACCCGACCCGCTCCACGGGCACCCAGCGCTCCGTCACGGTCCCGCCCGGTACGACCTCTGTCGTGGTGTCGGTCCGCCGCTGGTCGGCGTGTACGGTCCGGGTCCGTTCGATCGCGACCTCGAGCGCCGCCCGCACCGCCGGATCGAGCCCGTCCAGCGCGGCGGCCAGTTCCGCCGCCGGAACACGCACTGTCGCCGGGGTGACACCGTCGAATTTCGCGCCGTACTCGAGCGCCGCGACCGCCCCGCGATCGCGGACCGCCTCCACTACCGGCCGCACCTGATGCAGTACCGAGTCCACATCGACCCCGCCGCGCGGCAGCGCGGTGCGCAGCTGCGCGGTGGTGGGCGTGCGGCCGCGCAGATCCACGCGGGCGAGCTCGATACGGGATGTCATGGTGGTATCGGTCCTTGTTCGGGCTGTCTGGGTAACAACAGCTTATCGGGCCGATACCACCGGATATCCGTGCGGTCCGGGTCAGCTGATCCGGGTGTAGACGATATCGAGTTCGTGTTCCCAGGTGCGCGGGTCGAACTCGGCGTCCGAGCGTTCCCAGGTGGCCCGGAGTGTGTTTCCGGTCTCGTCGAGATTGCCGGTCAGCCGTTGTGAATACCCCGGGGCGTCGCGCCAGACCCGCCACAGCGGCCCCGTGAACGCCCCGTTGAAGATCCGGCGGTCACCGTTGCTGTCGTGCTGCAGGACCTTGAGCCGCTCGGGATAGGCGTCGTCGGTCCCGATGACCCAGGTTCTGCTGACAGCCGGGCCGGCCACGGTATAGCGCACGAGCAGGAAGGCCTCGCCGGCCAGCCACTCGATCGTCGTCCGCCCGACGACGTCGGGGAATTGGTCGGTGGTCGTCTTCCATTCGCCGACCATCACCGCCATGGCGGCGAGTGCCGAATCGGTCATCTGCACGTCTCCCATCGGTGAAGCGAACTTCGGATGTTCAGCTGCAGCGGCGACGCAGTTCCGGTACCCCTTCGCCCTCGAGTTCGTCCAGGACCACCGGCCGGCCCACCATGGCCAACGCTAGCGCCTCACCGCGGCCCCGCACCGCAGGCCCGGAACCTTTGACCCAGTCGAAATCTGTCGCGACGAACTGTAGCCCCCTGGTGTGGCGCCAGGGGCGGGCGAACGGGTCGGGCCGGTCGAGTACGGCCCGGAGCCGTTCGACGGGGATATCGCGGAGCCGGCCCAGCGGGCGGCGGATGTCCTGCTGATGGACGAAAAGGTCGGCCAGCCCGAGGCGCGGCCACAGCCGCGATACCGACCGGGGCGCGGATTCGAACTCGGCCAGCAGCTCCGCGGGTGTCCGTCGCGACCCTTCCGCGGCCATGGCGTTGTTGACGCCGTCGATCGAGAAGCGGTTGCGGACGGTGATCCCGAGGTATTCGGTCAGCGGGATCGCGTCGTAGCGCAGATGCCCGATCAGGTCACGCACGCACCAGCTGGTACACAGGGTGGGCGCATCCCATTCCGTGTCGGACAGACTCCGCAGCAATGCGGTCATCTCCGCTCGCTCCGCGGCGAGCATTGCCCGAATGTTCATGCCGCACACAATAACCCGGGCTCGCTATCGCGTATCCCGGTACAGGTCAGCGGGTGTCGCTGTCGATCAACAGCGTGCCGCCGGAATTCACCACCCGCAGTGTCGGATTGCGGGTCTGGCCCCCGTAGCTGAGGTCGTTCACCCGCATATCCACCGAGCCGTCGGGGTTGTTGCCCTTGAAGGCCTCGATCCGCTGGAAACTCTGCACGGTACGCGTCGACCAGTACTGTTCGAACTCCTGCCGGCTGCTGTAGACCTGCTGCGCGGACGGTGTCAGCAGGGCCCAGGAACCGGCCGGATCCAGATAGAACTGTTCGATCAACTGGCCGGCCTGAACCCATTCGACCTGGCCGGTGCTCGGTGTGGAGCCCAGCGCCGGGCCGGCCGTCTCGGTGGTATCCGAGGCACTCGGCGCGGTGGAGCTCACCGAATTGTCCGCCTGGGCCGGTCCGCCGTCGTCCGAACCGGAGGAGCTGAAGAACAGCACACCGCCGACGACCGCGGCACCCGCGATACCGCCGATGATCACCGCGCGCCGCACACCACCGCCCGACCGCGAATCCTCCGCGACGGGCTGAGTCGTGGTCGGGGGATGGTTCGGTGCGCGCCGCTGAGGCCGGCTGTCGTGTCCGTCGTGGTCCGCGCCGTCCCGCGGTTCGGGGCGCCGGCGCGGACCCGCGGCGTGCGCCGAGCCGCGGGTGCGGCCGGGAGCGGGGGTTTCCATCGTGCTGACGGCGGCTCCGCCGGAATGCCCGTTGCGGTCGTGTCCGTTGCGGTCGAAGGCCTCGCGTGCGGGTACGAAACCGGAGTGCTCGGAATTACCGCCGGAATATCCGGCGAACCGGGCCAGCTGTTCGCGGGCCTCCGCCATCGTGGGCCGCAGCCGCGGATCGGCCTCCAGCAGATCGAGCAGGAAATCGGTGGCCGGGCCGGCGTTCTGTGGTTCGCTCACCTGGCCGTTGGCCGCGGCATACAGCACCTTGAGCGGATTTCCGGAACCGAACGGCGGCTCCCCCTCCAGCGCGTGGAACAGCGTCGCGCCCAGTGCGAACACATCCGCGGCCGGTGTCGGGTCGGCGCCGCGCGCGACCTCGGGCGCGAGGTAGGCGGCCGTGCCGCAGATCAACCCGGTTTCGGTGAGGGTCACATCGCCGGTGGCCCGGGAGATACCGAAATCGGTGATCTTCACGGTGCCGTGGTCGTCGAGCAGGACGTTTCCCGGTTTCACATCACGGTGCACGATCCCGGCCTGATGGGCCGCGATGAGTGCCGCGGCCACCTGTTCGCCGATCCGCGCGACCTGTGGCAGCGGCAGCGGGCCCCCCGTGGACAGCACCATCGCCATACTGCGGGATTTCATGTACTCCATCACCAGGCACGGATCGCCGCCGTGCTCGGTGATATCGAAGACCACAATGGCGTTCGGATGCTGGAACCGGGCCGCGTTGCGGGCCTCCCGGGCCGCGCGCTGCCGGAGCACATCGCGCTCGGCGGGCGGCAGACTTGGCTTGATATGGATCTGCTTGATCGCCACCGACCGCTGCAGACGCTCGTCGACGGCACGCCAGACCACGCCTGTGCCGCCGCTACCAATCTGCTCGACCAGGCGGTAGTGATCCGCGATCAACTGACCGGTATCGATGGCGCCTACTCCGAACCTTCTCGAGATCGTGACATGCCGCGTCGGTTCCCTTTCACGCATCACGCGTCCGTGACACTCACGCGTAACGCGTCCGTGACCATTCACGCGTTCGGGACGAGTGTAGCGGGCACGTCGGCAGGCCCAGTGGGTGATATCACCTTAGCGAGGTCTCGACCGGGAACTCACCGGTTCCGGCGGTGACTCGCCCCGGGTGCGCGGCACCGGCGAACACCGGGCTATTAGGCTGTGACGAGTGAGTCTTGTGCTGCTGCCCGCTGTCGATGTCGCCAATGGAGAGGCCGTCCGCCTGGTGCAGGGCGCGGCGGGCAGTGAAACCAGTTACGGTTCGCCCCGCGACGCCGCCCTCGCGTGGCAGGACGCGGGCGCCGAATGGGTGCATCTGGTGGACCTGGACGCGGCGTTCGGCCGGGGATCCAACCGGGAACTGCTGGCCCGGGTGGTCGGCGAGCTGGACGTCGCCGTCGAACTGTCCGGTGGTATCCGCGACGACGACTCGTTGAAAGCGGCGCTGGCCACCGGATGCGCCCGGGTCAACCTGGGCACCGCAGCGCTCGAGGATCCGGTCTGGTGCGCGCGGGCGATCGCGGAGTACGGCGACCGGATCGCGGTCGGCCTGGATGTCCAGATCGTCGACGGCGAGTACCGGTTGCGCGGCCGCGGCTGGGTCAGCGACGGCGGGGATCTCTGGGAGGTGCTGGAACGGCTGGAACGTGACGGCTGCTCCCGCTATGTCGTCACCGATGTCACCAAGGACGGCACCCTCACCGGCCCCAACCTGGATCTGCTGCGCGAGGTGTGTATGGCCACCGAAGCGCCGGTGATCGCCTCGGGCGGGGTCTCGGCCCTGGCCGATCTGACCGCGATCGCCGAACTCGTACCCGACGGTGTCGAAGGCGCGATCGTGGGCAAGGCCCTGTACGCGGGCCGGTTCACGCTGCCCGAGGCACTGGCCGCCGTCCGTTGACCGCGAGGAACGGGGGCTCCAGGCGATGACCATGGCAGAAACCGAGCTGGCCGGTCTGATGACCACGGCCGCCGAAGTGCTCGACGGGGTATGCGAGCGGTTCCTCGAGGGACAGGGCGCGCCCAGTGCGGTGGCCAAGGGGTCCCGGGATTTCGCCACCGAATTCGATCTGGAACTGGAGCGCACCATCTCCGGTCAGCTCCTGGCCCGGACGGGTATCGAGGTGCACGGTGAGGAATTCGGTGGTCCCGTGCTCACCAGCGGTACCGCCTGGGTGCTGGACCCCATCGACGGCACCTTCAACTATTCGAACGGCCATCCACTCACCGGCACCCTGCTCGCGCTGGTCCGTGACGGGGAACCGGTGCTCGGAATGGCCTGGTTCCCGCCGCTGGACCGCCGGTACGCCGCCATCGCGGGTGGCCCGCTCCTGCTCGACGGTGTCGCGCAGCCGCCGCTGGCCCCGGGCATTCTCGACGAGGCGATGATCGGGTTCGGTGCCTTCAATATCGAATCCACCGGCCGGGTTCCGGGGTTGTTCCGGCACCGGGTACTCGGTGCGCTGAGCCGGTTGTCCTCACGGGTGCGGATGCACGGTTCGACCGGTATCGACCTGGCCTTCACCGCCGACGGCACGCTGGGCGGTTCGATCGTTTTCGGTCACCATCCGTGGGACAACGCGGCGGGCGCGCTCATGGTGCGCTGCGCGGGCGGTGTCGTCACCGATCTCGAAGGCGCCGAGTGGACCATCGATTCCGGGTCGGTGCTGGCCGCCGCTCCCGGAATCCACGCCGAACTACTGGACATGATCACAGCCACCCGCGGCGCCGATGCGGCGCCGATCGGCGATGATCGTGATACGGCCCCCGATCGCGGTAGCGATTCGGCTGCCCCCGACGGCGGTGAGGAACGCTGATGATGCGATACCTCCGCCGACCGTATGTAGCAGCAGCGAGGGAGATTTCATGATGCGATACCTCCGCCTTCGCTACGGCCTCCGCCGACCGCATCCAACCGCCACGAGGGAGAATCCGTGACGCTGGCGACTCGTGTTATCCCTTGTCTGGATGTCGATGCCGGCCGGGTGGTCAAGGGCGTCAACTTCCAGAACCTGCGCGATGCCGGTGACCCTGTTCAGCTCGCCGCCGCCTACGACGCCCAGGGTGCCGACGAACTCACCTTCCTCGACGTCACCGCTTCCAGCGGCGACCGCGCCACCATGTTCGACGTGGTCACCCGGACCGCCGAGCAGATCTTCATCCCGCTCACCGTCGGCGGCGGCGTGCGCACGGTGGCGGATGTCGACCGGTTGCTGCGGGCGGGCGCGGACAAGGTGTCGGTGAACACCGCCGCCATCGCCCGTCCCGAAGTGTTGCACGAGATGTCGCAGCGGTTCGGGTCGCAGTGCATCGTGCTGTCCGTCGACGCCCGTACCGTGCCCGACGGCGAGCCGGATACCTCGTCGGGCTGGGAGGTCACCACCCACGGCGGCCGCCGCGGTACCGGGATCGACGCCGTGGAGTGGGCGGCGCGCGGTGCCGAGCTCGGCGTGGGAGAGATCCTGCTCAATTCGATGGACGCCGACGGCACCAAGGCGGGATTCGATCTGCCGATGATCCAGGCCGTCCGCGCCGCCGTCTCGATCCCGGTGATCGCCTCGGGCGGGGCCGGCGCGGTCGAGCATTTCGCGCCGGCCGTACAAGCGGGTGCCGATGCCGTACTGGCCGCCAGCGTGTTCCACTTCGGGGAGCTGACCATCCCGCAGGTCAAGGACGCCCTGCGCGCGGACGATCTGGTGGTGCGCTGAGATGGGCCTGGATCCGGCGATCGGGGCCCGGCTCAAACGCAACGAGGCCGGTCTGGTCGCGGCGGTCGCGCAGGAGCGGGCCACCGGGGCGGTGCTGATGATGGCGTGGATGGACGACGAAGCGCTGGCCCGCACCCTCGAAACCCGCCGCGCCACCTACTATTCACGGTCGCGGCAGCAGTATTGGGTGAAGGGGGAGACCTCCGGGCATACCCAGTATGTGCACGAGGTCCGGCTGGACTGTGACGGCGATACGGTGCTGCTGGTGGTGGACCAGCAGGGCGCTGCCTGTCATACCGGCACACATACGTGTTTCGACAGCGACGTACTGCTCCCGCCCGACGGCGCGTGAGACAACCGGGCCGCGATCTTCCGGGTCATGTCCCGGCGGCCGCCGATATCGCGCCGGGTGTGTAGCGCGTGATCTCGATACCGGTGACGAGCCGGTCCTGGATCCGGAAACGGATGAGCGCGAAGGGATGTCCGCCGGGCGCGATGACCGCCGCGGGATGACCGGCGATGCGCACCGGAGCGGCCGCCGCGATCCGGTCGGCGAAGAACCGCGTTTCCTCGGCGATGGCGGTGGCGCCGTGTACGTCGGTCCGCGCACCCGCCGGAAGCAGGCTCAGCTCGGCCGTCCGGACGGCATCGGGGGCCAGCAGTGTGACGAGCCGGGCGATATCACCACCGCGCGCGGCCGTCAGGAACGCCTCGACGATCTCGAGGTGTTCGTCGACCTCTGGTTCTTGCTCGTCCGGCCGGATATCGCGGAGCCGGGTGCGTGCCCGGCTGGCGAGCTTCTTCGCCGCGGCCGGGGTCGCGTCGAGCACGGCGGCGATCCGGTCGAACGGGACCGCGAAGAGATCGTGCAGGACATAGGCCACCCGCTGCGTGGGTGACAGTTCGCCGAGCAAGACGAGCAGAGCTCGCGAAACCTCCTCGCGGCGCAGGAATTCCTCGTCCGCACTCGACTGCTCGCCCGGGACATCCTCGTACAGCAGCGGGAGTTCACCCCGTCGCTCGCGGGCGCGGAGTAGATCGAGGCACAGCCGGGCGGTCACCGTGGTCAACCAGCCTTCCAGATTGGCCACATCGGACAGATCGGCTCTCTGTGTCCGGGTCCATGCGGTCTGCACCGCGTCCTCGGCATCGTGATACGAGCCGACGATCCGGTAGGCCAGCGACAGCAGCCGGGGCCGGGCCGCCTCGAATTTCTCGACGAGTTCCACAGGGACGTCACCTTTCGTGCGTGCCGAGCGTCAGGAGGGGCGAGAGACAACAACCCGGCGTGCACGCCCCCTCGAGGAGACACCCATGAGAGTACAGATCCCCCTGTCCGCGATCGGCGCCGAGCCGATACCGGAAGCGGCCGCCGCCGCCGAGTCAGGGCGGGTTTTCCGGTGAGCGCGGCACTCGGGACAGGGTTGTTCGTCGCGACCATCGTTTGCGTTCTGGCGAATGCCGCCGAGGTGGCCGCCAAGCTCATGCGGGCGAGGTTCGTGCTGCAGAACGCCGCCGAGGTCGGCGTGGAGCCGCGATGGATCCCGTACCTCGCAGTACTCGAAGGGGCCGGTGTCGCCGGATTGCTGCTCGGTCTCCTGGGCCTGGATGCTGTCGGACTGGCCGCCGCCGCGGGGTTGGTGCTGTTCTTCGTGGGCGCGGTCACGGCGCATATCCGGGCGCGGGTCTTCCACAACATCGCGTTCCCCGCGGCATTTCTCTTATCGGCGGTGGCCGCTGTCTGCTATTTCGCGTGGGGAGCCGGATGAATCGGTGGCGGTCAGCGACCGGTTTCGCCGGCCGCCGGCTGCGTGGTGCCGCCGAGGATGGCGGCCAGGTGGGTGGTGAGCGTATCGCCGAGATCGGCCAGGGCCGCGGTCTGCTGGTTGTCCAAGCCGTCGAAGACCAGCCGGCGCACCACATCCATATAACCGGGCGCGGCCTCCACGACCTTCTGATGCCCCTCGTCGGTGAGCAGAGCCAGCACCCCGCGCCGGCCTGTCGTCGCCGTGCGCGTCGCCCAGCCCATCCGCTCGAGTTTGGAGACCACATGCGAAAGTCTGGATAGCGACGAATTAGCTCGATGCGCGAGCTCGCTCATCTGCAGCCGCCGGTCCGGCGCTTCGGACAGCAGGGTGAGCACCCAGAACTCGAAATGAGTCACGCCGGACTCCCGCTGCAGATCGGTATCCAGCGCGCCCGGCAAGCGATTCAGCAGTGCGACCACCGCGCGCCAGGCCCGTCCTTCGACCGGGTTCAGCCACTCCGTCACTAGACCGCCTTCTCATCCGGCCCGGTGACGATTGCGGCAGGGTTACCGGGCTGTAGAAGAAGTTTGCCACGACTTCGCTCGATCTTGTGACATCTCGGAAACGAAGGTGAGGCCATTCACAGCCGGTGGCGTGCGGACGGTTTATTCGCCCTTTCTGTCGCGCAGGAACTCCAGTGCGCGGTCGGCGTGCACATTCGCGCGTAGTTCGCTGTTGATCACCGTGAGTACCTCGCGGTCGGTGCCGATGACGAAGGTATGCCGTTTCACCGGCATCAGTTTGCCCAGCAGACCCCGTTTGACCCCGTAACTCTCGGCGACCGAACCGTCGGCATCCGACAGCAGCGGGTACTCCAGCCGCTGCGCACCCGCGAACCCGGCCTGCACATCGACCGCGTCGGCGCTGATACCGGCGCAGCCGGCCCCGAGCGCGGCGAACTCGGCGGTGAGGTCGCGGAAATGGCACGCCTCGGCGGTACATACCGGCGTATTCGCCGCGGGATAGAAGAACAGGACGAGTGGCCCGTCGGCCAGCAGGGAGTCGAGGGAACGGAGAGTGCCCGTCTGATCCGGGAGTTCGAATACCGGGGCGAGCTGGCCGATCTGCATACCCGGACAGTACCGGGACGGCGGGTCGCGTGGGGTGCGTCGCGCGCCCCCGGCGCCCGGCTGGAATGATGGCTCGAATGCACGGCGCTCCCGCGACTACCACCCGCGAACGATTCCGCGAACTCGCCGCCGAACACCGGGTCGTCCCGGTGACTCGGAAGGTTCTGGCCGATTCGGAGACTCCGCTCTCGGCCTACCGCAAACTGGCCGGCGATCGCGCGGGCACGTTCCTGTTCGAATCGGCGGAGAACGGACGCTCCTGGTCGCGCTGGTCGTTCATCGGCGCGGGCAGCCCGTCGGCGCTCACCGCCGTCGACGGTGCCGCCACCTGGCTGGGTGCCACCCCCGCCGGGGCGCCGTCGGGTGGCGACCCGTTGGACGCGCTACGCGAGACCCTCGAACTGCTGCGCACGGAACGCCTGCCCGGTCTGCCGCCGCTGACCGGCGGCATGGTCGGTTACCTCGGCTACGACGCGGTGCGCCGGATGGAACGCCTGCCCGAGCACGCGGTCGACGATCTGCAGCTGCCGGAGATGGTGCTGCTGCTGGCCACCGATCTGGCGGCATTCGACCATCACGAAGGCGCGATAACGCTGATCGCCAACGCCGTGAACTGGAACGGCACCGCCGATAATGTGGACGCCGCCTATGACGACGCCGTCGCCCGGCTCGACCGGATGACCGCCGCCCTGGCCGCCCCCGCCGTCTCGACGGTTTCCGTTTTCGACCAGCCCGAACCGGACTACCGGCGCGCCCGGACACCGGACGAGTACGGCGCCGGTGTCCGGCGGCTGGTATCGGAGATCGAGGCCGGCGAAGCCTTCCAGGTCGTGCTGTCGCAGCGGTTCGAAATGGACTACGGCGGCGCCCCCATCGACCTCTACCGGATGCTGCGCGCCGCCAATCCGAGCCCGTACATGTTCCTGCTGCATATCCCGGACAGTGCCGGGAACACCGCGTTCTCCATCGTCGGGTCCAGCCCGGAAGCGCTGGTGGCCGTGCAGGACGGGGTCGCCACGACCCATCCGATCGCGGGCACCCGCTGGCGCGGTGCCACCGAAGAAGACGATCTGCTGCTCGAGAAGGGCCTGCTGGCCGACGAGAAGGAGAACGCCGAACATCTCATGCTGGTCGATCTCGGCCGCAACGATCTGGGCCGGGTCTGTGTGCCGGGGACGGTGCGAGTCACCGAGTACCGGCATGTCGAGCGCTACAGCCATGTCATGCATCTGGTCTCGACCGTCACCGGTCGCCTGGCGCCGGGCAAGATCGCCCTGGACGCGGTACGGGCCTGCTTCCCGGCGGGCACCCTGTCCGGAGCTCCCAAGGTCCGGGCCATGCAGCTGATCGAGGAACTCGAGCCGACGCGGCGCGGGGTGTACGGCGGGGTGGTCGGCTATCTCGATTTCGCCGGTGACGCGGATACCGCGATCGCCATCCGGACCGCCCTGCTCAAGGACGGCACCGCCTATGTCCAGGCGGGTGCGGGTGTGGTGGCCGATTCCGAGGCCGAATACGAGGACACCGAATCCCGGAACAAGGCGATGGCGGTTCTGCGCGCGGTCGCGGCGGCCGAAACCGTGCGCGCTTTCGGGGATGGTGCGTCCGAGGACCGGGAATCGGTGACGGCGGCATCCGGCGGGGGCGTATGACACCGGAGAACGACAAGGCCGCGGGGAGCGGCGCGGGACGCCCCGGACCCATCGATTGGGGTGACGAGGAGCTGCCTCCCGCCGCCACGGAGTCCGCGCCGGCCGCCCGGAATCCCATCGTCGCGCTCGCGCTGCTCGCCTTCGGCGCTGCCGCCCTGTGGGGATCCTCGCGCCTCACCTGGGTCACGGTCACTTCCGCGGACGGCCTCACCGAACCCCGCACCGACGAACTGAACGGCGGGGTGTGGTTCGGTGCGCTGACGCCGCTGGCGCTGGTGCTGCTGGCCGCCATCGCCGCCGTCCTCGCGACCCGCGGCTGGGCGCGCCGGCTGGTGGGGGTGGTGGTAGCCCTGATCGCCGCCGTGACCGCGGTTCCGGCGCTCGCTCTGCTCACCGGTTCCGGAGCGACCGAGAAGCGCGCCGCCGATCTGGCCGAACTCCCCGGCCGGGCCCAGGTGCAGGAGTTGGTGACCGCGGCAGGTCCTGCGGTGCTCACGCTGTGCGGTGCGCTGGCCGCGTTCGGTGCCGGGTTGTTGCTGGTGCGGATGCCCGCCGGCACCAAACAGCTGTCCGGCAAATACGACAACCCCGCGACACGCAAGGCCGCGGCTACCCAGGCCGTGGAGCGGGAATCCACGGGCGCGCTACCGGAACGGGTGCTCTGGGACGCGCTGGACGCGGGCGCCGATCCGACCGATCCGGACACCTCGGGGCAACCCTCCGACCGTGGCGCGGGGGCCGGGCAGGCAGGCGAAGAAGCGGAATCCGGGCCCGAGGACGCTACGGATACGCACCGCGAGCGAACCGGCGACCGGGATGCCCGAGGCCAGGCCGGGAAACCGAGCACGCCGGAGCAGGGCGAGACCCCGTAGCAGGTCTGTCCGGACCGGATCACCCGCCCCCGGCGTCGGCGTGCCACAGCCTGCCATTTACTCTTGTTCAGCATCGGTGAGACAGCGCCTGGGGGAATTCCTGCAGGCAGTAACTCGCGTCTCCCCAGAAAGGATTCGAGCCAGATGACTGTACTCGACTCGATTCTCGACGGGGTCCGCTCGGATGTAGCCGCTCGGGAATCGGTACTGGACTTTCCCGCGGTGAAGGCAGCGGCCGCCGCCGCCCCGCCGCCGCTCGATGCGAAGGCAGCTCTCCTCGAAGACGGTATCGGCGTTATCGCCGAGGTCAAGCGGGCCAGCCCTTCCAAGGGCGCGCTCGCCGAGGACCTCGACCCGGCGAGTCTCGCCAAGGCCTACGAAGACGGTGGCGCCCGGATCATCAGTGTCCTCACCGAGAGCCGGCGCTTCCACGGATCGCTCGACGATCTGGACGCGGTACGCGCGACGGTCACCATTCCGGTACTGCGCAAGGATTTCGTGGTCGGTCCCTACCAGATCCATGAGGCACGCGCGCACGGAGCCGATGTCATCCTGCTGATCGTCGCCGCGCTGGAACAGGACACGTTGTCCTCGCTCATCGATCGCACCGAATCGCTCGGGATGACGGCGCTGGTCGAGGTGCACACCGAGGAAGAGGCGGACCGCGCCCTCACCGCCGGTGCGAGCGTGATCGGCGTCAATGCCCGCAACCTCAAAACGCTGGAGGTCGACCGGGACTGCTTCTCCCGGATCGCCCCGGGGCTACCCACCGAGGTGGTACGGATCGCCGAATCCGGCGTCCGCGGTACCGCTGATCTGCTCGCCTACGCGGGCGCCGGCGCGGACGCGGTACTGGTCGGTGAGGGCCTGGTCACCAGCGGTGACCCCCGTGCCGCGGTCTCCGAACTGGTCACCGCCGGTACCCATCCGTCCTGCCCCAAACCGGCCCGCCGGGGGCGATGATGGCGGCGTCCGGGTCGTCCACCGACAACGCGCTGCCCGCCGCCAGCCGGGGGGTCGCGCACCGCAGCGAGCACGAACCCGACGAGGGCGGCCATTTCGGCGTCTACGGCGGCCGGCATGTGCCCGAGGCGCTGATGGCGGTGATCGAGGAGGTCACGGCCGAATACGACAAGGTTCGCCTCGACCCCGATTTCCTGAACGAACTCGACCGGCTGCAGCGCGACTACACCGGTCGCCCCTCGCCGGTGTTCGAATGCACCAGCCTGGCCGAACACGCGGGCGGTGCCCGGATCCTGCTGAAACGCGAGGATCTGAACCACACGGGTTCACACAAGATCAACAACGTGCTGGGGCAGGCACTCCTGGCCAAGCGGATGGGCAAAACCCGGATCATCGCCGAAACCGGCGCCGGGCAGCACGGGGTCGCCACGGCCACCGCCTGCGCCCTGCTGGGCCTGGAATGCATCGTGTACATGGGTGCCGTCGATACCGCCCGGCAGGCGCTGAACGTGGCCCGGATGCGGCTGCTCGGTGCCGAGGTCATCTCGGTGACCCTCGGCTCGCAAACGCTCAAGGACGCGATCAACGAAGCCCTGCGTGACTGGGTGACCAACGCCGAGGACACCTACTACTGCTTCGGCACCGCCGCCGGGCCCCATCCGTTCCCGATGATGGTCCGTGATTTCCAGCGAGTCGTCGGGCTGGAAGCCCGCGCCCAGGTCCAGAGCCTGACCGGCCGGCTGCCCGACGCCGTCGCGGCCTGTGTGGGGGGCGGCTCCAACGCGATCGGTATCTTCCACGCCTTCATCGACGACCCCGAGGTCCGGCTGGTCGGCTACGAGGCCGCCGGCGACGGTGTGGACACCGGGCGGCACGCGGCCACCTTCGCCGGTGGTTCCCCCGGTGCCTTCCAGGGTGCCTACTCGTACCTCCTGCAGGACGAGGACGGTCAGACCATCGAATCGCATTCGATCTCGGCCGGCCTCGACTATCCCGGAGTGGGCCCCGAGCACGCGTTCCTGAAGGATATCGGCCGGGCCGAATACCTGCCCGTCACCGATACCGCCGCGATGGACGCCCTGCTGCTGCTCAGCCGCGCCGAAGGCATCATCCCGGCCATCGAATCCGCGCATGCCGTCGCCGGAGCCCTCGAATTGGGCCGCGAGCTCGGCGAGGGCGCGATCATCCTGGTGAACCTGTCCGGGCGCGGTGACAAGGATATGGACACCGCCGCCCGCTGGTTCGGGCTCTTGGACGATGCCGATACGGGCAAGGAGAACGGTCAGTGAGTTCCGAATCCCGTCTCGCCGCCACCTTCGCGGCCTGCCGGGCCGATAACCGCGCCGCGCTGATCGGCTACCTCCCGGCCGGATACCCGGATCTCGAGGGTTCCCGCCGCGTCGTGCGCGCGATGGTCGAATCCGGCTGCGATATCGTCGAAGTCGGTGTCGCCTACTCCGATCCGGTGATGGACGGGCCGACCATCCAGGCCGCCGCCGACCAGGCGTTGCGCGGCGGGGTCCGGGTCCACGATGTGTTCTCCGTAGTCGAAGCGGTGACTGCGGCGGGCGCGCAGGCGGTGGTGATGAGCTACTGGAATCCGGTGCTCAAATACGGGGTCGATCGTTTCGCGCGCGATCTGGCCGCGGCCGGGGGAGCGGGCATCATCACCCCGAATCTGATCCCCGAGGAAGCCGGTGACTGGTTCACCGCCTCCGACGCGCACGGCCTCGATCGCATCTTCCTGGTGGCACCGTCGTCCACCGAGGAACGCCTGGCATCCACGATCGACGCCAGTTCCGGTTTCGTCTACGCCGCATCCACCATGGGCGTCACGGGCGCCCGGGACGCGGTCTCGACCATGGCGCCCGCGCTGTGCACCCGGATCCGCGCGCACAGCGATATCCCGATCGGTGTGGGCCTCGGGGTGCGCTCCGGGGCGCAGGCCGCCGAGATCGCCGCCTACGCCGACGGTGTGATCGTCGGCTCGGCACTGGTCGCGGCCGCCGCCGACGGGCTCGACGCGGTCCACGCGCTGACCGCGGAACTGGCCGGCGGCGTCCGTGCCGCCGCTGTCGCATCCTGACCTGCGCGCCACGCTGACACACGCGACCCGGAGGCCGGACTTGCCAACGTAGCCTCCTGGACTACGGTTGCCCCGTGACCGTTCTTGCCGCACCGGAGACAGCCTCGACCGCCGGAACCCCCGGCGGCACCGTGCCGCCCGCCACCGAACTGCTGGCCTACCTCCCCAGCCCGCCGCAGGGCGTCTGGGAACTCGGCCCGTTCCCGCTACGCGCGTACGCGGTATGCATCATCGTCGGCATCATCGTCGCCATCTGGTGGGGCGAGAAACGCTGGCGGGCCCGCGGTGGTGAAGCGGGCGCGGTCCTGGATGTCGCGGTCTTCGCGGTGCCGTTCGGACTCATCGGCGGGCGGATCTACCACGTCGCCACCGACTGGCAGAAGTACTTCGGCGCGGACGGCAACCCGATGGACGCCCTGAAGATCTACCAGGGTGGTCTCGGTATCTGGGGTGCGGTGTTCCTCGGCGGTATCGGCGCCTGGATCGCCTGCCGGATCTACAAGATCCCGCTGCCCGCCCTCGCCGACGCCATCGCCCCGCCGATCCTGCTGGCGCAGGCCATCGGCCGCCTCGGTAACTACTTCAACCAGGAACTCTACGGCCGCGAAACCGATATGCCGTGGGGCCTGGAGATCTATCTGCGGTTCGACGAATCCGGCCGGCTCGACATGATGAACGGTGTGTCCTCGGGCGAGGTGCATTCCGTCGTCCACCCGACGTTCCTCTACGAGTTGCTGTGGAATGTCGCGGTCGTGGTGGCGCTGGTGCTCATCGACCGGCGGTTCCGGATCGGTCACGGACGCCTGTTCGCGCTGTATGTCGCCGGATATTGCTTCGGGCGGTTCTTCGTCGAACTCATGCGCGATGACGAGGCCACGCATATCGCGGGCATCCGGATCAACTCCTTCACCTCGGCACTGGTGTTCCTCGCCGCGATCGCCTACTTCCTGCTCGCCACCAAGGGCCGCGAAACCGCAGCACAACTGCAGCCCGACGCGGGTCCGCGCCCCTGGCCGTGGCAGCTCGGCGCACTTCGGGCGGCCGGTGCCGCCGGCGAGGGGGCAGCCGAAACCGGTTCCGGCGCGGGTGATACCGGTGAACCCGCCGGGACCGGCGAAACCGGGACGGACGACGATTCGGCGAGCGGCGAATCCACGACGTCCCCGAAAACATCGAAGGACGACTCCGCGGAACCCGGAGCCGACGTATCGAAGGTCGCCGACTCGTCCGGCGCCGGGGAATCCGGCGACGCGGCAACGGAGGTGGCTCGACAGCCGGATCCGGAGTCCGAGGTCGCGGCCGATGTCTCCCCTGAGCCCGGCGCGGAGGATCCGGAAGAGAGCGTGGCCGGCAAGGAGAGCAAGCCCACCGAATCCGCCTCCCCGCGAGGCGAGTAGGCGCCGTTCCCACCGGCAAGATCATCGATCCTAGGATCATCCGCCGCGGGGGCGAACGTCCCGGCTACGGGGAATATGCGGGTCCGCTCGGGCGGGCCCGCATTCGTAGTTCCCGCGTAACACGACCGTCGAATCCGGGGTTCATTCTGGGTTGGGCGGCGTTGGGTCGCCGTTCACCCGCAGTTAACCCAGACCCGCGGCCCCGCGGGCCGGGCGGGACCGGATATCCCGGCAGGATTAGGCTCGACACGTGATGCGACGGACGAAGATTGTGTGCACCCTCGGCCCGGCCACTGCCACCGAGGAACGTATCCGAGAGCTCGTCGAGAGTGGTATGGACGTCGCCCGGCTGAATTTCAGCCACGGTGAGCACTCCGATCACGCCGAAAACTACAAGAAGGTGCGGCAGGCTTGCGAGGATCTCGGCCGCGCCGTCGGCATACTGGCCGATCTGCAGGGCCCCAAGATCCGGCTGGGCCGTTTCGCCGAGGAACGGACCATCTGGGCCACCGGTGAGATCGTCCGGATCACCGTCGACGATATCGTCGGTGATCACGACCGGGTCTCCACCACCTACAAACAACTCGCCGAAGACGCCAAATCCGGTGACCGGCTGCTCGTCGACGACGGCAAGGTCGGGCTGGAAGTGGTCCGCGTCGAGGGCAACGATGTGGTGTGCGAGGTGACCGAAGGTGGCCCCGTCAGCAACAACAAGGGTGTTTCGCTGCCGGGTATGGACGTTTCGGTGCCCGCGCTCTCCGAAAAAGATATCGAGGATCTGGAATTCGCCCTGAACCTCGGTGTCGATTTCATCGCGCTCTCGTTCGTCCGCTCGCCCTCCGATATCGAACTCGTGCACGAGGTGATGGACCGGGTCGGCCGGCGCGTCCCGGTGATCGGCAAACTGGAGAAGCCGGAGGCGATCGACAACCTCGAGGCCGTGGTGCTGGCGTTCGACGCGGTGATGGTCGCCCGCGGTGATCTCGGCGTGGAACTGCCGCTGGAACAGGTGCCGATCGTGCAGAAACGGGCCATCCAGATGGCGCGGGAGAACGCCAAACCGGTGATCGTCGCGACCCAGATGCTCGAATCGATGATCGAGAACTCCCGGCCCACCCGCGCGGAGGCCTCCGATGTGGCCAACGCGGTCCTCGACGGCGCCGACGCGGTGATGCTGTCCGGGGAGACCTCGGTCGGTAAATACCCGATCGAGACCGTGCGCACCATGGCCCGCATCGTGCACGCGGTGGAGACCGAATCGACCAGTGTGCCGCCACTGACCCACGTACCGCGGACCAAGCGTGGTGTCATCTCCTACGCTGCCCGCGATATCGGGGAGCGGCTCAACGCGAAGGCGCTGGTCGCGTTCACCCAGTCCGGCGATACGGTGCGCCGGCTGGCCCGCCTGCACACGCCGCTACCGCTGCTGGCGTTCACCCCCCTGTCGGAGGTGCGCAGCCAGCTGGCGCTCACCTGGGGCACCGAAACCTTCATCGTGCCCACGGTCGACAGCACCGACGCGATGATCAAACAGGTCGATCAGGCGCTGCTCAGCATGAACCGCTACCGCAAAGGTGATCTCGTGGTCATCGTGGCCGGCTCGCCACCCGGTACCGTCGGGTCCACGAACCTCATCCACGTGCACCGTATCGGCGAGGAGGACCACTGAATGCTGGAAAACCGCGGCGGAGTCGTCCGGTGAGTGCGCCGGTGGACGATCCGGCGACCGGCCGCCATGGCGATCTCGATATCCTGCTGGAACTGCTCGACCTCGAGGAGGTGGCCGAGGATGTTTTCCGCGGCCACCATCCGGAGAAAGTGGCCAGCCGGACCTTCGGTGGGCAGCTGGTCTCCCAGGCGGTGATCGCCGCGGGCCGCACGGCCGGGCATCGCCCGATCCATGTGCTCAACGCCCATTTCGTCCGGGGCGGCGATGTCAAGAAACCGATCGATTTCCACGTCGAACGCCATCGTGACGGCCGGGCCTTCGCGAATCGCACCGTCACCGCCATCCAGGACGGCCAGGAACTGTTCGTCATGCTGGCCTCCTTCCAGGAATGGGGCAAGGGCCTCGAACACGCGCACGAGCGCCCGGAGGTTCCGGATCCGGAGACGCTGCCCCGGATCCAGGAGAGTTTCGCCGGGTTCGAGGACAAGCTGGAGATGTTCGTCAACGCTCCGCACCCGATCGATATGCGCTACACCAACGATCCGGCCTGGATCCTCAAGGGCACGGGGGAGAAGCTCAACCACAACCGGGTCTGGATGCGCGCCGACGGCACCCTGCCCGACGATCCGCTGCTCCACGTGGCGGCGCTGAGCTACTCATCCGACACCACGGTGCTGGACTCGATCATCACCACCCACGGGCTGTCCTGGGGTCTGGACCGGATCGTCGCCGCCACGGTGAACCATTCCATCTGGTTCCACCGTCCGTTCCGGTTCGACGAATGGGCCCTGTACGCGACCGAATCCCCCGTAGCCGCGGGCTCACGGGGTCTGGCGACCGGGCGTTTCTACTCCCGGTCGGGTGATCTGCTGGCCACCACGGTGCAGGAAGGCGTGATCCGCCATTTCCCACCGCGGCGCTGAGTGCCGCCGGTCAGAGCCGCTCGGGTAGGAGCGGTTCCATATCGACGTCGGTGCGCTGTTCGGCGCTGAGCGTGAACGGTGCTCCCGGGCCGAGAGCGTCCAGGCCGCGCAGCAACCGGTGCTCCAGAGCATCGATATAGCCGTCGGTCAGCTCGGCCGGGTCGCCGGCCAGGCTCAACGCGATTTCGAAGGTCGCGTGCCCGGACGGCTCGATACCGGGATTCCCGGCGCGCCAGCGATGATCGAACTCCCGGTGCCGGGAATCGTTCTCGGCGACCGGCAGCGTGCAACGCCACGCACAGATCTCACCGTCGTCGAGATGCTCGGCGAGTTCCGTTCGCACGGAATCGACGAGTTCTTCCAGGGTTTCCGGTGTGACATAAACATGAAGCGAAACATCCGAAATGCGTTTCGGCATGCCTGATTCCTGTCGTGTGTCGTACCTGCAACGGGATTGGATACTCGGATCGGTGTTCCGGACCGCGAGTGTAGTGCGCATAGCGTGGAAAGTCAGGCTGCGTGTCGATATCCGGCGCAACCCGATATGAGGCCGGGCCCCGCCGCCGGCCTTCACTGCGCCGCGGGCGCACGATCTACCGGCTGTGCGTCACGCATACCAGCCGTTGTGCTGGGCGGTGACAAGCGGGGAAAGCCGCTTCGGCGACGGTGCCTGCCGCACCACCACCGGCTGCCGCCCCCAGTTGTGGTGATCCGCGGGTAGGGCCGCCGGCGCCAGCGCCACCAGCAGCGGCACCAGCGCGTCGGCGATCTTGTCGCCGACCTCGCAATACGCCCTGGCGGAAAGACCCACGGGATCGGCAATGTTCTCCCGCCCGACCCGTGACAGGTTGTCGCGGCAGCGATGCAGCTCGGCGACGGTCCGCGCACCGGTGACCCGGGCGATCCGATATGCCTCCAGCAGGGTGAAGGTCCGGGACCGGGCGGCAGTCAGTTCGGCGACCTCGTCGCGGATGTTCTCGGTCATGGTGAGCACCAGATCCGCGCGATCGATATGCTCGGGTTTGAGTTTCCGGGCCCGGAAATCGCCCGGGTCCCCGCCCAAACCGGTGATTGCCTCGGCGGCCCGCGGCTCCACCGGAAACCCGACCAGAGCCCGGGTGCCGGCGCTTTCCGCGGTGATCCCGGCCAGCCGGTATTCGACCGCGATGGAGCGGGTGAGTCGTTCGGCTATCACCGAACGGCACACATTGCCATTGCAGACGAACAGGATGTGCATGCGGCTACGGTAATTCGACCGGGATCCGCTCAGAACCGCTGTTCGTTCGATATCACACCGCCGCGCCGGTGAATTCATCTGCGCGTAGCATGCTGTTTTTCTGGGCACCGGTACGCGGCGTTCCGGAATACCTGATTCCGGGGCCCCGCGCCCCGGGGTTCGTCCTCAGTCTTCGGTCAACGGGAAGTGGCAGGCCGCGTACTGCCCCGGCCGGACTTCCCGGACCTGCGGCTCCTCGTCCGCACAGCGGTCCTGGGCCCGGGGGCAGCGGGTCCGGAACCGGCAGCCTCGCGGCGGTGCGAGCGGTGAGGGAATATCGCCGGCCAGCGCGGGCCCCGCGAAGCCCTCGTCCGGATCGGCGAGCGGAACCGAATCGAGTAACGCCCTCGTGTAGGGGTGTGCCGGACGGTCGTATACCTCGACGGCGTCGCCGAACTCGCACACCTTGCCGAGATACATGACCATGACGTTATCGCTGATCGTCCGCACGACACCGAGGTCATGGCTGATGAACACCACGGTCAGGTCGTATTCGGCCTTGAGCTCGGAGATGAGATTGAGAATTTGCGCCTGTACGGAGACATCCAGCGCGGATACCGGTTCGTCGCAGATCAGCAGCCGGGGATCGAGCGCCAGCGCCCGCGCTATCGCGATCCGCTGGGCCTGACCGCCGGACAGCTGCCGGGGCAACGCGCCGGCGAGCCGCTCGTCTATCCCCACCTTCGCCAGCACTTCTCTGGAGGTCGACTCACGTTCGCCCGCGGACTTTCCGGCCACGGCCAAACCCTCGACCACGATGTCTCGTACCGGCCGGCGCGGGTTCAGCGAGGCCACCGGATCCTGGAAGATCATCTGCATTTCGCGCCGCAGCGTACGCATGCGGCGGCCGTCGGCCTCGTCGATCTGCTCGCCGGCGAAGGTGATCCGGCCGGAGGTCAGCTTGTCCAGGCGGAGTACGGCCCGGCCGGTCGTGGACTTCCCACACCCGGATTCCCCGACGATGCCGAGGGTTTCGCCGGGCAGGACGTCGAAACTGACCGACGACACCGCCTGCACGGTCCCGCCGTCGGTGTCGTATTCGACCACCAGGTCGCGCACGCGCAGCAGCGCCGGTTCGTCGCGCAGATGCGCGGTTCCACTACCTGCCATGGGTATCACCACCGGATTCCGAAAGGGCTGCTACGGGTTCGGGAGCAGGATGCGCACACGCCACCAGGTGGTCCGCGGCGATCTCGGTCAACGCGGGTCCGGGAGCCTCGCGGCACCCGTCTGTGACATGACCGCACCGGGGCGCGAACCGGCATCCCGGAGGCGGTGCCGCCGGATCCGGCAAACCGCCCTCGATCAGCAGTAGTGGCGCGTACCGCTCGCGCTCGATGGTCGGGGTGGCTTCCATCAGGGCCCGGGTGTATCGATGCCGGGGGGCGGTGAATACCTGGCGGGTCGCCCCGCATTCGGCCAGCCGTCCGGCATACATGACCGAGACCCGGTCGGTGCGCCCGGCGACCACCGACAGGTCATGGCTGATCAAGATCAGCGACATCCCGCGGTCCCGCTGCACGCGGCGCAGCAGGTCGAGGATCTGCCGCTGGATCGTCACATCCAGCGCGGTGGTCGGTTCGTCGGCGATCAGCAGATCGGGTTCGCAGGCCAGCGCGATCGCGATCATCACGCGTTGCCGCATACCACCGGACATCTCGTGCGGGTAGTTGCGTAACCGGCGCTCCGGATCCGGCACCCCGACCTCCTGAAGGAGCTCCAGGGCGCGAGTCTTCGCTTCGGACCGGCTGGTGCCCAGATGCTTACGCATTCCCTCGGTGAGCTGGCGTTCCACGCGCACCACCGGGTTGAGCGACCGCCCGGGGTCCTGGAAGACCATGGCGATCTGCTTCCCCCAGACGCCGAGCTTCTCCTTCTTGGAGAGCGCGAGAATGTTCCTGCCCTGGAAGATCACCTCACCGGAGCATCCGGCCCGGGGCGGGAGCAGTCCCATGATCGCCCGGGCCATCACGGATTTCCCGGACCCCGATTCACCCACCACGCCCAGCGCCTGCGCGCGATCCACATCGAAGGACACGTCGTCCACGGCTCGTACGACACCGCGGTCGGTATTGATATAGGTATGCAGGTTTCGTACCTGCAGATTCGGTTGCGTACTCATGGTCTCAGCTCTCCTCGGGTCGTGCCCGCTACTCGACGATCCACAGTTCCTCGGGCAGCACCGAGCCGGCGCCGTACATGGTGAGGCCGCCGACGTTCTTCCCGGTGGCAGCGGCCGCGACAGTGCGGGTGTAGAAGATGGCGGGCATCAGTTCGATCAACCGCTCCTGAACCGTCCGGTAGGCCGCCCCGCGTTGCTTCACATCCGTCGCTGTCCGGCCGGCGTCGAGTGCCTTGTTCAGGGCGGGATCGTCGATGCCGCCGGTGTTCCGGCCGGAGTCCCCGTGGAAGGCAGTCCACAGCCGCGGCTCGGGATCGTCGAAGAACGCTCCGCCGGTCATCACGTCGAAATCGTGTGTATAGCGCAGCTTGATCAGGTCGATGATATCGATGACCTTCACTTCGGCTTCGACATTGTCGAACGCGCTGAGCTGAGCCTGAACGCTCTCCGCCAGCAGCCGGTTCTCCGTCTGGGCGGTGGTGGTGAAAGTGAATTTCACGGGTTTGCCCTCGGCCGCCAGCTCGTCGAACAACCGTTGCGCGGTCGCCGGATCGGGTGTGTGCAAGGGCAGATCCGGCGCATAGTACGGAGAGGATTCACGGAACATGGTGGTCGGGAGTTCGCCGCTGCCCTGGTAGATGGTCAGATTGAGCGAGTTCACATCGATTGCGGCCGCCACGGCCCGGCGGGCCCGGATATCGTCGAACGGCGCTCGCCGCATATTCAACGACAGGTGTTGTCCGCCGTGCAGTGGCGATACCGCGGTGGGGAAGCCCTGATTCTTCAGTTTTTCGATACTTCCCCAGTTGGAGCTGATGATCACGTCCGAACCACCGCTGATCAGCGTGTTGTAGCCCTGAACGGAGTCGCCGGAGGTGCGCAGCTCGATCCGGTCCAGGTACGGTTTGGGCGCATCCCAGTAGCCGGGGTTCTTCACCAGCTCGATCACATCCTGGCGGGCCCACCGCTGAAGGGTGAACGGACCGGCACCCACGGGGTTGCCGTCGAAGGTCGCGCGCCCGGCCCGCAGCGCCTGGGGGGAGGCGATCCAGTTCATCGAACTTTCTACGAGGGTGTAGGCGAAATGCGGTACCGGGTGACGCATCGTCACCCGCAGCGTCGTCGGGTTCACCACCTCGGACGACGCGATCACCGTCGCATCCTCGCGATAGGTCGATCCGTTGGCCGGGTCGGGGAAGCGGTCCCAGTTGAATTTCACGGCCGCCGCGTCCAGCGGAGTACCGTCGGTGAATCGCAGATCCGGCCGCAACGTCAACTCGAAGGTGGTACCTCCGTCGTGCGTGGCGAAGCCCGTCGCCATGGTGTATTCGATTTTGCCGCTGTCCGGATTGTTGACCATCAGCGTCCCGTACAGGGCGTTGCCGAGGAGGGCGTTGATCACCCACTGGTTTCCCAGGGCCACCGGGTCGAGGGTGCGCGGCTCACTGATCTGGGTGATCCGTGCGGTACCGCCGGCCACCGGATCACCACCGGGGCCGGTGCCGATTCCCGTACTGGTTCCGCCGCAGGCAGCGAGGAAGAAAGCGGTGCAACACACAGCGATTGAACGAAAGAGCGATGCTCGGAACATCATTGTTCCTCTCAGCGGATGATCGAGAAATGAATCGGTATCGGTTCCGGATGGTTTGCGGCGGCTAGTTCTCGACCCAGAGTTCCTCCGGTAGCAGCGACCCGTACCCGTACTGCACAACACCACCGACGTTCCGGCGGGTGACGACGCCGGGTTCGTTCCGGACCTGGAAGATCACCGGGACGAGTGCATTCAGTCGTTCCTGCACCCGGCGATACGCGTCCGTGCGCTGTTCGACCGTGGTCCCGGTCCGGCCGTCCTGCAGTGCCCGGCTCAATTCCGCATCGTCTATCCCGGACATATTGCGCCGGGAAGCGCGGTGGAATACCGACCACAGCGCCGGTTCCGGATCAGCGAAATTCGCCGCGGCCGTCGTCATATCGAAGTCGTTCGTCCGGCGCAGCTCGACCACTTTGGTGACATCCGCTGTCTCCACCGCGACCTCTACATTGGCGAACGCGCTGAGTTGCGCCTGCACGTTCTCCGCCAGCGCCCTGATCTCCGCGGTGGAACCGCTGGTGAAGGTGAAAGACACCGGCTTACCCTCGGCCGCCAGCTCGTCGAAGAGTCGTTGCGCGGTCTCTCGATCCGGCTGGGGGAGCGGCAGATCCGTGTGGAACGGTGAAGACTCGCCGAACAAGGTCTTCGGGACCTGACTCTCGCCGCGGTAGATGGCCACGTCGATGGCGTCGAGGTCGATCGCCGCCGCGACCGCTCGCCGTGCGCGCACATCGTCGAAGGGGGGTCTGCGTGTGTTCATGGTCAGGGTCTGACCACCTTGCAACGGCACAGTATCGGTCGGAAAACCCGCCGCGCGGGCGTCGCTGAGACTCGCCGGGTTCGTCTCGATCACCAGATCGGCCCCACCGCTGATCAATGTGTTGAGCCGCTGCGCGGTATCGCCGTTGGTGCGCACAGTGATCGCGTCGAGATAGGGTTTGGGCGCATCCCAGTACCCGGGATTCTTCACGAGTTCGAGGGCATCTCCGCGTGCCCAGTGCGACAGCGTGAAAGGACCGGCCCCGACCGGGTGGTTGTCGAACTGTTGTCGGCCGGCCGCCAGCGCGGCGGGTGACGCGATCCAATTCAGCGCGGTGCCGTATATCGCTTCCGCGAAATTCGGAACCGGCTCGGTCATGGTGATGTCGAGCCGGTTGGCGCCGGCCACCTCGGTCGAGGCCATCATCGACGCTTCTTGCAGGTAGGCCGATCCGCCGGCCGGGTCCTTGATACGGTCCCAGTTGAATTTCACGGCCGCCGCGTCCAGCGGAGTCCCGTCGGAGAACCGCAGATCCGGTCGCAATGTCAACTCGAACGTGGCACCCCCGTCATGGGTCGTGAAGCTCTCCGCCATGGTGTATTCGATCTCGCCGGTCGCCGGATCGTTGATCATCAACGTCCCGAACAGGGCGTTGCCGAGCATCGCGTTGATCACCCACTGGTTGCCCAGCGTTGCCGGGTCGAGGCTGCGCGGCTCCGTGAGCTGGACGATGCGGGCGGTACCGCCGGGGACCGGGACGGTGCCGGCCAACTTTCCGGTGTTCGTGCCACCGCACGCCGTCAGCAGCGATGCCAGGGATATCAAGGCTGCGACGAGCAGACAACAGCGTCGGATCATCATTCGGTACCTCAGCTAGCGCGGGATGGCGGTTCAGGAGTGGGCGGGGAGTCAGTCGCGCATCGTGCGATCGAATCGGCCGCGCAGATGGTCGCCGGCCTGGTTCAACGCGAACACGGTGCAGAAGATGACCGCGGCGGGCACGAAAACCAGGTGCGGTGCGGTCGCGAGACTGTCCTTGCCGTCGGAGATCATTCCTCCCCAGCTCGGTGTCGGGGGCGGGATGCCGAGCCCGAGAAAGCTCAGCGATCCCTCCGCGACGATGAGCGCGGCCATGATGATCGGGAGATAGGCCAGCAACGGTGGCAGCACATTGGGCAGGATCTCCTTGCCCAGGATCCGGCCGTGCCCGGCACCCATATTCCGGGCGGCGAGTACGAATTCGCGGGCCGTCCACGTCAGCGTGTTCGCCCGGGCGAGCCTGACGAACGAAGGGATGATCACCAGGGAAAGGCCGACCATCAAAGTACGCAGTCCCGGGTTGAATACCGCGGTCAGCGCCATCAGCAGGATCAGTGGCGGGAACGCCAGCATCGAATCGCTGAGCAGCCGGATCACCGAATCCGTCCGCTTCTGGAAATAGCCGCCCAGCATCCCGATACCCGACCCGATCGCCGAGCCGATGAGGGTCGCGACCGTACCGACCAGCAACGACACCTGAGCGCCGTAGACGCACCGGGACAACATCGATCGCCCCAAGTTGTCGGTGCCGGCCAGTAGATCGAGCGACCCGAGCTGCGGTGGTTGCCGTGGCGGGCCGACCGGTATCGAATACGAAGCCAGCGGGAGCAGGTCCGCGAAAATCGCCGCCGAGATCACCACGAACAACCAGGCGTAGGACAGGTACACCAGTACCGAGCGAGGTTTGCGCACCCGCGGGATTTCCGGTTTCCTCGGTGCTTCGACCGGCTGTTCGCGCTCGATCTGCACATCGGCTCGAGTCATACCCTGGCCACCTTCCGGACCCGCGGGTCGATCAGCTCATAGCTCGAGTCGACCAGGATGTTGATGACGACATAGACGACCGCCATGAATGCCACGATTCCCTGCACCATGATGAGATCCCGGGAAACGATCGAGGTTGCGAGCAACTGGCCGAGTCCGGGCAGCGAGAACAGTGTTTCGACGATCACCGTCCCGCCGATCAGGCGCCCGAGATTGATACCGGCCAACGTGATCAAGGAGAACGACGACGGCCGCAGCGCGTGCCGGAACATCAGATACCACTCGTTCATGCCCTTGGCCCGGGCTGCCCCGATGAAATCCTCACGCAGGGTGGTGATCAGGTCGGTTCGCAGCAGCCGGTGGAATGCGGCGATCTCCATCAGCGCCATCGCGATGGCCGGCAGCAGAGCGGACTGCAGGTTCGGTCCGATTCCGTCGCCGATACGGTTCCATCCGGCCACCGGAAGCCAGCCGAGGCTGACGGCGAAGAAGTAGATGAGTACCGGACCGGCGACGAAGGCCGGTACGGACAGGAAAACCGACGAGAGCGCGGCAGTTCCACGGTCGACCGGACCTCCCGGCCGCATCGCCGACACCACGGCGAGGAAGACCGCGCTGACCAACGCGATGACGAGTGACATGGCGGCCAACTGGAACGTCACCGGCAACCGTTCCGCGATCGCCGTCGACACCGATTGCCCGGTGAGCGGTGAGGTGCCCAGGTCACCCTGGGCTGCGTTCCCGACCCAGTGGAGATACTGCATCCACACAGGCTGGTCGAGGCCCAGTTTGCTGTTCAGCGCCGCAACAGCTTCCGGTGTAGCGGCGTCGCCGAGAATGACTTGTGCCACCGAGCCCGGAGCGAAACTCAAGAGCACCACGACCGCCAAAGTGACAAGCAGGACCACCAGTAGTCCCCTGCCCAAACGCCTCACGATGGAGAGCACCATCCACCTCCGCCTTTCACGAGCGCGCGACCGTTCGGCCGGACACCCCGCGAGGTGTCCGGCGCTCGGTCTGATGCGGGCTGACGCGGCCTACGTGAATATGATTCTTCTAACAGAGATTCAGGCTCGCGTGCTGAGTAGAATCGTATTCTACGTTGACGAGAGTTGTACCGAAAAACGGTAAAAGAACTTCAAAGCCGCTGGTAGTGAATGCTTGTGGACCATGTCGCCGGAGCTGTCGAGCGGGTGGCTACACGCAAGGCGGACTCCGGACTCGGCCACGTTTCGGCGCAAGGGATCACGGGACTGCCGGCTTATCGCGGTCGTTCAGGGGATGAGACGAAGCCGGGCACGGGCACTTGCGGGCAACGCCGCCGAGGCTCACTGGACTCGACGCGAGCGTGCGGCCCTCCTCGAGGAGGCTGCCGGGTTGTCTCGGGGGTGGATCGAAGCAATGGATCCGTGGCGGACGCCCGGCCGCTGACTTATCGTGAGCGAATGGCCGTTATGCCGCCTGAGCGGAATGATGCACTCCCGGCTGGTATTTACCCCGAATGGGCGCTGATCGGACCCGCGCTCGCCACGATCGTCGGTGTGTTCCTGGTGACCGGTGTGTACCGGGGCGACTGGATATCGCCGATCCAAATGGAACTCGACATGTCCAGTCAGGCGTTCCTGCTCGAGGGCGTCGTCACGTATCTCATCGCCGCCGCGATAGCGTTTCCGCCCGGATACCTGCTCTGCGCGCGTTTCCTGACACCGGCGATCACCTCTGCCATCGGCGTCATGCTGATCGGTGTCCTGATCGTCGCGTTCGGCGGCGGCGCCGGCACCTTGCTGATCGGGCGTGTGCTCGGCGGGCTCGGAGCCGGTGCGGCCCTCGGCGTGACCACAGCGCTGGTCCGGTCGATCAGGCGCGGAAGGGGTATCGCCACCGCGGCGGTTTCGGCCGCCGGGGTCGTGACTGTGCTGGTCGCCCCGTTCGCCGGTCAACTGATCTCGGACGCGCTCAGCTTCCGTCTCGTGTATCTGGCGGCGGTGCCGTTCCTGCTGGTCGCACTGCTCGCCGCCACCGTCAGCGGAATCGCACTCGTCATGGCCCGGCGTTCCGCCCCGCCGGTCCCGTACGGCATGCCGTACCCCTCGCCGGAATATCGCCACTGAACGACCTCGGTCGCTCGACCGGACACTATTGCCGGGAACCGTCCCGCTCGAGTCGTGGGCCGAGGTTGTGCCCAGTCCGGTGCGCGGATGGAATCCGCCGCGCATCTCACCGAAGAAATGGCTGATGGGAGTGAGGCGATCGATCGGTGGGAGCGCGGTATGTCGGCGAGGGCCCGGCGTGCCGCGGGGTCGGGCGACTGAGCGGGGTAGGTTGTCGGCCGTCTGCCGTGATCACGCCGCCGGGTCCGGCGGCCGAAGGTCGCTCAGCCTCGCCCTTGTCTAGATGGCGTGACCGAGAAACGGTGCCAGTAGACCGAGAAGTATTCCGACCACGGTCACTCCGCCGCCTCCGATTGCGTAGTTGAAGCCTTTTCCGGCGCTGACATCGAGATCGTATCCGAGGTTCTCCAGAGCGGCAGCGACGGCGGGTCGATATAGGTCTCCTGCACGCGTGGTGCGGATTCAGCCGGTTCAGCTGATCGGCCGCATGCTCCCGGACCGTAGCCAGGTGCCATCAGCGGTGACGATATCGGCGAGGTCGGTCACCGCTCGCCAGAGCCGCTCGGCCCGGAGCTCGACAGCGGTTATGTGCGGGATGACCACTACGTCGGCGTCATGTTCGAGGATGTGCGCAACGGTGACCAGTGCGGCCAGTTTCGGCGCCGAGGGTGCGAAGACTGTGAACACCACATCCAGGCGATGACGTGTGATGAGTCCGTCCAGGTCGGGAGTGCCGATGTGGTACTTGCCGACGATGATCGCCCGTCGGTTCGCAGTGTTCACGGCCGATCCTCCGGCCGGGCACACCGGGTCGCGGGTGTGTCGTTGCCCGTATGTGTGGCGCGCCATCGGGCGATCACCCGGTCCACCTCGTATTGCGCGGTGGGCTGAGCTGTCGGCGCACCGAGGGCGCGTAGCCCTTCGAGACACCGTTCGACCGTTGCGCGGTCGCAGCATTCGCCCTCGTCTTCACTCCACAGTCGAAGCGTCGTGGACATTGCCTGATCGCTCGGCAACGGGGGCGGCTGGATTCCCTCACTGTGCTCGCTGTGCATAGTTCTCCTGGTGTGTGCCCGTTGAGGAGCACCCGGCGCCGGGGTATTCCATGGATCGGCAACATGCAGTAGCGAGAGCCGGTCGATTTCTGTGCCCACCCGGCGCCGGGGCTGTTATCAGCGTTGTTCACCGATTGCTGTTGGAGGAGTCTCGAAAAGGCCACGGAGGGAATATGCTTCGGATAACCAGCAGGTGAGCTACGTCTCCGAGGGGGTGGGATGACTGTCAGCAGGTGGACCAGCACGGAGGTCCGGGCGCTGCGCACGGCCGCGCTCCGCGAAACTCAGGAGGAATTCGCCGAGCGCGCCGGGTATACGCTCCCGACGATAAAGAAATGGCACCGGGCGACACGGGATAAGCCGGTACGGGGCCGTTCGGCGGAAGCGCTCGACACGATGCTCCGCGATCTGGACACCGATCAACGCGCCCGGTTCGAAACGGAGATCGCGCCCGTCCGTGAGCCTGTGCGTCGTACCGTTGAGGTCAGCCAATCGAGCATGTCGCTCGGGATGTATGCGTGGGAAGTCGATAGTTACGTGAGGCGTCGTGAATTCGGGAAGTTGGCGACCGCGGTCACCATAACCGCAGTCGGCTGGCCCTTCGGAGAGCAGATCGGACCGGCAGACGCGCAGCGGTTGCTGACGGCTGTCGATGAGCTGGGGGAGCAGGACCAGCAGATCGGAGGCGGTGCCCTGGTCCAAGCAGCGCTCGAACAACTCGCGCATGCGAAACACACCCTGGACACCGCGAGCTACGACACCACTGCCGGTAATGCATTCGCGGCAGCGACAGGACATTTGGCTGTGCTCACGGGCTGGCTCGCCCATGACACCGACCTGCACCAGGTGGCGCGGCGTTGCTACGCCGATGCGCTCGCACTGGCGAGCGAAGCAGGGGACGAGGACCTGGTAGCCCACACCTGCCTGTACGCGGCGAATCAATCAATCGCCCTTGCTCGAGACGGGAAGGGCAGCCCACACCACGCCGCGAAGCTGATCGACCGGGCTCGCGTACTGATGCGAGGCCGGCCGCCGGGCCGGATTCACGCTTTGATCGCCGTGCGGGATGCTCAGGCACAAGCGCTGCTCGGGGACCGGATGGGATTCGGTCGCGCGGTCGCTACTGCGTGGCGGGAGATGGAGCAGGCCACCAGCTTCGAGCCGCTGGAGGAGTGCCCGCAGTGGTTGCGGTTTGTGACGCCCGCGGAAATCCGCGGGCACGAAGCACGCGGTTACGGCGAGATCGGCGAAACACACAAGAGCATCGAACTTCTCGACACTGCGGCGGCGGAGGAACCGGGCACCCGCAATGCCCTCAACGACCGCGCGCACGCGGCTGTGGCTCATGCACGCATGGGTGATATCTCGGCGGCTCTCGCATTGGGTACGGCCGTGCTGGCCGAGCTGGAACACATCACCTCCAGCCGGACCCTGCGAGTTATGGAGCCGATCCGAACCAGTGGTCATCCAGCGGCCGAGGAATTCCGCCACCGTTTCGCGGCGCTGGAAGACGCCACACGGAAGGAAATCGCGTGAGCGATCCAGAATTCCGGCAGCATACTGCCGCCCAGGCCCGCGAGATTCGGTCCACGGTCGAAGATGTCTACCGGCGTTCCTATGTCGATGCGATTGCCTCTGGTGATCCGTTCGATTCTCCCGAGGCATTCATGCAGAGGTTCGACGCCTACACCGATCCTGTCCGCAGTTGGGGGTTCTCCCTCGTGGTGGCTTATGTCGGCGGTGCTGCGGCAGGACAGGCGTGGGGGTGGCCGCTGCGACCGGGGGCAGCGGGGTGGGGTGGGTTGCACCTCGACGATGGCGGCCTGGACGACGGCGATCTGGAGGAGTTCACCGTGGAGACCAGTGATCGGACCTTCGCTCTGTCGGAGATCATGGTGTGTGCTGAGCACGCCGGCCGCGGACTCGCCCGCGCACTGCATGACGAGCTGTTGCGGGGGCGGTCCGAACAGCGCGCGACATTGCTGGTCGAGCCGGAGAACGAACGCGCGTATGCGCGGTATCGGAAGTGGGGGTGGTACCGGGTCGGTTGGCAGCGGCCTGCCTGGGAGGACGCCCCCAGGTTCGATGTGTTGATGCACAACCTGCCGCTTTGAACCCGCATATTCGGTCGGACGTGACGCGATCCGTACGGGCGTCACCGTTCCACGGTACGGATCTGGTCGAGCGCAATCAGGCCACCGCAGCATGAGCGGTCCCGGACAACAGCCGCTGCTGTTCCTCGATGTCGACGGGCCCCTTCTGCCGTTCGGCGAAGACCCCGGCGGCGAGCCGCGTAATGTCGCGTCGAACTCGCACTTCTGGCGGCTCGGGCTCGAGGTGAGCCGTCGGCTGTCGGAGTTGCCATGTCAGCTGGTCTGGGCCACGACATGGGAAGACGAGGCCAACGCCGAGATCGCGCCCCGGCTCGGGCTGCCGCAACTTCCGGTCGTGCGCTGGCCGGAACCGTCCGCTGAGCACGAACACGAGGACCAATGGTTCGGGCTGTGCTGGAAGACCCGAACTTTGGTGGACTGGGCCGCCGGACGCCCGTTCGCCTGGGTCGACGACGAGATCACCGCCGCCGACCATGCCTGGGTCGCCACCCAACACCGCGGCTCTGCGTTCCTGCGGCACGTCGAGTCGTTCCGAGGGCTCAGCGACGACGACCTCACAGCCCTCGATCACTGGCTGCGAGCAATCTGAGCCAGACGATATCCACAGGAATTGATCATTGCCCCTGAGATACTGGGCCATTCGATTCGATTTCCCGAGGAAAGGAACCCTGGTGAGTGCTGCCGGTGTCGCACCGCTGCTCGCAACTGTCGCCGCCGCCGTCTCGGAGGCGATCGAGCGAGTCCGCCCCGAACTGGCGGGAGCCGACCCGGTGGTGCGCCGATCGGATCGAGCCGATTTCCAATCCAACGCCGCACTGCCTCTGGCGAAGAAGACCGGCATCAAACCTGGGGAGTTGGCGACCGAGCTGGCCGGCCAACTCACCGCCGACGGCCATGCCGCACCGGTAGCTACCGCAGTGGCTTCCGGGCCCGGATTCGTGAACATCACCGTTACCGATTCTGCGGTGTGGTCGCGAATCGCCGACCGGCTCGCCGACCCGCGGCTGGGGATCGCCGAGCCTGCTGCCGGGCAGCGGATCGTGATCGACTACTCGGCACCGAACGTCGCCAAGGAAATGCACGTCGGGCACCTGAGAACCACGATCATCGGCGACAGCCTCGCCCGGGTCCTGGGATTCCTCGGTGCCGATGTCGTGCGAGCCAACCACCTCGGCGACTGGGGCACTCAATTCGGGATGCTCATCCAATACATCGACGAAAACCCCGACAAACCCTGGCGGGCCGATGACCTCGCCGACGGAACCTCGGTCTCCGCGCTGGACAGTCTCTACAAAGCCGCCCGCGCAGCCTTCGATGCCGACCCCGCATTCGCCGACCGCTCCCGATCCCGCGTCGTCGCCCTACAGGACGGCGACGAGCCTACCGTCGCCAGCTGGCGCGAAATCGTCGCGGCGAGGGTGTCGATGTCATTGTGACCACAGTGCTGGTCCGATCGATCAGGAGTGGAAGGCGTATCGCCACCGCAGCGGTATCGGCCGGCGGGGTCGTGACTGTGCTCGTTGCCCCGTTCGTCGGTCAACTGATATCGGACACGCTCAGCTTCCGTCTCGCATATCTGGCCGCAGTGCCGTTCCTGCTGGCCGCATTGCTCGCCGCCACCGTCAGCGGAATCGCACTCCTCATGGCCCGGCGTCCCGTTCCGACCCCGTACGGCATGCCGTACCCCTCGCCGGAATATCGCCACTGAACGACATCGGTCGAATGCTCGACCGGACACTCTTGCCGGAGCTGTCCCTATCGAGTCGGGGCCGAGGTTGTGTCCGGCGACGGCTCCGTCGGGCTGCCGTGGATGGCGGTGGTCGCCTACGCCGGAGATAGCCGCACTCAGACCGTCGAGCGCAGAAGGTCAGTCGCCGACCTCAGTCGATGCCTTCGACGATGCGGAAGTCGCGCTCGACGCCGTCGGAAAGGGCGACCAGTGCCTCCTGGTAGGCCGCACTCTCGTGCGTCGCGACGGCCTGCTCGAAGCTGTCGAACTCGATCAGGATGGTGCGCTGGGCGATTCCGGCGTCATGCGCCACGACCCGACCGTCACGGGCGAGGATCCGACCGCCCCCGGCCTCGACGGCCGGACCGGCCAGCTTGTTGTAAGCAGCCAGCTTCTCAGGGTCTGAAATGGTGCGGTAGGCGCTGACCCAGTAGCCCTTGGGCATTGGAACCTCCAGTGTTGGGATGAATGCATCTGACTTACGGGTTGGTCTCGGACGAGCGTCGTCGGGCGAGAGCGAGGCTTGTCAGCGTCGTGATCGCCATGGCGCCGATGCCGACCAGCGCCGCGGTGGTGTAGGCGCTGTCATCGGGGAAGAGGCGGCCGGGGCCGGTGCCCGCGGCGAGGATCAGGCCGCCGATGGCGCTGCCCAGGGAGTACCCGACGCTGCGGATGACGTAGTTGAAGCTCATGGCGCTGGATGTCTCGCTCTTGGGGGTGACGGCCAGGATGACGCCAGGCATCGCAGCCGAGAAGCCGCCGACACCGAAGCCGAGCACGCCCATGGCGACGAACAGTTCGGCCAGGTCCGACCGGACCGCCGCGAACAGGGCGAACCCGCCGCCGACCACGACGGCGCTGCCGGCCAGGAGCAGGGGGTCGGCGATCCGCGTCCGGACCCACGGCGTGAGCTTGCCGGCGACGAACCCCAGGACCGAGAACGGGATGAGGACCAGCCCGGCGACGAAGGTCGTCAGCCCGAAGCCATAGCCGGCGCCCTGCGGCGTCTGCGCATACCGGGTGATGAGCGTGAGCAGCAGATACATGCCGATCCCGCCGACGAACATGGCGAGGTTCGCCCCGGCGACCGCCGGGTGTCGCACCGCCCGCACATCGACCAGGGGCGTCGTGCTGCGCAACTCGATGACGGCCCAGGCGCAGAGCAGTACCGCCGCGACGACGGCGAGGCTCGCCGCCACGGCGAGGTGTCGGCTCCACAGGTTCCGTTCGCCGGCGAGGAACAGCACCAGGGCCAGCGCAGCGGCCAGGACGACCGCGCCTGTCACGTCCACGTGGGCGGAACGGCCTTCGGGGGCTTCGGGTATGGAGCGCCACGCGGTCAGGAGGGCGGCGGCGGTGACGACCAGGGTGAGGCCGTAGGCGGCCCGTACCCCGCCGAGCTCGGCGAGCAGTGCGGCCAGCGGGTAGCCGACGCCGGCCCCGATGATCGAGACCACCGAGATCTGGGCGATCACGGCCGCGCTGCGCTCCTCGGGGAGGTGGTCCCGGGCTACGCCCATCATCAGCGCCGTCAACCCGAGCCCGACGCCCTGGGCCGCTCTGCCGGCGAGCAGCCACGCGAACGGCAGTGGTAGGGCGGTGAGCGCGCTGCCGGCGACGACGACTGCGAGCGTGGCGAGGATCGTGGCTCGTCGGTGCGGGCCGGCTCCGAGCCTGCCGAGGACGGGCGTGGCGACGGCGCCGCTGAGCAGCGCGACGGTCAACGTCCACTGCGCGCTGCCGAGCGAGACGTGGAACGAGGTCGCCACGCTGGTGATGAGCGGCGCCCCGAGGCTGGCGACCGCCGCCACGACCAGAGCGATGAACATCAGAGCGGGGACCAGTAGCCGCCCCTCGGAGTGCTCCGGGGTAGCGCTCATCGGTTTGTCCCGGTCGTGATGTGGGCGGGACGGATGCGAGTCCTGACCCCTCACGCTCTTCCGTCCACGGCTCCAGATGGGCAAGCGATATGGGTGGTTCACCGGACCGCGGGGGGGAAGTCGGCGAAGCGGGGCGCGCCGGGCTCGTGCGGCACGCGTGCAGCGCGCGCGGCGAAGCTGACGGCGTGGTACCACCCGCACAGCAGAAGGAGATCGAGCAGCTGGAGTTCGTCGAAGACCGACGCGAGACGTGCCCACAGTGCGTCATCGATGTCGGAACGCTCGTGCAGCGCGTCGACGGCGAGGAGGAGCAGCTGTTCGCGCTCGGACGTCCAGCACTGGTCAGCGGGGCCGCCGTGCACCAGGGATGCCGCCTGTTCGCGGGTGAATTCGACCCGTTCGGCGAACATCATCATGTGTACGCCCCACTCGTACTCGCAGCCGCACAGCACGCATGTCCGGTCGATGGCGATCTCGCGCTCCCTCATGGTCAGCGTCAGCTGTCGGCCCAGCTCGTAGCGCCCCCATCCGTGCATGGCGCCGGCCATCGGGAGGTTTCGGGCGAACATCCGGAACAGCCCGATCGGCGGTACGTCCCGGGGCATCATGCGCTCGAGTAGCGCTCCGGCTTGGTCGGCGTACGGCGGTTCCAACAGGGCTATTCGCGACATCGGAGCTCCCATTTGAGATTGTTTCGAAATTAGAAACGCGGGTTGGATGCTAATGTTTCTAAAACCGAAACGCAAGGAGGGGCATGCCGACACCGCGCCCAGGAACACCCGTTCGTGGATCGACTACCGGCCGTCCGATCATGGCCGCGCTAGATCTCTTCGGCCGTCGGTGGGCGCTGAGAATTCTCTGGGAACTGCGTGCTGGTCCGCTCGGTGCGCGTGCCCTGCTGGCACGGTGTGCAGGTTTGTCGTCCAGTGTGCTCTACCAGCGGCTTCGCGAACTCACGTCCAGCGGGATCATCGCCCCCTCAGTCGATGGCTACGAGCTCACTCAGCTGGGGGCAGCACTCATACAGGCCATCCGCCCGCTCGACGAATGGGCGATCGCCTGGGCGCAGACGCAAGAGCAGAACGGTCAGAATTCTGTGGAGGCATAGGATCGAGGGCTCTTCAGGTGATGCCCGAGCCTGGGATTTGTCGGGATTGCTCTGCAGTTCTATCGAGTGCGGACTGCGGATTTATCGGTAGTGCGTTGCGGACCTGCAGCGAGAAGTGAGGGAGGCGTCGACGCGCCTGGGCAGGAGTGGGCCGCGGACTGCGACGCATCGATCTTCCAGGCTCGCTGGATCGGCTCGCTCGGTTGTCTCCGGGCGGGGTGTCGGCAGCCGGGGAGAGTGGAGCTGTGCTCGGAGGGGTATGAGCTCGGTGTTCCTGGTTGATAGAGCTGCGCAGGTGTGCCGAGTGTCGGCGAGTCGGGAAAACGTTGGCAGCGATGGGAGGGTATTCGGAAACCCGTCCGACCTTGGTGCCGAGTGTGGGACTCGAACCCACACGTCCTTTCGGACAACGGTTTTTGAGACCGTCGCGTCTGCCAGTTCCGCCAACTCGGCGCACCGGGTGGAAATCATAGCCCGCCGGCGCCCGATTACCGAATGCCGGGTCCAGCGAGGCCGGGGGAAGGGCGATAAGCAGGGTATATGCGATGCCGTTCCAGGTGAACGGTAGTCTCTACACCACCCGATCGCGTGACGGCGGATCGACGGCCGAGGCCCGGCCGGCATCCGCCGTTCGCGGTGTCGGGGGATGAGGCATCGGAACCAGAGGGGTCGTTTATGGGCACTAGTGCGGACGCCGGGGCGAAGCGCGTGGTCGTCGCCGAGGACGAGGCGTTGATCCGGATGGATCTGGTGGAGATGCTGACCGAAGAGGGCTATCACGTCGTCGGCGAGGCCGGGGACGGGCAGCAGGCCGTCGATCTGGCTGTGGAGCACCGGCCGGATCTGGTGATCATGGATGTGAAGATGCCGCGGCGCGACGGGATCGACGCGGCCGCGGAGATCGCATCGAAACGTGTTGCGCCGGTTGTGATCTTGACCGCGTTCAGTCAGCGCGATCTGGTGGAGCGGGCCCGTGATGCCGGGGCGATGGCCTATCTGGTCAAACCGTTCACCAAATCCGATCTGGTGCCCGCGATCGAACTGGCCGCCAGCCGGTTCCACGAGATCACGGCGCTGGAGAGCGAGGTCGCGGGGCTGGCCGAGCGGCTGGAGACCCGTAAGCTCGTCGAACGGGCCAAGGGCGTACTGATGCAGACCCAGGGGCTGAGCGAACCACAGGCATTCAAATGGATCCAGCGCACCGCGATGGATCGGCGCACCACGATGAAGGCGGTGGCCGAGGTCGTGCTGGAGAATTTGGCTCCGCAGTGAACCCCTGGGCGATTTTCCGGGCGGTCGTAACCGTTCCGAAATGGATTTTGTCCGCGTAGGACAACCCTGTGCGAAAGAGTTTACGGCCAGGTCATCTGCGTGCGCCGAATGTGATGCGGGATCAACACACCCCAGTTATGTTTTTTCCGAGCCGATGTGATCGGTTCCCCCGGGCCGCCGGGGTTGCGATGAGGAACATGGGGTTTGATCGTGCTTGGTTCGACATGGCTGTCCGGGCCGTCGAGATACAGCCGCACCGCGCGTGGTCTGGTCGGTATCGGTGCTGCCGCGGCGCTCGTACTCACCGGATGCAGTGATAAATCGACAGGTACTTCCGATTCCCCGGGTAACGCCGGGGAATTGTCGATTCAGCCGCTGATGCAGATCGATTCGGCGGGTAAGGAGGTTCCCGCCACCGACGCGTCCACCGCCACCGACCCCGCCGGTGACGGTTCGGCGAAATGCCCGCCCGGTACCACCATTGCCATGGCGGGAGCCCTCACCGGGCCGGATGCCGCGCTGGGCATCAATATCGTCAACGGCGTCAAACTGGCCCTCGACCAGCACAACAAGGCCAATCCGGGTTGCAAGATCGAACTGAGGCCGTTCGATACCGAGGGCGATCCGCAGAAGGCCAGCCAGGTGATTCCGCAGATCGTCAACGATCCGTCGGTGATCGGCCTGGTGGGCCCGGCGTTCTCCGGGGAGACCAAGGCCACCGGTCAGATCCTCAGCGATGCCGGGCTGGTGGCGGTCTCGGCTTCGGCGACCAATGCCTCGCTCACCCAGGGCGGCTGGAAGACCTTCTTCCGGGGGCTGGCCAACGATGATGTGCAGGGGCCGTCGGTGGCGAAGTACCTCACCGACAATGCCGGGTACAAGAAGGTGTGCGTGGTGCAGGACAACACCGATTACGGTGTCGGCCTGGCCACGAGTATCACCCAGGGCCTCGGTTCCGCCGCCGATCCGGCATGCGCGGCGTCGATCAAGAAGGGCGACAAGGATTTCTCGGCGACCGTCACCAAGATCGCCGGCGCGAAACCGGACGCGATCTTCTACTCCGGTTACTACGCCGAGGCCGCTCCGCTGGCTCAGCAGCTGAAATCCGGCGGGGTGGACGCGGTGTTCGTCTCCGCCGACGGCACCAACGATCCGCAGTTCGTCTCCCAGGCCGGCGGTTCGGCCCAGGGCGCGAAACTGTCCTGCCCGTGTGGTCCGGCGCCGGATGATTTCGCGGCGCAGTACCAGCAGCTCAACGGGCAGGCACCCGGTGTGTACTCGGTCGAGGGTTACGACCTGACCACCATCCTGGCGAAGGGGATCGACGCGGGTAAGGTCACCCGGCCCGATCTGCTGGCGTTCGTCCGCGGCTACGACGGCCCCGGCCTGGCCCGCCAGTACAAATGGGATGCCACCGGAGAACTGTCCAATGCGCTGATCTGGATGTACGAGGTCAAGTAGCTCCGCGCGGGGAGCGGCACGCAGGCCGTCGAAGATACGGCGTGCGTGCCGCTCGCCTATGGGGGCCGACCCGAAGACGGTGAGTGTTCGATGACAGCAATCTGGCCGGCCGGTGCGGTGCTACCGGCAACGGGTTCGATCGATCTGACCTACCTGGCCGATAGTTCGATCGATTTCAACTACGAGGGCGTGCTCGATCAGTTCTGGCGGCTGACCGTGGACGGTTTGTCCTACGGCGCGATCTACGCCCTGGTCGCGGTGGGCTACACCCTGGTGTACGGCGTGCTGCGGCTGATCAACTTCGCCCATTCCGAGGTATTCATGCTCGGCATGTTCGGCCAGTACGTGGGGCTGATGCTGCTGGGTTTCGCGCCCAGCGGCGATATCTACAGCCAGGGTGTGGTGCTGACGGTCACCTATCTGGCGCTGGCGATGGTTTTCGGTATGGCGGTCTCCGGCGCCACGGCGGTGGGGTTGGAACGGGTGGCCTATCGGCCGTTACGCCGGCGCGGAGCCAAACCACTGGTCTTTCTCATCACGGCCATCGGAATGTCGTTCGTACTCCAGGAGTTCGTGCATTTCGTCCTGCCGAAACTGTGGCCGGATCTGGGCGGAACCAATGCCCAGCAGCCGATCATCCTGGTGGAGCCCACGGTTCAGTTCAGTATCGGCGACGCCGAGATCACCAATGTCACCCTGGTGATCGTGGTGGCGGCGGTGGTGCTGGCGGTGCTGGCGGAACTGCTGATCAACCGGACCAAGTTCGGGCGCGGTATCCGCGCGGTGGCGCAGGACCCCGATACCGCGACGCTCATGGGGGTCTCACGGGAACGCGTGATCATGCTGACCTTCCTCATCGGTGGTCTGCTCGCGGGTGCGGCGGCCATGCTGTACGCGTTGAAGATCCCCAACGGCATCATCTACTCCGGCGGATTCGTGCTCGGTATCAAGGCTTTCGCGGCCGCGGTGCTCGGCGGGATCGGCAATCTGCGCGGCGCGCTGCTCGGCGGACTGCTGCTCGGGCTGGTGGAGAACTACGGGCAGATGCTGCTGGGCACCGAATGGCGCGATGTGGTGGCGTTCGTGGTGCTGGTGGCGGTGCTGTTCTTCCGGCCGACCGGCATTCTCGGTGAGAGTCTCGGGAAGGCCCGCGTATGACCGTCTCGACGAAAACTCCGGCGAAGCGCCCGCCGGTCGCATCGGGTCCGCCGCACGGGCTGGGCGATACGCTTCGTACCTGGTGGAACGGTCTGAGCCGGCCCGCGCAGTGGGCGGTCGGTGTTCCCGCGCTGCTGTTACTGGCGCTGTTGCCGATGTTCCCGCCGCCGCTACTGGATACTCCCGCAACCAGTTTCGGCGGGGTCATGGCGCAGTTCGCCATGTATGCGCTCATCGCCATCGGCTTGAATGTGGTGGTGGGCCAGGCCGGGCTGCTCGACCTCGGTTACGTCGGCTTCTACGCTGTCGGCGCCTATACCGTGGGCCTGCTGACCAGCCCGAACAGTCCGTGGAACCAGACCGACGGCGGCTGGCTGAACTCGGACTGGGCCTGGCTGGCGTGTGTGCCGCTGGCCATTATGGTCACCGCGGTCTCGGGTTTGATCCTGGGTTCGCCGACGCTGCGGCTGCGCGGTGACTATCTGGCGATCGTCACCCTCGGTTTCGGTGAGATCGTCCGCCTGCTCGCCGATAATCTGGGTGATCTGACCAACGGCAGCCTGGGGTTGTCGGGTATCGCCTATCCGCGGGTGGGCGAATCGGAGACGAGTCCGGGTGGGGTGTTCTCGGCGGGCAATGTCGGCTCCGACAGTTCGAACCTGCTGGAACGGGCCAACTCCGGCACCTGGTGGTACTGGGTGGGCATGCTGGCGGTGGTCGCGGTACTGCTGCTGGTCGGCAATCTGGAGCGCAGCCGGGTCGGCCGGGCGTGGGTGGCGATCCGGGAGGACGAGGACGCCGCCGAGATCATGGGTGTGCCGACGTTCAAGTTCAAACTCTGGGCCTTCATGATCGGCGCCGGGATCGGCGGGCTGTCCGGCGCCCTGTTCGCCGGGCAGGTCCAGTTCATCAACCCGACCGGATTCAACATCATCAACTCGATGCTGTTCCTGTGCGCGGTGGTGATCGGCGGTCAGGGGAACAAACTCGGTGTCATCGTGGGCGCGTTCCTGGTGGTGTATCTGCCGAACCGGCTGATGTCGGTGCAGTTGGTGACCGATGAGGCCACCGGCTATATATGGCTGGCGGCGGCGGTCGTGGTTGTCGGCGCGCTGCTGGCCGGCTGGCGGTGGTGGGCGCGCACGGTGGCCGCTACCTGGGTGCGGTGGGCGTATCTGATCGTGACGGTCGCCGCCGCGGTCTACGCGGTTCTGCTGTTGAGCAGCATTCTGTTGTTCTATCCCGGCGGAGCCCAGTCCCTCGGCGATCTGAAGTATCTGTATTTCGGCATAGCGCTGGTGGTGATGATGATCCTGCGACCGCAGGGACTGTTCCCGGTCCGGCAGAAACTGCTGGCCTACGGGCGGCAGATCATCCGGGCGGTCCGGCCGGCCGGGGCCGTGGAGGTGAACCGATGACCGGGCCACACGCCGGCGGTGCGATGTTCGACAACAACGATATGAACGCCGAGTTCGCCACCGAGAAACTGCCGGTGACGGACCAGCCGGCCGGTCCGGTGGATGTGACGGCCATCGATCCGGGGCTCGGCGACGCGAACGTGGTCGCCGAAACCGTTGCCCCGCACCGGGAGATCCGGACGGCGGTGGGCGAATCGCTGCTGCGCACCGAGGATCTCACCGTGAAATTCGGCGGGCTCACCGCCCTGGACGCGGTGAGTTTCGATATCCGGCGCGGGGAGATCCTCGGACTCATCGGCCCGAACGGCGCGGGTAAAACCACCTGTTTCAATGCCATCACCGGTGTCTACCGGCCGAGCGCGGGCATGGTGTTCTTCGACGGCAAACCGCTCACCAGGATCAAACGCAATGCCATCACCCGGCTCGGTATCGCGCGCACATTCCAGAATGTGCGGCTGTTCGGGGAGATGACGGCCCTGGAGAATGTGGTGGTGGGCACCGACGCCCGGCATCTGACCTCGATCCCGGGCGCATTACTGCGCACCCCGCGACACCGTCGTGAGGAACGCGATGCCGTCGAACGCGGTATGGCACTACTGGAGTTCGTCGGGATCGGGCCGCGCGCGGTGGAGAAGGCCCGCAATCTGTCCTACGGCGATCAGCGCCGGCTGGAAATCGCGCGGGCGCTGGCCACCGAGCCCAAACTGCTGTGCCTCGACGAACCGGCCGCCGGGTTCAATCCCAGCGAGAAATCCGCGCTGATGGATCTGATCCGCAAGATCCGTGACGACGGGTTCACGGTGCTGCTGATCGAGCACGATATGCGGCTGGTGATGGGCGTGACCGACCGCATCGTGGTGCTCGAATTCGGGCGCAAGATCGCCGACGGGCTGCCCGCGGATATCCGCCGGGATCCGGCGGTGATCGCGGCGTACCTGGGTGTCCCCGACGACGAACTGGAAGCGGGGGATATACCTGGTCCTGGCCCGGCGCCCGGCCTTCGTGGCTATCCGAACTATCCACCGGAAGGACAGTCATGACGGTGCCAGGGTTCGTCCACGGGGCGGACACTCTGCTCGAGGTGGACGATATCGTCGTCAACTACGGCAGAATACAAGCGCTGCACGGTATTTCGCTTCAGGTGGTGGACGGTGAGCTGGTCACCCTGCTCGGCGCCAACGGCGCCGGGAAGACCACCACCATGCGTGCGCTGTCGGGCCTGCTGCCACTGACCCGCGGGCGGATCATGTTCGAAGGTCGCGATATCACCCGGCTGAAGGCGCATGAGCGAGTCGCGGCCGGACTGATTCAGGCCCCCGAGGGTCGCGGTGTCTTCCCCGGTATGACCGTGCAGGAGAACCTCGATATGGGCTGCTATGCGCGGCCCTTCCGGCACAAACCGGAGTACAACACCGCATTGGAGCAGGTATTCGAGCTGTTCCCGCGGTTGCGGGAGCGGCGTAAACAGGTCGGTGGCACCCTCTCGGGCGGGGAACAGCAGATGCTGGCAATCGGACGTTCGCTCATGGCCAGGCCGCGCCTGCTGCTGCTCGACGAACCGTCCATGGGTCTGGCGCCGATGGTGATCCAGCAGATCTTCCGGATCATCGCCGAGATCAACCGGGCCGGCACCACGGTGCTGCTGGTGGAACAGAACGCCCGGCAGGCGCTGGCGCGTAGCCATCGCGGCTACATCATGGAAACCGGGGAGATCGTGAAAACCGGCCACGGACCGCAGCTGCTGGACGATCCCGCGGTACAGGCCGCGTACCTGGGTGTCGGCTGACCGGCCGGGAAGTCCCTGGAGCCCGGGATGTCGGGGGGAGTCCCTAGACTCTCCGGGTGTGACCCCACCGACCACCGCGCAGCCGACCACCCCCGCCCCCGCCGACGCCTCCGGTTCCCCGGAAACCCGGCCCACGCTGCTGCTACTGGACGGGCACTCGCTGGCCTACCGCGCCTTCTACGCATTGCCGGCGGAGAATTTCCAGACGGTCACCGGTCAGACCACCAACGCGGTGTACGGGTTCACCGCCATGCTCATCAACCTGCTGCGGGACGAGAAACCCACCCATATCGCCGCGGCCTTCGACGTCTCCCGGCAGACCTTCCGGGTGGACGCGTTCCCCGAGTACAAGGCGAACCGGTCGAAAACCCCGGACGAATTCCGCGGGCAGGTCGAACTGACCAAAGAGGTATTGGGGGCGCTCGGTATCCCGGTGATGGCGATCGAGGGGTACGAGGCCGACGACCTCATCGCCACCATCACCACCCAGGCGGTACCGCAGGGCTACCGGGTGCTGATCGTCACCGGCGATCGTGATTCGATTCAGCTGGTCAACGAGAACGTCACCGTTCTGTACCCCAAGAAGGGTGTTTCGGACCTCACGCGGTTCACGCCCGAGGAGGTCGAGAAGAAGTACGGCCTGACTCCTGCCCAGTACCCGGACTACGCCGCGCTGCGCGGCGACCCGAGCGATAACCTGCCGGGTATCCCGGGGGTGGGTGAGAAGACCGCCGCCAAATGGATCCGCGAGTACGGGGATCTGAACACCCTCGTCGACAAGGTGGACGAGGTCCGCGGCAAGGTCGGCGACGCGCTGCGTGCCAACCTCAGCAGTGTGGTGCTCAACCGGCAGCTGACCGAGATGGTTCGCGACGTCCCGCTGCCCTATACCCCCGATCAGCTGGCCCAGGGCGCCTGGAACCGGGAGCGGATCCACCAGCTCTTCGACGATCTGGAATTCCGGGTCCTGCGCGACCGGTTGTTCGAAACCCTCGCCCCGCCGACCATCGAGGCCGAATCGGGTTTCGAGATCAGCGGGCAGGCGCTCGAACCCGGCAGCGTCGCGGACTGGCTCACCGAGCACGCGAAAGCCGGTTTCCGGCACGGTATTTCACTCTCCGGAAGCGGCGTGCCGGCCGCCGGGGATGTGCGTGCCCTGGCGATCGCCGCCGCGGACGGCGAATCCGGCTATATCGACGTCACGGGTCTCACCGCCGAAGACGACGCGGCCCTGGCGGCATGGCTGGCCGATCCGGCCACGGCCAAGGCCCTGCACGAGGCCAAGAGCGCCCTGCACGCGTTGCGCGGCCGCGGCTGGCGCCTGGCCGGTCTCTCCAGCGATACCGCCCTCGCGGCGTATCTGGTGCGGCCCGGTCAGCGCAGTTTCAATCTCGACGATCTGTCGCTGCGCTATCTGCACCGTGAACTGCGCACGGAAACCGAGGCGGCGCCGCAACTCTCGCTGCTGGACGCGGAGGACGCGGTCGATACCGAACTCGCACAGCATGAGATGTTGCGTGCCCGCGCCGTCGCCGATCTGGCCGACGCCCTGGACGAAGAGCTGGCGAAGATCGAATCCACCCCGCTGCTGGACGAGATGGAACTGCCACTGCTCGCGGTGCTCGCCGATCTCGAAGACGCCGGAATCGCCGTCGATATGGATCAGCTCACCGAACTGCAGCGGCAATTCGCCGATAAGGTCGCCGATGCCGCGAACGCGGCGTACGGGGTCATCGGCAAACAGATCAACCTCGGTTCGCCCAAACAGTTGCAGGTCGTCCTGTTCGACGAGCTCGATATGCCCAAGACCAAACGCACCAAAACCGGTTACACCACCGACGCGGACGCCTTGGAATCGCTCTACGAGAAGACCGAACATCCCTTCCTGCAGCATCTGCTCGCGCACCGCGATGCCACCCGCCTCAAGGTCACCGTCGACGGCCTGCTGAAATCCGTCGCCGACGACGGCCGGATCCACACCACCTTCAACCAGACGATCGCGGCCACCGGCCGGCTGTCCTCGACCGAACCCAACCTGCAGAACATCCCCATCCGCACCGATACCGGCCGGATGATCCGCGATACCTTCGTGGTCGGTAGCGGCTACGAATCGCTGATGACCGCCGACTACAGCCAGATCGAGATGCGGATCATGGCGCATCTGTCCGGTGATGCCGGCCTGATCGAGGCCTTCAACTCCGGCGAGGACCTGCACAGTTTCGTCGCGTCCAAAGCGTTCGATATCCCGATCTCCGAGGTCTCACCGGAACTGCGGCGCCGGATCAAGGCCATGTCCTACGGCCTGGCGTACGGTCTGAGCTCCTACGGGCTGTCCGCCCAGCTGAAGATCAGCACGCAGGAGGCGAAGGAGCAGATGGAGGTCTACTTCGCCCGGTTCGGCGGTATCCGCGACTATCTGCACGCCGTGGTGGAACAGGCCCGTAAGGTCGGTTACACCCAGACTCTGTTCGGCCGCCGCCGCTATCTCCCGGATCTGGATCACAGCAACCGCCAGCGTCGCGAATCCGCGGAGCGGATGGCACTCAACGCACCCATCCAGGGCACGGCCGCCGACATCATCAAGGTCGCCATGATCAACGTGCAGTCCGCGCTGCGCGATACAGGTCTGCGGTCGCGCATGCTGCTGCAGATCCACGACGAACTCGTCTTCGACGTGGCGCCTGGAGAGCAGGAGCAGCTGCGGGAGCTGGTCAGCGACAAGATGTCGTCGGCGATAGAACTGTCTGTCCCACTGAGTGTTTCGGTCGGGGTCGGGCGCAGTTGGGATGCCGCCGCACACTGACTCGGCTACCGCCGGTACGTATCGCGGCTCCGGGCGATCAGGCTGATCTGAATGTCCGATCCGCGTCGTTCGGCCGCACGTCGGTCCGGACGCGAAGGCGATCGGCGAAGCGGTGTGTGGCGCCGGCCGGCGCCACATCCTCGTGCCGCTCGACGAGGTGCTTTCGTGGCCGCGCGTCCCAGGGCGAGACCGGATAACTGGTTCGGCTCCCGAGCCGACGCCCCTACACCATCGCGACCGATGGAGTCTGGTTCGTCACCGTCGTGTCCGGGTAATTCCGGGTTACAGGCTGGTGACCAGCGGAAATACTACTGTTGGGTAGGCCGAATGGCGGTGCGGATATGGTTGCCATCCGCTGGGTGAGACTTTATTCTCGATCCCGTGCATATCCCTGCCGACGGCCTACGTGCCGCGCCGATTCTCACGGACCGTGAGGGCGCGGCGCTTCTCGTGCGCGCCGCGGAGACGGCCGGGCGGGCACTCGACGTAGTAGTAACCCGCCGTAGCGGGGTCTGATTCGGACCGGCCCCCTCGCTGCGGGCCCCATTTTTTCTCTTTTGCTGGTCCCCCAACCTGCCTACCTTCTCTGGGAAGACCTACGTACTCATGACCACACTGACTCTGGACAACGACGCCCTGACCGCCGCCGCGCCCCGTAGCCTGCGCTCCGAATGCGCCGAGCTGACCGCGGCCCAATTCCACGACCGTTACGGCGAATGCGCCGGCCCGATCCGTCTCGCGGGCTGGTCGTCCACCGGCGCCCGCGGCGGCGCGTTCACCGCCACCCTCGAATTCGGGAGCTGGTCCCGCTCGGTGGTGGCCGCCGGTAGCCCCATCGCCGCTATGACCTCGGCTCTCTACGAGGCCGGCTATCCGGTGGAGATCCTGCGGTTCCATCAGCGGCGGACCGCCGCCGCCACCGCCACGTTCGTGCAGTGCGAATCCGACGGCCGGCGCGGCTGGGGCGCGGCCCTCGCGGCGGACGGCGCGGAATCGTCGGTGCGCGCGATGATCGCCAGCGTGAACCGGCTGCGCGCGCTGGGCTGAACCGGTCCGCCCGGTACCCGGCCGTCGGGAAGACCGGGCAACGAAACAACGGCGGGCTCTACACCATCCCCGGAAAGTGTGGAGCCCGCCGTCGTTCGCCGATTCTATTCGGCTGCTTCGCCGTTGGCTGCCTGCTGCTCGGCGAGTTGCTTACGGACCTCGTCCATATCGAGGTCCTTGACCTGCGATACCAGATCCTCGAGCGCCGCCGGCGGGAGTGCACCCGGCTGCGCGAATACGAGCACGCCCTCGCGGAAGGCCATGATGGTCGGGATGGACTGGATATTGGCGGCCGCGGCCAGGCCCTGTTCGGCCTCGGTATCGACCTTGCCGTGCACGACATCGGGATGTTTATCCGACGACGCCTCGTAGGTCGGAGCGAAACTGCGGCACGGTCCGCACCAGGAAGCCCAGAAATCGACCAGTACCACATCATTGCTGGTGACGATATCGTCGAAATTCTGCTGCGTCAGTGTCTGGGTGGCCATGACGTCCTCTCGTGGTCGGTATATAGGCTGCAACGCCGGTCCCGGCCGCGGTTGTTCCGCGACGGTGTCGTACGCCACCTCAGCCCACCCTAGTTGCGGCCGGCCGGTGGCGTGGGCCGGTGGGTCAGCCGTGTTCGGCGATCGGCCATGCGCGGCGCCGGTCGCCGTCCCAGCGTCGCAATCCGGCCACGGTCGCGGTGATGTCCTTGTCCGCGGCGACGGCCGTCACGGCCTCGCCGATTCGCTGCGGCAGCACCCGCCGCGCGAGGGTGATATGTGGGGTCCAGTGATTCGGGTGCAGGTTCGCCGGTACGTCCGGACACGGCGCCACCACCTGATATACCCGCCGGTGCCAGGCCAGCAAGGGCTCGGAGGGGACCACGGCACGCACGAGAATCGGCCGGCGCGCCCCGAAGATCAGCACACCGCCGAGGCGCACCGGGAACGGCCGGAAAGGCAGCCGGTCGAGATCGTTTTCGATACGCGGCCAGATCTGCCTGGCGACCGCCACGGTGATATGGGGCCGGTGGCTCTCGGCGTCACCGGCCCGCGCGCTGTGTCCCAGCCCGGGCAGGCCCGCTTCGGCGAGCAGTTCCCACTGTCGCCGGATCCGCCGCTCGGACTCCTCGTCGAGCAGTAATTCCACCGACTGCACCATGATCTTCAGACGGTAGCCGGTCGCACGGCGGATATCCGGTGGATCGGCTGGGTCCGCGCCGCGCCGGGGATCAAATCTCTGTTACTACGGCCGTATCGCCGGTCCGATTCGCCTACTGTGCTGACAACGTCCACAAATGGCCGAGGGCCCACAATTCTTCGTGACGGCAGGTGGTGACGGTGGCTGATCGATCCGGTGCGCGGATACGGCGGATACTGTGCGGGATCGCCGGGATACTACTGACGGCCGGGTGCGTGACCAATGTCGAGGACACCGGGCCGATACCACCGAAGGTGGCGGTACAGACCGTGCCGGAGCTCGCTGCCCGGCTGCCACCCGAGATCGCCGCGGCGGGGGAGGTGGCGGTCGGCGTGAACGTGCCGTATCAGCCGAACGAATACCGCGACCGGCACGGCGAGATAGTCGGATTCGATATCGATCTGATGGACGCGGTGACCGCGGTGCTGGGAATCCGTGCCCGCTATACCGAATCGGCGTTCGAGAAGATCATCCCCGCGGTCCAGGCCGGCACCTATGACCTCGGAATGTCGTCGATAACCGATACGCCCGAGCGGGAGCGGCAGGTCGATTTCGTCACGTACTTCACCGCCGGGGTGCAATGGGCGCAGCGAACCGGCGACGATATCGACCCCGAGAACGCCTGCGGTAAACGTGTGGCTGTGCAGGCGACGACGATCGAGCATATCGAGGAGGTCCCCGCCAGGAGCGAAGCGTGTGTCGCCGCGGGGAAGGACCCGATCATCATCAACGCGTTCGAGGAGCAGAGCGCGGTCACCAATGCCTTGGTTCTCGGGCAGGTGGACGCCATTTCGGCGGATTCCCCGGTCACCGCGTATGCGATCAAACAGACCGACGGCAAGATCGAACCCGCGGGTCCGGTCTTCGATGCTGCCCCCTATGGATGGGCGGTCGCGAAGGGGGCACCTCTCACCGCCGTACTGCGGGACGCGGTGCAGCATCTGATGGACAACGGGCAGTACCGGCAGATCACCGAGAACTGGGGTGTGCAGGAAGGTGCGCTGCGCACCTCCGTGATCAACGGCGCGAGGAGCTGACGTCATGATTCGGTACCTCCGCCTTCGCCTTCGCCTTCGCCGCGGCCTCCGCGGACCGCATGAAAACCGTCCGAGGGAGCTTCCGTGATGCGATATCTCCGCCTACCGCATGAACACCATCCGAGGGAGCTCCTATGAGCGGCGACCCGGGCGCGGTACGCCAGGAACCGGATCTGATCAGGGCCGTCCCGTTGCGGCGTCCGGGCCGGTGGGCCGCGGCCGTCGTGATCCTGGGGCTGGCCGGGCTGTTCATCTACGGGGCGGCCACCAATCCGGCCTACCGGTGGGACGTGTATTGGCAGTATCTGCGGGATACGCGGATCGCGGCCGGTGCCGTGGTCACCGTGGAGCTGACCGTTCTCGCCATGGTGATCGCGGTCGCACTGGGCACGGCGCTCGCGGTGATGCGGTTGTCGCCGAACCCGGTCCTGCGGGCGAGCGCCTGGGTCTACCTGTGGATCTTCCGGGGCACCCCGGTCTATGTACAGCTGGTGTTCTGGGGGCTGGTGCCGTCCCTGTACCAGCATGTGGCCCTGGGAGTTCCGTTCGGTCCGCGGCTGCTGGAGGTCGATGTGCAGAGCCTGCGGGCGGCGTTCGCGTTCGCGGTGATCGGGCTGGCGCTCAACGAGGCGGCGTATATGGCCGAGATCGTCCGGGCCGGAATCAACTCGGTGGGGGAGGGGCAGCGGGAGGCGTCGATCGCCCTGGGGATGTCGTGGTCGCAGACCATGCGCCGGACCGTGCTGCCGCAGGCGATGCGGGTGATCATCCCGCCGACCGGTAACGAGCTGATCAGCATGCTGAAGACGACCTCACTGGTCACCGCCATACCGCTCAGCACCGACCTGTTCGGCCGCGCCCGCGATATCTACGGCGTGAATTTCCTGCCGATCCCCCTGCTGCTGGTCACCGCGACCTGGTACCTGGCGATCACCAGCATTCTGATGGTGGGCCAGTACTACCTGGAGAAATATTATTCGCGTGGTATTTCCCGGCAGCTGACCGCGAAACAGTTGCAGGAACTGGCCGACGCGCAGGGAGAGGCCCAGGCGAAATGAGCGCGACGAGTCCGGAACCGATGGTCCGCGCCGATCGGGTGCACAAGAATTTCGGTGCGCTGCGCGTGCTCAACGGGATCTCCCTCGAGGTCGGGCGCGGGCAGGTGCTCTGCCTGATCGGACCGTCCGGGTCCGGGAAATCGACGTTCCTGCGCTGTATCAATCACCTGGAACAGGTGGATGCCGGCCGGCTGTACATCGACGGCGAACTGGTGGGCTATCGGGAGCGCAAGGGTCGTTTGTACGAGCTGCATCCGCGGGAAGCGGCGCGGCAGCGCCGGGATATCGGGATGGTCTTCCAGCATTTCAATCTCTTCCCGCACCGGACCGTGCTGGGAAATATCGTCGAAGCGCCCACACAGGTGAAGAAACTGAGCAGGGCCGTCGCGCGGCAACGCGCCGCGGAACTACTGGATCGAGTCGGCTTGGCGGATAAGGCGAATGCGTATCCGGCGCAGTTGTCCGGTGGGCAGCAACAGCGCGTGGCCATCGCCCGCGCGCTGGCGATGGACCCGAAACTCATGCTGTTCGACGAGCCCACCTCCGCGTTGGATCCCGAGCTGGTGGGCGAAGTCCTGACGGTGATGCGGGAACTGGCCGATTCGGGTATGACGATGGTTGTCGTCACCCACGAGATGGGTTTCGCGCGCGAGGTCGCCGACCAGCTGGTTTTCATGGATCAGGGTGTGGTCGTCGAGGCGGGGCCGCCCGCGGACCTGCTGGCGGCCCCACGGCACGACCGTACGAAGGAGTTCCTCTCCCGGCTGCTGTGATCGGTATGCGAATTGCCTACCGGGTCAACAATTCTCGACCCACGTACCCAGGGCTGGCGTTCCGGTTCCCGGCAGTTTCATCGGAAATGGATCCGTGCGGTCACCTGTTCGGTGAATTCGGCGGTCGAGGCCTGGCCGCCGAGATCCGCGGTGGCGATACCGGCGGCGAAGGTCGCGGCCACGGCCCGGTCGATCCGGTCCGCCGCCCGCGCCACCGGCGGGTCGTCGTGCCGGTCTGCCAGCCAGCGCAGCAGCATGGCCGCTGAGTGATGCAGGGCCACCGGGTTCGCACGGTTGCGGCCCGCCAGATCCGGGGCGGCACCGTGGACCGCCTGGGCCATTGCCCGCGTGGCCGAGCAGTTCAGGGAAGCCGCGGCACCCAGTGATCCGCCGAGCTGCGCGGCCAGGTCGGACAGGATATCGCCGAACAGGTTCTCGGTGACCAGCACATCGAAATCGCCCGGTGCGCGCACCAGATGCGCGGCGGTCGCGTCGACGTGTTCATCGTCGACCTCGATAGCGGGATACTGCCGCGCGACCGCATAGCAGGTATCCCGGAACAGTCCCATGGTGAGCGGCAGGACATTGGCCTTGTGCACGATCGTCACCCGCCCGCGGCGGGTACCGGCCAGCCGGAACGCTTCGTGGGCGATCCGCTCGCATGCCGCGCGGGTCACCAGGCCGACCGAGAGCGCGACGTCCGGGGTGGGGCAGAATTCGCCGGATCCGACGGCCATGTTCCGGTCGGCGTAGAAGCCTTCGCTGTTCTCCCGCACGATCACCAGATCGATATCGGGTGCTACCGCCCGGATCCCGGGAATCGCCCGCACCGGCCGGATATTGGCGTGCAGCCCGAAATGGCGGCGGATGGTGCCGCCGGGTGCGATGCGCTGCTCCGGGGGATAGGAGGCGTTGTCGTGCGGGCCGAGGATCCAGCCGTCGGTTCCGGCCAGGCCTTCGAGAGTGGATTCCGGTAGCGCGGTACCGAATTCGTCGATCGCCCGGCGGCCCATCGGCAGCGCGACCCATTCCGCCGCCGGTGCCCCGGCGGCGGTCAGCGCCTCGTCCACCACTCGCCGAGCCGAACCCACCACCTCGGGGCCTATCCCGTCGCCGTCGACGAGGCCCAGTCGGAGCCGCTGTCCTGATGCCGTGCGATCCATCCGGTCATCGTCGCAGGGGCGGTCCGCCCGGTCTGTCATCGGGCGGTTGGGTGTCGGCCGCCGTACCTGCGCGCGTTCGCGAGGTTTCCGGCCCCGGGTCCGCGGTCTGTACGCGGTGTCGCGGTGAGTGTGTCCGCCGGGTCGCGGTGGTGATCGGCCTTGCCGCCACCCGAACCGGTTGCTATCTTAGTGATATCACTTTGATAGAGGGAGGATGTCATGAAATTCCGGGACGCCGCGCGGGTCAACGGGTTCGTCGTATTGCTGATCTGGCTGGTCCTCACGATCGCCCTGGCGGCCGTGGCGGTAGCGGGTTTCGTCGCTTTCGGGCAGAACCAGAACGGCGTCGCGCTGGCCGGGGCCATCGTCGCCTGCGTGCTGGGGGTGCTGGTACTGCTCGGGATCACCGGGCTGACCGTGGTGAACCCGAACGAGGCCAAGGTCGTCCAGTTCTTCGGCCGCTATATCGGTTCGGTGAGTGACCCGGGATACTTCTCGGTGCTGCCGATGACGGACCGTCGCACCATCTCGCTGCGGGTCCGCAACTTCGAAACGCAGAAGCTGAAGGTCAACGATGCCGACGGCAACCCCGTGGAGATCGCCGCCGTGGTCGTCTACAAGGTGGTGGACAGCTTCAAGGCCGCCTTCGCCGTCGACGACTACGAGGAGTATGTGGAGACCCAGTCCGAGGCCGCGGTGCGGCATCTGGCCACCACCCACCCCTACGACGCCCACGATGCCGATCGGACCAGCCTGCGTGACGGCGCCGAGGTCGCCGAGGAACTCACCGTGGAATTGCGTGACCGCACCGAAACCGCGGGGATCGAGGTCATCGAGGCCCGGATCACCCACCTCGCGTACGCGCCGGAGATCGCCCAGGCGATGCTGGTACGTCAGCAGGCGTCGCAGGTGGTGGCCGCGCGTACGCAGATCGTGGAGGGCGCGGTCGGGATGGTCGGCCTGGCGCTGGACCGGCTGACCGCCGCGGGCATGGTCGAACTGGACGAGGAGCGTAAAGCGACGATGGTCTCGAACCTGCTGGTGGTGCTGTGCGGTGACCGGCCGACCCAGCCGGTCGTGAACGCGGGATCGCTGTACAGCTGATGCCGGAACGCAAGAAGGTCCTGCTCCGGCTCGACCCGGCGGTGTACGACGCGGTGGCGAAATGGGCGGCCGACGATCTGCGCAGCGTGAACGCCCAGATCGAATTCGCCCTCCGGCGTGCTCTCGAGCAGGCCGGACGCCCGCCGCGAAACAACCGCGGTGGCGACTCCTGAACAGCTCCGGACTTCCGGGCCCGCCCTCGGCGCGGGCCCGGAAGGTTTTCGGTGGGCTAGCCGGCGCGGTATTCCGGTTTGTGGCTGACGAAGATCGCGGTTCCGGGGAATATCTGTCCGCGCAGCGGGCTCCACTGCCCCCATTCCCGGTCCAGCCATTCGGGCCAATCGGGCTCGACGAGATCGTCGAGTACCAATCCCGCCGCCACTATTTCCCGGACTCTGTCACCGATCGTGCGGTGGTGCTCCACGTAGGTACAGCGGCCCTCGCTGTCGATTTCGGTGTACGGCGTGCGGTCGAAATACGGGATCACCGCCTCGAGTCCGTCCGGGCCGGGGTCGTCGCGGAAGATCCAGCGCATCGGATGATTGACCGCGAACACCCACCGGCCGCCGGGTTTCAGGACCCGAGCGACCTCACGCATCACTAGGGCGGAATCGGCGACGAACGGGACCGCGCCGAACGCCGAGCAGGCGAGATCGAACGATTCGTCCGCGAACGGCAGGGCCTCGGCGCCGGCTTGGACGAGCGGCACCCGTGGTCCGCCCCGCTCCATGGCGGCAAGCCCCCGTGACAGCATTCCCATCGAGATATCCAGACCCACCGGGTGGGCTCCCTGCCCGGCCAGCCAGCGCGCGCACGGCGCCGAACCGCAGCCGACTTCGAGGATTCGTTTCCCGGCGATCTCGCCCAGGAAACGCATATCGCCCTCGTGCAAGCCCTCCGGGCACCACACGAATTCGCCGCCGACGCTGTCTACGCCCAGGAATTCCCCGTGCGTATCGTGGTACTGGCCGGCATCGGCGTCCCACCAGCGCCGGTTCGCGCGTTCGCTCTCGCCCGATCCGACCCGTGAGCGCGCCGCGCCCGCGGTCCCCAATAGTTCGGTAGCCTGAGCGTGGCGATCTTGAACGAGGTCGTCGGACACGACTCGGAGCCTATAGATCCGCTACGGGGGGTCGTTTGCCCGCCCGGTTCCGGGTCGCGTACGCTGAACCCGCAAGTGATCACACCTGGAGCAGCTGGGTGTATCGCAGCGTACCGAAAGTCTCAATGTCCGCAACCGATCACAATCCGTCCGGAGCAAACCGCCACATGCCCACCACCGTCACCTCGCCGCAGGTAGCCGTCAACGATATCGGCTCCGCCGAGGATTTCCTCGCCGCCATCGACGCCACGATCAAGTACTTCAACGACGGCGATATCGTCGAAGGAACCATCGTCAAAGTCGACCGCGACGAGGTCCTGCTCGACATCGGTTACAAAACCGAAGGCGTCATCCCGTCTCGCGAGCTCTCCATCAAACACGATGTCGACCCGAACGAGGTCGTTTCCGTGGGCGATGAGGTGGAGGCCCTGGTCCTCACCAAGGAGGACAAAGAGGGTCGCCTGATCCTGTCCAAGAAGCGTGCGCAGTACGAGCGCGCGTGGGGCACGATCGAGGAGCTCAAGGAGAAGGACGAGGCCGTTCGCGGCACCGTGATCGAGGTCGTCAAGGGCGGTCTGATCCTCGATATCGGTCTGCGTGGCTTCCTTCCCGCCTCCCTGGTCGAGATGCGCCGGGTCCGCGATCTGCAGCCGTACGTCGGCAAGGAGATCGAGGCCAAGATCATCGAGCTCGACAAGAACCGCAACAACGTGGTTCTGTCGCGTCGCGCCTGGCTGGAGCAGACCCAGTCCGAGGTGCGCAGCGAATTCCTGCACCAGCTGCAGAAGGGCCAGGTCCGCAAGGGTGTGGTCTCCTCGATCGTCAACTTCGGCGCCTTCGTCGATCTCGGCGGTGTCGACGGCCTGGTACACGTCTCCGAGCTGTCCTGGAAGCATATCGATCACCCGTCCGAGGTGGTCGAGGTCGGCAACGAGGTCACCGTCGAGGTTCTCGACGTCGACCTGGACCGCGAGCGGGTCTCGCTGTCGCTGAAGGCCACCCAGGAAGATCCGTGGCGTCAGTTCGCCCGCACCCACGCGATCGGCCAGATCGTGCCGGGCAAGGTCACCAAGCTGGTTCCGTTCGGTGCCTTCGTCCGCGTCGAAGAGGGCATCGAGGGCCTGGTGCACATCTCCGAGCTGGCCGAGCGCCACGTCGAGGTCCCGGACCAGGTCGTGGTCGTGGGCGACGACGCGATGGTCAAGGTCATCGATATCGACCTGGAGCGTCGCCGGATCTCGCTGAGCCTCAAGCAGGCCAACGAGGACTACAGCGCCGAGTTCGATCCGTCGAAGTACGGTATGGCCGACAGCTACGACGAGCAGGGCAACTACATCTTCCCCGAGGGCTTCGATCCCGAGACCAACGAATGGCTCGAGGGCTTCGACAAGCAGCGGGAAGAGTGGGAAGGCCGCTACGCCGAGGCGGAGCGCCGGCACAAGATGCACACCGCCCAGATGGAGAAGATGGCGGCCGACGCCGCCGCCGAGGCCGTCAACGGCAGCGGTGCGTCGAACTACTCCTCCGAGAGCGGCGCGCAGGCTGCCTCCAGCCCGGCCGAGTCGGGTGGCGGTTCGCTGGCCAGCGATGCCCAGCTCGCGGCCCTGCGGGAGAAGCTCTCCGGTAACGCCTGAGGCGAATATCGGTAGCCGATAGCCGAACGAAAGACCCCGGTCCCTCTCAGGAGGCCGGGGTCTTTCGCGTAGCGGTCCATAGCGCCCAGGTGACGCCTACCCCACCGCACGCAAATCACATTCGCCCGGATCGTCCGCATCCATGGTCGGGGCCCGCCCCGTGTCTGCAGCGACAGAGCGAAGGAGCGCAGCGACTGAGCGCCGGAGTGAAGACACGGGGTTAATAGGGCCCCGACCACGCGACGCCGGAGGCGGCGCAATAGATACAGCGCCCCGACCCCGCGCCGCCGGAGGCGGCGCCATAGATACAGCAGTGGCCCGGTCCGGGGACCGGGCCACCGTTGTCCGTCGTGGACTAGCCTGCCGGGACCGGGACCCAGCGTGGCCAGGCGAACGACGGACGTGGGCGATGAGCGGCGAGACTGTGGCGGGGGGCGACGGTATAGGTGCTGAACCCGGAACGTCGTCGCTTCGCCAGGAAAGCCGCGACCGCCGGTATCGCGAGACAGTGCACACGACCCGGCGACCTCAGCCGGTGCCGGCCTGTGCGGTAGTGCCTGATGCGCATGCTCGTTCCTTTGCTGTCCGTGACAGAAGCTGTGAAATCGGGGCCTGCACTCAGGCCGAACACTAACCCAGCAGGTGGCGTAATCAGGACATTTGCGCAGTTCGCCCCCGGCTTGGCGTGTCGAACAGGTATAGAGCGGGTGACCTGTCGGCCTGTCGGGCGGACCCGGATGCGAGACTGGGCGGATGTTACGAATCGGCCTCACCGGAGGTATGGGCGCGGGCAAATCGACGGTCGCGCGAGCACTCGTCGCGCGGGGCGCGGTGCTCATCGACTCCGATGTCATCGCCCGGGAAGTGGTCGCTCCCGGAACCCCCGGACTCGCCGCGCTGGCCGAGGCGTTCGGTACGGATATCCTGTCCGCCGACGGTAGCCTGGACCGTCCGGCCTTGGCGGCCAGGGCATTTCGCGACGACGAATCCCGCACCACGCTGAACTCGATCACTCACCCGCTGGTGGGGCAGCGCACCGCCGAGCTGCTGGCCGCCGCGGCGCCGGATGCCGTTGTAGTGCAGGATGTTCCGTTGCTGGTGGAGAACCATATGGCGCCCTTCGTGAATCTTGTGCTGGTGGTGGATGTCGCCGCCGAGACCCGGATCCGGCGGCTCGTCGAGTTCCGCGGAGTCCCCGAGGACGACGCGCGTGCGCGTATCGCCGCACAGGCCACCGACGAGCAGCGGTACGCGGCCGCGGATGTGCTGCTGGACAACAACGGTCCCGAGGGGGAGGTCGACGCGACCGTGGATCGGCTGTGGGACGAGCGGCTGGTCCCCTTCGAGGCGAATCTGCGCGGCGGTATCGCCGTAATCCCCGCGCCGCGGGTGGTGGACGCCGATCCGGACTGGGCCGCGCAGGCCCAGCGGTTGATCGCCCGGGTGCATGTGGCCTGTGGTGCCGCGGCTGCGCGGATCGATCACATCGGGGCTACCGCGGTGCCGGGCATGCCCACGCGTGATCTGCTCGATCTCCAGGTCACGGTGGCCGATCTGTCCGCGGCGGACGGTGTGCGGGACGCGTTGGCCGCGGCGGGTTTTCCCGCGGTGACCGGTGGGCCGGCCGCCGAGGGTGGTACGACGCGTGTGCACGGCAGTGCCGATCCGGGGCGTCCGGCCACCGTGTACCTACGGGTCGAGGGGACTCCCGCGCAACAGTTCGCGCTGGAGTTCCGGGACAGGCTGCGCACGGATCAGCGGGTCCGAGCCGAATATGCCGAGGTGCAGCGACAGGCGGCGGGGAAGGCGGCCGGGCTCGCGGGGGCCGAGGCGGAAATTGCCTACCGGGCGGTGGTGCAGAACTGGATCGAATCGGCGCGTCCCTGAAGTACTGCGCGCCGGAATCTGCCTGGTGTGGGTGAGCCGAGCCGGTCGAGGACTCGGGCCGGCGGCGGCGGAATATGTGCGTGCGCCGTGCGGCCCGTGTCCGATTTTCCGGACACGGGTCCTCGCGGTGCGCTCAGCTGGTCTTCACGCTGCCGCCGTCGATCACGAAGTCGGCGCCGAGGATATTCACCGCCTTCTCGGAGGCCAGGAACGTCACCAGTGCGGCCACTTCCTCCGGCTCGGTGATCCGTCCCGAACTGATACCGAACTGCTCGGGGATGGCGGCGAGGAATTCATCGTGCCCGACGCCACTGGCGGCGGCGACCTTGGCGCCGAAGCCGTCGGCCCCGCGCCACAGTGAACTGCCGACAACGCCCGGTGACACCGTGTTCACGCGTACGCCCTGCGGGCCGAACTCCTCGCTCAGGCGTTTGCTCAGTGCCGTCAGTGCCGCTTTCGCCTCGCTGTACCCGGTGGGGCCCAATGCGGGAAGGCGGGAGTTGATCGAGGAGATATTGATGATCGCGCCGCGCCGTTCGCGGATGCTCGGCAACGCGGCCCGGGTGGTCCATACGGCACTGAACAGGTTGAGATCGAACAACTTTCGCCATTGCTGATTGTCGATATCGAGGAAGCCGCCCAGTGTGAGCTCGCCGGCATCGCCGCCGCCCACATTGTTGACCAGGATGTCTATACCGCCGAACTCGGAAAGGGAGGTCTCCACCACCGCGGTGGCCCCCTCGGGGGTACTCAGATCCGCGGAGACGGTGGCGTACGCGGCTGCCTTCAGGTCCGGGGTGACGTTCCGGGCCGCGCCGAGTACTCGCACGCCTTCGGCGGACAGCGCCTGGGCGATAGCGAGACCGATACCTCGGCCGGCTCCGGTGACCACGGCGGTCTTTCCGGTGAGTTCGAGATCCATGGTTGATCCTTTCTTGAACTTCAGGTCAAAAATTTGGGTACGACGAAGTGCTCGCGTGGATGGCCGAATGGTCAGAGTGTGGTCAAGGCGGTGTCGATGATGCGATACAGGCCGGGCCGGTCGTAGGTCTTCGCCATCACGCGCAGCCCGGCGATGGTGTTCATCAGGTACTCCGCGTATGTCCGCGGATCGGTATCTGCGCCGATATCGCCGTCGCGCCGGCCGCGGGCGATCCGCTCTTCCAGTGCGCTGACGACATGCTCCTGCATGATCTGCACCGCGCGGGAGATCTCCGGATCATCCGTTCCGAACTCGGTCGCGGTGTTCACAGCCAGGCATCCCCGCCGGTGTGGATGGTCGAGATCCGTGTCCACGAGCCCGCGCAGGAAAGCGCCGATACGCTCCCGTGTTGTTCCGGGCCGGGCGAGGATCTCCTCGGCGAGGGCCTTCCCCAGTTCGTCGTATCGGGCGAGTGCCCGCTGGAACAACTGCCGCTTGCTGCCGAAGCTGTGGTAGAGGCTGCCCTTGCCGATTCCGGTCGCCTCGGCGAGGGCAGCGGGTGAGGTGTTGGCGTATCCGTGGGTCCAGAACGCGTCCATCGCGCGGTCTACGACCGCGTCCGGTTCGAAGTTGCGTGGTCTGCCCATAGGTCAGACTCTACCCAGTTGTTGACCTATAGGTCAACAAGTATCCCGAATATGCCTGTGACCAGTGGCTGTGCCGGCGCCGACGGGGATCATCGCCAGGTCAACGCCATATCGAGAGATGCCGTCCACGCTTGGAAGTCGTATCCGTGGGCGGCTATGCCGTCGATGGCATGGGTGGCTGTGGCCACCGCCTTCTCGGCCGCGGCCGCGTCGATCAGGCCGGCCGCGTGCGCCCCCAGGAGTTCGTCGACATCCAGCAGCAGGGTTTCCCGTCCGGTCCGTACGACCAGGTCCAGGTAATGATCGACCGAACGCCATTTCTTCGGTCCGACCTCGCCGAATTCGCCGATATCGATGTAATAGTCCTGGTCGCGCATGTGGGCGGGATGGAAATGGAAGACCGTCGCCCGGATATCGAGTGCCGGTAGCAGCCAGGATTCCATGTAGTGGAATTGCGGATGGTCGGCGGTCCGGGCCATGTAGAGGCCCCAGGGTTCGAGGTGGTAGCTCTCCACATCGCGGACGAACCCTTTCGGATCGGTGTTGGTCAGTTCCGCGATATCGAAGTACTCCACCTTGGGCCGGTGGACGTCCACGCTGGTTGCCTTTGTCACAGGTGCTGAAGCTACCGCAGTAGCGGAGTCGTTGCGGACCGGTGGCTTATGCGCCGGTGAGCTGCGGCGGCACGAGAGGAGGGCGGAAATCTGTCGGTGACGGCGCTTAGTCTGGGGGTATGGCATTCGCAACCGAACTCCGTGCGGCCGGCGTCAGCGGTACCGAGGCCGACGGGGAGACTCCGCTGGCGAAATCGGAGTTCCGTCCGGTCGGGGAGATCGAGCGCACCGGCGGGCGGTTCGAGGTCGTCAGCCCCTATCAGCCGGCCGGTGATCAACCGGCCGCGATCGACGAACTGGAACGCCGGATCACGGCGGGAGAACCCGATGTGGTGCTGCTCGGCGCCACCGGTACCGGTAAGTCCGCGACGACCGCCTGGCTCATCGAACGACTCCAACGGCCGACGCTGGTGATGGCCCCGAACAAAACGCTGGCGGCCCAGCTGGCCAACGAGCTGCGGGAGATGCTGCCGCACAACGCGGTGGAGTATTTCGTCTCCTACTACGACTACTACCAGCCCGAGGCGTATATCGCGCAGACCGATACCTATATCGAGAAGGACAGCTCGATCAACGACGATGTGGAGCGGCTGCGCCATTCGGCCACCTCCGCGCTGCTGTCACGGCGGGATGTGGTGGTTGTCGCCTCGGTGTCCTGTATCTACGGTCTGGGTACGCCGCAGTCCTATCTGGATCGTTCGGTACTGCTCGAGGTCGGTGCGGAGGTCGACCGGGACGCATTCCTGCGCATGCTGGTGGACGTTCAGTACACGCGTAACGATATGTCCTTCACCCGGGGATCCTTCCGGGTACGCGGCGATACCGTCGAGATCATTCCCTCGTACGAGGAGCTGGCGGTACGGATCGAATTCTTCGGCGACGAGATCGAGGAACTCTATTATCTGCACCCGCTCACCGGGGATGTGGTGCGCAAGGTCGATACGGTGCGGATCTTCCCGGCGACCCACTATGTCGCGGGCCCGGAACGGATGGAACGCGCGGTTGCCGATATCGAGGTCGAACTCGCCGAACGCCTCGAAGAGCTGGAGAGCAAAGGCAAGTTGCTGGAGGCGCAGCGGCTGCGGATGCGCACGCAGTACGACCTGGAGATGATCCGGCAGGTCGGGTTCTGCTCGGGTATCGAGAACTATTCGCGGCATATCGACGGCCGGCCGGCCGGATCGGCCCCCGCCACCCTCCTCGACTATTTTCCGGACGATTTCCTGCTGGTCATCGACGAATCCCATAACACCGTGCCGCAGATCGGCGGTATGTACGAGGGAGATATGTCGCGTAAGCGGAACCTGGTCGAATACGGGTTCCGGCTGCCGTCGGCGGTGGACAACCGCCCGCTGACCTGGGAGGAGTTCGCCGAGCGGATCGGGCAGGCGATGTACCTGTCGGCCACACCGGGCGATTACGAACTGGGTCGCGTGGGTGGTGAGGTGGTGGAACAGGTGATCCGCCCGACCGGCCTGGTCGATCCGCAGGTGATCGTGAAACCGACCAAAGGCCAGATCGACGATCTGGTGCACGAGGTCCGGCAGCGGATCGAACGCGACGAACGGATCCTGGTCACCACGCTCACCAAGAAGATGGCCGAGGATCTGACCGACTATCTGCTCGGGCTGGGCCTGCGCGTGCGGTATCTGCACTCCGAGATCGACACCCTGCGCCGGGTCGAGTTGCTGCGCCAGCTGCGGCTCGGCGAGTACGACGTGCTGGTGGGTATCAACCTGCTGCGCGAGGGCCTGGACCTTCCCGAGGTATCACTGGTCGCCATCCTGGACGCCGATAAGGAAGGTTTCCTGCGCAGTACCAAGAGCCTGATCCAGACCATCGGCCGCGCCGCGCGCAACGTCTCGGGCGAGGTGCACATGTACGCGGACAAGATCACCGATTCGATGCGCAACGCCATCGACGAGACCGAACGCCGCCGGGCCAAACAGCTGGCCTACAACGCGGAAATGGGGATAGATCCGCAGCCGCTGCGCAAGAAGATCGCCGATATTCTCGACCAGGTCTATTCCGAGGCCGAGGACGAGGTCGCGGTGGGTGGATCCGGCCGCAACGCCAGCCGCGGCCGGCGTGCCCAGGGCGAACCGGGCCGGGCGGTGAGCGCGGGGATCGTGGAGGGCCGCGATATCAAATCCATGCCGCGCGCCGAACTGGCCGATCTGGTCGCCGAACTCACCGACCAGATGATGAACGCGGCCCGCGAGCTGCAGTTCGAACTCGCGGGCCGGCTGCGCGACGAGATCGCCGACCTGAAGAAGGAGTTGCGCGGTATGGACGCGGCCGGTCTGCAGTGATCGGGCCGGGTGCGCGGCGGTCAGCTCTGGGTGGCCAGCCATTCGTCGACCCGGCGCTCGGCTTCCTCGCGCGATACGTCCTCGACGCGGGTCATGACGACCCAGCGGTGGCCGAAGGGATCCTTGAAGGCCGCGTAACGGTCACCGGTGACGAAGGTGGCCGGATCCTCGGCCACCGCGGCACCGTGGTCGCGGGCCCGCGCGATGACCGCGTCGACGTCGGGACAGTAGTGGACGAGGGATGTGTGCACCCATTCACCGTTCGGCGCCAGGACGTTCTGGTCCGGGACCGGTTGGCCCATCTGGATGATGGAGTCTCCTATCTTCAGTTCGGCGTGGCCGGGCTGTCCATCGGGCATATCGTTGCGGGTGAGCACCTCGGCATCGAGGACCGCGCAATAGAAGTCGATCGCGGCGTTGCCGTCGCTCACTGCGATGAAACAGGTGATCGAGTGGTAGCCCTCGGGGATGGGGTTCACGGTTTCGCTCATGGTGTCGAGTCTGCTCGGGCGGGCCGCCGGGGTCTTGTAAGAAAGCGACAGCACGCGGGGAAGCTCGATCGTCCTGGCGTCGGTGCGGAGTGGGCGGCCGGCCGCTCGGCGCCGAGGCCCACTCGGCGGGTGGGCGCGTCCGGCCACCGACGGCGCTCCGTGCGGCCTTCCGATTGTGATCGGGAGCTGTCGTGACCCACCCGGAAACCCCGGCGCGCGACGTACCGCCGGCCACGGACCGTAAGGCGATCCTGCATCCGCATGAGCAGGAGCGCTATCGCACGCTGAATCGTTTGCCTGCGGGGCCGGGCGTCAGCACCCATATCGAGTGGTTCTGGGCGGTGCGCTGGGATATGCGGGGTCGCGCCCCGTATTTCGCCGAGGTACTGCCGTATCCGTGCGTCCACCTGACCTTCGAACGGGACGGGGATCGGCGCGGGAGCTTCGTCAACGGTGTGTGCACCACGAAGTACGTCCGGGAACTCGCCGGTGCGGGGGAGACGTTCGGGGCCCGGTTCCGGCCGGGTGGGTTCGGGGCGTTCACCGGCCTCGATGTCGGGGTGTTCAAGGATCGGACGGTTCCCGCCGCCGAGGTGCTGCCCGATATCGGCGACCTCGCCGACCGGGTGCTCGCGGAGCCCACCGATCCGGCTCGCCGTCGGCTGGTCGAGGAGTACTTGGGGTCCCGGGCCGCCCGGTACGACCCGAATTACCGGCTCGTCCTGGAGATCGCCGCCGCGATGGCCGACGACCCGGAACTCACCCGGGTCGACCAGGTCACCGAGCGGTTCGAGGTACCGGTACGGACATTGCAGCGATTGTTCCGCCGCTATATCGGGGCCGGCCCGAAATGGGTACTTCGCCGGTATCGGTTGCAGGACGGAGCGGATCTGCTGGCCCGCGGCCGCACCGCCGACCTGGCGGCGCTCGCCGCCGAACTCGGATATTTCGATCAGGCGCATTTCACCCGCGAGTTCACCGCGGAAGTCGGAATGGCTCCGCTGGAATATGCCAAAAATTCGTTACGCTCGCGCGATGAGGTGACCTCCAAGGTGCTTCCTGCCTCATAATCGAATTATCGGACCGGACATGTAGGCGGAACCAGTCGGCATGAGCGAGCCGGGTCCGGAGCGTAACCACGCAGGGCCCTCGCACATGTTCCATGGAATTGAGGAGCTGCACATGGATGTCGTGATATTGATCGGCCGGGTGATGTTCGTCATTCTGTTCCTGAGTTCGGCGTTGGGGCATTTCACCCAGACAAAAGCCATGGCCGGCTACGCGCAGGCCAAGGGCGTACCCATGCCGGAGATGGCGGTACGGGCCTCGGGCGCGCTCATGTTGCTCGGCAGCCTCAGCATCCTGCTCGGGATCTGGGCGGATCTGGGTGCTCTCCTGCTGCTGGTGATGATCGTCCCGACCATGATCATGATGCACAATTTCTGGAAGGAAACCGATCCCGAGGCCACCCAGGCGGAGACCATTCAGTTCAACAAAGACCTCGCTCTCGCGGGCGCTCTTGTGATGCTGTTCGGCTTTTTCGCGCGCACCGATGAATTGGGCCTCACGATTACCGGTCCGCTGTTCTGACTGTGACCCACGCGCCGGAAATGCCACCCGGCACCGATACGTGATGCCGGCGTTGCTGTGAGGAAAATCCCACGGCGGCAACGGTCTTCGTATTCCTTGTGATTTCTCACAGGTTCGGCCGGGCACCGGCGGGAAGTGCCAGGTAGGCACGGCTGCTACCGGCTCCGGCGGCAAATTGTGAAACACCGGTGCTGCCACCGGGCAATGTGATGTAGAACGAATCCGGTTGATCGGGCCTCGGTTACGGCTATGGTCTACGCAGTCGCTGCGCCGTTGCCGGACTTTCCCTCGGGCGTCGGCCGGCCGCGTTTATACCCCGCACAGTTGGAGGAGAGAATGACCGCCTACCGGACCATTGTCGTCGGTACCGACGGCTCGGACTCGTCGTACGTCGCCGTGGACAAGGCTGCCGCACTGGCCGGAGCCGCGGGCTCGACGTTGATCGTGGCCTGCGCCTATTACCCGACCGATGACCGTGATGTCGCCGCCGCGAGCGATATGCTCAAGGACGAGGCCTATCAGGTGCATGGTTCGGCGCCCACCAACGAGATCCTGCGCACCGCGCGGGACCGGGCCGTGGCGGCGGGCGCCAACGAGATCGTCGAGAAGGCGATCGTCGGCGAGCCGGTCGAATCCCTGCTGGACCTGATCAAGGAGACGCAGGCGGATCTGCTCGTGGTCGGTAACCGCGGCTTGAACACCCTGGCCGGTCGCCTGCTGGGATCAGTGCCCTCGGATGTGGCGCGTAAATCGAAATCCGATGTGCTGATCGTGCACACCGTGCGCTGACCGGCGCTCCCCGGAACGACAGACGCCGCGCCCGGAACCTGTTTCCGGGCGCGGCGTCCGTGTCACCGGGCGGGTTGATCGTGGTCGGCCGCGAGACGGTGCAGTTCGGGCGGGAGATCGGTGCTGTGCACCACGGCGAGCCGCTGGGTCGCGCGGGTCAGCGCGACGTACAGATCGTTGCGGCCGCGCGGTGAATCGGCGATCACCGCACTCGGCTCGACCAGATACACCGAATCGAATTCCAGGCCTTTGGCTTCGGTCACCGTGAGCACCCGCACGGACTCGGTTTCCAGATGGGCCAGATCGGCGAGATCTTCGGCCGGGGCCAGCACCGCCGCGGTCCCGGGGCCCTGATCCTCGGCGAGCAGCCCGGCCACCGTCGCGCCGATCTGCGCGGCCGGCACTCGGTGAGCCCGCGGTACCCGGCCTGTTTCCCGCACCGACCGCGGCACCTGTGCGGTGGGATCGACGGTGGCGAGGACATCCGCAGCGACCGCCATGATCTCGGCCGGAGTGCGGTAGTTCACGGTCAGTTCGGTGCGCTTCCACCGCTTCGCCACATACGGTTCCAGCATCTGCGACCACGAGTTCGCGCCCGCCGGGGCGCCGGTCTGCGCGATATCGCCGACCACCGTGACCCAGCGGTTCGGGATCCGGCGCATCACCATGCGCCAGTCCATTTCCGAGAGTTCCTGCGCCTCGTCGACGATCACATGACCGTAGGTCCAGGTCCGGTCGCCCGCCGCACGTTCGGCGGTGGTCTGCCGGTTGCGTACCTGCTGTCGTTCGGCGAGCTGGCTCGCGTCGATGAGGTCGTAGGCCATCAGGATCTCCGGGTCGAGCTCGTCCTCGAGATCCTGTGGAGCGGAACCGGTGAGGATGTCCAGGGCGTCTTGTGCTTCGGCGAGCTGGGCCCGCCAGCGGCGGCGGGCGTGTTCGCGTTCCTCGGCGTCGTCGGTGCCCAGGAGTTCGGCCAGTTCGTCGAGAAGCGGGGCGTCGGCCGCGCTGAACTCGCCGGATCCCGTGCGCAGGAGCTCGGCACGGTCGGTGGCGTCGAGGATTTTCCCGGCGGCGCGATCGAGACGGCCGGCGTCGGCGAGGAGATCACCCAGGACCTGCTGCGGTGTGAGCAGCGGCCACAGGTCGGCGAGGACCCGGGTGATCTTGGGGTCGGCGCGCAGTTCGTCGCTGATCTCGCTGAGATCGGCCGAGCTGAGCAGGTTACGGCCACCACCCAGGGGGTCGGCGCCCATGGTTTCCGCCAACTGGTCGGTGAGCGCCTCGATCACCATCGATACGAAGATCGGCCGCGCCAGGTTGTGTGGGCGCCGGGAGGAACGGGCACGCCCGCGGGCCCGGGTGACGATCTTGCGGTCGAGTGTGACCGGATAACCGTCGAAACTCAGCGTGATGGGTTCGCGCGGAACCTCCTGCCGGTCGCGGACGGCGTTCTTCAGAATATCGAGAACCTGCAGGGAACCCTTGAGTTCCGCCGCGCGCAGGGAATCTTCCAGAGTGGCCTTCACGCCCGGATACAGATTGCCGATGGTGGACAGCAGTACACCTGTTTCACCGAGGGAGGGCAGCACCTGACCGATGTAGTCCAGGAAGGTGGCGTTGGGCCCGATGATCAGCACACCGCTCTTGGCCAGCTGCTGGCGGTAGGTGTAGAGCAGGAACGCGGCGCGGTGCAGGGCCACCGCGGTCTTGCCGGTACCCGGCCCGCCCTGTACGACCAGCACGCTTCTGTGCTCCGCGCGGATGATCGCGTCCTGTTCGCTCTGGATGGTCTCCACGATGTCGGACATATGTCCGGTGCGCGCGGCGTTCAGGGCCGCCAGTAGCGCGCTCTCGCTGCCGACACCGCCGTCGGACGAGGTGGCCCCGGCCCGGCGGGCCGCTTCGAGGTCGAGGAACTCGTCGTTGACCGCGGTGACCCGGCGGTTGCGAGAGCGGATATGCCGTCGCATCGCCACCCCGTCCGGTGCGGCGGTCGTGGCCAGATAGAACGGCCGGGCCAGCGGGGCCCGCCAGTCCAGGAGCAACGGCTCGTAGTCGTTGTCCTCGTCCAGGATGCCGAGGCGGCCGATATAGCGCTGCTCCGGACCTTCCTCGCCGTCGGTGATATCGATACGGCCGAAGCACAGACCGTGTTCGGCGGCATCGTATTTGGCCAGATCCTCGGTATAGAGGTGGGTGAACGACTCCCGCTCGGTACGGGCCTGCGGTGTGCCCCCGGTTTCCAGGAGCACCGTGCGCAGTCTCTGGTCGGCGTAGGCGCGCATACCGTCCAGACGGTCGTACAGCACCGACAGGTACGCCTGCTCCTGTTCGATATCTCGCGTCGCCGCGTCCGGCGGCAACTCTGCGGCGTCCAGGGTGGTGGGGCGTTCCTGGGTGCGATTGTCGGGCAAGTTCTGGCTCCTTCTCACCCACGGCGGGACAAGCTCGGCGAAACACGTCGCTGTGGCGTGCACAGAGTTGTCGAGTCTACTGCGGCTCCCGATCACATGATGTTTCCGCAGGTCGGAGGGGTTGTCGTTCAGGAGACGTTGGTATTGTCGCCGCGCAGGCCGCGGCCGCCGCGCGCCATATCCCGCTGCCCCGGGGGCTTGGCCTCGTACATGGCGATATCGGCATCGTGCAGCACCGCTTCGGGGGTGCGGGTATCACCGGGCTCGAGTGTGGTGACCCCGACGGAAGCATTGACCGCTATCCGATGGCCGCGCGCGACGATCGGTTCCGCCATGGCCGCTCGCAGGCGCCGTACCAGCGGTTCGATTTCCTGGTCGCCCGGCCGGCCGGCCAGGAGCACGAGGAATTCGTCGCCGCCGAGGCGGCCGACCAGATCCTCGGCGCGCAGCGCACGCTGCAACCGGTGGGCGACGATTCGCAGCACGGTATCGCCGATCGCGTGGCCCATCGTGTCGTTGATCGATTTGAAGCCGTCGAGGTCGATGAACATCACGGTGGACACCCGGCGGTGCGCACTACTGGCGGCGAGCGCGCCCGACAGCTGCGACAGAATCAGCGACCGGTTGGCCAGGCCGGTCAGCGGATCGTGGGTGGCCTGGTACTCGAGCTGGCGGCGCCCGGCCAGGTATTCGGTGATATCGGTGAACGAGCACACCACCGCGACACCCAGTTCGTCCGGGTTCAGCAGGCGGCTCGACACGGCCAGCCAGCGGCGCTGGCCGTCCGGGCGGCCCACCGCGAATACGAAAGCGGTGACCGTCTCGCCGGTGGCGAGGGTTCGTGCGACCGGATGCCGGGCGGGGGACATCGGCGCGCCGTTGACATCCAGCCACTCCAGTGGCAGCTCGGAAATTCTGCGTCCGACCACCGGTATCTGCTCAGCGATCCCGAGGATACGGCGGGCCGCGGGGTTGGCCGAGCCGATGGTGCCGTCCTGGTAGATCACGGCCACCCCCTCCTCGAGTTGCGCCACCACGGTGGTGAAGTGCTGCTCGGCGCGGAACTGGGCGCGTTCGGCGCGGCGCTGGGCGGAAAGGTCGTGGATGACCACCTGATAGGCCAGGCGATCGTGCCAGGCGGTGAGCACCGAGACCGTTTCCACCGGGACTTCACGGCCGTCCAGCGCGAGCAGGGTCATCTCGGTGGGGTCGGTGGCGACGCCGGTCGCGGTGAGCGCCGCGATCCGCTCGAACATGGGTTTGCGCGAATCGGGGTGGACGAAGCGGGCGATGTCCTGGCCGAGGACCTCGGCGAGGTTCTTGGCACCCATGATCCGCAGGGCGGCGGGGTTGGCATAGACCACGATGCCGCGTTCGTGAACACAGATTCCGTCCGGGGAGTGCTCGACCAGGGACCGGTACCGATGCGCGAGTTGCTCGGCTGCGGAGGCCCTGCGCTCCATACCAACCCCCATCGTCGGCTGACCCGGACATTCAAACACGACATAACTGCGGTATCCACACGCATAGAATCGATACCGTGGACGTGAATTCTCCAGTGATCACGCCACAACGTGTTCCCAGCGGTGCCGAGTGATCGGAAACCGGGGGAGGGGTAAGTCATGGCGGGTACCGGACTCAGCACCGATCTTATGTCGATTACCGGGATCGGTGCCGTCACCGGGTACGGCTGGGGACGGGAGACGCTCTGGGAAGGCCTGCTCAGCGGCGTGTCGGCGGCGCGGTTCGAGCCCGGGTACGGCCCGGATCCGGCAACAGGGGGCTGGGTCGCGCTGGTTCCCGACGGTGGAGATACCGCGGCGGGTGGTACGCGGTACGGACGCGCGATGCTCGCGGCGGTCGACGAGGCCGTCACGGACGCGCGGTCCCGGGGGTGGTCGCCGGGGCCGCGGGTCGGGCTGGTGCACGCGGCGGTGCTCGGTGATGTGCGACACTGGCGGGCTTTCTCCGGACCCGGCGGCGCCGGGTTCGGCGGCCGCGATTTCCTGCGCCTGCTGCCGTCCACCCCGGTCTCGATGGTCAACCAGGAATTCGGTTTCACCGGGCCGGTCGCCGGGGTTTCGGCGGCCTGCAGTTCGGCGAATGTGGCGATGCTGCAGGCGCGGCTGTGGTTCGGCGCCGGGCTGGTGGACGATGTCGTGTGCGTGGCCTCCGATCTGTCGGCGACGCCCGATCTGGTCCGCCAGTTCTGCGCGCTCGGGGCGGCGGTGGTGGATACCGAATCGCTGGACGGGTGCCGCCCTTTCCAGGAGGGCAGTCGTGGTTTCAGCGTGGGAGAGGCGGCTGTCGCGTTCGTACTCACCCGGGGGCGGAGCTCGGCGTACGCGTCGGTGCTGGGTGGTGCGATGAACAACGAAGCCCATCATGTGGTTTCGGTGGAGCCGAGCCACGACCGGATCGTGGAGTGTGTGCGGCTGGCGCTGACCGATGCCGGTGTGGACGCCGCGGAGATCCGCTACCTCAACGCGCACGGCACCGGCACCGCCCAATGTGACCGCGCCGAGCGCGATGTACTGACCCGGGTTTTCGACGACCGGCCGGCGGTGTACTCGATCAAGCCGCTGGCCGGGCACTGTCAGGCCGCTTCGGGTGCGGTGGAGCTGGCCGCGGCGGCCCTCGGCTACGAACGCGGCGTGATCCCCGCGCCGCCGGCCGTCGCGGCTGCGCATCCGCGGCTGCTAGACGGCGCGACAGCCGCCGAGCCGGGGTTCACCGCCAAATTATCGCTGGGTATGGGCGGCAACAATTCGATGGTGGTGCTGGGTCCGGGATCGGCCGAGGCCGCCTGACGGCAGGCGTACCGCCCCCGGTGGTGATCGGTGACACGCCTCGGAGACGGCTCGCGTTGGCCTACGCTGGGGTGGTGAGCCTGTCCGGCCCGCTCGAACCGCCGGCCTGCCGGTTTCCCGGGGATACCGTGACGACAAGTGTGGCGCAGCCCGTGGACGCGCACCGTATCCGCCCGTACCGGCTGTCCGGCGAAACTTGTCGGTGGCTCGTCCTAGCATCACCGCGGGCGCATCCGCGGCCCGAGCCGGCCTGGCCGGCCGGGCGGGTGCGGCCGTCCTCCGCGCTGTGGCCCACACCGAGTGGGACGGTCGCGGCGGCACCATCGAACTGTATTCACGGCGCGCCTCCGGCGCGATGAATGTACGGTGCGCCTCCGGCGTAGCGACGAACGATACGAGAAGGGACCGACCTGGTGGCGGAACGCCTGACTGTCCGCGGCGCGCGGGAGCACAACCTCAAAGGGATCGACCTCGATCTGCCCCGTGACAGTCTGATCGTCTTCACCGGCCTGTCGGGGTCGGGGAAGTCCAGCCTGGCCTTCGACACGATCTTCGCCGAGGGACAACGCCGGTACGTGGAATCGCTGTCCGCCTACGCCCGGCAGTTCCTCGGGCAGATGGACAAACCCGATGTGGATTTCATCGAGGGGCTCTCACCCGCGGTGTCGATCGACCAGAAATCCACCAACCGCAACCCGCGGTCCACCGTCGGCACCATCACCGAGGTCCACGACTATCTGCGCCTGCTCTACGCCCGCGCCGGTGTCCCGCACTGCCCGGTGTGCTCGGAACTCATCGCCAAACAGACCCCGCAGCAGATCGTCGACCAGGTCCTGGCCATGGAAACCGGGGTCCGGTTCCAGGTGCTGGCGCCGGTCGTGCGTACCCGTAAGGGTGAGTTCGTCGATCTCTTCGACCAGTTGAACTCACAGGGCTACGCCCGCGTCCGGGTGGACGGGGTGGTGTATCCGCTCACCGATCCGCCGAAGCTGAAGAAGCAGGAGAAACACGATGTCGAGGTGGTGGTGGACCGCCTCGCCGTCAAACCGACAGCCAAACAGCGCCTCACCGATTCCATCGAGACCGCCCTGCGCCTCGCTGACGGGATCGTCGTGCTCGATTTCGTCGACCGCGACGAACACGCGCACGACCGGGAGCGCCGCTTCTCCGAGAAGCTGGCCTGCCCCAACGGCCATCCTCTCGATATCGAGGATCTGGAACCCCGATCGTTCTCGTTCAACTCGCCCTACGGCGCCTGCCCCGATTGCACCGGTCTCGGAATCCGCAAAGAGGTCGACCCGGAACTCGTGGTCCCGGACCCGGAACTGAGCCTGGCCGAGGGCGCGATCGCGCCGTGGTCGCGGGGGCAGAGCGCCGAGTATTTCGTGCGCCTGTTGTCCGGCCTGGCCGCCGCCCAGGGTTTCGATCTGGACACCCCGTGGCGGGAGCTGCCGCCCCGGGCACGTAAAGCGGTGCTCGAGGGCAGTTCGGATCAGGTGCATATCGTCTACACCAACCGGTACGGCCGCAAACGCTCCTATTACGCCGATTTCGAGGGCGTTATGCCGTTCCTGCAGCGGCGGCTGGACAACACCGATTCCGAGCAGATGAAGGAGCATTACGAGGGCTATATGCGCGATGTGCCGTGCCCGGTGTGCAACGGGGCACGGCTGCGGCCGGAAATCCTGGCGGTCACGCTCGCCTCGGGTGCGGAACGTAAATCCATCGCCGAGGTCAGCGAGCTGTCCATCCGTGACTGCGCCCAGTTCCTCAACGCGCTGACGCTGGGGGAGCGACAGGCGGCGATCGCCGGCCAGGTACTCAAAGAGGTCCAGGCCCGGCTGGGTTTCCTGCTCGATGTCGGACTCGACTATCTGACCCTGTCCCGGGCGGCGGCGACGCTGTCCGGTGGCGAGGCGCAGCGTATCCGGCTCGCCACCCAGATCGGCTCCGGGCTGGTCGGCGTGTTGTACGTGCTGGACGAACCGTCGATCGGCCTGCACCAGCGGGATAACCGGCGGCTCATCGAAACGCTGACGCGGCTCAAGAATCTGGGCAACACCCTGATCGTGGTGGAACACGACGAGGACACCATCCGGGCCTCGGACTGGGTCGTCGATATCGGCCCGTTCGCCGGTGAGCACGGCGGTCAGGTCGTGCACAGCGGACCGTATTCGGAGCTGCTCGCCGACAAGAACTCGCTGACCGGCGCCTACCTCTCCGGCCGGGAGCGGATCGAACTCCCGCTGATGCGGCGCCCGGTGAACAAGAAGCGGCGCGTCACCGTCGTCGGGGCGACCGAGAACAACCTGCGCGGGATCGATGTCGCCTTCCCGCTGGGGGTACTCACCGCCGTCACCGGTGTTTCCGGTTCCGGTAAATCCACGCTGGTCAACGACATCCTGGCCACTGTTATGGCCAACAAACTCAACGGCGCGCGCCAGGTCCCCGGCCGGCATACCCGGGTCAACGGACTCGACCAGCTGGACAAACTGGTGCGGGTGGACCAGTCGCCGATCGGCCGCACGCCGCGTTCCAACCCGGCCACCTACACCGGGGTGTTCGACAAGATCCGGAGTCTGTTCGCGGCCACCACCGAGGCGAAGGTCCGCGGATATCAGCCCGGGCGGTTCTCCTTCAATGTGAAGGGCGGCCGGTGTGAGGCGTGCTCCGGCGACGGCACCCTCAAGATCGAGATGAACTTCCTGCCGGATGTCTACGTCCCGTGTGAGGTCTGCCAGGGCGCCCGGTACAACCGGGAAACGCTGGAGGTGCATTACAAGGGCAAGACGATCGCCGAGGTCCTGGATATGCCCATCGAGGAGGCCGCCGAGTTCTTCGAACCGGTGACCTCGATCCATCGCTACCTGTCCACACTGGTGGACGTCGGGCTGGGGTATGTGCGGCTGGGACAGAGCGCGACCACTCTGTCCGGTGGTGAGGCGCAACGTGTGAAACTATCCGCCGAACTGCAGAAACGCTCCAACGGCCGCACGGTCTACATCCTCGACGAACCCACCACGGGCCTGCATTTCGAGGACATCCGCAAACTCCTCGCGGTGATCAACGGCCTGGTCGACAAGGGCAATACGGTGATCGTCATCGAACACAACCTGGACGTGATCAAGACCGCGGACTGGGTGATCGATATGGGCCCCGAGGGCGGTTCCGGCGGCGGAACGGTGGTCGGTGAGGGGACGCCCGAGGATATCGCCGCCACTCCCGGCAGCTATACGGGCGAGTTCCTGAAGGAGATCCTGGCGCAGCCCGCGGCAACGGGGCCGGCGACCGAAACCGGTGCCGTGAAACCGGACGCCGCACCGGCGCGGAAGGCCGCGGCCAAGAAGGCGCCGGCAGCGAAGAAGACCGCGAAAACGGCGGCGGAATCGTCCGATAAAGCAGTGAAATCGCCGGACGCGCAGAAGGCGAAACGCCTGGCCCGTAAGGCAGCGGCGCTGCGCTGAGGACAGCGGCGGGTTCCCGGTTGCTCCGGCAGCCGGCCCGCCGCGTACGGGTTGTTCGATCAGTAGGCAGCTGCCGTGGCGAAACCGAGCTCGCGGAGCGCCTGTACGCCTTCGCCGGCCCGATCGCCGCCCGCCAGCGTGAGGGTGCGGGCCCGCTGGTAGAGGCAGCCCGCTGTTGCGAACGCGTCCGCCGCGGCGACGAGCCGCTCGGTATCGCCGGCGTGCAACGCCGCGGCGCGGGCCACGATCGCCTCGGCAGTGGGGTCACCGGTGACCACTGTCGTGGCGGTGGCGAGATATTCGGCGGCGGTGGGGTCACCGGAGAGGACCGCCGCCTCGGCGCGCAACGCGTAATACCAGTGGCGCCAGACCCAGATGTCGCGGACATCCATATCGCCGAGGTCGGTCGCCAGTTCTGCGACGGCGTCGGCGGCACGGCCCCGGTGGAGCAGCAGGATCGCCGCGAAAACCGCGCCGTAGGCGGTTTTGTCCCGCGAGCCGGTGCCGAGCTCTCCGGCGATCGCCAGCCACCGCGTCCGGGCCGTTTCGTCGTCGCGTAAACCGTGTATCAGGGCGACCGCGGCCGCCGCCGGGGTGAGATGCGGTGCGTGCGGGCGGCCGGCGAGTTCCCAGGCGTCGGTGAACCGGCTGCTACCCGCCAGGACATCGCCGGGATGCCCCGCCAGCGCGTCCGCCACAAGCAGCCGCGATGTCGCGAAATCGCCGCGCTCCGCCAGTATCGGCAGGTCGCGCAGTTGCGCTGCGTACCGCCGGGCACTGGGCAGGTCGCCCACCCCGAGACAGATTTCGGCGGCCTCCGCGAGCGCGCCGACCTGTTCGACCACCGCTGCCGGGGTATCCGGCGACGCGGTGAGCAGTTGCACGCGCCGGCGCGCGGTATCGGCCGCTGCGAAGTTGTCTCCTATCCAGCACTGAGCGGCGGCGAGGGCGTCGAGGGCAGCGCTTCGTGCCAGCCGATCCTCGGTGCGGTAGGCGAGTTCGACCGCTCGCTGCGCCAGGACGACCGCTGTCGCCCGGCCCGCTTGGGGTTCGCGCCCCGCCGAATCGCCGGTGTGGGCGAATACTCCGCACTCGGCCAGCGCCACCGCCGCCGCCGCACCCGGGTCGTCACCGGCCAGTGCACGGGCTTCGGCCAGGAGATCGGCGGCCTCGCCGGGAGCCGGGGTCTGCGCGAAGGTATCGGACATCCGGAAAACGGTGATCGCCGCGGTGGCCAGGTCGCGGGCGGCCGCGGCGGTATCGCCGCCGCGGCGCGCGGTGCCGGCGGCGTTGCGGTACAGGTGGTACATATCCGTACCCCGCGTCCGGCACCCGGCCACAGCGGCGGCATGACGCAACGCGGCGGCCACGGTGGCCGGATCGTCGGCCAGGGCTGCCGCCTGCTCGTATCGGAGCTGCGCTTCACCGGTGAGATTCCGGGCGAAGGTCAGCCGGGCCACCGATAACGCCAGCCCATGCGCTTCGGACCGGTACGCGGAATGCTCGGCAGCCCATGCCAGTGCCGCTCGGAGATCGTCGATTGCCGTGTCGAACCCGCTGCGCCAACCAGCGGTGCCGGACGGGAGTTCCGCGACGAGCGCTGTGGCCGTCGCGCCGCACCAACCCAGATGGCGGGCGTACGCGGTATCCGATTCCCCGGTCGCGGTGAGTTGTTCGACCGCGTATTGGCGGATGGTCTCCAGCGCCCGGTAGCGGGTACCGCCCGCGGCGGTGCCGATGGTCAGCAGACTCTGCTCGGCGAGCCGGGCCAGGCCGTCCGCGATCGCGTTCTGCTCCAGCGGCTGATATCCGGCCACCGCGGTGGCATCGGCCGCGGTGAACGGGGCGGCGAAAACCGCGACGCGACGCAGCAGTAGGCGGTCCGGGTCGGTCAGCAGGGTCTGGCTCCAATCGAGCATGGCCCGGACCGACCGGTGCCGTTCGTCGGCGCGGCGGCCACCGACGAGTAGTCGCAGTGGGTCGGCGAGGCTCGCGGTCAACCCATCGAGACCGAGGGTGGGCAGCCGGGCCGCCGCGAGTTCGATGGCCAGGGCCAGCCCGTCGAGGCGGCGGCAGATCTCGTCGACCCGGTCCAGCCGGTCCGCTTCGATCGAGCGGCCCAGGGCACGGGCCCGATCCAGGAACAGTGCGACCGCATCGGACGGGCCCGTATCACCGTCGAGCACCATCGGCGGCACCTCGTAGACATGTTCGAACGGAACCAGCAACCGGGCCCGGCTGGTGACCAGAACGGTCACCCGGGGACAGTGGGCCAGTAGGCGTTCCAGGAACGGCGCGAGGCCGTCGCGCAGATGCTCGCAGTTGTCGAGTACCAGCAGGGCGTGGCGGTCGGCGAGCCCGGTGAGCACCGAATGATCGAGACCCTGCCCGTGCTGTTCGCCGAGACCCAGTGCGCGGGCCACCGCCGAGCCGATCAACGCGGGATCGGCGACCGGTACGAGGTCGACGAACCACGCGCCGTCGGCGAATTCGGCCGCCATATCCGCTGCTACGGCCAGCGCGAGCCGGGTCTTGCCGACCCCGCCCGGTCCGAGAGCGGTCACCTGACGATGCGCCGTGACGGCCGTCCGCAGCGCGGCGAGCTCCTCGTCCCGGCCGATGAACGACGTCAGCGGCGCGGGCAGGACGGCGATCGGTTCGTTCGCCTGCTCCGCGCGGGTCAATTCGGCGGCGCGCCCCGCCAGCGCGCGCCGATCGGGCACGCCGCTCTTACGCAGCAGCGCGGAGACATGTGTTTCCACGGTCCGCACGGAGATGTACAGGCGTGCGCCGATCTCGGCATTGCTGAGGTGCTGGCCCACCAGGGCGAGCACCTCGGCCTCCCGGTCCGAGATCCCGCCGGGGACCTTCTGCTTCGACACATCGTCATTGTCGCGTACCGGCTCCGTACCGCTACGCCCTCGTGGGTACGTGGGCACTCAGTGGTCGATTCCGTGGTCGGCACGGATGTGCCGGCGCGCGGCCGGAAATAACGTTGTTCTCATCGTCGACGGATGACGGCCTACCGGCGGAAAACTCTCGAAGCAGGCGATTCCGACGCCTGGATCCGCCGCCGAGCCACTCGATAAATGACCTCAGGAGCGACCATGGTTACCCAATCCACCACCGGAATCACCACCGTTCTGCACCCCGTCTCCGATCTCGCCGCGGCGGGAAGGGTGTACACCGCCCTGCTCGGCATCACACCGCAGACCGAGGGGACCTACTACGTCGGCTTCGATATCGCGGGCCAGCACATCGGGCTGGTGCCGGGCGGCGGACCGCAGCCGATGACCGCGCCGGTGGCGTACTGGCAGGTGTCCGATATCGAGGCGAAACTGGCCGAGGTCTGCGCCGCCGGCGCCACCGTGCGCGAACCTGTGCGCGAAGTAGGTGCGGGGCGCTCGGTGGCCACGGTCACCGACCCCGACGGCAATGTGCTCGGGCTGATGCAGGACCGCTGAACAACTCTTCTGACCGCCCGCGCCGACCCGCTACGGCCCCTGCGCGATCCGCCGACAGCCATCGAAACCCATATCTCCGAACCGGAACGAAGGAACCATTATGACCACCCAGAAGACCGCGACCCGCACCGAGGCGAAGACTCCGGTGAAGTTCTCCGCCGAAGAACGCGCCGCGATGAAAGAGCACGCCCAGGAGTTGAAAACCGAGGCCCGCCGCGGCGGGCGGGCCGGCAAAGCGGACGGTGAGCGCGATGTGCTGGCCAAGATCGCCGAGATGTCGGCGAGCGACCGGGCACTGGCCGAACGGATCCACGCGATCGTCACCGCCAGTGCGCCGGGTCTGACCCCGAAGCTCTGGTACGGAATGCCCGCTTACGCCCGCGACGGCAAGGTCGTCTGCTTCTTCCAGAGTGCGGCGAAATTCAAGGCGCGGTACGCCACGCTCGGGTTCAACGATTCGGCGCTGCTCGACGAGGGCACGGTGTGGCCCACCGCCTACGCGTTGACCACGCTGACCGCCGTCGACGAAACCCGGATAGGTGAGCTGGTGCAGAAAGCGGCAGCCTGAACAACGTTGATCCGTGCGGCTGCGGTGCCGGGATCAGGCGCCGGCCCCGTCAGTAGACGGGGCCGGTGTACTTCTCGCCGGGCCCGGCTCCCGGGGCGTCGGGCACGGCGGAACTCTCACGGAAAGCCTTCTGCAGCGATTGCAGGCCCTCCCGGAGCGGCCCGGCGTGCGGTCCGAGGTACTCCACCGACGCGGTGATCAGGCCCGCCAGCGCGGTGATGATGCGCCGCGCCTCGTCCATATCCCGGAGTGGGCTGTTCTCCGGGTCGGCGTCGCTGAGCCCGAGCTTCTCCGCGGCCGAACTCATCAGCATCACCGCGGCGCGGCTGATCACCTCCACGGCGGGGATTTCGGCCAGTTCGCGCACATCGGCATCGGGCTGTTCGGTCATGGTCTCAGCCTAGGCCGCGGCCTGATGGGGTTGCGGGGGGAGTGCCGCTGGTCGATGGGCGCGGCTCGACTGAACGCGGGATCCGCCTGTGTCGCGCCGGAAGGCCTGTGATCAGGCTCCGGCGGCGCGCAACATTCGTAGCTGGCCGATCTCTGAGGCGTTCTTCATCAGTTCCGCGTTGACCCACGCGGCCAGATGCGCGACGGTGAGATCTGCCTCGGCCGGCCACGGGTAGTGCGTGGATCGCTCCAGTGCGGAGTCGTCACAATGATCCAGCACCGTCAGCCATTGCTCGCGCAGATCGTTCAACCAGGCCAGTGCCGCCGCGATATCGCCCGGCCAGTGGACCTCGGTGCGATCGGGAATCGGCCGGTCCTGCGCGTGGGCGATGGCCGAACTCCACCACCAGCCGATATGCCAGGTCAGCCAGCCGATCGTGGGCACGGGGACGGGATCGGGTTCCGTTTCGGCGAAATCCGGTCGCCACCGGCCGTCGGCGCCCCGGTGGACGGTCCAGATCACCTCCGCGGGGGACCAGTGGGTATCGTCGTCGGTCAGGGCCTCGAAATGTAGCTGGGACAACGACCAGACCAGGTCGAATTGCCAGCGCAGGAGGTGGGATCGGCTGCTCACGGGTGCCGAGCCTGGCAGGCGCGCCGGATGCGGGCAATTCGTTTACGTACTGCCGCGAGGAGCACGATTCCTGCCGCGAGGAGCACGATTCGTTGATCCGGCCGGGAACTGTTAAACTCTTCTGCGACGACCGCCCCGGTCCTGTCCGGGGCATATTAAGTGGAGCCCGACTCCCACCGTTGCCGGCGAGTGATCGCCTGGTCAAACGGTCCGGTCGCCCGCCCGGAGGGTGGGTTCACGATCTCGGATGACGAGGTTGTGGCGCAGATATCGAGTCTGCGTGGGCCGGTCGACATCGGGCCTCGTGACGGTGAAATACCGTGACGAGGCTTTTGTGTTGAACAAGGGGTTCATTTCGAGCGGTCGTCGAACGACACCGCTAGACCTAGGAGGCCCCATCAGCACTGAGACCCGCATCAACGATCGCATCCGTGTTCCCGAGGTCCGGCTCATCGGTCCCGGTGGTGAACAGGTTGGGATCGTGCGTGTTGAAGATGCACTACGCGTCGCCCTGGAGGCAGACCTCGACCTCGTAGAGGTCGCGCCGGACGCACGTCCGCCGGTCTGCAAGATCATGGACTACGGCAAGTTCAAGTACGAGACCGCGCAGAAAGCGCGCGAGTCCCGGAAGAACCAGGTCCAGACCGTGATCAAGGAACAGAAGCTGCGGCCCAAGATCGACGATCACGACTACGAGACCAAGAAGCGCAATGTGGTGCGGTTCCTGGAAGCCGGGTCGAAGGTCAAGGTCACCATCATGTTCCGGGGGCGCGAACAGTCCCGGCCCGAACTCGGTTTCCGGCTGCTGCAGCGGCTGGCTTCCGATGTGGCGGAATTGGGTTTCGTCGAGACCTCGGCCAAGCAGGACGGCCGCAACATGACGATGGTCCTCGCCCCGCACAAGGGTGCGAAGACGCGGGCCAAGGCCGCCGAGGATTCGGTCCGGTCGCAGCCCGGCGCGGCCCCGAATGCCGGTCGGCCGGTCGCGCAATAACAACGGCGTAGCCGTGCACACTGCGGCGTCGAGCCGCACATAACCGCGGCGCACGCCGCAGCGCTATTGCGTCGAGCCTGCAATAACGCTGATCAGTACACCTGGTCCGCCCCTGCGCGGGCACGACACAGATTGAGGTTGCCATGCCGAAGATGAAGAGCCACAGCGGCGCTTCGAAGCGTTTCAAGGTGACCGGTAAGGGCAAGCTGCGCCGTCAGCAGGCCAACCGCCGGCACCTGTTCGAGTACAAGTCCTCCCGCCGGACTCGTCGTCTGGAAGGCACCGAGGCCGTCGCCCCCGCCGACGTCCGCCGGGTGAAGAAGCTGCTGGGTATCTGATCCCCTTTCCGGGACAGATACCGTCCGGCACCGCCTGCGCGACCGGACGCCGAAGAACCGACCCACTCGGGTGCGCTCGACCGGGCACCCCCAAGATCGATTAGGACTGACCAGTGGCACGCGTCAAAAGGGCCGTCAACGCTCAGAAGAAGCGCCGTTCCATCCTCGAGGCCTCCAAGGGCTATCGCGGGCAGCGCTCGCGTCTGTACCGCAAGGCCAAGGAACAGCAGCTGCACTCGCTCACCTACGCCTACCGGGACCGCCGGGCGCGCAAGGGTGATTTCCGTAAGCTGTGGATCGCGCGCATCAACGCCGCGGCCCGCGCGAACGACATCACCTACAACCGCTTCGTGCAGGGCCTGAAGGCCGCCGGTGTCGAGGTCGACCGTAAGAACCTCGCCGAACTGGCCGTCTCCGACGCCGAGGCATTCGCCGGCCTGGTCGCCGTCGCCAAGGCCGCACTGCCCGCGGACGTCAACGCCCCGGCTGCCTGAGTCGTACCCCGGAACCGGGTATCTCGTCCGGTCTCCGTAGCAGGAAGGCCCCCTCCTCCAGGAGGGGGCCTTCCTGCTTTGTGGAGATCCGGAGACGTGCTCGGCCGGCCACTGGGCGTAGCGGTGCTGTACCCGCCAGGGCCGGTCTCTGCCGGTGTGCGGCGGGCTCGGAGCGGGGCCGTTCGGCCCGCGCGTTCGGGAGTGCGGTCCGGCCGCGCACTACGATCTACGGGTGCGTGGTCAACAGGAAGCCATCGACTGGCGCAATTCTCGCGTCGTTGCCGCCGCGAAGCTGCATCGGGGTGCGGCGCGGAAGAAGGCCGGGCGGTTCCTGGCCGAAGGCGCCAACTCCGTGGGCGCCGCGTTGGACACCGGGCGGGTGAACGAACTCTTCTTCTCCGCCGAGGGTGCCGCCCGGGAGCATGCGCTGATATCCGGCGCCGTGGCAGCCGGAGTGCGCACCACACTCGTCACCGATCGGGCCGCGGCGGCGCTGGGGGAGACCGTCACACCGCCCGGTCTGGTGGCCGTCTGTGATCTGGTCGATGTGCCGCTCGAACGGATCGTGCCGGCGGATCCCGGCGGCGAGGTACCGCGGATCTTGGCGGTACCTGTCGGTATCGCGGATCCCGGGAACGCGGGAACGCTCATCCGGGTGGCCGACGCGGTGGGTGCGGACGCCGTGGTGCTGGCCGGTGACAGTGTCGACCCGCACAACGGCAAATGTGTGCGATCGTGTGCGGGCAGCCTCTTCCACGTCCCCATCGCCCGCGATCGCGATACCCACGGGGTGCTCGACCGTATCGAAGCCGCGGGAATCGCCACAGTGGCGACTGCCGCCGATGGCGAGCTCGATCTCGACGAGGCCGACGAACTCTTCACTCGACCGGTCGCCTGGTTGTTCGGCAACGAGGCGCACGGACTCGACCCGGAGGCGGCGCGGCGTGCCCGTTATCGGGTCCGTATTCCGATCCGGGGCCGGGCGGAAAGCCTGAACCTCGCCGCCGCCGCCGCGATCTGCCTCTACTCGAATTCGCGTGTGCGGCACGCAAACCGATAGCCGGTGTGTGGGCTCACGGTAACCGGGCCGGTCCGCGCGGTGCGCACGCCCGAATCTCGCGGTCCGCGGTGTTCACATGCCGTGTTCGTACAACTCGGTGAGCATCTCGTCGGCCCAGTCGGCGGCGATCGCCTCCGGCCCGGTGACGCGCAGTGCGGCCATGACGGTGAGGAGCATGCCGGTCGATAGGAACCGCCGGGCATCGGCGATCGGGGCGCCGGTGAGTTCGCGGATCAGCCGGTAGATGCGGCCGTACCGGTCACGGATGACCGGGCCGATATCGGGGTCGCCCGCGGCCGCGAACGCGTGCAGTAGCACCTGCAGGAGGTTGCGTTCGGCGAGGAATTGATCGTATGCCTGCGAGAGTGCGTCGAGAGGTTCTGCTGAGCCGGCATTCGCGGCGGCCTCGGTGAACACCTCTTCGATGCGATCGCAGACCTGTCCGACCGCGGCCAGGAAGAGCCGTTGTTTGGAGCCGAAGAGGCGGATGACGTACGGCTGTGAGACGCCCGCGCGACGGGCGATCTCATCGGTGCGGGTGGCCGCGTAGCCGGTTTCGGCGAAAGCGGACACCGCGGCTTCCAATACCTGTGCGCCGCGTTCCCCGGCGGTCATCCTGGTCCTGCTCGATTCCGGCATGGTCCTCCTCGGTGGTTCTTCGCGGGCTGTTGACATGTTATCAGTCGATGCATACCGTTGGCGGTGACATAGTTATCAGTCAATTACAACAAGGACTGGAAATGACCGAATCACTGATTTCGCCCCCGGTCGTCACCCCCGACCCCACCATGAGCCCCGCTGAGCCGGATCGCGGTACCGCGATCCGGCACCGGCCCCTGGCCGCCGTTCTGGCGGCTGTCGGGATTCCGATGTTCATGGTCACCCTGGACAACTTGGTGGTGACCAATGCGCTCCCGGTGATCCGCACCGAACTGGGCGCCTCGCTCAGCGATCTGCAATGGTTCGTCAACGCCTACACACTCTCCTTCGCGGCGCTGCTGCTCACCGCGTCCGCGCTCGGCGACCGGCTGGGCCGGCGCCGCGTGTTCCTCGCCGGTATCGCGCTGTTCACCCTCGCCTCGGCCCTCTGCGCGCTGGCGACCGATCCGAGCCTGCTGATCGCCGCCCGGGTGGTGCAGGGCCTCGGTGGCGCGGCGGTGATGCCGCTATCGCTCACCCTGCTCTCGGACGCCGTTCCGGAACGCCTGCGTAGCGCGGCCATCGGGATCTGGGGCGGGATCGCCGGACTCGGAGTCGCCCTGGGGCCCCTGCTCGGCGGGGCGGTGGTCGACGGTTTGAGCTGGCAGTGGATCTTCTGGGTGAATGTGCCGATCGGGATCCTGGTACTGCCGCTGGTCGCCTGGGCGCTGCGGGAATCGCGTGGGGGAGCGGGCCGGCTGGACCCGGCCGGTCTGATCCTGGCCTCGGCCGGGGTGGTCGCGATCGTCTGGGGGATCGTGCACGGTGCCGACGACGGCTGGAGCTCACGCGGTGTGCTGGGCGCGCTGATCGCCGGGGCGGTACTGCTGGCCGCGCTGATCGCCTGGGAAAACCGTGCGGCCGCCCCTATGCTCGCCCCGCGATTGTTCCGGGTGCGCGCTTTCAGCGTGGCGAATGTCGTGGCCTTCGCGTTCTCGGTCGGGGTATTCGGATCGATCTTCCTGCTCGCCCAGTATTTCCAGGTGGTGCAGGGCTACAGTCCGCTGGAATCCGGTATCCGCACCATGCCGTGGACCATGGCGCCGATGGTCGTGGCGCCGCTCGCTGGGCTGGTGATCGATCGGGTCGGTGGCCGGATCCTCCTTGTGACCGGGCAGGTGCTGCTGGCCGCGGCACTGGCCTGGATTGCCGCAGTGACCACCGTGGACGTCGGCTACAGCTCCTTCGTCGCCCCGCTGCTGCTCGCCGGTATCGGCATGGGACTGACCTTCGCTCCGCTGGCGACCGTGGTGATGGCCGCCGTGCCGGAGGAAGACCGATCCGTGGCGTCGGGGACCAACAACACCGTGCGCGAAATCGGGGTGGCCATGGGTATAGCCGTGCTGGCCTCGGTCTTCGCCTCGTACGGCGCCTATACCGACCCGCAGGGTTATGTCGACGGCCTGGTGCCCGCCGTATGGGTGGGCGCGGCGATCGTGGCGGCCGGGGCATTGACCGCGGTACTCCTACCGGGCCGGGCCCCGCGCGGGTGATGACACTGTGACTCCGGAGATCGGCGGCCCGCTCGGGAGCGGGCCGCCGATCAGCGTTCCGGGACCGCGACCAGAGGCTCGTCGGCGGCGGCCTCGGCCGGGATCGGCTCAGGGAGACTGCCGCGCGACCGTCGTCCCGCGGTGCACGCGTACAGCACGACGAGCAGCACGCTGAACCAGACGTACCCGTTGCCGATCAGCTTCTCCCACGCGGTCCAGTCGAGTTCCCGCCCGTCGTTACCGGGCACATTGTTGTGTTCGCCGAGTACGTACACCACCGCGGTGGCGGCTGCCGCCGCGTACCAGCCGCGCGCCTGCTGCCAGGGGCGGGTGGTGGCGTACCCGACCATCGCCAGCAGCGTCGGCGCCACCCACACCCAGTGGTGCGACCAGGAGATCGGCGATACCAGCAGGGCGACCACCGCGTTCACGGCGAGCGCGATCATCGGCGGTGCGCCGGTGCGCCGGATGGTGACCACGGCCAGCGCCACCAGCGCCGCCGCGGCCAGCAGCCACAGTGCCGTGGCCAGGGTGCCGGTGATCTCGAAGCGGGCCAGGACGGCTTGGATGGACTGGTTGGTCTGGAACTCCGACCCGCTCAGTCCGCCGACATTGCCGAAGCCGCCGAACCAGTACCGCACCGATTCGTCGGGCATCACCGCGAAGCCGATGATTGTCGCCACCGCCCCGCTGACCGCGGCGGTCATCGCGGCCTTGTAGTCCTTGCGGATCAGGAAGAACAGCACGAACGCGGCGGGAGTGAGTTTGATCGCGGCCGCGATCCCGATCAGCATGCCGCGCGGCCAGCGCGGATTGCGGGTCAGGCAATCGGCCGCGACCAGGCCCATCAGAATCAGGTTGACCTGGCCGAAGTCCAGGGTCGACCAGACCGGTTCCAGCAACAGCGCCAGCGGAGTGGCTGTCGCGCAGACCACCGTCGCGAGTTTGCGCTGGTCCTGGCCGGGCCAGAGCTGCCGGGCCACCAGGTACAGCGTCATGGCCAGTGCGCCCACCGAGACCGCCAGATAGGCGACCACCGTTATCGTCCACGGCAGCAGTGCGTAGATACCGAGCGCCAGCGCCGCGAACGGCGGGTAGATGAACGGCAGGCTGATATCGGCGGCCGTCTCGGGAAGCTGCCCGTAGAGGTCGCCGCCGGCTCTCCACTCCTCGACCCCGAGCCGGTACACCTCGAGATCGATGTACTCCCCGCTGATCGCGCGGAACGGGTTCATGGGTAGAGACATACATACCCACGTCACGAGGATCGCTAGCAGCGGTAGCAGCCAGATCGCCTGCTGGCGGGCACGTCCGGCGAGCGTCTCGGTGTGGGTCGGGGCGTTCGTCATCGGAGAGGACTTTACCGGTTCGAGGTGTCCGCGCACCGGGCAGTGATCGGCGAGGGATATCGCCGTGAACCGGACATCGGCCATCGAATACGATTCCACCAGCAGCAATACGGGCGCCGGAGCCTACCGGGGTCCGCTCACAATGCCTAGGGGAGAGACGAGTAGACCGTGGCCGACGACACCGACGCAGGCGCAGCGACCGGCGGGCAGGAATCCGCGCTCACCGAGGAAGCCCTGGCCGCCGCGGCCGCGGCCGCCGAAAAAGCCTTCGCGGCCGCCGCCGACCTGGACACCCTCGCCGCCGCCAAAACCGAGCATATGGGCGGCCGATCGGCGATCGCGCTGGCGCAGCGCTCGCTGGGCAGCCTGCCGAAGGCAGAGAAAGCCGATGCCGGTAAACGCGTCAACATCGCGCGGGGCCGGGTGTCCCGGGCCTTCGAGGAACGGCAGCGCACCCTGCTCGCCGAACGTGACGCGGCGGTTCTGGTCGCCGAGGCGATCGATGTCACACTGCCGGCCGATCGCGGGCCCGTCGGCGCCCGGCATCCGATCACCGTGATCTCCGAGCAGGTCGCCGATGTCTTCGTCGCGATGGGCTGGGAGGTCGCGGAGGGCCCCGAAGTGGAGACCGAGCATTTCAACTTCGACGCGCTCAACTTCCTGCCCGACCACCCGGCCCGCACCATGCAGGACACCTTCCATATCGCGCCGGCCGGTTCGCGGCAGGTGCTGCGCACCCACACCTCGCCGGTGCAGGTGCGGTCGATGCTGGAACGTGAGCTGCCGATCTACGTGGTGTGCCCCGGCCGCACCTTCCGCACCGACGAACTGGACGCCACCCATACGCCGGTCTTCTCCCAGGTCGAGGGCCTCGCCATCGACAAGGGCCTGACCATGGCGCATCTGCGCGGCACCCTCGACGCGTTCGCGCGGGCGCTGTTCGGCCCCGACACCACCACCCGGATCCGGCCGAACTATTTCCCGTTCACCGAACCCTCGGCCGAGGTGGATGTGTGGTTCCCGGACAAGAAGGGTGGCGCCGGCTGGGTCGAATGGGGCGGCTGCGGCATGGTCAATCCGAAGGTGCTGATCGCCAGCGGTATCGACCCCGACGAATACAGCGGATTCGCGTTCGGGATGGGGCTGGAGCGCACGCTGCAGTTCCGCAACGGCCTCCCCGATATGCGCGACATCGTGGAGGGTGATGTGCGCTTCACCCTGCCCTTCGGTATCCGGTCCTGATTTTCCGAGCGAGAGAGCGAACGTCACAGTGCGAGTAGCGCAGTCCTGGCTGACCGAAACGATCCGCCGCACCGTTCCCGAGTGGACGGTCACACCGGAGGAACTCGACGCCGGATTCGTCCGGGTCGGCCTCGAGGTCGAGGAGGTCGACCGGCTCGAACGGGTGGGCGGCGAGATCGAGCATCCGCTGGTGGTCGGCCGGGTCGCCGAGATCACCGAACTCACAGAGTTCAAAAAACCCATCCGATTCTGCAAGGTGGATATCGGAGCGTCCGAACTCCAGGAGATCGTCTGCGGAGCGACCAATTTCGCGGTCGGCGATCTGGTGGTCGTGGTCCTGCCCGGCGGTGTGCTACCGGGTGGTTTCGCCATCTCCTCGCGTAAAACCTACGGCCATATCTCCAACGGCATGATCTGCTCGGTCGCCGAACTGGGTATCGGCAAGGACCATTCGGGGATCCTGGTGCTGGAACCCGGTACCGCCGAACCCGGCACCGACGCCAACGAACTGCTCGGCCTCGACGACACCGTTATCGAGCTGAACATCACGCCCGATCGCGGCTACTGCTTCTCGGTGCGCGGGCTGGCACGGGAACTGGCCTGCGGATTCGATCTCGAATACGCCGACCCCGCCGTGCGTACGCTGCCGGAGGGCCCCGAGGCGTGGCCGGTGCGGGTGGAGCCGGAATCGCGTTGCACGCGGTTCGGCGTCCGCCGGGTCACCGGTATCGACCCGGAAGCCGTGAGTCCGTGGTGGCTGCAGCGGCGCCTGCTGCTGGCGGGTGTCCGGCCCATCTCACCGGCGGTCGATGTGACCAACTACGTGATGCTCGAACTCGGCCAGCCACTGCACGCGTTCGATGCCGCGAAACTCGCCGGTGGTCTGGTGGTGCGCCGGGCACAGTCCGGCGAGAAGCTGCGCACCCTGGACGACAGCGAACGTGAACTCGACGCCGAGGATGTGGTGATCGCCGACGATACGGGGGTCGTCTCGCTGGCCGGTGTGATGGGTGGCGCGTCCACCGAGGTGGGCGCCGAAACCACCGATGTGGTGCTCGAGGCCGCCACCTGGGACCCGCTGCTCATCTACCGCACCGCGCGCCGGCACAAACTCGTCTCGGAGGCGAGTAAACGCTACGAGCGGGTGGTGGATCCGGAAATCAATCTCGCCGCGCTGGACCGCGCCGCGACCCTGCTCGCCGAGATCGCCGGCGGTACGGTCGAACCGGCCCTGACCGATGTGCGCGGCGAACTGGAACCGCCGGAACCGATCCGTATCGATATCGATCTGCCCGACCGGGTGGCCGGTGTCCACTACCCGCCGGGGACTTCCGCGCGCCGGCTCACCCAGATCGGGTGCCATGTCGAGGTCGGTGTGGACGAGGCCAGCGGTCACGGTCAGCTGGTGGTGACCCCGCCGAGCTGGCGGCCGGATCTGGCCCAGCCGGCCGATCTGGTGGAAGAGGTGCTGCGCCTCGAGGGGCTCGAGCAGATTCCGCTGGTGCTTCCGCAAGCCCCGGCCGGACGCGGCCTGACCGCCGTACAGCGGCGCCGCCGGGCGGTGAGCCGGGCGCTGGCCTTCGCCGGATGCGTCGAGGTGCTGCCCCCGGTATTCCTGCCCGCCGATGTGTTCGACACCTGGGGTCTGGAGGCCGACGATCCGCGCCGGACCACCACCCGGGTGCTGAACCCGCTGGACGTCGAACGCGCGGAATTGGCCACGACACTGCTGCCGGGATTGCTCGAGGTGGCCGGCCGCAATATCTCCCGCGGCGCCCGGGACCTCGCGCTCTACGGGATCGCCCAGGTGGTCCTGCCCGGGCCGGATACGAAACCGGTGCAACCCCTGCCGGTGGACCGTCGCCCGACCGACGGTGAGATCACCGAACTGCTGGATTCGCTGCCGGAACAACCGCAGCATGTGGCGCTGGTGCTGACCGGCCGCCGGGAACCGAGGGGGCCGTGGGGGCCGGGCCGGGCCGCCGACGCCGCCGATGCCTTCGCCCTCGCCGATGTGATCGCCGAGGCCGCCGGGGTCCGGATCGAGCGCCGCCCCGGTAAGCACCTGCCCTGGCATCCCGGGCGCTGCGCGGAACTGGTGGTCGACGGTGCGGTGGTCGGGTTCGCGGGCGAACTGCATCCCGGTGTGCTGGAACGATCCGGACTGCCGCCGCGTACCTGCGCCGTGGAACTCGACCTGGACGCGCTGCCGCTGGTCGAGACCCGGCCGGCGCCGGTCATTTCCCCGTTCCCCGCCGTCCTGCAGGACGTCTCGGTCACTGTGCCCGCGGAGGTCCCGGCGGCGGAGGTCGAGACGGCGCTGCGGTCCGGTGGTGGCGAACTGCTCGAGGACATCGCGCTGTTCGATGTCTACGAAGGCGCGCAGGCCGGGGAAGGCCGCAAATCGTTCACCTACGCGCTGCGATTCCGGGCGGCCGACCGCACCCTCACCGAGGACGAGGCCAGTACTGCCCGCGACGCCGCGGTGGCTGCTGCGTCCGACGCGGTGGGCGCGGTGATCCGTTCCTAGAGAACAGGCTTCCGGTCCGTCCGAACGGGCGGACCGGACGTCGTAGGCTGGTCACATGAGTGAACCGAGCGCAGGCGATCCGGGCGCGCTCGCCGCGCGGTTGGCGGCCCTGCCCGACGAACAGTTGCTGGCCGTACTGGTCGTCGCGACGGCGGGCCGGGATACCCTGGCGCCCCTGTACGAGGCGGCTACCCGGCTGCTGTCCGAAACCGGGCAGAGCGGTACGGCCCCCGGTGTGATTCCGGGCACCGATATGCCACCCGGCTATGGGCCGAGTGCCGATTTGGGATCATCGTCGCAGGTAGACAGTGGTATCGGCGCGGTAGTCGGTGACCCTGCCGCCACCGGCGGCACCGTAGGGGGTTATACCGCCGGCGGTGTGCCGACGTTCGGCTCGCTACGCGATAAGGTCGAGCGGCGTATCGGCACCGCGTTCGGAGCCCGGCAGCTCGATCGGCAGACCCCGGCCGGGCGCGGTACCGAGGAACAGTGGGAAGCGCGGGAACAGGCCGCGCGGGAACGTCTGGCACAGATTCGCACCTCCCTCCATGAGGGCGAAGGGTCCTGACCCTTGCCCCGGCCCGCGCCGGAGCAACGCGATACTTCCGCCTTCGCTGCGGCCTCCGCCGATCGCATGAACCCGATCCGAAGGAGGACCTGTGTGCGATACCTCCGCCTACCGCATGAACCCGCTCCGTAAAGAGGATCTGTGAACGAAAGTGCCGACGCGGCCGCCCGCGTTATCGCCGACCGACTGCTCGACGCCCAGGTGCGATGGCTGCTCGACGAGGTCAGTGGTGACCGGTTCGCCGAAGTCGTCGCCCGCGATGTGGCGGCCGTACTGGATGTGGCGGCCACGGTGGACGCCGGAGAGGTGGTGGGGGTCGAACAGCTCGAAACCACCGTGGCCACCCTCGTCGACAAGGTCGGCGGTAGTGCCGTGCTCGCCGATACGGTCGGCGTGTTCGCGGACGCGATCTACGACAGTATCGCCGCCAACGAGGACCATACGCTCGGCGAACTCGTCGAACGCGAACCCGTCGAGGCGCTGCTGCAGAAGATCGTCGATATGCACCAGACCCAGGAACGGGTTCTCGAACGGCTCACCGACAGTCCGCTCGTGGCGACCGTGGCCTCGAAATTCGTGGACAAACTGGTCGGTGATTTCGTGGAGGCCAACCGGCAGCGGGCAGAGAAGATCCCGGGTATGGGCACCCTGATGTCGATCGGGCAGTCCGCCGCCGACCGTGCCCGCAAGGCCGCCGAGAGCAACACCATCCTGGGCGATATGGCGGGTAAAGGCGCCATGTACGCGCTCAAGCGCACCAACAACGCGATCCGCGAAATGCTGCGCGACGCCCCCGTGCACGACGCCACCATGGAGTTCTGGGATCTGCACGCCGACGAACCGATCAGCGGTCTGCGCGAGTACCTCACCAAACAGGACCTCAACGATCTGGTGCTGCTCTGCTACCGGATCGCGGTGACCACCCGTGAGAAGGAGTACTTCGGCCTGCTCGTGGACGAATGCGTGCAGGTGTTCCACGAGAAATACCGCGACCACACCCTGGCCGCGGTACTCGGCGAACTGGGTCTGAGCGGCGAGGACATCGTCACCGAGATCCTGCGGTACGGCCCCGCCGTAGTCGACGCCGCGAAACGCGACGGGGTGCTGGAAGGCCTGCTCCGGGAACGTCTCGAACCGTTCTACTACTCGGACGAGGTACTGCAGATCCTGACGGTACCGGCGTAACGGCAGGTCCTCGCCGTCGCGTTATGCGGACGGCGAATGAACCCGCGTGGATTCCTTATTCTCGCGGGCCGCCTGCGCGGCGAGGAGATCGCGGATCTCGATCAGCAGTTCGGTATCGGCCGGTACCGGTTTCTCCGAATCGGCGCCCTTGCGCGCCAGATACCGTTTCTGCACGGTTTTCATGGGCAGGATGAGCGCGAAATACAGCACCGCCGCGACCATCACGAAATCGATGGCGGCGCTGATGATGGGCCCCAGGGCGACGAAGGTCGCGGGTTTACCCGCCAGCAGCGTGACACCGAAACCGAGCTGGCTGTTACCGCCCAGGACCGCCAGCAGCGGTTCCACCACGCCTTTGGTCACCGAACTGACGATCGCGGTGAACGCGGTGCCCATCACCACGGCGACGGCGAGATCGATAACATTGCCGCGCATCAGAAAGTCTTTGAAACCCTTGAGCATCAACCAAACTCCGTATCGGACGTAAATTTTCACCACCGGCCCGGGACTCGGTCGACGACGGTGACGGTTGCTGCCCAGGTCCCGGCACTACACGGCAGGTGATAGTGGCAGCCGCGGCGGCGGTACGCAAACCCTGCCGGTCGTCACCGGGCTGCTCCGCGGTGCGCCGTCGCTTCGGCGGTCCCGGCATCGAGCACGGGAACACGTTAGTGTCGTGGGCAAACGAGCAGGAGGACGGCGTGGGTTCGACGACACTGATGGGCCGCGCGGTGCGCGGCTTCAATGCTGGGGTGGTGGCTCTGCTGGGGGTTCCGGTCGTGGGCTCGCTGCTGGGCAAGGGCTTCGTGGAGATCGAATACGTGGGCCGGCGTTCCGGGCAGGTGTTCCGTACCCCGGTCAACTACCTGAACAAAGGCGGCGAACTGGTCATCGGCGTCGCCATGCCCGATAAGAAGAACTGGTGGCGCAATTTCCTCGGCGACGGCGCCCCGATCCTGCTGCATCTCCGGGACGGGCAGCGTCGCGGTCACGCGACCGCACAGCGTGACGAGAAGGGCCGGGTCACCGTACGGGTCCGGCTGGACGACCTCGGCTGACCGCCGCGGGGCCGTCCGGGCTGCCGCCGGACGGTGGAGCGGGGTAGGCGGGCAATATCGAGATGTGGTGCGCTCGGGTAGTTGGTAGCCTGCGTTCCATGTCGAGCCCGGAGGCATCCAGAGCAGGGCTGCCGGTCACCCCCGTCAGTCCCTGAACTCCTTGATTTCGTAGCGGTGCCCGCTGTTCGCCGGCACCGCGCAGTGTCGACCTCCGGGCAGCTGACCGGGGTGACGAGACGTTCTGTCCTGTCTCTCCCACCTCGGAGCCTGCTGATGCCTTTTTCGCTCTATCTCCTTGCCGTGGCGGTTTTCGCCATGGGCACATCGGAATTCATGCTGTCCGGTCTCGTGCCGGATATTGCCGCGGATCTCGGCGTGGATATCGCCGCGACAAGCCTGCTGACCTCAGCTTTCGCCGTCGGAATGATTATCGGCGCACCGCTGATGGCCGCTCTCGCCCGGAATCGGCCCGCGCGGTCGAGCCTGCTGGTATTCGTGCTCGTATTCCTGGCGGCGCATATCGCGGGGGCGATGACGACCAGCTTCCCGGTCCTGGTGGCGACCCGGACGATCGCGGCCTTCGCGAATGCGGGATTCCTCGCCGTCGCGCTGACCGCCGCCACCGCGCTGGTTCCGGCCGGACAGCGGGGCCGGGCGCTGGCGGTGCTGCTCTCGGGCACCACGCTGGCCACCATCGCCGGGGTTCCCGGCGGCGCTCTGCTGGGCGCGTTCTTCGGCTGGCGCATCACCTTCTGGGCGGTGGCGCTCGTCTGCGTGCCCGCCGCGATCGGCGTGCTCACCGGGATTCCGGCGCGTCCGGCGGACTCGGGGACGCGCGGGCCGGGTCTCGTCGCCGAACTCGCGGTGCTGGCCCGTCCTCGGCTGATCGCCGCCATGCTGCTCGGTGCCCTGGTGAATGCCGCCACGTTCGGTGCCTTCACCTTCCTCGCTCCGCTGGTGACCGGGCCCGCCGGGCTGGGTGACCTGTGGGTGCCGGCGGCGCTGGTGCTCTTCGGCGCCGGTTCCTTCGCCGGGGTGACGGCCGCCGGACGGCTCTCCGACATCCGCCCCGGGGTCGTGGTCGCGGTGGCCGGGCCGTTGCTGTGCGCCGGCTGGTTCGCGACAGCGGTCGCCGCGGACCGTCCCGCGGTCTTGCTGGTCCTCGTCTTCGTCCAGGGAGCCCTGTCGTTCGCGCTCGGCAGCACCTTGATCACGCGGGTCCTGTACGAGGCCGCGGCGGCGCCGGCCATGGGCGGTTCCTATGCGACCGCCGCACTGAATATCGGTGCCGCGGTGGGACCGGCGGTCGCTGCGGCCGCCTTCGCCACTTCGCTCGGGTCTCTCGGACCGGTGGTGAGCAGCGGTGTGCTCGTCGCGGTCGCGCTGGTGGCGGCGATGGGCTGTCGCGCCGCTCTGATCAGCGAACCGCGGCCACCGGAGGCTGTGCCGCGGTAACAGTGGATCGGGTCGCGCGCCGGGTGGTCCGGGCCACCCGGCGCCTGCGCTCGGGCAGGGTGAACCACACCCGGTTTCCCCGGCTTGGGCGCGCCGTCTCGTGCTGGAGCGGCACCGGGTTTCCGGATCGCGCGCGACGCGGGTGCGCCTCGCGCGATTCAGGTTTCGGAGTAGTGAACACAGAATGGTGTAAACGCGACGTAACGGTGTCCAGAGTTTGGTGACACTCGACTCGAACCGGTGTTTCTGCAGGTCCGGTTCGCTAATCTCGAATGACCATCCGGAGTGGCCGTGTGGTGTGGCGCAATGGCCAGGGGTGATGGAGGACTGCGCGTGAGTACACCGTCGGCAATCGATTTTCGAGCACAGGGGCCGCGGCTCTACCATGTCCGGCCCGACCACCCGCTCGCGGCCGCCGTCACGGTGGAACTCGCCATCGAATACAGCACCCGGTACGGCGGCACCGCCGGTGCGATACACCAGCAGATGCGCGCCCGGCCGGCCGCCGATTTCACCCCGCCGGCCGGGGGCCTGGTGGTGCTGGTGGAACACGGGGAGCCGCTGGCCGGTGGGGGTTTCCGCCGGGCCGATCGCACCACGGCCGAGCTGAAGCGGGTCTGGACCGCCCGGGAGCAGCGCCGTCGTGGGCTGGCGAGCCGGGTACTCGCGGAACTGGAGACGATGATGATCCGCCTCGGCTATCGCCGGGCGTTCGCGACGACGGGCGATCGGCAGCCCGAGGCGGGGAGCCTCTACCGGGCCTCCGGTTATATCGAGGTGGGCGGTGCCGAACGCGGTGGCGGGCGCTACCGGTTCGAGAAACTCCTCGGCTCCGCGGAGCTCGGCGGCGCATGCTTCCCCGGTACTGCCGATCCCGCGCGCGGGTTCGCCCGGCGCGACGTCTACCTCGCGTAGGACTCGCGCTCAGGGCGGTGCTGTGGCGGCTGCTCGGTCCGGCCTCAGTGGTCGCTCGATTCGCGGGCCGGGTCACGGGATTGTTCGCCCGGCCGAACCGTCGCCGTGCCGGGCGGCCGCAGTAGGGTATGTCATCGGTCCGGCGACAGCCGCGGGCCGGGAAGGTGCGCCGTGCCGGCTTCGATACTTTTCGCGGTGCTCGCCGCCGGACAATCGGCGCTGGTCTGCTGGTGCATATTGCGGTACCGGCGAACCGGGGACCGGATGCTCATCGTGCCCGCTGTCGTCTGCGCGGCGCTGGTGTACGACAACGCGATTCTCGCGGCCGGCCGCTGGATCGGCGCCGGCGACGCCCTGGAGACGCTGTCGGTTCTCCGGTTCGTGGCGCATCTGGTTCTCACTCCGCTCTTGATGCCGTGGGCACGGGCTGCCGCGGGGCTGGCCGGAGTCGCCTGGGTGCGGCAAGCGTGGGTGCGGGCGGTCGTCTGCGCGGCGACGCTGGGCGTGATCCTGCTGGGTGTGTTCGGGGAGCTGACCCGGTTGACCCTGCGGCCGGCGGAATGGGCCGGGGCCGTGCGCTATACGACCGAGCACGCCTCCCCGGCGGGCGTGCTGTCACCGGTGGTCACCGTCGTGGTGGTGCTGGTCGCCGCCGCGGCGGTGTGGCGGGTCCGCGGCTACCGGCTCTGGACGGTGACCACGGTGACGATGACGGCGGTGTCAGCCGCGATGCCGCCCATGCTGCTGACCAACTGTGCCGAACTCGTCTTCGCCTGGGGCGTGGTCGCGACCGCGGTGTGGCTGTCGGGCGCCGGCCGGGTGACCGCGCCCGCGGTGATGTCCGAATCGTGAGCGGTGCGCGCGGCACGCCGGTCTTCACGACGGAACCGGCCGCCCGGCGGGGAACCGACACGCGTAGGTTCGGCGCGGTCGTGTGCGTCGTCACAGCCGTGGACCCGGCGGCCGACCATACTGTCTGACCATGGGTGATGCGCAGACCGGTAATGGAAACGACGCGACCCGGCCGCTTCGCGAGGACATCCGGTTCCTCGGTGGCGTCCTCGGTGACACCATTCGTGATCACGAAGGGGCGGAGGTGTTCGACCTCGTCGAGAAGGTCCGCGTCGAAGCGTTCCGGGTCCGGCGGGAGGAGGTCCGGCGCAGTGCGGTCGGCGAGATGCTGGCCGGTGTGGAGATCGGCGTGGCGCTGCCGTTGATCAGGGCGTTCAGCTATTTCGTGCTGCTGGCGAATCTGGCCGAGGATATCCAGCGCGACCGCCGCCGCGCCGCCCATGAATCGGCGGGGGAGCCACCGCAGGATTCCTCGCTGGCCGCGACCTACCGGAAGCTGGACGCGGCGGGAGTGCCGGGGGAGCGGGTGGCCGATCTGCTGTCCGACGCACTGGTGTCGCCGGTGATCACCGCACACCCCACCGAGACGCGGCGGCGCACGGTATTCGACACCCAGACCCGGATCACCGATCTGATGCGGCAGCGGCAGCGGGCACCCGAGTCCGAACAGGCGCGGCTGGACCTGGAGATCCGCCGCCAGGTGCTGACCCTGTGGCGGACCGCCCTCATCCGGTTGTCCCGGCTGCGGATCCAGGACGAGATCGCGGTCGGATTGCGGTACTACGAGCTCACGCTGCTCGATGTCGTCCCGGCGATCAACGCGGATGTGCGGGCGGCGCTGTGGTCGCGCTGGCCCGGGCAGTCCTTGTTACCGAAGCCGATTCTGCGTACCGGGTCGTGGATCGGCGGTGACCGGGACGGGAACCCGTATGTCACCGCGGAGGTGGTGCGGACCGCGTCCGGACAGGCCGCGGGGGTCGCGTTCGGACGGTATCTGCGGGATCTGGTTCAGGTGGAGAAGACGCTGGCGTTGTCGGCGCGGCTGGTCCCGGTGACTCCGGAGTTGCGTGCGCTCGCCGACGACGGCTATCCGGATCCGGCGACATTCGCCGATGAGCCGTACCGCCGGGCGGTCTACGGGATCCGGGCCCGGCTCACCGCAACCGCGCGCGGTGCGCTGACGGCGCTGGGCGCGGGCAACACCGAGGGCGGCCAGGTATCCGCCGCGACCGTATCCGCGGATCCGGTCGCGGCGATCGATTCCCGGATGCGGGAGTTCATCGCACTCGGCGCTGAGGACACCGATTCCGCCGGGGTCCGGCCGTATGCGACGCCGCAGGAACTTCTCGACGATCTGGACGCGGTCGACGCCTCGTTGCGCGCGAGCGGTGACGGGTTACTGGCCGACGACCGCCTCGCGGTACTGCGCCACACCGTGGAGACCTTCGGGTTCCATCTGCAGGGCCTGGATATGCGGCAGAACTCCGAAACGCATGAGCAGGTCGTTGCCGAACTTCTCGCCTGGTCCGGAGTGCATCCGGATTATTCGAGCCTGCCCGAGGAGGATCGGGTGCGCTTGCTCACCGGCGAACTGCGCACCCGCCGCCCGCTGCTGGGCCCGCACGCGCGGTTGAGCGAACTCGCCGCGAAAGAGCTGGGGATCATCCGGGCCGCGGCCGAGGTGGTGGCCGCGCTGGGCCCGGAGGCGGTACCCAACTACATCATCTCCATGTGCACCTCGGTCAGCGATCTGCTCGAGGCCGCGCTACTGCTCAAAGAGGGCGGCCTGCTGGATCCCGGCACGGCCGACAGTGAACCCTACTGCCCGGCGGGCATCGTGCCCCTGTTCGAAACGATCGAGGATCTCGCGGCCGGCGCCACCACCCTCGCTGCGGCGCTCGCGGTGCCGGAATACCGGGCGCTGGTGGCGTCCCGCGGTATGCGGCAGGAAGTGATGCTCGGCTACTCCGATTCGAACAAGGACGGCGGATACCTGGCCGCGAACTGGGCGCTGTACCGCGCGGAGCTGGAGCTGGTGGAACTCGCCCACGAACACGGAATCCGGTTGCGGCTCTTCCACGGTCGCGGTGGCACGGTGGGCCGGGGTGGTGGCCGCAGCTACGACGCCATCCTCGCCCAGCCCGCCGGTGCGGTGCGCGGATCGCTGCGTCTCACCGAACAGGGCGAGATCATCGCCGCGAAATACGCGGAACATGGTTCGGCGCATCGCAACCTGGAATCGCTGATCGCGGGCACGCTCGAATCGACGCTGCTCGACGTCGAAGGCCTGGGTGCCGACGCCGAGCCCTCCTACGCCCTCATGGACGATCTCGCTGGTCGTGCCCGCGCCGCCTACGCGCGGTTGGTGCACGAGACACCGGGTTTCGTGGACTACTTCCGGCAATCGACCCCGGTCGCCGAGGTGGGTGACCTGAACATCGGCAGCCGCCCCGCCTCCCGCAAACCCACCAGTTCGGTATCGGATCTGCGGGCCATCCCGTGGGTGATGTCGTGGAGCCAGGCCCGGGTCATGCTGCCCGGCTGGTACGGCACCGGTACCGCACTCGAGGAATGGGTGGACGCCGATCCGGAGCGGCTGGCCCGGCTGTCGGATCTGTACCGGCGGTGGCCTTTCTTCCGCACCGTCATGTCGAACCTCGCTCAGGTGATGGCCAAAAGCGATCTCGCGATCGCCGCCCGGTACGCCGAACTCGTCGAAGATGTGGACCTGCGCGAGCGGATCTTCGGAATGATCGAAACCGAACACGCCCGCACAGTGGCGATGCACGCCGCCATCACCGGTAACGACCACTTGCTGGCCGACAACCCGTCGCTCGCCGAATCCATCCGGAACCGGTTCCCGTATCTGGAGCCACTTAATCAGATGCAGGTGGAATTGCTGCGCCGACTGCGTAGCGGAGACGACTCCGAGCTGGTCAAACGCGGGATTCTGCTCACCATGAACGGCTTGGCCACCGCCCTGCGAAACTCGGGCTGATCGCGGCGGCGGCAGGAATCGCTCCGCGCCCGGAAGGCTCGTGCACGGAAACAGGCCGACCGCCCGGCCCGTCGCGACCGGTGATGTCGGTGGCGCGTCGTACCGTCGTGCTCTATGACGACCTGGAGTGAATTCACCGCGGAAGCGCCCCATATCAGTCAGATCTTTCGCCGCCGCCATATCGCCACCGGCAACCTGTGCATGCTCGGTACGTTGCGCGCGGATGGTTTCCCCCGGATCAGCCCGGTGGAACCGATGATTTTCGAGGAGAAGCTGGTTATCGCCGGGATGCCGGGCACGACCAAATTCCTGGACCTGCTGCGCGATCCGCGCTTCTGCCTCCACACGGCAACGATCGACACAATGGTCGCCGAAGGCGACGCGAAACTCTTCGGCGTAGTGGTCGACGATCCGGATACCGCCCTGCACTCCCGCTTCGCCCAGTACCTGTACGAGGACAGCGGTATGGACCTGCGCGACCAGACTTTCGATCACTTCTTCGTCGCCGACCTCACCTCGGCCTCCTCGGTGGAGGTCGGCAACGACACCCTGAAGATCACCATCTGGAAACCGGGCGAGGGGGAGCGAGTAGTGGAAAAGCGGTAGCCGATGGCGGGCTCGGCGCGGACAGTTCATCGGCTCGCCGGACTGCTCAGCGGTCCGGCCGTGCCCGTTCGCCAGAAGGCGCGGGAACCGGACGCTGCGCGGTGTCCTGCTGCTGCGGGGAACGGCCCGGTATCCGGGACACCGCGACTCCACACAGACACAGAAGGCCGCCGATCAGGGCCAGCGGAGCGGGCACCTCATCGAGGACGAGCCAGGACATCAGAACGACGATGACCGGTACCGCATACGTCGTGGATCCCATCTTCCCGGCCGTTGTGCGGGAAACGGCATAGGCCCAAGTGGTGAACGCGAGAGCAGTCGGGAATACCCCCAGGTACACCACCTGCAGAGTGGCCGAGGCGGGCGCCCGACTCACCTCGGAGACCAACTGACCGGCGAACGGCAGACAGGCGACAGCCCCGATGAGCGCACCGAACGTCGTCACCTGAAGGGGACTTGCGTGGTTCAGCGCGGGCTTCTGCAGCACCACACCCAGGGCATACGTGATCGCCGCAGCCAGGCACAGCAGCACACCGGGGGCGGATGAACCACCATCACCGGACGTGGCGATGCCGACCACTACAGCACCGGCAAACGACACCACCAGGCCGGCCATCAGCTTGCCTGGAAAACCCTCTTTGAGAAGCCACCCCCCAAGGATCGCCATCAGGATCGGCCCAACGTTGACGATCATTGCGGCCGTACCGGCGTCCACTTCGCGCTCCCCCCAGTTCAGCGCGAACATGTATGCAGCGAACCACAGAAGGCCGGAAGCGACGGTCCCCGGCCAGGCTGCTCGCGGCGGGAATCCCTCACGGCGCACCAGGAGGACCCCGCCAAGGGCAGCGGCGGCCACCAGCAATCTCCCCAGGGCCAGTGGGCCCGGGCCGAAGTACGAAGCAGAACTGCGGATGGCAATGAAGGCCGATGCCCACAACACCACGGTGACGGCTGCCGCAGCGAGTACACGGGGGGCCGCATCCCGTGCGGACGATGCAGCCCCGGGTATCTCTGTGTATTCCTTCGGCCGACTCACGGTCGCCTTTCTCTCGTACTTTGAGCTGCCCGACACGACAGCGCACTTCAAGCGCGTACCGGAAGGGCATGACATGTCTCTGTGCCCCGACGCTGCAGCAGCGCCCGGGCAGGCAGTTTTCAGTCGGCACCGATCAGGCGCAACAGCGCAGTGACCGCAGCGGCCCCGATCACCACCACCAGGAACGGGGCTTTGCGCCAGGCCAGCACGCCCGCCATAGCCACGCCCGCCGGCCTGGCCACCCCGGCCAGGCCATGGCCCTCCATCATTCCGGTGGTGGCGACGAGGGAGGCGAGCAGCACGATCGCGGACGTTTCCATCAGCCGCTCCATGTGAGGCGGAAAGGTTAGGCGGGAGCGCAGCATCGGGCCCGCAAGGCGGAACGCATAAGTGCCGGCAGCCAGGACGAGGGCCGAGGCGAATAGGACGTGTGGGCTGTGCATCAGGGACGTGTTCATCGCAGGGCCTTTCCGGGCACGGCGGTCGCTGCCAGGCCGGCCAGAGCGAGCAGCACGGGCAGGCCGGCGGGCAGGAACGAGGTGGTGGCAAGTGTGATCACCGCGCCGGTGAGGGCGACTCGGCGCTTGTCGGCGGCCTCACGCATGGCCGGGAGGATCAGGGCGAGCAGGACGGCGGGAAACATGGCGTCGAGCCCGAAGGCGTCGGTGCCCCCGATGACGGTGCCGGCCACGCCGCCGACCGTCGCACCGATCGGCCAGCACACCAGAACGCCGAGGCCACAGGCCCAGTAAGCAGTACGTCCGCGAGTGGCGTCCTTCTCGGCCATGGCGAAGGCGATGGTCTCATCGTTCATGAGGTGGATCCCCAGGAACCGCCAGGGGCCACGGCCGAGCACATCAGGCACGGAGAGCCCGAAAGGCAGATGCCGGGCATTGACGAGCAGACCGGCGAGGACCGCCGCCACCGGGCTGCCGCCGGCAGCGATGATCCCGATGAATAGGAACTCCGACGAGGCGGCCATCACCAGCAGGCCGAGTACAACGGGAAACCACAGGGGGAAGCCGGCGGCCGCGGCGATCGCTCCGTAGGAGAGGCCGATTACGCCCACGGCCAGGCACACCGGCGCGACGTCCCGCAGCATCGCCCGGTCCAGTGTTCTCCAGAACGAACGCATGGCTGATATAGTGAACACCTCGACCACTGTTCGTCAACTCGAACGTTTGACTTCTGGAGCGAACACCATGGAACAGGCAGGCAAGAGCGAAAGCCCCACCCCGAAGGCTCCGCTGGACGCCGTCGCAGTGGCCCTACGGCGGGCACGCGAGCTCGCGGGGCTGTCCCTGAACGAGCTCGCCCTGCGTGCGGGCATCGCGAAGTCAACCCTCTCCCAGCTGGAGTCGGGCCGGGGCAACCCCAGCCTGGAGACGCTGTGGGCCCTGTGTACCACCCTGGACCTACCGTTTTCCCAGCTTATCGACCGGCCCAGGACTCCTGTGCAAGTCATCAGGGCAGGCGAGGGCGCCACTGTCGCCTCGTCCGAGGCCGATTACCGCGCCACCCTGCTGTCGGCCTGCCCGCCGGGCGCCCGCCGCGACCTTTACCGCATCGAGGCCGAACCCGGCTCACCGCGCGACTCGGCTCCCCACGCCACAGGAGTCGTCGAACACGTCCTGCTCGCTTCGGGCCGCGCCCTGGTCGGCCCCACCGATGACCCGGTCGAGCTGTTTCCCGGCGACTTCGTCACCTACCCCGCCGATCAGCCGCATATCTTCCAGGCCCAGGAGCCCGCAACCCGCGCCCTGCTGGCCTCCGACCACACCTGACCTCGTTCTCCCGACGGCGGCCGCCCGCTCATGGACGCGGGCGGCGCGGCCGGCTTCGTCGGCTGAGGAGTCGGGCCTGCTCGCTTTTCAGGAGCGTGAACCGGTCCCGGGTGTCCTTCATCATGCGGGCGTGCCGACGCCGTTAGCGTTCCTGCGCAGCAGATTCCGAGCGAGGTGGGGATCCTGAATCCCTATCGACACCGCCAGGTCGGCGCGGCATGGTCCCGGCTTTCCGGAATCGAATTCCAGGCGGCCGGAACCTTCTGTTACCGGTCGGTCGACACCGCGCATCCGGAGCTCCGGAAGTACCGACTACTCATGTAACCGCCGGAGCAGTCGCTCGAGCGTGGGTGGCGTCCGGTCCGTGCCGTCGTCCCGCTCGATCGACCAGGCGATGAGGATCGTGTATCCGATCGAGCCGAGCATGCCGAAGACCAACGCGCTCAGCGCTATGTGTGCCCACCACATGCCACGTCCTCTCGGGGCCAGCGATAACCACGGGGGTAGATCTGCACGGGAGTGATGAGCGCGGCGTTATCGGTGATGATGTGGCGGATGTCGTCGGCGTGCGCGAAACCCCGGGACCACCACCGCCCGCGCGTCGTATTCGGCGGCGTACTTCGCCAGCGCGTAGGCGGCGACGAGGGGCCGGGCGTGCGTCTTGACTGTGTAGAGCAGCCGGCATCCGTTCCGTTCGGCGAGTGCGTACAGGTCGATATCCGGTGTCGGGATGTCCAGCCGGACCAGGCCGACCGCGGCGGGGGCGCGGTCAGGCATGCTCACTGTCCCCGGCCCATCGCCGCATGGCCGCGAGCAGCAGTTCCAGCTGGACCGGCGTGGGTAGTGCCCACTCGGTGGGCGGGCGAATCCCGGACTCGCCCCGGACCCTTACCGGCAATGATTCGGTTGCGCGCATGATGAATCCCCACTCCTGGCATAGTCTTCGGTAAGCACCCGGTGCAGGGTCCGACACGTGGCGTCAGTGTTCTTCGAGGTCCACTGGCTGTGTCGTGAAGACCACCAGCTATCGGCACTCCTGGCGTCGAACTGGTGTCCTCGACGGTGATTCGAGGTGGCCTGCACCGGGCGCTCCCTCAGTAGAGCGCTCCCGCAAGGCATTTGGAAGTACGACCGTGGATTATCCGCGGGGGAGTTCGTGAACTTTCTCGAGGGAATCTTTATCGGGGGAGCCTTCGCCCGTGGGGGCTTCCATATTCCACTCAACCGGTTAACGAAGGTAATGAAATGGCTACTGGTTCGACGCTTCCTCGAAGGGCTCTGGGCCGCCAGCTCCGAAAGCTGCGCGAGAGAGCCGAATTGACGCAAGCCGCCGCGGCCAGGGTCGCGGAGGTGTCGCCCCAGTCCTACGGGCGTATGGAGGACGGTCGCCCAACCAAGGTGACCGACCTGGCACTGAATGCGCTGGCGAACACCTACGAAGCGACCGACGCCGAGCGGCAGCTACTTCTCGGGTTGTCCCGTGAGATCCGAGAGGCCGGTACTTCCGGATCGGCATGGTGGCGCGGGTACGCCGACGACGCTATCGCGAAAGGATTCGACCACTACCTCTCCTTGGAGGAGTCCGCGAACTGGGTGACCTCATGGCAGACCGCCCTGGTGCCGGGCCTGCTCCAGACCAGGAACTATCGCCGCGCGCTGACCTGGGCCACATTCCCGGACAGGTCTTCCGACGAGGTAGAGCGGATTCTCGATGTGGTTGTTCGGCGACAAGGGTTGCTGGACCGGCCGGGCTTCCGATTCGAGGCGCTGCTGACCGAGGCCGTCCTGGGATACAGCGTCGGCGGCCCGGGGGTGATGACAGACCAGATAAACCACCTCCTGCAACGCTCGGAGCAGGCCGGCGTCGAGATACGGATCGTGCCGTCGACCGAGGGCCAGCCGATCGGCCTCAACGCGGGTAGCTTCGTCCTGTTCAGCTTCCCGCCCCTGCCGACGTCCAAGCTCCAAGAGCCTCCGGTGGCCTACATGGAGGGACTGTCCGGCGGCCTGTACGTGGAGCGCACGGATGAGGTCGAGAAATTCTCGAACGAGGCGGCGCGAATCCGCCATGTAGCGTTGTCCGCGTCGGCATCCCGAGACTTGATGCTGCGATATGCGAAGGAGTAACGATGATGGACCTGACCGGCGCAAAGTGGTTCAAGAGCAGTAAGTCCGGCGGAAACCAGGACTGTGTGGAGGCCGCCCACCTCGGCGAAGGTTTCGTAGGCGTGCGTGACAGCAAGAACCCTACCGGTCCGGCGCTGGTCTTCACTCCCGGCGAGTGGGATGCGTTTCTGGCCGGTGCCAAGGATGGTGAATTCGGCCGCCCCTGAACGCGTGAATCACGACGCCCGAGCCACCGGTACTCGTCGGTGGCCATTTACGCGGCCGACACCGGGTCGTCGGCGATCCAGCAAATGTCATGGGCGATCGGAGCTCACTTCCGCTCGGAGCTCGGCCAGTGTTCGGACCAGTTGGTGGATGCCCGGGGTCTCGACCGGATAGTGGCCGGCGTTGTCGAGCACCGTGAGCCTTTTCGGTGCCGCGATGCGCTGGAAGAACATCTGGCTCAACGACAGTGGCGTCCAGGTGTCGGCACCTGGATGGACGAGCCACACGGGGCAGGCGGTGAAGCTCTCCGGTTCGGCATCAGGTGCCGAACCGAGATAGGTCCGCAGGAAGCCCAGCGGCATCGACACCCCGCCGCCGTGCGGATCGGCCGCGACGAGGCGGGCAAGCGCGGGGTCGTTCGAGATGGCAGGCATATTCGCCATCCACCGCATCGGAATACGGACGCCGTCGACGGCCGGGGCCAGCAGGCTGGGACCGTGACGGCCCAGCCAGGGGCGCCGAGCGATCGCCGCACGCACCTGAGACATCCGTGGATCGAGCAGGCAGGTGGCCGCGACCGCGGCGGGTAGCCCGGTCCGGGCGGCCGCGCTGTAGGCGAGCATCCCGCCCATGCTCGCGCCGAAGACCACAAGCGGCCGGGGATCGGCCGCGTGCTCGACGCGGATCAGCTCGGTGAGGCAGTCCACCCAGTCCTGATAGCGGATGCGGCGCGGAGCGCGGACCCGGGTCCGGCCGTAGCCGGGAAGATCGGGCACCGCGACCTCGAAACCCTGTCCGGCCGCCAGCGCCGCGATCGGCCACACCGCCGCCGCGTGCCCGCCCGCACCGTGCACCAGCAGCATGCGCACCGATGCGTCGGGGCGGAATGCGCGTTCGATGTGCACATCGGCGTCGCCGCAGCGCCACCAGGTCGACACCGGCCGCAGCGTGGGATCCGGCCGCAGGTTCGAGGGAAGAAACGCGAGGTAGGAGCTGTGCATGCGATAATGATTCGAGCAATCCTCGGTTTTTACAACTCGACTTCGGGAGATCATGTCCACACCCCGGAAAACACCGCGCCAGCAGCGGTCGGAGTTCACTTTCGGCGCGATACTCGATGCGGCTGCTCGGCTTTTCCAACAGCACGGCTACACCGCGACAACCACCAACAAGGTCGCCGAACTGGCCGGCGTATCCATCGGCACCCTCTATCACTACGTCCCGAACAAGGACGCTCTGCTCTACGCACTCGCCGAACGTCATCTGCGCCACGCCGGGGAATCACTGCTCGCCGAGACCGCGGCGCTGCGCGCCGATCGGCCGCCCCTGGACGAGACCGTGCACCGGCTGATCGGCGTAGTGGTGCGGTTCCACCGTGCCCAACCCCGGATGCACCGGCTGCTATTCGACCAGGCACCCCGCACAGCCGAAGGCGTCCGGCAGCTCCGGCAGCTCGAACAACGCCTCGCCGAGGAAGTCGCATATCACCTGCGTCGCCTCGCTCCCGGCGCGGCCGATCCCGGACTGAACGCATTGCTGTTCGTGCAGGCGGTCGAGGCTCAGGTTCATGGCGCGGTGCTCGATCCGCCTTCGGGCCGGACCTCGGATCAGTGCATCCAGGCCATCATCGACTTCTGGATTCGATCACTGGCACCCGCGACCACGACCGGCCCCGAGTAATCGAGCAGTTCTGGGGTGCAGCGCTCGCCACAGCGACCGCCCACCGGCCTTCGGGATCCGATCCAGGCTACTCAGCGCCAACGCCGGTTCGGTCTCGGCCGGCAAATGCGTGGTCGGTCGGGCGGGGTCAGGCCGGGAGCGAAAACCCTTCGGGCGGCGAGCCCTCGACGAACAGCATCTGTACCCGGGCTTTGCCTTCCCGTATCTGCCGGGCTTGCCGATACTCGGGCGAGTCGTACCACTGCCGGATCCGATCCATATCGGGAAACTCGATGACGAGGATTCGGGGTGAATCCCAGGTGCCCTCAATGGGTTCGGGCGTGGGACCTGCGACCAGATAGCGGCCACCATGACCGAGGATCGACTTCTGGGCCACCGGGGCGTAGGCCCAGTGGAAACCTCCGAATACACTGGTAACCGCGAGATTTCGAAGCCCGCTATCGGCCCACCGAGCCGGCCCTGCGTTCCGGCCTTCGCTGTCGATATTCCACCAACCCGAAAATCGGTCGATCACGCCCAGGGGCGCGGGCAGAATACTCCCATATGAAACGGACGTTCGAGGATCTGCTGGCCGAAGCAGAGTCGGTATCCGTGGAAGGCTGGGACTTCTCGTGGCTCGACGGCCGAGCCACCGAGGCGCGCCCGTCGTGGGGCTACCAGAGACTGATGAGCGCCCGTCTGAAAACCGCCGCTTCGGCATTGGACATCCAGACCGGCGGCGGTGAAGTCCTGGCCGAGGCGGAGGTTTTCCCGCCGTACATGGTTGCCACCGAATCGTGGCCACCGAATGTCGCCAAGGCCACCGCGCTGCTGCGCCCGCGCGGCGTGGTCGTCGTCGCCACGCCCGACGAGCCGCCGCTGCCGTTCGCCGACGCGGCGTTCGACCTCGTCACCAGCCGGCATCCGGCCACCATCTGGTGGGACGAGATCGCTCGCGTTCTGCGGCCGGGCGGTATCTACTTCGCCCAGCATGTCGGACCGGCCAGTGTCTTCGAACTGGTCGAATACTTTCTCGGTCCACAACCGCATGCTCGGCGTAGCCGCCATCCGGACGACGAATCCGCCGCTGCCCGAGCGGCCGGTCTGGAGGTCGTCGGCCTGCACACAGAGCGCTTGCGCATGGAATTCGACGATATCGGCGCGGTGGTCTACTTCCTGCGCAAGGTGATCTGGATGGTCCCCGGCTTCACCGTCGACGCATATCGCGACCGGCTGCGCCAACTCCACGATCAGATCCAGCAGCGGGGGCCGTTCATCGCTCACTCCACCCGCACGCTCATCGAAGCCACCAAACTCTGACCCCGCCCGCAAAGCCGACTCGAGACCGAACGCGGACTCTTGCGGCCAGCACCCAGTCGTCAGCGATCCGATCGTGCGTACTCATCACCGGCCCTCCGTCGAGAGAGTTTGATCATGCGCAGGGTGTCCAGCGGATCGGCTGCTCGGTGGCGCAGTCACCGCGACAGCCCGGTGAGCACGACGTCGATGGCGCGGTCCAGGATGGCAGGCTGCACCGGTATCGCGGCTGACGCTTGGGCCAGCCCGCGGATGAGCAGGTAAACCTCCTCGACCGTGACCGAAGGGCGCACCGCGCCGGCCTCCTGCGCTTGTAGGAGGACCGCGCCGACCGCGACTTTCAGCCGGTTCGATGCGGTGGCGGCGCTGCGCGGAAGCCTCCCCTGGTCATCCAGTTTCGAGGCCAGTGTCAATTTCGTGGCGCCGGTTTCGATCATCGCCCGCACCAGGGTGCGCCAGGCTACGGCCTGGTCTGCGTCGCCGGCGAGCGCGTCGGCGCGTTCGGTGAGCTGATCGAAATGTCGCAGCAGTGCCGCCTCGATCAGCTCCTCCTTGGTGGGGAAGTGGCGAAAGACCGTTGCGATGCCGACACCGGCCCGCCGGGCCACCTCCTCGGTCGATCCGGAGCCCCCGTGCGCGCCGAACACCTCCTCGGCCGCGGTCAGGATCCGTTCCCGGTTCTCCCGCGCGTCCTGGCGCATTCAGTGCCTCCTTCCACTTCCGGGCTCGGCAGACGACGTTAACCGGAGTCTATACTTCGGTACAGTTACCGAAGTCCAGACTCCGTTTAAGTCAGGAATGCCATGCCACAGCCATCCACACCAGCCGATGTAGTCCGCGCCGTTGCCGCAGGGGTCGACCGCTTGGTCTCCGGCAACCTCACCGAGCAGCAGAAACAGGCGCAACTGGATCATCTCGCCGGCCTGTATGCCGAACAAACCGATGTCCGGCACCCCTTCGCCCCACTCGGTGACACACCGTTGAACTCCCGTGCCCAGTTACGCAGCCACTTCGCCGAGGGGCCGGCCCGGACAACAGGAGTAGAGCGGTTCGAGCCGGTAGGGCAAGTCCACGAAACCGCCGATCCGGAGGTGGTCGTCTACGAATTCAGCTACGTCGGTTCGGCGGACGGGCGCTCCTTCTCGATCCCGTGCATCTTCGTGGTGCGGGTACGCGATGGCCTCATCGTCGAATCGCGCGATTACAGCGACCACGTGGGCTTTGCCCGCGCCTTCGGCCGACTCGACAATCTGACCACCGCACTGGCGGCAGATAGCTCATGATCGCCATATCGCGTCAGGTGCGGAGGAGGGTGGCCGTGGGGGAAGTGATTTCACTGAACGCGGGTCGACGGCGACGAGGCCGTGGTCCGCGCCGTCTTCGCCGCCTGACGGCGCCGCCTCCGTCGGTGATACTCAGTCGCCGGTGAACCTGGGCGCTCGCCGCTCCAGCATGGCCGCGACCGCTTCGTCGTGATCCGTGGTGTGGTGCGTGATCGCCTGCATGGCGGCGGAGAGTTCCAGCAGGGTTTCCAGGCTCTGGTGTTGCCCCTCGCGCAGCAGGCGTTTGGTCATGCGCAGGGCGTGCGGCGGGTTCACCGCGATCTCGCCGGCCAGCCGGTGGGCGGTGTCGAGGAGCTGATCGGGTTCGACCACCTCGTTGACCATGCCCCAGTCGAGAGCGGTGGCCGCGTCGATGGCTGCTCCGGTGAAGGCCAATTGGCTGGCGCGGGCCATACCGACCGCGCGGGGGAGCAGCCAGGCGCCGCCGTCGCCCGGGATGAGGCCGAGGCGGACGAAACTCTCGGCGAAGGTCGCGGTGGTCGCGGCGATCCGCATATCGCACATGAGGGCCAGATCGCAGCCGGCGCCGATCGCGGGACCGTTGACCGCGGCGATGGTGGGAATCTCGCAGTGGTACAGCGCTTTCGGGATTCGCTGGATACCGTGCCGGTAACCCTGGCGCAGATCGGCCGGGGTTCCGCCGAACATCCCCGCCTTATCGCGCATGTGCTTGACGTTTCCGCCCGCACTGAACGCTGAACCGGCACCGGTCAGGATGGCGACCCGCAGCGAATGATCGCGGTTGGCCTCGCCCACCGCGGTCTCCAGCGCGTCGATGGTCGCTTCGTCGGAGATCGGATTGCGCTGGCCGGGGTTGTCGATGGTCCAGACGACGATATCGCCGGTGCGCTCCACGCGCAGGGGTGCGGTCACGGTAGCTCCTCGGGACACGATGCTGTGGTTGTCTCCGGAAACAATGCCCGATCGGCGCCGGCGACGCCCGGCCGCGGTGGCCGCAACTCGGGCGGCGGCATTGTCGCCGGCCGGGAAGGGAAGGTCCCCCGCGGTTCGTGCGGCCGTGCGTCCGGTCCGCCGGTTTTCGTGCCGATGGGTGACCTTGGCGGTGAACCCCGTCAGATTGCGGGCGCGTGCCGCGACCCGGGTGAGCGTATCGGCGAGTTCGATATCGGACACGGTATCGAGATCGATCCCGAGTAGCGCGTCGACGGCGTGTTCCAGAGCGCTGATCTGGTGCCGGAGAGCGCTGTTCGAACACATGTTCTAATACTAGCCGATAGGCCCGCGGCTGATCGAAGGACTCGTGCCGCTGTCGTCGAATACGGCTCCCGGTCAGGCGGCAGCTCTCCGGCGGACGGTGCGCTCGAGGATTCCGAGGGTTGCCTTCAGGGAAGTCTCGGGGATTACCGGGAAGGTGACCCGCTGCTTCCACTCCTCATCGGCTGCCGACCAGTCGTAGTAAGAGGTGACGAGTGTGCCGGCCTCGGCCGGCTCCAGCCGGTAGCCGTAGATATGGCCGAACCGACGGCCGCGGGCTTCGACGGTCCAGGCGATCTCCCGGTCCGGGTCGAGTTCGGTGATGACGACCTCGACGTCGTACTTGCCGAGAGGGACGTCCCCGAGGGCCTCTCGGTCCATATGGACCAGGAACCGGTCGCCGGGCCGTTCGACCGGCTCTCCCTCGGCGTCGATGAGCATTCCCGAAGCATCGATGTCGACATGCCCCTGGGGGTCGGTGAGGACCGCGAAGATGGCGGCGGCCGGGGCGGGAACGAGTCGGGAGACCTCCGTTCGCTCGGTATCCCGGCTGGTCTTCTCCGCGGGGGTGTGGTCGTTGACGGTCATCGAGAGTCCTTTCGGGGCGTGCGTGTGGACGGTGCTGTGGCCGGCGGTGGGTCGGGTCGTGACGGCATTCGCACGGCGACTGTCCAACAGTATCGATAATAGTACTAATAATCGATTATTGTCGAGATCGTCTACCCTGGGATCATGATCGGGACAGACCGGGCTCCGGTATCGGCCGGGAAGCAGATGCTCTCCGAGCAGGTTTATGCACGCCTGCGGGAGGCGATCATGCGCGGCGACTACGCCCCAGGCGCCCCGCTGAAACCGCAGGATCTCGCCAAGGAACAGGGTGTGAGCCTGGCCATCGTCCGAGAGGCGCTTGTCCGGGTGGTCGGTGAAGGGATCGCGGATCGCCTGCCCAACCGCGGCTTCGCCGTCGCGGCCTTTTCCGACGGTCGCTGGCAGGAGATCGCGGAGGCGCGCCGGACGATCGAACCGGTCCTGTTACGGATGTCGATCGAGCGCGGCGATATCGAATGGGAGACCCGGGTCCGGGCCGCACATCATCGTCTGGCCCGTACTCCGGCGTTTGTACCGCAAGAGGGTGAGTACTACAGCGACGCGTGGTCGGAGGCTCATCGAGTATTCCATCGCACCCTGTTGGAGGGCTGCGGCAATCGCGTCCTGCTGGAAGCTTTCGATCGGTTGTGGACCGCGAGTGAGCTCGCCCGTCGCTGGTCGTCGCATCGTAACCCCGGCCGGGACGGGGCGGAGGAACACCGCCGGTTGGAGGCGGCGGCGCTGGCCCGCGACGCCGACGCCGCCGTCGAGGCATGGACCCGGCACGTCACCCTGACCGCGGCCGGGCTGGCCGGTGGTGAGCCCAACCCCGTCTATGAATGAGCTTGCATAGTCATGCATAATCATCACATGGCTGATCACACGGATATGCCCGACCGGAACGGCCCGCTGCGCGTGGCCGTCGCCGGTGCCAGTGGTTACGCGGGCGGGGAAGTACTGCGTCTGTTGCTGGGGCATCCGGAGTACCGAGCCGGGCGCCTCGAAATCGGGGCGCTCACCGCCGGTAACAACGCGGGTACCGCGCTGGGCGCACTGCAGCCGCAGCTGCTGCCGCTGGCCGACCGGATTCTCGCCCCGACCACCGCGGCCGAGCTGGCCGGACACGATATCGTCTTCCTCGGTCTGCCCCACGGTCAATCGGCCGAACTGGCCGCCGAACTGCCCGAATCGACCGTGATCATCGACTGCGGCGCCGATTTCCGGCTCACCGATCCCGCCGCCTGGGACCGCTACTACGGTGGCCCGCACGCGGGTAGCTGGCCCTACGGGCTGCCGGAGCTGCCAGGTGCCCGGGAGGTATTGCGCGGCGCGACCCGCATCGCGGTACCCGGGTGCTATCCGACCGTCGCCAGTCTCGCGCTCGCTCCCGCGATCGCGGCGGGAATCGTCGACCCGGCGGTGAACGTCGTGGCCGTCAGCGGGGCGTCGGGAGCGGGCCGGAAGCTGGATGTGAGCCTGCTCGGCTCGGAGGTCATGGGCTCGGCCCGTGCCTACGGTGTGGCCGGCGCGCATCGGCACACCCCCGAGATCGCGCAGAACCTGTCGGCCGTCGCGGGCGCCCCGGTGCGGGTCTCCTTCACACCCGTCCTCGCGCCCATGCCGCGCGGCATCCTCGCCACCTGCACCGCCCCGGTGCGGGTGGACGCCGCGCAGGCGCGTGCGGTCTACGAGAAGGCCTACGCGGACGAACCTTTCGTGCATCTGCTACCGGAAGGCGTACTGCCGCAGACCGGTGCCGTGCTCGGCGCGAACACCGTCACCCTGCAGGTGACCGTGGATACCGACGCCGGTCAGCTGGTGGTGATCGGCGCGATCGACAACCTGACCAAAGGCACCGCGGGCGCCGCGGTGCAGTCCATGAACCTCGCGCTCGGCCTCGACGAGACCGCCGGGCTGTCCACCGTAGGAGTGGCCCCGTGACCACCGATGCCAACCTTGTCCACAATCAGGGTGTGACGGCGCCGCTCGGATTCCGGGCCGCCGGGATCGCCGCCGGCCTCAAAGCCAGCGGTAAACCAGATCTGGCCCTCGTTCTAAACGAAGGTCCCGATTACGCCGCGGCCGGGGTGTTCACCGGGAACAAGGTGAAAGCCGCACCGGTGCTGTGGTCGCAGCAGGTTCTGAAATCCGGCCGGCTGCGCGCCGTGATCCTCAACTCCGGAGGCGCCAACGCCTGCACCGGGCCGGAGGGTTTCCAGGACACCCATCGCACCGCGGAGGAACTCGCCACCGCGTTGAGCAACTGGGGTACCGAAACCGGCGCCGGTGAGATCGCGGTGTGTTCCACCGGCCTGATCGGGGACCGGCTGCCGATGGACAAACTGCTGCCCGGGGTCACCGAGATCGTGCACGAGATGGGTGGTGGAATGTCCGGCGGTACCGATGCCGCGCATGCCATCATGACCACCGATACCGTGCCGAAAGAAGCGTCGCTGCACCACCCCGGTAAATGGAACGTGGGCGGTATGGCCAAGGGCGCAGGGATGCTCGCTCCGTCCCTGGCGACCATGCTGGTGGTCCTCACCACCGATGCTGTCGCCACCGCCGAACAGCTCGACAGTGCCCTGCGCAAAGCCACCCGGCTCACTTTCGACCGTCTCGATGTGGACGGGTCCATGTCGACCAACGACACCGTGCTGCTGCTGGCCAACGGCGCCAGCGAGGTCGCGCCCGCCCAGGACGAACTGGACGCGGCGGTCCTGGCGGTCTGTGACGACCTGGCCGCCCAGTTGATGGCCGATGCGGAAGGCGTCACCAAGCGGGTGCTGGTCACTGTCAAGGGCGCGCACAGCGAGGACGACGCGCTCACCGCGGCCAGGATCATCGCCCGGGACAGTCTGGTCAAAACCGCGATGTTCGGGTCCGATCCGAACTGGGGCCGCGTGCTGGCCGCGGTCGGCACCGCGCCCATCGACCTCGACCCCGACCTGATCTCGGTCTCGTTCAACGGCGCCCCGGTCTGTATCGACGGCACCGGCGCTCCGGGCGCGCGCGACGTCGACCTGTCCGGTCCCGATATCGAGGTGGTCGTGGACCTGCGGCTCGGCGACGGGACCGCCACCGTCCGCACCACCGACCTGTCCCACGGTTACGTCGAAGAGAACTCGGCCTACAGCTCATGACCGAAGCCCTCCACGATCTGTCCGCGCTGGACAAAGCGCATATCCTGGCCGGTGCCCTGCCCTGGCTGCAGAAGTTCCGCGATAAGGTCGTCGTGGTCAAATACGGCGGTAACGCCATGATCGACGACGGTCTGAAGCGCGCGTTCGCCGCCGATATGGCCTTCCTGCGCACCGTCGGGGTGCATCCGGTGGTCGTGCACGGTGGCGGTCCGCAGATCTCGGCCATGCTGAAAAGGCTCGGGTTGGCGGGGGAGTTCCGCGGCGGTTTCCGGGTCACCACACCCGAGGTGATGGATGTGGTGCGGATGGTGCTGTTCGGTCAGGTCGGCCGGGAACTGGTCGGGTTGATCAACGCGCACGGACCGTACGCCGTCGGTATCTCCGGTGAGGACGCCCGGCTGTTCACCGCGACCCGCCGCACCGTCGATATCGACGGCGCGGCCACCGATATCGGCCTGGTCGGTGACGTCACCGACGTCCACCCGGGCGCCGTACTCGATCTCATCGGCGCGGGCCGGATCCCGGTCGTCTCGACCATCGCACCCGACGCCGACGGCGTGGTGCACAACATCAACGCCGATACCGCCGCGGCCGCCCTGGCAGAAGGTATCGGCGCGGAAAAACTGGTGGTGCTCACCGATGTCGAAGGCCTCTACACCGACTGGCCCGACCGGTCCTCGCTGACCAGTGTTATCGATACCGACGCGCTGGCCGAGCTGCTGCCGTCACTGGATTCGGGGATGGTCCCCAAAATGGAGGCATGCCTGCGCGCGGTCCGGGGCGGGGTTCCGGGCGCGCATGTCATCGACGGGCGCGTACCCCATTCGGTATTGCTGGAGCTGTTCACGGGGGAAGGTATCGGCACGATGGTCACACCGGCGGCGGACGAGGAAAACGGAGTCAGAGCATGAACACTGCGCAACTGCGGCAACGGTGGTCGAATGTGATGATGCGCAACTACGCCACGCCGGAGGTCGTGCTGACCCGGGGCAGCGGCGCGGTGGTGTACGACGCGGACGGCAACCGCTATATCGATTTCGTGGGCGGGATCGCGGTCAACAGTCTCGGCCACGCGCACCAGGCGGTGCTGAGCGCGGTGATGGATCAGCTCGGGACGCTCGGTCATGTATCCAACCTGTACGGCAGCGAACCGGTGATCGAACTCGCCGAATCGCTGCTGGGGCATTTCGGTGACGGCGGCGGCCGCGCGTTCTTCTGCAACTCCGGCACCGAGGCCAACGAGGCCGCGTTCAAATTGGCCCGGCTCACCGGCCGGCGCAAGATCATCGCGTGTGACGAGGCGTTCCACGGCCGGACCATGGGCGCGCTCGCGCTCACCGGCCAGCCTTCCAAACGCGCACCGTTCGAGCCCATGCCACCGGGGGTGGTGCATGTGCCGTACGGCGATGTGCAGATCCTCGAGCGGGCGGTGGATTCCGATACCGCCGCGGTATTCCTGGAACCGATGCTCGGCGAAAGCGGCGTGGTGGTTCCGCCGATGGACTATCTGGTGCGCGCCCGGGAGATCACCGCCCGGCACGGCGCGCTGCTGATCCTGGACGAGGTGCAGACCGGGATCGGCCGGACCGGAAAGATGTACGCCCACCAGGCATTCGGTATCACCCCCGATGTGATGACCCTGGCGAAGGGGCTGGGCGCGGGCCTGCCGATCGGCGCGGTACTGGCCACCGGGCAGGCGGCCGACCTGTTCACCCCCGGTATGCACGGCACCACCTTCGGCGGTAACCCGGTCAGCGCGGCCGCGGCACTGGCGGTGCTGCGCACCATCGCGGACGAGGGCCTGCTGGAACATGTCGAATCGATTGGCAAACGGCTCAGCGACGGGATCGCGGTACTCGAACATCCGCTGATCGCCGATGTCCGCGGCGCCGGACTGCTCCTCGGTATCGGCCTCACCCATCCGGTGGCGCCGCAGGTCGAGGCCCGTGCGCGGGCGGCCGGGTATCTGGTGAACCCCGCCAAACCCGATGTGATCCGGTTGGCGCCGCCGCTGGTACTCACCGAAACCCAGGCCGACAATCTGGTGCTGGATCTGCCGGAAATCCTCGATGAGGTACTGGCCGAGACGAAAGGAGCCCGGGCATGAGCGCCCCGACCCGGCCGGCTGTCGCCGTCCGGCATTTCCTCCGTGACGACGATCTGACCCCCGCCGAACAGGCCGAGGTGCTGACCTTGGCCGCCGAACTCAAGAAGAACCCGTTCGCGCGCCGCCCGCTGGAGGGTCCGCGCGGGGTGGGCGTGATCTTCGACAAGAACTCCACCCGCACCCGGTTCTCCTTCGAACTCGGTATCGCCCAGCTGGGCGGGCACGCGGTGGTGGTCGACGGCCAGACCACCCAGCTCGGCCGCGACGAAACGCTCGCCGATACCGGCCGGGTGCTCTCCCGCTACGTCGAAGCGATCGTCTGGCGGACGTTCGGCCAGCAGCGGCTGGAGGAGATGGCCGGCACCGCGACCGTCCCGGTGGTCAACGCGCTGTCCGACGATTTCCACCCCTGCCAGGTGCTGGCGGATCTGCAGACGATCACCGAGCACAAAGGCGACCCGAAAGGCCTGGTGCTGTCCTATTTCGGGGACGGCGCCAACAATATGGCGCAGTCGTTGCTGCTCGGCGGTGTGACCGCCGGAATGCATGTGCGGATCGTCGCGCCCGCGGGGTTCCAGCCCTCGCGGGCGGTGCTCGCCGCCGCGCAGGCCCGCGCTACGGAAACCGGTGGCAGTGTGACCGTCACCGACGACCCGTACACCGGGGCATCGCGCGCCGACGTACTGGTCACCGATACCTGGACCTCCATGGGGCAGGAAGGTGACGGCCTGGACCGGGTCGCACCGTTCCGTCCCTACCAGGTGAACGCCGGACTGCTCGCCGGCGCCGCGCCCGATGCCATCGTGCTGCACTGCCTGCCCGCACATCGCGGCGAGGAGATCACCGACGAGGTTCTCGACGGGAAACAGAGCGTGGTCTGGGACGAGGCGGAGAACCGGCTGCACGCGCAGAAGGCCCTGCTGGCCTGGCTCCTGGACCGGGCGGGCACCCCGCGACGATGAGTGAGACTCGCACGCATTCCACCGGCCCGGTCACGGCCCCGACCCGGGCCGGCCGGCAGTCGCGGATCATCGCGCTGCTCGCCGCGCATCCGGTTCGCAGCCAGACCGAACTCGCCAACCTGCTCGCCGCCGAGGGCATCGAAACCACTCAGGCCACGCTCTCGCGCGACCTGGACGAACTGGGCGCGGTCAAACTCCGGGCGGCCGACGGCGGAGCCGGTGTGTACGTGGTACCCGAGGACGGCAGTCCGGTGCGGGGCGTCACCGGCGGTACCGGCCGGTTGGCGAAACTGCTGGGTGACCTGCTGGTCTCCACCGATTGCAGCGGCAATATCGCGGTCCTGCGCACGCCCCCGGGCGCGGCGCATTTCCTGGCCAGCGCCCTCGACCGGGCATCCCTGCCCTATATCGTCGGCACCATCGCCGGTGACGACACGATCGCGGTGATCGCCCGCGAACCCCTCACCGGAGCCGAACTCGCCGCGAAAATCGAAAACCTGGCTTGACCAGGCTCGATTCCAGGCATCGCGCCGAGACCTAGCCGGACACTTCGGGCAGGCGCCACCCGTTCAGCCGACCGCGGTGGTGGGAACGAAGGGGACAGGCGCAGGGATCACGGTATTGGTGGGATCGGGCCCCGGGCCGGGCGCCGCGAGACCGGTATGCGGCAGTTCCCGTGGGCCGGGCGGTAGCGCGGGCATCTCCTGCCAGGCCGGTTCGGCGGCCTGCAGTGCCAGTCCGATGCTGATGAGTTCGGCATCCGACCAGGGCATACCACCGAGCTGCACCCCGAACGGGAGGCCGGTTTCGGCGGAGCGGCCCGCCGGCAGCCCGATCGCGGGGGCGCCCGAATAGTTGGCCCAGGTCATCGGTGCGTCGGGCTCGAGCCGGGCGAGTGGCGCGGTGATGCGAGTCTGCCGGTCCTTTACCGCGCCGGGCAGGACGACGGCGTCGAGTGCGTACTCGGTCAGCAGCCGGTTGTAGTCGTACTGGTACCGGGTGCGGTCGTCGCCGTAGGCGAGGAAGGTATCGATCGGCGCGGTCGCGGCGGCCACCGCTTGGGCGGCCGCGGCCGCCGTCGCCGGCTGGTAGAGCGCGAGACGGTCCACGAACTGCCGGTGATACCGGCCCGGTTCCGGACCGTCCGTGGGATGGGCGGGCAACGGCGGCATGACGATATCGCGCAGCTGCCCGCCGAGACGGGTGATCAGGTCGAGGAAGTCCGACATCAGGGCGCCGAGTGCAGGGGGAAGCTGGTTCGTCGTCGCCCGGTCGACACCGAAGATCTTGCCGGCGAGTGGTTTTTCCCCGCCGGTGGCGGATGTGGGGTAATCGAATCCCGCCACCGCTGCCGCGGTGGCGGGGTCGTAGGGGTCCGGCCCGGCGATTGCCGAAAGCATCAGCGCGGCATCGGCGAGACTTCGGCCCATGCTGCCGATATGGTCGCGGGACGGCGAACTCGGGATCACGCCGTACCGGCTGACCTGACCGAAAGTCGGCTTGATCGTGCTCACTCCGGTACGGGACGCGGGGATCCGCAGCGAACCCCCGGTATCCGTGCCCAGGGCCAGGGGAACGAAGCGGGCGGCGACCGCCGCGGCGCTACCGCCCGAGGATCCGCCGGCGACCATCGTCGTGTCCCACGGGTTGCCGACCTGTGGGGTGACGGTTCCGAACGCGAATTCATCGGTGTGGGTGTGCCCGAGCAGGACCGTGCCGTGGTCGCGTAGGCGCCGCCAGGCGGTGGCGTCTCCCGAGGCGATATTGCCCGCCAGCACCCGGCTGGACGCCGTGACCGGCAGACCCCGCACCGCGAACATGTCTTTCAGTGCGATCGGCAGACCGCACAGTAGCGGGGCGCTCCCGCCGGCCAGGCGTTGCGCAGCCCCTTCCGCCTGCTGATAGGCCGATTCCGGATAGGTGCGCACCCAGGAATTGATGGGTCCGTCGAACTCGGCGCTGCGTCGCAGGCAGGCCTCCAGCAGTTCCCGCGGATGCAACTCCTTGGCTTGCAGTAGGACAACGGCTTCGAGGGCGGACAGCAGTGCCGGATCAGTGACAGCTGCCCGTGCCGGGCCGGAGAAGAGGTATGTGCCGGCGAATCCCACGGAGGTACCGGCCAGGGCCGCCGCCAAGCCGGCGCCGGCCGAACGGAGAAGCGTTCGACGAGCGATGGAGGGTGTCACCCGAGGATCTGCCGGTATCTGAGTTCGTCGTGCTCGCCGACCGCATCGTGGGCGGGAACGGGGCGGATCCGGTTACCGGCGCGGGAGTAGCGGCCCGAGGCCACGGGATGGGTCGTGTCTCGCAGTGCTCGCATCTGGCCACCGTAGTGGCGCCGGGCGAATCCGGCTATATCTGCGCGGTATTCGAGTTTCCGGGCCGGCGAATCCTTCGGTGTCGCCGGGAATCGGCAACGGAGGGGGGTCAGTGGTTGTTCACCAGTTCCTGCAGGAACGGTGTGGCGAGTTCGATACCCATCACGCCCAATTTCAGGGCGGTATTCCCCAGCGTGACGACGATGAAGCCGATCGTCTCGTAGTTGTCCTGCGCCCACTGCTGCAGTGTCTGCACGGTCTCCTCCTCCCTGCTCGTCATACGCGGCTGATGTGATCAGCGTCTCACGGCTGGGGTGGGTGGCCAAGGGGTCGTTATCGAGCTGAGTGGCCGAACGTGGTGATATCGACGCAGGTAACCGTGGGTAGGACCCCCAGTTATGAATGAGATTGCACCATCGTGCATAATCATTTGCAACGGCGGTGTGCGCCGGACCGGCAACGGGCCAGCATACTGCTGGGTAACGGTCCCCGAACACCGCGGAACCCCGAACATCAGCAGACCTACGAAAAACATCCGAGGGAGCACCAGAACATGTCCGATCGCGTCGTACTCGCCTACTCCGGTGGGCTGGACACCTCCGTGGCCATCAGCTGGATCGGCAAGGAGACCGGCGCCGAGGTCGTGGCCGTGGCCATCGATCTGGGGCAGGGCGGCGAGGATATGAACGTGGTGCGTCAGCGTGCCCTGGACTGCGGTGCCGTCGAAGCGGTGGTGGTCGATGCCCGGGACGAGTTCGCCGACGAGTACTGCCTGCCCACCATCCAGGCCAATGCCCTCTACCAGGACGAGTACCCGCTGGTGTCGGCGATCAGCCGCCCGCTCATCGTCAAGCACCTGGTCGAGGCCGCGAAATTCCACGGCGCCTCCACCGTTGCCCACGGCTGCACCGGCAAGGGCAACGATCAGGTCCGGTTCGAGGTCGGTATCGGCGCCCTGGCCCCCGACCTGAACGTGATCGCCCCGGTCCGCGACTACGCGTGGACCCGGGAGAAGGCCATCGCCTTCGCCGAGGAGAACAAGCTCCCGATCAACGTCACCAAGAAGTCCCCCTTCTCCATCGATCAGAACGTCTGGGGCAGGGCCGTCGAGACCGGGTTCCTCGAGGATCTCTGGAACGCGCCCACCAAGGATGTCTACGACTACACCACCGACCCCACCGTCAACTTCGAGGCGCCCGACGAACTCATCGTCACCTTCGATCGCGGTATCCCGGTGGCCATCGACGGCCGCCCGGTGAGCGTGCTGGAGGCGATCGTCGAACTGAACAAGCGCGCGGGCCGCCAGGGTGTCGGCCGGCTGGATATGGTCGAGGACCGGCTCGTCGGCATCAAGAGTCGCGAGATCTACGAGGCACCCGGCGCCATCGCGCTCATCACCGCGCACCGGGCCCTGGAGGGCGTCACCCTCGAGCGGGAACTGGGCCGGTACAAGCGGCAGGTCGAACAGCGCTGGGGCGAGCTGGCCTACGACGGCCTGTGGTTCTCTCCGCTCAAGCGCGCCCTGGACGCGTTCGTCGCCGAGACCCAGCAGCACGTCACGGGCGATATCCGCATGGTGCTGCACGGCGGCAATGTGGTGGTCAACGGCCGCCGCAGCGAACAGTCGCTCTACGACTTCAATCTGGCGACCTATGACGAAGGCGATACGTTCGACCAATCGCTGGCGAAGGGATTCGTGCAGATCCACGGCCTGTCCTCGAAGGTCGCCGCCAAGCGCGATCTGAACCAGAAGTAGGAGTTGTCACGGCCGGTCGCCTGGAACCGCGCCCAGGTGGTCGTCGCGATCGGCACGGATACACCGGCCGAGGCGCCGGGCAGCTGTCGCCCCTTGTGCGCACTGCGAGTCCGGCGCGCAACGATGGCTTGCGGACCCGGCAGCTCCCGGCGCCGGTGAAGTGAATGGCTGTCCGGTGATGGGCGCCGACCGCATACGCCGTGCCGTCGGCAACTCGACGGGCCGGGCCCGACGAGCGACGGCACACAGGTCCAATAACGTAGGGGCGGCAAGCCCGACCGGCATATCGAGACGTGGGAGAGACAGTGGGCACCAACGAGGGCGCGTTATGGGGCGGGCGGTTCGCCTCCGGCCCTGCCGAGGCGATGGCGGCGCTGAGCAAATCGACCCAGTTCGACTGGGCGCTGGCGCCCTACGACATCCGGGCGTCCAAGGCGCATGCCCGGGTGCTGAACAAGGCCGGGTTGCTGTCGGAGACGGATCTGGCCGATATGCTCGCCGGCCTCGACCAGCTGGCCGCGGATGTCGAATCGGGCGCCTTCATCGCTGCCGAATCGGACGAAGACGTGCACGGCGCGCTGGAGCGCGGACTCATCGAACGCGTCGGCACCGAACTCGGTGGCCGGTTACGGGCCGGACGTTCCCGCAACGACCAGGTCGCCACACTGTTCCGGATGTGGCTGCGTGACGCGATCCGGCGGATTGCCGCCGGTCTGGTCACCGTGGTGGATGCGCTCACCGATCAGGCCGCGGCGCACCCCGATGCGGTGATGCCCGGTAAAACACATCTCCAGGCTGCCCAGCCCGTTCTGCTGGCCCATCATCTGCTCGCGCACGCCCACCCGCTGCTGCGCGATATCGACCGGTTGCGTGATTTCGACAAACGCGCGGCCGTCTCCCCCTACGGTTCGGGTGCGCTGGCCGGTTCCTCGCTCGGCCTCGACCCCGAAGCGATCGCCGCGGACCTGGATTTCACCGCCTCCGCCGCGAATTCCATCGACGCGACATCGTCCCGCGATTTCGCGGCCGAGGCGGCGTTCGTGCTGGCGATGATCGGAGTCGACCTGAGCCGGATGGCCGAGGAGGTCATCCTCTGGAGCACTCCGGAGTTCGGCTACATCACGCTGGCCGATGCCTGGTCGACCGGGTCCTCGATCATGCCGCAGAAGAAGAACCCGGATGTGTCGGAACTGACCCGCGGTAAGGCCGGCCGGTTGATCGGCAACCTCACCGGTTTGCTCGCCACCCTGAAGGCACAGCCGCTGGCCTACAACCGGGATCTGCAGGAAGACAAGGAACCCCTGTTCGATTCGGTCGCCCAGCTGGAACTGCTGCTGCCCGCCATCGCCGGACTGGTCTCCACGCTGACCTTTCACACCGGCCGGATGGCCGAACTCGCCCCGGCCGGATACACCCTCGCGACCGATATCGCGGAGTGGATGGTGCGCCGCGGTGTGCCGTTCCGGGTCGCGCACGAAGCGGCCGGCGCCTGTGTCCGGGCCGCCGAGGCACGGGGGGCCGGTCTGGACGAACTGACCGACGCGGAGTTCGCGGCGGTCGATCCCGCCCTCACTCCGGAAGTGCGCGAGGTGCTGACGGTGGCCGGTTCGGTGGCCTCGCGCAACGCCCGCGGCGGGACCGCGGGGGAGCGGGTACGCGAGCAGCTCGCCGAGGTCCGGCAGGCGGCCGACGATATCCGGACCTGGCTGCGCTGACGGACCCGGAACGGCGCTACGTACAGGATCCGACAACCGAGGTGCTCCCTTCGCGGGTGCACCTCGGTTGTTTCCGATCCAAAGCTTGTACCTACATAGATATGCGCATCTAACCATTCGATCTATCGCCAACCAAAATCTGAACAACAAGGACGACGGGGAATGGAGCCGAAGCTGTCAGCGGTTGGGCAGGTGCGCGGTCGCGACCTCCAGGACACCGGCGAACCAAGGGCTGAACATATCGGGTTCGTCCCGCAGTCGCAGGCGCACATCGTCCGGGCGCACCCAGCGGAACGCGGCGACCTCGGCGGGATCGGGCGCCGGTTCGAACTCGCCGATCGAACCCACCAGGACGTGGTCCCATTCGTGCTCGACATAGCCGGTGCGAGGGTCCTCGGCCCGGTAGCTGTACACCCCGACCTCGGTCAGTGGGACCACCAACCCCATTTCCTCACCCAACCGGATACCCGCCGCCTCGTCGACCGGCAGGCCCGGCGCCGGATGACCGCAGCAGGTGTTGGACCAGCGCGCGGGAAACCGGGTCTTGGCCGGCGCGCGCTGCTGCAGGAGCGTTCGCCCGGCGCTGTCGAAGATCAGCACCGAGAAGGCCCGGTGCAGGGCGCCCGGGGCGCGGTGGGCCTCGGCGACCGGGCACGACCCGATCGTGTTGCCGGCGGCGTCGACGAGTTCCACGGGGAGCGTTTCCCGGTCGGCCGCGCCCGGTGGGCGCGCGGGGATCGGCGTGGGGGTCGCATCGGTCACGATCCCCACCCTAATCGGCGCGGGCGCGCGGTTTCCCCGAGGTGAGGGGTACATGATGGAGAGGTCACAACGGACGGCCGGTCCGGAGTGCGATACGGCAGGCATCGGCGCATGTCTCGTGGTCGAGGTACGCCATGCCACTGGTAGGGCTGGGAGTGGAACGTGAAGTTGAGTGTGCGAGGTTTGGCGGGATCGGCGCATCGGGTGCTGGCCACCGCGCAGAACGGTCTTGAGGTCATCCGTTTCGGTGGTCTCGGACGCGATACCGACTCCTCGCCGTTCGAGATCGCCGAGCGCCGGCCCATGTACCGGTTGCGGCACTATTTCCCCACCGCGGCCGGGGGCGGACCGGTGGTGCTGCTGGTGCCTCCGCTGATGGTGAACGCCGATATCTGGGACGTCAACGGCGACGACGGCGCCGTGGGGATTCTGCACCGTGGCGGAATCGACTGCTGGGTGATCGATTTCGGGTCTCCGTCCACCGAGGAGGGGGGCTGGCAACGGGATCTGGCCGATCATGTGCTGGCCGTGAACAGCGCCATCGATACCGTCAGCGCGGCGACGGGCCGCACGGTGCATCTCATGGGGTACTCGCAGGGTGGGATGTTCGCCTATCAGACCGCGGCGTTCCGTTCGGGGAAAGGTATCGCGAGCATCGTGACCTTCGGCAGTCCGGTCGATATCGTCGCCGGGATGCCGCTCGGGCTGCCGCACGCCGCGGTCACCGATCTGGTGGATTTCGCCGCCGATCACGTGGTGCCCCGATTGCCGATCACCGATCGGATGGTCCGGATCGGGTTCCAGATGCTGGACCCGGTGAAAACCGCGAAAGCCCGTATCGATTTCCTGCGTCAGTTGCACGATCGGGAGGCGCTGCTGCCCAAGGAACGCCAGCGGCGGTTCCTGAGCAGCGAGGGATGGATCGGGTACGCGGGGCCCGCGGCGGCCGATCTGCTCAAACAGTTCGTCGTCCACAACCGGATGATGGTCGGCGGGTTCGTCATCCGTGATCAGCCGATCTCACTGAACGATCTGAAATGCCCCATCCTGGCGTTCGTCGGGGAGGTCGACGAAATCGGACAGCCGGCCGCTGTGCGGGGTATCGTCCGGGCGGCACCCCGGGCGGAGGTGTATGAATCAACCGTGGTGTCGGGGCATTTCGGCCTGGTCGCGGGCTCGATGGCGACGAGGAATACCTGGCCCCGGGTCCGGGAATGGGTGGGCTGGGTAGACGGCGCCAACGCGTTGCCGGAGGAGATCGTGCCCATGGCCGACCAGCTACCCGAGAGCGCCCCGCGTACCGCGCTGCGCCGGGCGGTGCACACCGCCGCGGCGCTGGCCGAGGCCGGGGCCGGGGTGAGCCGGACCCTGGAACAAGTTGCCACCAATACCCTGCGCGGTTCGGTCGGCATAGTCGAGGGCGCGGCGCGAACACTGCCGCGGCTGACCCGGCTCGGCATGATCCAGGCCGATACCCGGATCTCGCTCAGCCGGCTGATGGCCGAACAGGCCCGCCGCTCGCCGAACGGGGAATGCTTCCTGTTCGACGACCGGGTGCACAACAATGCGGCGGTCGACGCCCGGATCGACAATGTGGTGCGCGGGCTGCTCTCGGTCGGGATCCGGCCCGCGACTCGGGTAGGTGTGGTGATGGAGACGCGGCCCAGCGCGCTGGCCACCGTCGCCGCGCTCTCCCGGATCGGTGCGGTCGCGGTACTGCTGGCACCCGAGAGCGACCTGATCAGCGCACTCGAGCAGACCGGAACGTCGGTTGTCGTATCGGACCCGGAGAATGTGCGTCATGCCGTAGCGACCGGGGCCCGCGTACTCGTCCTCGGTGGTGGGGAGGCGCGCGGCCTCGCGGTGCCCGCGGGTACCGATCTCGTCGATCTGGAACAGATCGATCCCGAACTGGTGCGCATACCGGGCTGGTACCGGCCGGACCCGGGCCGCGCACGTGAGCTCGCGTTCATCCTGGTGTCCGGGACCGCCGAACGGCTGGACATCAAATACATCACCAACCACCGCTGGGCGCTATCGGCCTTCGGAACTGCCTCGGCCGCCGATCTGGACAACAAGGACACGGTGTACTGCCTGGCGCCGCTGCATCATTCGTCCGGTCTGCTGGTGAGCCTGGGCGGGGCCCTCGCCGGCGGGAGCCGGATCGCCCTGGCCAGATCGCTGGATCCGGCGCAGTTCGCCGAGGAAGTGCACCGCTACGGGGTCACGGTCGTGACCTACACCTGGACGATGCTGCGCGATATCCTCGACGCCGAAGTTTTCCCCGCCGGATATCCGCATCCGATCCGGTTGTTCATCGGTTCCGGTATGCCCGCGGGGTTGTGGCGGCGGACGCTCGAACAATTCGCGCCGGCCCGGGTTCTCGAGTTCTACGCCTCCATCGAGGGCGATGTGGTGCTGGCGAACGTGCCCGGTGTGAAACTCGGTTGCAAGGGCCGCCCCGTACCCGGCACGGCGCGTGTCGAACTGGTGGCATACGACCCGGTGGCCGGGCAGGTGCTGGTGGACGACAACGGATTCGCCCGGCGCTGCGCCGACAACGAAGTGGGCCTGCTGATCGGTTCGGCGGGCGCGGGGGTCGACCTGTCCAGCGGCGGTTTGCGCGGCGTATTCGACGCCGAGGATTCCTGGCTGCCCACCGAGAATCTGTTCCGCCGGGACAGCGACGGCGACTTCTGGCTGGTCGACCGCATCGATACGGTGATCCGGACCCGCCGGGGCCCGGTGTTCACCCAGCCGATCGTGGATGTGCTCAACGATATCGCCGCCGTCGATATGGAGGTCGCCTACGGGTTGCCCGCACGCGACCGGGTGCTCGCGGTGGCCGCGGTGTGCGTGCGCCCCGGCTTCGACCTCGGACCTGCCGATATCACCGAGGCCCTGCGGTCACTGCCCCCGGGACAGCGCCCGGACCTGGTGTACGTCGTCGACGGTATTCCGCGCAGCGCGTCCTTCCGGCCATCGGCGCACGCGGTACAGGAGACCTGTGCTCCCCGGCCCGGTCCGGACACCTGGTTCTACAACCCTGATTCGGAAAGCTACGAGGAGCTCACCGAGGCGGGCTCGCTCGGCCTGCTCACCTGACCGAGGACCGGCCGATCCTCGCGGCCGCGTTGCCCGGTTCAGCAGCGGAATTCGGTGACGGCCTCGAGGATACGGTCGAGTTGGGTGCCGGTGAGCATGGGCCACAGCGGGAGTCGCACGATGGTCGCCGCGAACCGGGCGCTGCGAGTACACGGGACCGGGGTCCGACCGTATTTGAGTCCGGCGGCACTGGAATCCAGCGGCACATAGTGGAACGGCGCCACAATGTTCCGGGCAGCGAGGTGCCGGATGAAACTGTCGCGCGTTTCCTCGCAGGGCATGCGCAGATAGAACAAATGGGCGGTATGCCCGCGGTCCGGCGGAACGCTCATCGGCACGACGCCTTGCTCCGCAGCCCACGGCGCGAGTCCGGACGCGTAGGTGTTCCATACGCGGTGCCGGGCCCGCTGGATCGTATGGAATTCGGCGAGTTGCGCGTCGAGTACCGCCGCGTTCAGTTCACTGGGCAGATAACTGGACCCGATATCCTGCCAGGAGTACTTGTCCACCTGGCCGCGCAGGAAGCGTGCGCGGTCGGTGCCTTTCTCCCGGATGATCTCGGCCCGGCCCATCAGGATCTCGTCGGAGAGCAGCAGGGCGCCGCCCTCGCCGCAGTGCACGTTCTTGGTGTCGTGGAAACTCTGGGTGCCCAGCGTTCCGAGCGTCCCCAGCGCCTGCCCCCGCCAGGTTCCGCCGAGGCCGTGCGCATTGTCCTCGATCAGGGCGAGCCCGTGGCTGCGGGCCAGGTCCCCGAGTGCGGCCATATCGGCCGCGACACCGCCGTAGTGCATCACCACGATCGCTTTGGTGTGGTCGGTGATCGCGGCGGCGGCAGCCGCGGGGTCGATATTGCCCGTCGCGCTGTCGATATCGACGAATACGCAGGTCGCGCCGTGGACGGCGAAGGCGGTGGCGGCGGAGGTGAACGCGAAACTGGGCACGATCACCTCGTCACCCGGGCCCAGTTCGAGCAGCAGGGCGGCCAGTTCGAGCGCGTGTGTGCACGATGTGGTGAGCAGTACGTGCGGCGCCCCGGTGATCTCGGCGAGTTTCGCAGTCGCGGAGGCGGTGAACGGGCCGTCACCGTGACAGTGGTCGGAGCCGAGGACAGCCGCCACATTGGCCAGTTCGGCTGTGGACCGGTAGGGCCGGCTGAATATGATCCGTTCCCTCGCGCCTGCCTCCGCACCTGACTTGCTCATCCGGCCGACACCTCGGCTCGTTGCCGGGCGAGAGGTTGCGCGGAGTCGGCCGGTGGTCTGGGGGTAGGCGATTCGATGGTCAGATACAGCGGTTTGCCCACCAGGATGTGCAGGACCACGCCCAGGTATTCGGCGATGAGCCCCAGCGAGAACAGCAACGCGCCCGAACACAGCAGGAGTACGACGATAATCGAGGCCCAGCCCTCGGGATTGTTTCCGCCGCTGGTCACCGCGGTGTAGACGATCACGGCGGCCATGATCGACCCGGCCAGTGCCAGGGTTACGCCGAGCAGGCTCACCAGCCGCAGCCCGCGAGTTCCGGTGCACAGCACCATCTTCCAGAAGAGCGAGAACAGCCGCCGGTAGTTGTAGCCCGATTCGGGCCGTCCCTCACTGCGCAATCGCACCGGCGCCGTCGCGGTCCGGCCGACCACCCAGGTGAGAGCGACATCGAGATACGCGCCGTTGGCGGCGACTTCGGCGAGACGCCGCCCGATATCGCCGCGGATCAGCCGGAAACTCTCGAACCGCGTGGAATCGGGGAACGCGAACAGCGTGGCCAGTACGAGTTTCGCGCCACGGGAGGTGAGGTTGCGCAGCGGGCTGTGCGGCCGGGCGTTCACCGGCCGGGAGTACACCAGATCCGCGCGTCGCCGGTAAGCGGTGTCCAGGAATTCGGCGATACAGGCCGGATCGTGCTGGCCGTCCTCGTCCATCGTGACGATCCAGCCGCCGCGCGCCGCGGCCATTCCGGCGATGGTGGCGGCGTCCTGACCATAGTTGCGGCTCAACCAGATCACCCGTACCAGCGGGTTTTCCCGGGCCAGCCGCCGCAGCACCACATCGGACCGGTCCGGGCCGCAGTCGTGGACCAGCACGATCTCGTCCACCCGGAAACGCAATCCGCTCGGCGTGGTGGTCGGTGCGGACAGTTCGTTCAGTTCCCGAACCAACCCCGCGACCGTCTGTTCGCCGCGGTAGACCGGGACGACCACCGAAACTCCGCACACATCGGGCGAATCGGTATCACGGTGGGTGTGCGCGGCGTCGGAATCGCACCACGGCGGGGCGGCAGAAGAGAACGATGCGGGGCCGGCGGTCGCGGGCCTGCGGGTGTCCGGGGTGGAAACATACCTGGGCGAAAACGGCATTGGCGAGATCGACTTTCGACGGAGGATAACGCGTGCCGGGTCTCGATGACGCTGGTGAGCCCGAGAAATGCGAACTCTAGCAGGTGTACTGGCCGCCGCGCGGGTAGATCCGATATGCGTCGTTACATCCGCCGGCCGGGTCGCGGGCGGTAGGGTCTGGGACCCGTGGCGGATGGTCGAGCCGATAATCGGCGGGATGTGCTCCGGTGGGGACTGGTGTGCGCGACGGGGGTGCTGGCCGCCTACCTCGCGGTGCTGCTGGCGAATCCCCGGCATTTCTACACCGACGACACCGAAGCGCAGTACGCGCCGCTGTGGGTGATGACCGGGCGCCACCTGTGGGAAGGGAAATTCCCGGTACTGGTCCCCGAGAACTGGCTGGCCGGTAACTACGCGATCGAGGAAACCGGGCTGCTCAACCCGCCCCAGCTGCTGATCGATCTGGGTGCCGCCGTGGTCGACGATCTGGCGCTGTACGCCACGATCGTCAAACTCGTGTTCGCGCTGATTCTCGGGCTCGGCGTCTACCGGGTCTGCCTGGCCTACGGTGGCCGGCCGGCGTGGTCGGCGGTGGCCGGGGTGGCCATGCCGTTCAGCGGATTCCTGCTGTTCTTCGACGCTGCCAGCTGGATGACGGCGTTCACCGGGACCGCCTGGCTCGTGCACGCCTGGGCCTCCGGGGTGTGCTACGCGCGCGGCCGCGGCGGGCCGGTACCGGTTTTCGTGTTCCTCTACCTGACCATCTCGGTGCAGTACGTCTTTCCCGCCGTCGAGGCAGCCGTGCTGATCGCCGCGGTACTGGTCGGCGAAATCGTTTACCAGAGACAGTGGCTCCCGTCGGTGCGGCTGGCGCTGGCGTCGGGATGTGCCGGGCTGGCCGGGCTGGCCACCTATCTACCGAGCCTGCTGACCGCGGATGTCACCTGGCGCGGTGCCTCGGAGATCCGCAACGATCAATTCCTGACTGTCCCGTGGTCGGAATCGCTGAACGCCGCCCTGCCAAGCACCCTCCCGGCCTTCACATCTTGGTGGGGATATGTACAACCGCTGCCGATGGTCTATATCGCGTGGTTCGTGATCCCCGCGCTGGCCTTCGTGGACTGGAAGCGTGCCGCGGGTGCCGCCCGGGAATTGAGCGGACCCGCCCTGTTCGCGGTGCTGATGCTGTTGTGGACGGCCGGCCCCGGAACGATGGGGCCGCTGCGCTGGCCGGCTCGGGTGCTGCCGATGCTCGCGCTGGGCGTTCTGGTGCTCGTGTGTGTTCTGCTCGGCCGGTACGGGACGGTCGCGGGGATCCGCCGGCGCGGGATCGCGGCCGGGTTGCTGATCGCCCTGCTGCTGGCGCGCTCGCTGGCCGCGGCTCCGGAGGTCGCGTCGCGGCATATGCTCGCGGCGGCGGGTATCGCGCTGCTCGGCGCGGGCGTGGTCCGGCTGGCCCGGGTCCGGGGCGCTGCCGCGGCCTGTGTCCTGGCGCTGGCGTCGATCGCGCCCATCGCCTACCTCCAGGTGAGCGCCGCCGGGCCGACACCCATGAGCTGGGGTCTGCCCGCGAAACGTTCGGAGATGAAGGCCGCCTTCCCCGATTTCGACGGCACCACACTCCAATTGGGCGACCGGGCGCTGATCGGCGCCGGCGAACACAATCTCGACGGTGCCTACGGCTCGCTGGCCTTCGGCAACTACGCCAAGAGTCTGGAACTCGACTACGTCGGCGGATACACCCCCAACGGCCATTTCCACTTCGGTCATCTGCTCTGTATGCGCTGGGATACCAGCGTCTGCCCGGACGCCTACCGCCGAGCCTTCGCCCCCGAACCCGAGACGGGCCGTCCGCCGGTGGACTTGATGCTCGTCGATCGAGTGGTCCTGCAGCGCGCCCTCTACCCCGACGCCCGGGCACAGCCGGCGCCCGTGGGCTGGAAGTGGGTCGACTATCCCGGTCACGAGGACTACATCTCGGTCCTCGAACGGGAAACCGGTCCGGTATCCGGCCGGACCGGGAGAATTTCGCACGCCGAAGGGGTCGCAGTCGACCGGTTCGTGGAGTCCGAGACGACCAGCCGCGTCCGGGTCGACTCGGATACCGGCGGCCGGATCGTCTTCGCCCGGCTGGGCTGGCCGGGTTACCGAGCGAATCTCGACGGCCGGCCGCTCCCCATCGACGTGGTGGCGAACAGTTTCGTCACGGTCGATATACCGCCCGGCGTTCACGGCGCCGAACTCGAACTCACCTGGCGCCCGCCGGGCTGGAAAATCGGCGGCGCGGCGGCCGGTGCGGGGTTGCTCGGCCTCGTCGTGCTCGAGGTCGTCTACCTGCGCGGTCGTCGCCGACCTGGCGTGCCGTCCGCTGTGCCGGTCATCGAACCCGATGCCGGGAAACCGGATCTGGTGGCGGTCCGGCCGTGACAAGCGATTCCACCGAACCCCAGGACCGCGTGACAGCCGTGTTCCACAGTGCCCGGGACCACCGGCCGGCGAACGCGGATCCGAGCCCCGGCGACACTCGGGATCTCATCGAGTGCGGTGGCGGCCCGGACACCGGTGGGAGAGCGGCGCGGTTGCTGCTTCGGCTGGTGCGCCGGCAGGAATTCGCCTTCGCGGTGGTCGGCGTGGTCAACACCGTGATGGGGATCGGACTGACCGTCGCCTGGCTCGCCGCGCTGGGTGATTCGGTGCCGCCGTCGGCCGGGGTCGCGGCGGCATACGCGACCGGCATCGGCATCGCTTTCCTCCTGCACCGGAATCTGGTGTTCCGGGTCCGGGGCCGGGTCGTCCGGGATTTTCTGGGGTTCGCGATGGTGAACTGCGGTGGCCTGGTCGCCAACGCTCTGCTGCTCGAACTCGCGGTGACCGTGCTCGGGTTCCCCCGGGTACCGGCGGCGCTGGTTGTTATGGGCGCCGTCGCCGCCGGCACCTACTTCGGCCACCGGTATATCTCGTTTCACCGCCCGGTAGTTTGATCCCCATGTCGGAGGAAACAATCCTGGATCCCACCCTGCTGCGGTTGCTGGCCTGCCCGCAGGACAAGGGGCAGCTGCACCTGGTCCGCACCGGCGACGGCGCGGAGGTGCTGTACAACCCACGACTGCGCCTGGCCTACCCGATCGACAACGGTATCCCGGTGTTGCTCGCCGATGAGGCCCGCGCGGTCGGGGATGCCGAACACGCTGATTTCGCGCGTCAGTTCGGCGAGTAGTTCCCGGTCAGGGCTCGCTGTGGTCCGGTGAGCCCTTTCCTATGTCACCGGTGAGGTAGCGCTGCAGCGTCGGTCCCACGGCGGCGGCGAGCTGGTCCACCGGTAGATCGGTAATCGGTCCCACCCGCAGGATCTTGCGGGTCACGGCCACTCCCGCCATCTGGGAGGCAGCGAGAGCCACCCGGAGCCGGCCGTCGTCGGCATCGGTGGCGATCCGGCTCCGGATCCGCTCGAACACCACCGAAAGCAGGAAGTCTCGCACCAGCGAGACCTCGCCCCCGGCGACCAGGCTGCGCAGCAGAGCAACCGCCCCGGCGCCTTCCGGGGAATCCCAGAGACTCACCACCGCGCGCACCATGGTTTCGCCCAGTTCGTCCAGCGGTGTCGCGTCGACCTGCTGGAGCACGATCTCCGGATCGATCGGCAGCTCCACCACAGCGGCGAACAGTTGCTGCTTCGTCCCGAAATAGTGATGTACCAGCGCGGGATCGACGCCCGCGTCCGCCGCCACCGCCCGGATCGAGGTCTTGTCGAAGCCGGCCCGAGCGAAACGCTCCCGGGCAGCGGTGAGGATCGCGTCCCGTGTCCCGGAGGATCCGGGCCGGCGGCCCGGCCGGGACGGGCGCGCGTCGTCCGGCGTATTCATACGGTCCGGCGCCGCAGCGTCGCCGCCCCCAGGCACAAGGCCACCGCCGCGAATCCGGCTACGATCCCCAGATCCCGCCACATCAGCCCGGTGGGTTCGGCGGATACCGAGACTTCGTGCAATGCGTCCACCGCGTAACTCAGCGGCATCACATTGCTGATCACCTGCAGCCAGTCGGGCAGTTGTTCCCGTGGAACCAGCAGCCCACACAGGAAGATCTGCGGTGCCACCACCACCGGCATGAACTGCACCGCCTGGAACTCGGTCCGGGCGAAGGCGCTGCACAACAGTCCCAGCGCGACCCCGAGTACCGCGTCGACGATGGCGATGATGACCACCCACAGCGGGCTGCCGGCCGCGTCCAGGTCGAGCAGGCCGAACGAGACCAGACAGGCCACCGCCGCCTGCGCGGCGGCCGCGAGGGAGAACGCGGTCCCGTATCCACCGAGCAGATCGAGTTTGCTCAGGGGAGTGGTGAGCAGCCGTTCGAGGGTTCCGGAGGTGCGTTCACGTTGCATGGCGATCGCCGTGATCAGGAACATCACGATGAACGGCAGTATCCCGAGCATGCTCATCCCGACCCGGTCGAACAGGCTGACCGGTTGGTGCGGCGCGACAGGTACGTCCTGATAGATGAAGTACAGCAGGGTCATCAGCAGTGCCGGCACCACCAGGATCATCGCCACCGTGCGGCGATCGTTGCGCAGCTGGCGCAGGATCCGGCCGGTGGTCGCCAGATAGGGCACGAGCGGACGCGGTCCGCTGGTCGCGGATACTGTGCGCGCCGGTGCGGGGTGGCCCGGAGCGGCGGGCTGGGCAGGTGGGGTGCTCATGCCGGGGCTCCCATCGTGATGAGGGCGAGGAATGCCTGTTCGAGGTTCCGCTCGCCGGTGCGTTCGCGCAGTTCGTCGGGGCTCAGCTGGGCCAGCAGCCGGCCTTCCCGCATGAGCAGCAGCCGGTCGCAGTGTTCCGCCTCGTCCATCACATGACTCGATACGAGCAGGGTTGTGCCGGCCGCGGCGAGTTCCCGGAACTGCTTCCACAGTTCGACCCGCAGGACCGGGTCCAGGCCGACCGTCGGTTCGTCGAGTACCAGCAGTTCCGGTGCCGCGACCAGGGCACAGGCCAGAGATGCGCGCGTCAGCTGCCCACCGGACAGTTCGTCACCGCGCTGGCCCTGGTGATCGAGTAGGCCGACAGCGCCGAGTGCCGTGTCGACGGCATCGCGGTCGCCGCCGTAGAGCGCGGCGAAATACGCGATGTTGTCGCGGACGCTGATATCGGCGTAGATGCTCGGCGCCTGCGTCACGTAACCGATGCGCCTGCGCAGTCGCGCGCTACCCGCCGGCGACCCCAGCGCTGTGATCTCCCCGGCGGCCACCACCTGGGTGCCGACGATGCTGCGCATCAGGGTGGTCTTTCCACATCCCGACGGCCCCAGTAGCCCGGTGATCGATCCACGGGGAATGTTCAGCGAAATATCGTGCAGTACTTCCCGTTTGCCGCGACGCACAGTGAGGCCTCGTACCTCCACCGCGTCCGGTGTGCCGGTAACGGACATGATCCGCCCCTGTTCATCCGGTGGTGAATTCATCGTATGGTGAATTCTCCGTCGCCGGTATGCGTACCGCAACCCGTCGACCGGAAATTTCTGTCAACCGGAGTTGTCCGGGACTCGGCGGCCGGTTCCTCGTCCGGACCCACCCCGCTGCCCGCCCGCCGCACCGGTTGCGACAATCCACGGGTGAGTGCCGAGGAACTGGCTGTCGACCCCCTGACCGCCGCCCAGCGCCTGCTCGGTGCGACCCTCCGGTCGGGCCCGGTGGCCGCCTACATAGTCGAGGTCGAGGCGTACGGCGGCGATCCCGCTGGACCGTGGCACGATCCGGCGGCACATTCCGGCCGGGGCCGCACCCCACGCAACGCCGCGATGTTCGGTCCGCCGGGCAGGCTCTACGTCTACCTCAGCTACGGAATGCACACCTGCGCGAATATCATCAGCGGCCCGGACGGAGTGGCCTCCGGTGTGCTCCTGCGGTCCGCGGAGATCGTGGCCGGTCACGAGGTCGCGCGCGCTCGCCGGCCGGCCGCGCGCGGTGACGAGGATCTGGCCAGAGGACCGGGCAACCTGGGCAGCGCCCTCGGAATCGGCCTCGACGACTACGGCACCGACCTCTTCGATCAGGCTTCCGGGATCCGGTTGGAACTCGGCCCGCCCGCCGATCCCTCCCGTATCGCCGCCGGCCCGCGCGTCGGTGTGAGCGCCGAGGCCGACCGCCCATGGCGACTCTGGCTGCGGGACTCCCGGTCCGTTTCCGCTTACCGCCGCAGCCCGCGGGCACCGCGTACCGAGAAATCGGCCTGACTGCCCGCCCCCACGTTCACGGTTGCCTGGATCGGCGCCGATCACCCGCGCCTCCGTCAACCGCCGCACCGCCCGATATCCGCTTGCGGCGGTACGCGAAGATGAAACCCGTGAGCAGCGACATCATCGACGAATTGACCTGGCGCGGTCTCATCGCGCAGTCCACCGACCTCGACGCGCTCCGGAAGGCGCTGGCCCAGGGCCCGCGCAATCTGTATGCCGGATTCGACCCGACCGCGGCCAGTCTGCACGCCGGTCATCTGGTGCCGCTGCTGGCGCTGAAACGGTTCCAGCGGGCCGGGCACCGCCCGATCGTGCTGGCCGGGGGCGCCACCGGGTTGATCGGCGATCCACGCGAGGTCGGGGAGCGCACGATGAACTCCACCGACACCGTCGCCGCCTGGGCCGAGCGGATCCGCTCCCAGCTCGAGCGGTTCGTGGACCTGGACGATTCTCCGACCGGCGCCCTCATCGTGAACAACATGGACTGGACCGGCCGGCTCAGCACGGTCGACTTCCTACGCGATATAGGCAAGCACTTCTCGGTGAATGTGATGCTCGCCCGGGACACCGTCAAACGGCGGCTGGAAGGGGAGGGAATCTCCTACACCGAGTTCAGCTACATGCTCCTGCAGGCCAACGACTACCTGCAGCTGCGACGCAAGCACGACTGCGTGCTCCAGGTCGGCGGCTCCGATCAGTGGGGAAACATCATCGCGGGCGTCGAGCTCAACCGGCGCGTGGACGGCGCCGCCGTCCACGCTCTGACGGTTCCCCTGGTCACCGCCGCCGACGGCAAGAAATTCGGTAAATCCACCGGCGGTGGCAGCCTCTGGCTCGACCCGGAACTCACCAGTCCGTACGCCTGGTACCAGTACTTCGTGAATACCGCCGACGCCGATGTCGTCCGGTACCTGCGCTGGTTCACCTTCCTCGACCGCGAGGAACTTGCGGAACTGGAGGTTGCCACGGAGGAACGCCCGCATGCCCGTGAGGCACAGCGCCGGCTGGCGGCCGAGATGACGACCCTGGTGCACGGCGCGGGAAACACACACGCCGTGCAGCTCGCCAGTCAGGCCCTGTTCGGGCGCGGCGAACTACAGGATCTCGACGAGCCGACGCTTGCCGCCGCCTTGCGTGAAGCGGCCGGCGAGGGCGAGATCGCCGAGGCGGTGCCCGGCCGGGACACGATCGTGGACCTGCTGGTCGCAGCCGGGTTGTGCGAAAGCCGCGGCGCAGCGCGCCGGACGGTGAACGAAGGTGGCGCATCGGTGAACAACGAACGCGTCAAAGACCTGGAGTGGACCCCGGAAACCCGCGACTACCTGCACGGTGAGTGGCTCGTCCTGCGTCGCGGCAAACGCAATTTCGCCGGCGTCCGGCGGGGATCAGGAAATTGATCTTGGTGGGCTGGGTCACAGTTGTTCGGCCCGGCCCCCTGAATCACCCATTTCCGGGCCTCTGACCAGCGGATATATGGTGCCGAAGCGGCGATTTGACGTAGCGTTCCCCGCCGCGTAACTTATTCAACGTCAGAGCGACACGGACACCGACCAGGGGCCCGGAGCGAGGCGGAAACGCCGAGCCGGAGGGACCAGGGACAACGAGGTTGTACGGGGAGCGCCTGGCGCGACCGGCCGAAGATGCGGAGTTTGACTCTGAGCCACTGGCCGGTTAAGCTGGAAAACCTGCCCCACTGAAGATCTGGTTTTGACCAGACACTGAAGTGTGTGCGTGTGTTCTTTGAGAACTCAATAGTGTGTTGATGAATGTCAGTGCCAAATATTTTATTTGGTTTCGGTTCTTCATACCCCCGTGTGG
>NZ_JBEYBT010000004.1:0-457128 GCF_040632335.1 Nocardia sp. NPDC019395
GCCCGGTCCCATTCCGAACCCGGAAGCTAAGCCTGCCAGCGCCGATGGTACTGCACTCGACAGGGTGTGGGAGAGTAGGACACCGCCGGAACATACTTTCACGATAGGGGACCCAGATTCTGGGTCCCCTATCGTCGTTTCTGTATCGGGGTTGTGGCCCGTAAACTTGTGCTGAACAACAGTTCGTTGTGATCAATTCAGACGTTTTCATTTGAGAGAGGGAATCCGCCGTGCCGGAACACAGCGATGACCGGAAACCGTTCCGGCGCAATTCTTCCGGGGCGGATAGCGGATTCCGCCGGTCGGGGGGCGACGGCAAATCCGGCTCGGGTGGTGAGAAGCCTGCCGGCGACCGTGCCCGGAGTACGGGCGGCCGCGGCGGCTTTCGTCGTGACGACGCTTCGGGCGGAGGTCCGCGAGGCGACCGCACTGGTGAATCCCGAACCGGGAATCGCGGACGGCCCGCCTCCGGCGACAATCGGTTCGGTGGTGACAGCGGCCGCGGTTCCTACCGGGGCGACCGGGATCGCCCTGAACGCGGTGGCAGCTCGAGCGGCCGGGACAATCGTGCCGGCAGGTCCGATGATCGCGGCGGTTTCCGAGCGGGCGGAACGCGACCGGGGCGAGACGACAACCGCTCTGGTGGATACGGCGGCCGGGATTCGCGGGCCGGTGCGGACAAGCCCGAGCGTGGGTATCCGGACCGTGGCGAGCGCCGTGGGTCCGATCGGCGCGGCGGCGAGGACAGCGGTCGTGATCGGAGCTACCGGGATGCCGCGGGTCGGGTGGACCGGCGCCCGGATTCCGGCGACCGCCGGTTCGGTGAACGCGGTGGCCCGGGCGGTTCGGGACGTGGGGCCGATAGGACTCCTGGTACGGCCGGTGCCAACGGGTCGGCGGCGCACCGGGGTGACGATTCGCGTGGGCCGCGGCGCCGAGGTGGAGAAGGCGCTGCCCGGGGCTTGGATCGGCGCCCCCCACGTCCGGACGAACCCGATCTGCCCGATGATATTCAGGCCGGTGACCTGGATTCCGCCGTCCGGCGTGATCTGCTGAGCCTGGACAAGGGCAACGCGGAAACTGTCGCACGGCATCTGGTGATGGCGGCGCAGGTACTCGACGACGACCCGCGGCTGGCTCTGGCCCATGCGCGGGCGGCTCGGCAGCGTGCGGGACGGATCGCCGTGGTCCGCGAGACAGCGGGCGTAGTGGCCTACCACGCCGGGGAGTGGGCAGAAGCGCTCTCGGAGTTACGCGCGGCGCGCCGGATGTCGGGCGGTTCCGGGCTGCTTGCTGTGATGGCCGACTGCGAACGTGGTCTGGGCCGGCCCGAGCGGGCCATCGAAATCGGGCGCAGCGATGAAGGCCGGGCATTGACCGGCGACGAGGCGATCGAGCTGCGGATCGTGGTCGCCGGGGCCCGGATGGATCTGGGCCAATACGACCAAGCGGTGGTCACCCTGCAGACTCCGGATCTCGATCCGGCCCGCAGCGGTTCCGGTCCGGCGCGGCTGTTCTACGCATACGCCGACGCGCTTGTCGCCGCCGGTCGCACAGACGAGGGTTTGACCTGGTTCTTCAATGCCGCGTCGGCCGATCTCGACGGGGAAACCGATGCGGAGGAACGGGCAGCGGAGCTCACCGGAGGTTCCTGACAACCCGAGGACGGGCTCGTACCCGCCGGTGAGCCGCGTACAACGGGGCACCTGTGCGGTTCTCGGTGGCTCGGGTGCTGTTCCGGATGTCGTGCACGGCGGGGTGCTCGCCCGGACATCGGCTGAATATCTGGGCGAGGACGTCGATCACGCAGGTGTGATGGACCAGTTGAGCTCTGTACGGAGGTCGCCGGGGTCCATCTGTGGGTTCGGCTCGGTTATATAGACCTCCCACCTGGCGGTTCCCGGGGTGAGGTCCCGCTCGGTGATCCAGGAGTGCAGGAGATCCCAGCTGCGGCTCAGGCCGTCGAAGGAACCGTGGTGCACAAGACGAGCGATCTGCCCGGCTGGGAGCCGGTCGGCAATGACCTCGCCTTCGGGACGGATCGGCCGGTTGACGGGGAAACCTACCGTGATGTCCATTGTGTGCTCGGTGATGGTGCCGTAGCGGGCGAGTGCGGGGCCGGTGATGGTGATGGCCTGCGCGGCGATGACGGTTGCCAGCCGGCTGAAGGACGCGTCGAAGAAGTCGCGAATTCCTTCCGGTGAGATCCGGCCGTGGACGGCCGCGAGTATCGATTCGGCGATTTCGAGCACCTGTGGTTCGGCAGTCCGATCGGCGGACTCGGCGGCCATATGTTTCCTCCAAGATCGTTGTCCGGTGGTCGCGTCGTGCGCGGCCGGATGCTTCTCGACTACTACGACGTCGTTCTCGGTGCAGAGTCATCGTTCCTGCCTCCGGGGCCGGCTACGGCTGGGCCCGGAGAGCGATCATTCCCTGTCCCTGTCCCTGTCCCTGTCCCTGTGCCTGTGCCTGTGCCTGTGCCTGTGTGCGGCGGGTGGGCTGGGTGGGAGCCGGCTACGCAGGACGACGTAGGGTCCGGGTGTGCGGGAAGCGAGTGAAACGCCACGGTTGCGGGATCGGTACGAGGCGCTGCTGCTGGATCTGGACGGGACCCTCTACCGCGGATCCGCGGTCGTCGAGGGCGGGCCGGCGGAACTGGCCGGGGGGTCACAGCGGCTGATGTATGTCACGAACAATGCGAGCCGGGCTGCCGGCGCGGTCGCGGACCATCTCGCCGAGCTGGGATATTCGGCCGGGGAAACCGATGTGGTGACCAGTGCGCAGGCCGCGGTGCGGCTCCTGGCCGAACGCGTCGAGCGTGGCGCGGAGGTCCTGGTTGTGGGCACCGACGACCTGGCAGCCGAGGTGAAGGCCGCGGGCCTGCAACCGGTGCGGCGGGCGACGGATTCCGTGGCGGCGGTGGTGCAGGGGCATTCCCCGCAGACCGCGTGGCCGGATCTGGCCGAGGCGTCGTATGCCCTGCGCGCGGGCGCGATCTGGGTTGCTGCCAATACCGACCGGACACTGCCGAACGAACGGGGCCTCGCCCCGGGTAACGGTGCGATGGTCGCCGCGCTACGGGCGGCGTCGGATCGCGAACCCGTGGTCGCGGGTAAACCCTGTGCACCGCTGCTCGATGACGCGCTCGCGCGGGCCGGGACCCGGGCCGCCCTGGTGGTGGGCGATCGCCTCGATACCGATATCGACGGTGCGGAGAACGTGGCAGTGGATTCGCTGCTGGTGCTCACCGGCGTCAGCACGGTCGAGGAACTGGCCGGGCTGCCCGAAGAACGGTGGCCGACCTATATCGCCGGCAGCCTGGCCGCGCTGAACAATGCGCCGGTCGTCGGCGGCATAGGCGAGCCGGCCGCCATCCGGCGTGAACTGCTCGCGCATCCGGACCGGGCCCTGCGGGTTCGCGCGCCTCGCTCGGAAATCCGATAGCGTTGACCTCACGATGACTACCCCGAATCCCCGCCCGAACAACCCCGGCGCTGCCCGGCCCGGGGTGCCGCTGCCCGGTCAGCATCTGCCCGGAGCTTCCGAGCAGAGCGAACCCGCGGATCCGGAACGGATCCGTGCCGACGTCCGTGAACTGCTCGCCGAACTGGCCACCGGGCCGATCGGCGATGGCGCGGCCGGGAACGATACCGCTGGCACCGACCTCGCCCGCCGTGCGCACATCCTGGAACAGGCACATGATGTGCTGGTCCAGGCTCTGGCGACGGTGGACAAGATCTGAGGTGGCCAGGCGGGCGCGGGTGGACGCGGAACTGGTCCGCCGCGGATTGGCGCGGTCACGCGAACATGCTGTCGAGCTGATCGGCGCCGGGCGGGTGCTGATCAACGGGGCCGTCGCGGTGAAACCGGCGACAGCGGTGCAGACCGGGACACCGCTGATCGTCAAGGACCAGGTCGACGAGGTGGTGTGGGCGTCGCGCGGTGCGCACAAACTGCTGGGCGCGCTGGCGGCTTTCGAGCCGCGAGGTCTGACTGTCGCCGGACGGCGATGCCTGGACGCCGGCGCGTCCACCGGTGGGTTCACCGATGTGCTGCTCGATCGCGGGGCGCGGGAGGTGGTGGCAGCGGATGTCGGCTACGGCCAGCTGGTGTGGCGGCTGCGTACCGATGATCGAGTGCATGTTCTCGATCGGACCAATGTCCGCTCGCTCACACCGGACGATATCGGTGGACCGGTGGAAACGGTGGTCGCCGATCTGTCGTTCATATCGCTGAGTCTGGTGCTGCCCGCGCTGGCCGCCTGCGCGGCGCCGGGTGCCGATCTGCTGCCGATGGTCAAGCCGCAGTTCGAGGTCGGTAAGGAACGTGTCGGGTCGGGGGGCGTGGTGCGTGACCCACAGCTGCGGGCGGATGCGGTGTGCGCGGTGGCCGCCGCGGCCGCGGAGCACGGGCTGCGGACACTGGGGGTGGTGGCCAGTCCCTTGCCTGGGCCCTCCGGGAATGTCGAATACTTTTTGTGGCTGCGCCGGGAGGAAACCGCCGGTGAAACGGCCGGCGAGGTGGCGGAGATGGTGCGGCTGGCGGTCGAGGAAGGTCCACAATGAGTGCGGAAACCGGCCGGCCCAGAGAGATACTGCTGGTATCGCATCCGGGTCGCGCCGAGATAAGTGAGACGGCACATCGTGTCGCGAAAATCTGCGCCGAGGCCGGTATCGGCCTGCGGGTACTCGCCGACGAGGCGTACAGCACCCGCTTCGACGCCGACTGCGAACCGGTCACCGAATCCGGTGGCTATCCGGTGCAGGTGGTGGCGCATGAGCCGGATGCGGCGCTGGGTTGCGAAATGGTACTGGCGCTCGGCGGCGACGGTACGCTGCTGCGCGCCGCGGAATTGGCTCGGCACGTCACTGTACCGGTGCTCGGGATCAACCTGGGCCGTATCGGGTTCCTGACCGAAGCCGAGGCCGAGAATCTGGACGAGGCACTTGCCCAGGTGGTGCGGCGGGACTACCGGGTCGAGGACCGGATGACCATCGATCTCAGCGTCCGGCTCGACGACGAGATCATCGAGCGTGGCTGGGCGTTGAACGAGGCCAGTATCGAGAATGCCGCGCGCATGGGAATACTCGAAGTGGTACTCGAGGTGGATGGGCGGCCCGTGTCGTCGTACGGATGTGACGGAATCCTTGTCGCGACCCCTACCGGTTCCACGGCGTACGCATTCTCGGCGGGTGGACCGGTGGTGTGGCCGGAACTGGAAGCGCTGCTGGTGATTCCGAGCAACGCCCACGCTCTCTTCGCGCGGCCCCTGGTGACCAGCCCGGATTCGCGGATCGCGGTCGAATCGGTTGCCACCGGCCATGATGCGATAGTTTTCCTGGATGGCAGGCGCACCCTCGCACTGCCGCGGGGCGGCCGGGTCGAAGCGGTCCGGGGTGCCGAGCCGGTGCGATGGGTGCGGCTGGATTCCGCGCCGTTCGCGGATCGGATGGTGCGCAAGTTCGAGCTGCCGGTAACGGGTTGGCGGGGCCGGCGGCGAACGGAGGGCACACGTGCTGACAGAGATAAGAATTGACGGACTGGGCGTTATCTCCACGGCCACCGCGCAATTCCACGAAGGGCTGACGGTGCTCACCGGTGAAACCGGAGCGGGCAAGACGATGGTGGTCACCAGTCTGCACCTGTTGAGTGGTGCCCGCGCGGATGCCGGACGAGTGCGGCTCGGCGCGAATCGTGCGGTGGTGGAAGGCCGGTTCACCCTCGACGAGGTGAATTCGACGGCTCGCGGGGAAGCCGAACTGGTACTGGAAGCGGCTGCCGCCGTCGCGGACGACGACGGCACGGTGATCGCGATCCGCACAGTGGGCAGCGACGGGCGGTCCCGGGCGCATCTGGGCGGCCGCGGTGTTCCGGCTTCGGTGCTGTCGGATTTCACCGCGCCGCTGCTGACCGTGCACGGGCAGAACGACCAGCTGCGACTGCAGCGCCCCGAACAGCAGTTACGCGCTCTGGATCAGTTCGCGGACGCGACGGTGGGGCCGCTGCTCGGCGAGTACACCGACCGGCGCCGCGCCTGGCTGGACGCGCGGAACACACTGCTGGAACGCACCGCGCGCAGCCGCGATATGGCGGCCGAAGCCGAACGCCTCACCCAGTCGCTGGCCGAAATCGACGCGGTCGCACCGGAGCCGGGTGAGGACGAACGCCTGGTCGCGGAGGTCCGGCGGCTCAGTGATCTGGATTCGTTGCGGGAGGCGGCGGCCACGGCCCATGAGGCGCTGGCGGGTCCGGAAGACAATCCGGGCGAGAACGCCGGGGCGCTGGATGCACTGGGCGCAGCGCGCTCCCGTATCGAAGGAGCCGAGGACCCGGCGCTGGCGGCGCTGTCGCCGCGGCTGGCCGACGCGATCGCTGTGGTGGTGGATCTGACCACCGAATTGAGCGGATACCTGGCCGATCTGCCGTCCGATCCCGGTGCGCTGGAATCCATGCTGACCCGGCAGGCCGAACTGAAATCGCTGACCCGCAAATACGCACCCGATATCGACGGAGTGATCGCGTGGGCGGACGAGGCGCGGACCCGGCTGGAATCGCTGGATGTATCGGAGGAGACGCTGGCGGCGCTTGCCGCCGAGGTCGAGGCGGGCGCCGCACGGGTGCGGGACGCGGCGGTGAAACTGTCGGAGGCGCGTCACGCCGCGGCGGGGGCGCTGGCCGCGGCGGTGAGCGAGGAACTGAGCGGGCTGGCGATGGGTAAGGCGCGGTTGGAGGCGGTGGTCCGCCCGGTTCCGGCCGGACCGCAGGATTCGGCTCCGCTGCTGATCGACGGCACCGAACTACATGCCGGGCCCGCCGGCGTCGACGAGGTGGAGTTCCGGCTGGCCGCCCATTCCGGGGCGCAATCGCTGCCGTTGAGCAAGAGCGCGTCCGGTGGTGAGTTGTCCCGGGTGATGCTGGCTCTCGAGGTTGTGCTGGCGGGTAACGAACACGGCGCGACCATGGTGTTCGACGAGGTGGACGCCGGTGTCGGTGGCCGGGCCGCGGTCGAGATCGGCCGGCGGCTGGCCCGCCTCGCGCGCACCCATCAGGTGATCGTGGTGACCCATCTGGCCCAGGTCGCGGCGTTCGCCGACACGCACCTGGTCGTGAACAAATCCGACGACGGTGAGGGTGCCGTGGACTCCGGGGTTCGCGCCCTGACGCAGGACGAACGGATCGTCGAGCTCGCCCGGATGCTGGCCGGGCTCGACGATACCGAAACCGGCCGCGCGCATGCCTGGGAACTGCTCAATATCGCGCGCGCGGAGCGTATCGCGGCGCGCTGACCCAACCACGCCCGTCACGCCTGGGACCCGGTTCGGCGATGGATCCCGCGGCGGATAGTTCGGCCGTGTGGGTTGCTCGCCGTCGGCGGGTGGCCCGGACCTCCCCGATGCCGCGCCGATCCGGCTGCCGGAACCACCGGGGTCGTTTGCGGCCGGAACGGCGTCACGGTGTGCGGTGAGCGGGCCGGCGGATCAGCGGACGGCTTTTTCCGCGGCGGCGATGAACTGATTGATCAGGCCTTTCAGTCCGACCTCCAGCGCCTTCGCGGGTACGGGCAGGGACGGCTCGGAGGTCATCGTGTAGCTGACGCGGGTGCCGTTGTCGGCGTCGGCGAAGGTGATCACGCCGGTATGGCTTTTCACCGGAGCACCCTTGACGATCTTGTATTCCATCCGCTCGTTCGGCACCAGCGCGGTGATCTCCTCGACCACGCCGACCGGTCCGAGTCCGATTTTGTGCTGGGCGCCCACGCCTTCGCGTTCGGTGGTGCCCGGTTTGACGAGGGTGATATTCACGGCGAGATGGGGGTTGATGCTCTCGCGGTCGGCGAACAGTCGGTACACGGTCGCACGCGGGGCGGCGATCACGGTGTCGACGGTGGTGCTGGCCATGGAGTCTCCTCTTCGAATAGCTGTGCCCGGCAGCATACGGCGCCGCCCGGCGGGTCCCCGCGTGGAGCCGAGCGGGCGGGCGTGGCCGCGGATAGCTGATCGATTGCCTGAATGCGGGCCGGTCAGCGGCGTGTCTCCACCGAAGGTTGAGGGTTTACCGACATCATCGCTGCATGAGGATGCTGGCGCTGCTGTCGAAGAGTCCCGAGACACTGCCCGGCCGGACCGGGATCGCCCGGGTCGACCGTGATACGCGACGGCTGCTCGCGCGGCTGGAACCAGGGGATATCGCGGTCCTCGACGAAATGGACCTGGATCAGGCCGTCGCCGACCGGCTGATAGCGGCCGGAGTGACGGCGGTGGTGAACACCTCACCGTCGATTTCCGGCCGCTATCCGAATGTCGGGCCCGAGGTTCTGGTCGCCGGGGGTGTGCTGCTGCTGGATACGGTGAGCTCCGATGCGTTCGGCAGAATCAAGGACGGCGCCCGGGTACGGATCGACGGCGGTGTCGTCTATGCCGACCGGCTCACCCGGAAGGAACCCGAGGCCCTCGTCGAATGCCTCGAACTGGATGAGGACGCGATCGCCGAACGTATGCGTGAGGCGCGGGACGGACTGGCCGAGCATCTGGAATCGTTCGCCGGCGACACACTGGAGTTCATCCGGGCCGAATCGTCGCTGCTCATGGACGGGATCGGCGTGCCCGGGCCGCAACTGGACCTGAACGGGCGACAGGTGGTGGTGGTCGGTGCGGGCCCCGGGCATACCGAAGACCTGAAGAAGCTCAAACCGTTCATCAGGGAGTACACCCCGGCAATGGTCGGTGTCGGTATCGGCGCCGAGGCACTGCGGCGGGCGGGCTACCGGCCCGATCTGATCGTCGGGAATCCGGACGAGCTCACCACCAAAACGCTGACCTGCGGAGCCGAACTGATCCTGCCGGCGGACCTGGACGGCCGGGCCGACGGTCTGGATCGAGTGAAGGAGCTGGGTCTGGGCGCGGTCACTTTCCCCTGTTCCGGGACGCCTGCCGATCTGGCGCTGCTGCTGGCGCATCACCACGGGGCCTCGCTGATCGTGACGGCGGGCGCGAGCGCCTCGCTGGAGGAATTCTTCGACCGCGGCCGCCGGGACAGCAACCCGGCGACATTCATGACCAGGCTGAAGGTCGGCGAATCGATTATGGACGCGACCGCGGTGGCCACGCTGTACCGGAGCCGTTTCTCGGGGGTGATCACGGCACTGCTGATCCTGGCGGTGCTGGGGGTGGCGATCGTGGCGATACTCGCGGCCGGACACGGCGGCGAGATGCTGGCGGGGGTCCAGGAGATGCTGGACCGCGTGGAGCTGTGGGGCAGGGGATTCGTCGAGGGGGCGGGATAGCTACGGCGGCTGTCGGGTGATCTTCATCCGGTCCGGCACCGCGTGGGTCGTGGCCGGAGTGGTACGCGGCTACGACCCGCCGGCTCGTTGCTCCGCGCAACCGTTCAGCACTCGCCGAACGGTGGTACGGAACTCCCGTGGCGAGCTCTGTGATCGCCGGGGATGTGGAGGAAGTGGCCGGTGGTGTCTCCGGGGCGGATGAGGAACGCAGTACCGCGGTTCTGTTCGCATTCGGGGAAGGCGGATCGGGCGATCAGGTGGTTAACCGGGAGTGGCGGTCGATTGTCGGGCCGGTTTCGTGTTACCGTGAAGACCCGTGGGTCATACACGGATTCAGGCGCGCACGGCCACCAAACACATTTTCGTGAGCGGTGGTGTCGCCTCTTCACTCGGTAAGGGTCTCACCGCCTCCAGTCTCGGTCAGTTGCTGACCGCACGGGGACTACGAGTCACCATGCAGAAGCTCGACCCCTATTTGAACGTCGATCCCGGCACCATGAATCCGTTCCAGCACGGAGAAGTATTCGTGACCGAGGACGGCGCCGAGACCGACCTCGATGTCGGGCACTACGAGCGGTTCCTCGATCGGGATCTGTCGAAGGACGCCAACGTCACAACCGGCCAGGTCTACTCGTCGGTCATCGCCAAGGAGCGGCGGGGCGAATATCTCGGCGATACGGTACAGGTGATCCCGCATATCACCGACGAGATCAAGGCGCGCATCCTGGCGATGCGCGGCCCGGACCTGCAGGGACACGAACCGGATGTGGTGATCACCGAGATCGGCGGCACGGTCGGGGATATCGAATCCCAGCCGTTCCTCGAAGCCGCCCGGCAGATCCGCCACGATGTCGGCCGCGACAATGTCTTCTTCCTGCACGTATCGCTGGTGCCGTATCTGGCGCCCTCCGGTGAGCTCAAGACCAAACCGACCCAGCATTCGGTGGCGGCGCTGCGCAGTATCGGTATCCAGCCCGACGCGCTGATTCTGCGCTGCGATCGCGAAGTCTCGGCCGGGCTGAAGGGCAAGATCGCGCTGATGTGCGATGTGGAGGCCGAGGCGTGCATCTCCACTCCTGACGCCCCGTCGATCTACGACATCCCGAAGGTGCTGCACCGGGAAGGGCTCGACGCCTATGTGGTGCGCAAACTCGGGCTGCCGTTCCGCGATGTCGACTGGACCATCTGGGGTGATCTGCTCGACCGGGTGCACGCGCCGCGGGAAACGGTGGAAGTCGCGCTGGTCGGAAAGTATGTGGACCTGCCGGATGCCTATCTGTCGGTCACCGAGGCGCTGCGGGCCGGCGGTTTCGCGCACCGGGCGAAGGTGAAGCTGCGCTGGGTGCAGTCCGACGATTGCGAAACCGCGGCCGGTGCCCAGGCCGCCCTGCGCGATGTCGACGCGGTGCTGATCCCGGGCGGATTCGGGATCCGCGGGATCGAGGGCAAGGTCGGTGCGATCCGGCACGCCCGCGATCGCAAACTGCCACTGCTCGGGTTGTGCCTGGGGCTGCAGTGCATGGTTATCGAGGCCGCGCGTTCGGTGGGACTCGCCGACGCCAACTCCGCCGAATTCGAACCGGACACCGAACACCCTGTGATCTCCACCATGGCCGATCAGGAGCAGGCCGTGGCCGGTGAGGCCGATCTGGGCGGCACCATGCGCCTCGGCGCGTATCCGGCGGTACTGGAGAAGGGGTCGGTGGTGGCCCGGGCCTACGGTGCCACCGAGGTGTCCGAACGGCATCGGCACCGCTACGAGGTGAACAACTCCTACCGTGACAAGATCGCTTCCGGCGGGCTCCGGTTCAGCGGCACCTCGCCCGACGGGCATCTGGTGGAGTTCGTCGAACTGCCCCCGGATATCCACCCGTTCTTCGTCGGCACCCAGGCGCATCCCGAACTGAAGAGCCGCCCGACCAGGCCGCATCCGCTGTTCGCCGAATTGATCGCCGCCGCGCTGCGGTACAAACTCGCCGAACGGCTTCCGGTGGATATTCCCGGTGAGCAGGAAATGGCCGGCGCCGCCGAGCAGACCTCATGAGCGGCACGGACCCCGTGCCGGGGACGCACGCCTTCCGGACCGTCGACAGCACGGTGGTCTACAGCGGCGCGATCGTGGCCCTGCGGCTGGATCAGGTCGAAATGCCGGACGGGCGGGTCGTGGAGCGGGAAGTGGTCGAACACCACGGGGCGGTCGCGGTGGTCGCCGTGGACGACGAAGGTCGGATCGTGCTGATCCGCCAGTACCGGCATCCGCTCGGCGAGCGGCTGCTGGAACTGCCGGCCGGACTGATCGATATACCGGGGGAAGATCCGCTCGAGGCGGCGCGACGGGAACTGGCCGAGGAAACCGGGCTGGCGGCGCGGGAATGGTCGGTGCTCGTGGATGTGGCATTGTCACCGGGTTTCACCGACGAGGCGCTGCGCGTGTATCTGGCGCGGGGGCTCACCGAAACCGAGCGGCCCACGCCCGAACACGAGGAAGCGGATCTGGAACTGGTGCGGATGCCGCTCGCCGACGCGGTCCGGGCGGCCCTGTCGGGTGAGATCGTGAACGCGACCGCGGTCGCCGGGTTGCTCGCGTTGAGTACGGCCGGCGCCACGGATCTGCCGTTGCGTCCCGCCGACGCGCCGTGGCCCGGTCAGCCGAGCGCGTTGCTGCGCCGTCGAGCGGCGCAACAGGCCGCGGACTGAGAGCGGGTTGTGCGGTGCGCGAGGTCGACGTCTTCCTGGATCATCTCGCGGTGGAACGCGGCGCCGCGCGCAGCACGCTGTCGGCGTACCGGCGGGATCTGGGGCGATACCAGGAGTACCTGAAGGACCGCGGTATCGGGAACCTCGAATCCGTTACCGCGATCGATATCGGCGAATTCGCGGTCGCGTTGCGTACGGGAGATTCCCGGCATCCGCCGCTGGCGCCGGGTTCGGTGGCGCGGGCACTGATCGCGGTACGCGGGCTGCACCGCTTCGCCGCCGCGGAAGGGCTGATCAGTACCGATGTCGCGCATACGGTGAAACCGCCGATGGTGGGGCAGCGGCTGCCCAAGGCGCTTCCGGTGGATCAGGTGCTGCGGCTGCTGGAAGCGGTCGGCGCGGATTCCGGGGCGGGTGGGGACGCGGGTGCCCGGGGGCTGCGGGATCGAGCGTTGCTGGAACTGCTGTATTCGACCGGTGCGCGGATCTCGGAAACTGTCGGGCTCGATATCGACGACCTCGATCTCGAGGGACGCGCGGTTGTGCTGCGGGGGAAGGGTGGTAAACAACGGATCGTTCCGGTCGGACGTCCCGCGCTGGCGGCGGTGGACGCCTATCTGGTGCGTGGGCGGCCTGCGCTGGCCGCCCACGGCCACAGTGGTGTGCGGTCCTCCGGGGCGGGCGCGGCGCTGTTTCTCAATGTCCGCGGCGGACGACTGTCCCGGCAGAGTGCCTGGCAGGTTTTGTCGCGTGCGGCGGAGCGCGCCGGGATCACGGCTACGGTTTCGCCGCATACGCTTCGGCATTCGTTCGCCACTCATCTCCTCGACGGCGGAGCCGATGTCCGGGTGGTGCAGGAGCTGCTGGGGCATGCGTCGGTGACGACGACTCAGATCTACACGCTGGTCACGGTGGGGACGCTGCGGGAGGTCTGGGCGACCGCGCATCCCAGGGCGCGATGAGAGCGGTGGGGTGTGAAGGTGGCAAGCACGGCCGAAATCACGCGGGGCCGGAGGCGCGCCGATAAACACAGGAACACGCCGTGGCCACACTGGGCGCTCGAGTGCTGTCAAGCGGTAGCGTCTAGGGGGAGCCGGACCGTGGCGAAAGCGAGACCGTGCCTTGATCGGCCTCGTTAAGCTCTACGAGGTGACGGGCAGGAACGTATAAGGAGCAGCGGAACGTGACGACAGTCGGAGCGGGCGAACCGCCGAGGGGCGCCGAGAACGACGAGCGTGCCGCGTCCGTGTGGGGTGCGGGTCCCGAGCCCGTTCCCGCGAACGCCGAGCTCGGTCCGACCGGGCGGCCGCTACGCATGGTCCCGGATCCTCCTGTGCCCTCGCACGAGGGCAGCGCGCTCATCGTGGCGATGTGTAATCAGAAGGGCGGAGTCGGGAAGACCACGTCGACCATCAATCTGGGTGCTGCCCTGGCGGAATACGGGCGGCGGGTGCTGCTCGTCGATCTCGATCCGCAGGGCGCGTTGTCGGCGGGGCTCGGTGTGGCGCACCACGACCTGGATCAGACCGTGCACAACCTGCTGGTCGGGGCACCGGTCGGCGTCGACGATGTACTCATGCAGACCAAGGTCGAGAACCTGGATCTGATGCCGAGCAATATCGACCTGTCCGCGGCGGAGATCCAGTTGGTCAACGAGGTCGGCCGGGAACAATCGCTGGGCCGGGCGCTGGAACCGATCCGGAATCGGTACGACTACATCCTCATCGATTGCCAGCCGTCGCTCGGGCTGCTCACGGTGAACGCGCTGGCCTGTTCCGACGGGGTGATCATCCCGATGGAGTGTGAGTACTTTTCGCTGCGTGGTCTGGCGCTGCTCAACGACACCGTGGAGAAGGTGCGGGACCGGCTGAATCCGCGGTTGAGCCTGTACGGCATCGTGGTGACCATGTTCGATGCCCGGTTGTTGCATTCCCGTCAGGTGATGGCGCGTGTGGTGGAGGTTTTCGGGGAGCTGGTGTACGACACGGCGATCGCGCGGACCGTCCGGTTCCCGGATGCCAGCGTCGCCGGTGAGCCGATCACGACCTGGGCGCCGAAATCCAGCGGTGCCGAGGCGTATCGCGCGATGGCACGGGAAGTCATCCACCGGTCCGGTCGGTGAGCGCGGCATCTGAGCCTGCACCGTCGAACACCAGCGAATCCGGCGATACCGCGGGCGCGGCGCCGGAGAAATCCGGTTTCCATCTGCGGCTGAGCAATTTCGAGGGCCCGTTCGATCTGCTGCTGCAGCTGATCTCACAGCGCCGGCTGGACGTTACCGAGGTCGCGCTGCATCAGGTCACCGATGAATTCATCGCCTATACGAAGGCGCTCACGGCCGGCCTGGCGGAGCCGGGGAATTCGCTGCGCACCGACAAGATTCTGGATCAGACCACCGAGTTCCTGGTGGTCGCGGCGACCCTGCTGGATCTGAAGGCCGCGCGTCTGTTGCCGTCGGGGGAGGTGACGGATCCCGACGATCTGGAATTGCTCGAGGCGCGAGATCTGCTGTTCGCCAGGTTGCTGCAGTACCGGGCGTTCAAGCAGGTCGCCGAACTGCTGTCCGAACTCGAGGCCGCCGCGCTGCGCAGGTATCCGCGGGCGGTGAGCTTGGAAGAGCGGTTCGCGGGGCTGCTGCCGGAGGTTACGCTCGGGGTGGACGCGGCTGGGTTCGCCGAGATCGCCGCGGCGGCGTTCCGGCCCCGGCCGGTACCGACGGTGGGGCTGGACCATCTGCACGCCCACACGATCTCGGTCGCCGAACAGGCGACCCTCGTTCTGGAACTTCTGCAGGCGCGTGGTGCGGGAACGTGGACCACCTTTGCCGAGCTGGTCGCCGATTGTGCGGCCCCGATCCAGATCGTGGCGCGCTTCCTGGCCCTGCTCGAGCTCTATCGTGGCCGGTCGATCGAGTTCGACCAGCCCGATCCGCTGGGCCCCCTCGCGGTCCGCTGGACCGGAGAGGACACCGCGGCCGCGCCGCCCACTATCGAAGAGGACTACGGATGAGCGAGTCAGGCCCGGAGGAGGGAGCGCAGCGGGACCACGCAGGGCCCTCGCGCAGTAGGAGAGGGGACGGTATGAGCGAAACTGTGACCGAATTCGCGCCCGAGTCGCTGGACGACGCCGAATTGCGCGCCGCGCTCGAAGCGCTCCTGCTCGTGGTGGACACTCCCGCGCCGGTAGAGCAGCTGGCGACAGCACTGGACGAGTCCCCGAGCCGGGTCGAACAGGCGTTACGTGAGATGTCGGCGGAACTGGCGTCGCGGCACAGTGGAATCGATCTGCGTTTCGCGGGGGACGGGTGGCGCTTCTATACTCGCAGCGAGTACGCACCGTATGTGGAGCGTATGTTGCTCGACGGCGCCCGGTCGAAGTTGACCCGGGCGGCTCTGGAGACGCTGGCGGTCGTGGCATACCGTCAGCCGGTGACCCGGGCTCGGGTCAGCGCGGTGCGCGGTGTCAACGTCGACGGTGTGATGCGTACCCTGCTGGCCAGGGGATTGATCACCGAGGCGGGCGCCGACCCGGAAACCAACGGCACGCTGTACGGCACCACCGAACTGTTCCTGGAGCGGATCGGACTGGCGTCGCTGAGCGATCTGCCGCCGCTGGCGCCCCTTTTGCCGGGCGTCGACCTGATCGATGAGATCAATGACAGTCTGGAGACGGATCCCCGTTACACCAGACTGCGTAAACCCGCCGAGGACGATCTGAATCTCGGCGCCGAGGATTGACAGGAAACCGTGAATACACCCGCTCGCCGAGATGGCACACCGGATCGTAGACAACGCGGCGACCAGCCCAGCAGGGCCGGTCGCGGGCGCGGCGCACCCCGCGGGGCGGGTGAGGCCCGCCGGGGAGGTAGCGAATTGCCCCGAGCTGGCCGCGCCGGGGGGACACGTAGCGCGGAGCGTGGGGCGCGCAGTGAACAGGCCCAGCGTGGAGGACGTGCCGGAAACCCGGACGCGCCGATGGGCAGGCGCGGTGCACGTCCGCAGCCGGGTCGCGGTGGTTCCGCGACGCCGGCGCGTGGTGGTTCGGCCACATCCGGGCGGGGTGCTCCCGGATCGAGCCGTGGTGGTTCCTCTGTCGCCGGTCGTGGTGGTCCCGCGGCATCCGGTCGTGGTGGTTCCGCGGCAGCCGGGCGAGGTGGATCCGGTGTAGCGGGTCGTGGTGGTTCCGCGGCCGGATCGCGGACCGGCGGGCGTCCGGGCAGCGGCGGTCCGGCTCGCAAGAGCCAGACACCTCGGTCCAGTGGTCCGCCGCAGCTGAACAATGCCAAACCGGCCCGGCGCCAGCATGTGGAACATGATGAGCCCGCCCACGAGAAAATGCCCTGGGGTGAGGGCGAACGTCTGCAGAAAGTCCTGGCCAAGGCCGGGGTGGCATCGCGGCGGGCCGCCGAAGAGATGATCGACCGGGGCCGGGTCGAGGTGGACGGCATCATCGTGCGCGAACAGGGTCTGCGTATCGACCCGGAGAACGCCGTCGTGCGGGTGGACGGTATCCGGGTGGTGGTGCGTGAGGAACTCGTACATCTGGCGTTGAACAAGCCCAAGGGCTGGCAGTCCACGATGTCCGACGATCTGGGCCGCCCCTGCGTGGGCGATATCGTGGCCGAGCGGGTGGCGGCCGGGCAGCGGCTGTTCCATGTCGGCCGGTTGGACGCCGATACCGAGGGGCTGCTGCTGCTCACCAACGATGGTGATCTCGCGCATCGGCTGATGCATCCCTCGTATTTGGTGTCGAAAACCTATCTCGCGACCGTGCAGGGCGAGGTGCACCGCTCCATCGGGAAGATCCTGCGTGACGGCGTGGAACTCGAGGACGGCCCCGCCACCGTGGACAAATTCCAGGTACTGGATGTCGACGCGGGACGCTCACTGGTGAAGGTGGTGTTGCACGAAGGGCGCAAACATATCGTGCGACGGCTGCTGGACGCGGTCGGTCACCCGGTGACCCGGCTGGTCCGTACGCATATCGGCCCGGTGGTACTGGCCGATCAACGGCCGGGCACCCTGCGGGTACTCGGGCGTGACGAAATCGGAAAACTCTACGAGGCGGTGTCATTGTGAAGGGGGTCGTTGTGAACGGCGTCGAAGCTCCGGTAGGGCTCATCGCGGACCCGGCGGGCGACCGGTCGCTGGTCGTGGCGATGGACGGACCCTCGGGTACCGGTAAATCCAGTGTTTCGCGGCGTTTGGCGGTGCGCCTTTCGGCCCGCTACCTCGATACCGGGGCCATGTACCGGGTCGCGACCCTGCAGGTGCTGCGCGCCGGCGTCGATCCGGCGGATACCGGCGCGGTCCTCGCGGCCGTGACCGATATGCCGTTGCGAATCGGCACCGACCCCGATCGTGAGCTGATCGAACTCGACGGCGACGATGTGCGCGGCGAGATCCGCGGCCCCGCGGTGACCGCGGCGGTATCGGCCGTATCGGCGGTGCCGGAGGTACGCGAGCAGTTGGTGGCGCTCCAGCGGGAGATCTCGGTCAGCGCCGGCCGGATCGTGGTCGAGGGCCGGGATATCGGCACCACCGTACTGCCCGACGCTGATGCCAAGATCTATCTGACCGCCTCCGCGCAGGCCCGTGCGCATCGGCGCAATCAGCAGAATATCGCCGAGGGCCGCGGCGACGACTATGCCGGCGTGCTCGCCGATGTCCAGCGCCGCGATCGCCTCGACTCGACCCGCGCGGTCTCGCCGCTGCGGTGCGCCGAGGACGCGGTGCAGATCGACACCAGCGATCTGACGATGGACGAAACTATCGAAGAGCTGTATCGCGAGGTCGCCCGGCAGCTGGACCAGCCGCGCGATCGGCATGCGGCGCGTCGCCGGGGAGCTGCCGGATGAGCGGGGACACCATGAGCGATGTACTCGCCGGAGACGGCGTATGGAGTGACGAAACCGACTGGGAGATCACCGATCTCGCGGACGACCCGGAAGCCGGCGACCATCTGCTGATGCCCACCCTGGCAGTGGTCGGCCGCCCGAACGTGGGGAAGTCGACGCTGGTCAACCGGATCCTGGGCCGTCGTGAAGCGGTGGTCGAGGATGTACCCGGTGTGACGCGCGACCGCGTGTCCTACGAGGCGACCTGGGCGGGCCGCCGCTTCTGGGTACAGGACACCGGTGGCTGGGAACCGGACGCGAAGGGATTGCAGCAGTCGGTGGCCCGTCAGGCCGAACTGGCCATGAACACCGCCGACGCCATCCTGCTGGTCGTGGACGCGGTGGTCGGCGCGACCGCCACCGACGAAGCCGCGGTGAAGGTGCTGCGCCGGGCGAAGACACCGGTGATCCTGGTCGCGAACAAAGTCGACGACCAGCGCATCGAATCCGACGCGGCCGCACTGTGGTCGCTGGGGCTCGGGGAACCGCGGATGGTGTCCGCGGCGCACGGACGCGGTACCGGGGACCTGCTCGACGATGTGCTCGAGGTGCTGCCCGAAACACCCCGCGAGGACATCGGCCGTGTCGGCGGGCCGCGCCGGGTGGCGCTGGTCGGGAAACCGAATGTCGGAAAATCGAGCCTGCTGAACAAGCTGAGCGGCGACGAGCGGTCGGTGGTGCACGATATCGCCGGCACCACAGTGGACCCGGTGGACACGCTGGTGGAACTGGGCGGCAAGGTGTGGCGGTTCGTAGACACCGCGGGCCTGCGCCGCAAGGTGGCCAATGCCAGCGGGACCGAGTTCTATGCGTCGCTGCGTACCAAATCGGCGCTGGAAGCCTCTGAGGTGGCGATCATGCTGATCGATTCCTCGCAGCCGATCACCGAACAGGATCTGCGGGTGATCAGCCTGGTCGCGGATTCGGGGCGGGCGCTGGTGCTGGCGTTCAACAAATGGGATCTGGTGGACGAGGATCGCCGGTTACAACTCGACCGTGAGGTGGATCGGGACCTGATCCGGGTGCCGTGGGCGCAGCGGGTCAATATCTCCGCGCAGACGGGCCGGGCGGTGCAGAAACTGGTACCGGCCATGGAGACCGCGCTCGAGTCGTGGGATAAACGGATCCCGACCGGGCGGTTGAACACCTGGCTGAAAGAGGTTATCGCCGCGACCCCGCCGCCCATGCGCGGCGGCCGGCTGCCCCGGGTGCTGTTCGCGACGCAGGCGACCACCCGGCCGCCGACGTTCGTGCTGTTCACCACCGGGTTCCTGGAAGCGGGTTACCGGCGGTTCCTGGAACGGCGGCTGCGCGAGGAATTCGGGTTCGACGGGTCGCCGGTGCGGATCTCGGTGCGGGTCCGGGAGAAGCGCCCGAAGAAGTAGCTGGACCGCTCACCCGTCCGGGAGACGGGTGAGCGTAGGGGCGGGCCGCCGCGCCCGCCCTCTTCGCTGCGACACCTAGCTGATCTGCAGGACGAGTTTGCCGTGGGCGTGTCCGGACAGGCTCGCTGCGGCGGCTGTGCGCCAATCCTCCAGTGCGAAGGTGCCGGCCACCGGTACCGAGAAGCGGCCTTCGGACGCCAGCTGTGCGTATTCGCCGATCGCTTCGTGGCGCAGGGGGGCGTCGGGGCGGCCGAGGTTGATGCCGAGCTCGTTGGTTGAGCCGGGCGGGGCGAAGGAAAATACGTGTGCCGGTGCCTCGACGGTCCGGATGAGGTCGGGCAACACATTGCTGAACGGTGCCGCGTCGAGGGTGAGGTCGACCGCTCCGCCCGCGAGTGTCCGTACTCGCTCGACCATGCCGTCGCCGTAACCGGTGACTTCGGCGCCGGCGGCGCGCAGCGCGTCGGCGTAGGTTTTTCCGGCGGTGGCGATGACCCGCGCCCCGTGGCGAACCGCCATCTGCACCGCGGCGTATCCGACGGTGGTGCCCGCGCCGTGTATGAGCACGGAGTCGCCTGTTCGGATGCCGAGTTGTTCCAGGCCTCGACAGGCCGTTTCGACTGCCATCGGCAACGCGGCGGCGGCGGTCGGGTCGAGCCCCGGCGGGCGCGGGAACCAGATGTCGAGTAGCGCCTGTTCGGACGCGCCTGCGGTCGGTCCCGTGAACGGTGCCGGGCCGAGTACCGGTTCGCCGATCTCGACGCCGGTCACCCCGTCCCCGAGGGCGTCGACCGTGCCGGACACCTCGAGCCCGATGCCGCGTGGCAGGTCGCCGGGGAAGAGTCCGTCGCACAGCGCCCAGTCCGCCGGGGTGAGCCCGCACGTCTGGACCACGACGCGGATCTGGCCCGGCCCGGGTGTGGGCGGTGCGGTGTCTTCGAGCCGCAGGACGTCGAGCGGTGCACCGAACTCGTGGAAACGAAGGGTACGCATGTAGTTCTCCTCGAAGGCTTATGACAGCAGATGCTGTCGTCACTACGATAGCAAGTGACGACAGCATCTGCTGTCGCTATGATCGCTGAATGGCACGGTGGGAAGGCAACGCCCGTGGGCGGCTCGAACGCGCGGCGCTGGACCTGTTCAGCGAGCAGGGCTATGACCGCACGACGATCGCGCAGATCGCGCAGCGCGCGAACCTGACCGAGCGATCGTTCTACCGGTGGTTCGCCGATAAACGTGAGGTGTTGTTCGGCGGCGGCGAAGATCTCGAGCAGGTACTCGTCTCCGCGATACACGCCGTACCCGCGGACACCGCCCCGCTGCCCACGCTGCTGGCCGCGTTCACCGCTGCACCAGAAGTGTTGCGTCCACGCGAGTTCCTGCGGGAGCGGTCCGCGGTTATCGCGGCTAATCCGCAGTTGCAGGAACGCGAGCTGAGCAAGCTGGCATCGCTGTCCGAATCCCTCACCGCGGCCCTGGTGCAGCGTGGCTGCGACGGGCAGACGGCACGGCTGATCGCCGATGTCGGCATGGCCGTGTTCCGCCTGACCGCCGAACGGTGTATGGCCGATGAGCAGGCCGATTTCGCCCAGACACTATCGGCCAGTGCGGCCGACCTGATCGCCGTCACCGCGGACAGCATCCCCGACGGCTCCGGATCGTCAGCAGCCGAAAGATCGTGACCGGCCATTCCGTACTGCTCGAGGAGAAGTCATGGTCAGTCGTCGCACCCGGGCGTTATCGGTACTCCTGCGCCTGACCCGTAAGCGCGGGATGGACACTGCTGAGAAGGTGCGGGCCGCCATGGCCGAGCCGGCCGCGGAGCACACGCCCCCGGGGCGGTTCCGGCGGCGCTACCGGGTCGGCTGCCGGACGGTCGGTGGGTTCCCGTGTTACACGGTGACGTCGCGCTCGGGTGGGGAATCAGGTGTGGTCGTGATCTATCTCCACGGTGGGAGTTTCTTCCGGGAGATCAGCTGGTGGCATTGGCGGTTCATCGGACGCCTGGTGGCGGCGGGGCATCGGGTCGAGGTGCCCATCTACCCACTGGCTCCGCGCTACACCTACCGGGCTACCCCGCCGTACCTGACCGCGGTCTATCGGGATGTACTCGGCGAATTCGATCCCGCGCGGGTGGTGCTGGCCGGGGATTCGGCCGGCGGGACCTTGGCACTACTGCTCGCCCAGTTGCTGCCCGGGGCAGGACTGCCGGCACCTGCCCGCCTGATCCTGTTGTCGCCGTGCCTGGATATGCGGCTGTCGAACCCTGAGATCGATGGGCTGGAAGCTGCCGATCCGTGGCTGGCGCGGCCGGGTCTGCTCGAAGCCGGCCGGGTGTGGGCCGGCGGTGACGAGCTCGGCCTGCCGGCGCTCAGCCCGATCAACGGTCCGGTGGCGGGGCTACCGGAGACCGATATCTACATGGGTACCCACGACATCCTTTATCCGGACGCTCGACTGTTCGCGGAACGTGCCGCCGCCTCCGCGGAATGTGGCGGTGCCACAGTGCATTTCATCGAGGAACGGGCCGCATTCCATGTGTATCCCCTTGCGCCGGTGCCCGAGGCCGGGCCGGCTGTGCGCGCGATTCTGGCTGCTGTGGACGCTGTATCGGCGGAACCGCGACCCCGCCAGGGGAACTCGTGAACGGCCTGTGAACGGCGACATAAATCGGTCGTTTCGACCGTGACGGTGCATCGCGAAGCAAAGCGAAGTAACGTACCCCGGCGTGACTACTTGTCTGCCATCGAATCACCCGAGGCGGGAGCCGTAATGACTGTCGAGCCGCCGATCGAGGACGATGTCACGCAACTGGCCCAGCGAGTCGAACATGCCCGCGGCAGATTGGCCTACCAGTTCGATCCCGCGCTGACCGAGGCGTTGTCGGAAACGGAGCTACGCGCCGAACGTGAACTCGCCGAGCGCATCCGCGAGCAGGAGCGCGGGCAGCGCTGGAAGGAGATCCAGGCGGTCGCCTCGGCGAACGACCGGGCCAGGCAGACCACCGAGCAGATCGAGAAGGCGGATATGCGCGACCTCTTGCTCGCCCGTAAAGCCATCGCCGCGCAGCGCCGGGAGTCCAGCCCGCACGCCAAACTGGCTTCGCTGTACCGGCATCGGTCCTGGTCGTTGCGTGCGCTGGCCGGCGTTGTCGGTTCGGGCATGCTGTGGTCGGCGGTCAACGTCCAGCAGAACATCGCACCCACCGGTCCCAGCGATCCCCTGTTCTGGTTCAGCTATCTGCTGGAAGGGATGATCAGCGTCTGCCTGATCATCATCATGATCGGCACGAACAAAGTGGCCGAATGGGGTGTGATCAACAACCGGAAGCAGACGGCGGCCGCCGAATTGGCGCTGCTGGCCCTGACTGTCGGGCTGAACACGTATCCGTATCTCCGGATGGGCGACTGGTACAACATCGGGGTGCATGCCGTCGCACCGGTGATGATCGGTGTCGCCCTGCTCATCCATGACGCGGCCAGCGCCCGGTACGGGATGGCGATCCTGCGCGCTACCGAACAGGTCCGGGTGCTGCCCGATCCGGCCGCGCAGATCCGCAGCAGTCTGCCGCGGGTGAGCATGAAACTCGATCCCAATGCCGGTGAAGCGCGGGCATTGCCGACCGGGGAGACCGGGGCGGTGAAACCGGCGGCATTGGAATCCGGTGCGAAAAATACGTCCGACGCCGGTGGACCGGCGTTCCGGGCGGAGGGCAAAACCGGCGAATCCGCGAAGAAACGCACGACCGATCTCGCCGAGGTGACCTCCGGGCTCATCGGGCGCACGAGTTCTCTGCTGGACGAACTGGCCACGAACTCACCTCTGTTCGACGAACCCACGGTGAAATCCGCGGATGTCACCGATAAGCTTCCGGTCACCAAGAAGCTGGGACAGAACAAGCAGGGCGCTTCGGCCAACGGAACATCGGGTGCCTCGGCCACGGGAGCCGCCAAGGGCAAATTGTCCGGTGACAAGGAAACCGACGAATTCCTGGAAGTCGTGCGCTCCTCCGACGGCTATGACACCGGTCAGTTCCGGGTTGCCGATATCCTGGAGCAGGAACTCGCTGAACTGCAGGCCGAACGGCGCAAGGCCCGGTCCGGCCGGCCGCGCAGCGCCTCGACCAACGGAGCCTGATCGGCTGCCCCGCCGCTCGGGCAACCCGGCCGGTGTCGCCGCTGTTCCGCACGGTGAGTGACGCGTTACCGTGGTGAACGACGGTGAGGAGGCACGATGTCCGAGCGCAAACCCGCGGGGGTGGACTTCGAATCCTGGGTCGACCGGAAAATACGCGAGGCCACCGAGCGGGGCGAGTTCGAAAATCTCCCGGGAGCCGGAAAACCGCTGCCGGGAGCGGGCAACCCGCATTACGACGAGAACGCCTGGCTTCGCGATTACGTGCGCCGCGAGGGCGTGAGCGGGGACGCGCTGCTGCCGCCCTCGCTGTTGCTGCGACGCGATGTGGAACGTCTGCCCGAATCGGTGCGTGAGCTCACCACCGAAGCCGAAGTACGCGAAACCGTTTCCGCGCTCAACCGGCGGATCGTGGACTGGTTGCGGGTGCCGAGCGGCCCGCAGGTGCCGATCGCCCCGGTCGATGCCGAAGAGGTGGTCGCCGGATGGCGCGCCGCGGCCGTGGGCGCGACGCTGCCGGCCGATCAGCGCCCGTCCACCGGACAACCCGGCCCCGCCCCGCGGTCCGGTGCCCGGGCATCGTGGTGGCGCCGGTTCCTTCGGCCGGGCTGAACCGATAGCACCCGGGCGCCGGGCTCGGTGCTGTTGTATGGGGGGATGGATTCACGCACCCTCGCCGACCGGATCGAGATCACCGATCTGCTCACCCGCTACGCCACCGCCGTCGACGACAAGGACTGGGCGCTGTACCGCACGGTGTTCACTCCGGACGCGCAAATCGACTACACGACGGCCGGTGGGCCCGCCGGGGATATGGAAACCGTTATCGCCCGGCTGACCGAACAGCTGGCGTTGTTCGCGCGGACCCAGCATTTCGTCTCCAATATCGCGGTCGATCTGGACACGGATACCGCCAAGGTCCGTGCCATGTTCTTCAACCCGATGATCGTCTCGCCGGGTAAGCAGTTCACCTGCGGCGGTTGGTACAACCACGATCTGGTACGTACCCCGGACGGCTGGCGCAGTGCCCGGCTGGTCGAGGAATCGGCCTGGTTCGACGGTCTCGAGGCAGCGTTCTCCTGAACGACCCGGCGCGGTGAGCCAGGACACCCCGATCCGAGTGCTGTTGCCGGATTGAACCCGGCAGGCCCGGGTACGCGACCGGTATCCAACCGAAAAAACGAGATTCGGAGGTGGATATCGTGACCGAGCACAAGACCGCACGCGAGGGCATCGAAGGTGTCGTCGAGGGCGCGAAGGGCAAGGTCAAGGAGGCCGCGGGAGCGGTTCTCGACAACGACTCCCTGCGTACCGAGGGTAGGGCCCAGCAGGACAAGGGAGAGTCGCAGCGCGCTGCCGCCGAAAAGGAGAACGAGGCGCAGCAGCAACGACTGGAGGCCGCCGACGCCGAACAGCGTCAGCGGGCCGAGCAGGATCCGGGCCATGGGCAGACCGTGGCACCGACCCAACGCGACGTCTGAGCACGCGGCCCGGCGGTGAGCTGTACCGGCCGGGCCGGAGGACAACTGCGGCGACCTCTCCGTGAGGTCGCCGCAGTGCTGTCCCGGCCGCCGTCAGCTCGATACCGTGGTCCGATCCTGATCGCTATCGCCTGCCGGTTCCGCGTCCGTATTCTCGTGTAGTTCATAGATCGCGAAAGCCTTGCCGATCACCGGCTGGGCGACATTGCGTACCCGGATACCACCCGGTGTGCTGCCGCGTTCGGTGCCAGCGTGCGCATGACCGTGCACGGCCAGATCGGCGCCGTGCGTATCGATGGGCTCACCCAGCAGATAGGAACCCAGGAACGGGTAGATCTCGCGCGGCTCGCCGTGCAATGTGTCGCTGATCGGGGCGTAGTGGGTCATAACGATCGTGATATCGGTATCCAGCCCGGCCAGGGCACTGTCCAGCTCGGCCGCCAGCTCGACGGTATGCCCCGCGAACTCGCGCATCAGCCGCTCCCCGAAAACGCTCGCGCATTTTCCCGCGAACCCGCCGCCGAAACCTTTGGTGCCGGCGATTCCGAGGGTCGATCCATTGATTTCGATCGTGGTGGCGCTGCCTTCGAGGACGGTGATACCGGAGGACTCCAGCATCTGCGTCACCTCGGCCTCGGCATCGCTGTGATGGTCGTGATTACCGAGCACGGCGACTACCGGCACACCCACATCGGCGAATTCGTGCGCGACGACTTCGGCCTCCGCAGGCGTTCCGTGCCTGGTCAGATCACCGGCCAGTAGTAGCACATCGGCGAGCGCCGGCAGTTCGCGTAGTGCCGGGCGCAGCAGCCCACGCGAATCGGTTCCCAAATGGACATCTCCGACAGCGGCGATCCGCATCTGCCCCACTCCTTCCACTCGGTGTCACCCACCGAGGTCTTCGCTATCGCCCGGCCGGGCAGTCGCGGTGACGTGCACATCGTTGTGGATAGGCAGCTCAGGGGCGATATCGTGGACCACGTCGGCGAGCAGTTGCCGCCGCTGCGTGGTACCGACCTCGCCGTCGAGGACCACGACACCGCCGCGGATCCGGACGCGTACGCCCTGTTCGGCCGTGCGTGGATCCTCGGCCAGCGCCCGATGTAGTTCGGCGGCCAGATATTCCGGTGGCCGCTGCCGGGGCGAATTCGGGTTTCCGGACATCTACTCCGCCTTTCCGTCAGGCGCGCGGCGGCGCGGTGGTTTCGGCGATACCGAGATCGTCGATCAGGCCGAGGAACGCACGCGCGTAGGGCGAATGCTCGGTCTGCGCGCGCACCGCGGGCCAGTTCACCTGTTCGCGCAGATCGCGGGAGATGCGCAGCAGCGGGCTGAGGTCGAGCCGGTGCGCGTCGAAGACCAGCAATTTATCGACCAGCAGGTCGGTGCCGTCCACCACGGGGGCGACCGTCGGCCCGACTCGCATCGTCTCGGCGCGAGCCAGGAGCGCGTCGTCGACCTCTCGATTGTTGGGCCGGTGGATGATATCGATGAGAACGTCCCCGTCGTATGCCTTGGCCAGCCAGTCCTCGGCCGCGTCCGCGATCCGCAGGCCGGCCCTGGCCAGTTCGCTGCGTGCCCGGGCGCTGTCGGCGGGTTTGACGAACAGGTCCACATCGTGGTCGGAGGGCGGGCCGCCGCGGGCGTACACGGCGCAGCCACCCGCCACGGCGAAAGGTATGCCCTGCTGCGTGAGGGCATTCGCGGCCCGGGTCAAAGCGTGTAGCAGCTGCTCTTCCGTCGGAACCATATTCGGCGGCTACCCGCGCGTCGCGCCGCTAATCAGCGGATGACCTGCCGGTCGGCGATACACCTGCCGGCAAGTGTGAGTCGTGCGCGGGGACAGATCCGTCAGCTGTCCCGGCAACGTCGCCGGTGCCGGTGGCTGGTATCGCACAGCGGGTAGCTCCGCGACCGTTTACAGAGGCAGATCGCTACGAGGAAACGGTCCGCCCGGGTGACCGTGCCGTCGGGAGCGACCAGTTCCACCGGACCGTCGACCAGTGCCGGCCCGTCTTCGGTGAATACGATCCGGGTCGGCTCGGCCGGTTTCTCATCGCGTTCTGTCGGCACGGATGACCACCAACTCCTCATGTTGCTGCCCGGGCCGGATCAGGCCGCGGTCACACAGCCAGCCGCTGCGGCGGGCCAGCACCGGGCCGAAGGGGATCATCGTCCGCGCCACGACCGTCGCTTTCAGCCCGCCGTCGCGCAGCTGGCCGAGGCTGGTCGTGGGCCCGGACAGGGCCGAGTGCACGATGAGTGCGGTGCCGCCGATATCGAGCAGCCGCGGCATCATGACGCACAGCGGGTCGAGCACGGACCGTCCGTACCGGCCGGCATCCCAGGCGCGGGCCGACCGGCGGCTCGCGGCCGGGTCGTCGCTCGGGACATAGGGCGGGTTGGCCACGATCACATCGAATGTCCGGCCCGCCACAACCCGGGTGACATCCCCGCACAACAATTCCAGCCGCACTCCGCGCAGCCGGCTGTTGAGCCATGCCGAGGCCACGGCGGTCCGGGACAGATCCACCGCCGTCACCGCCGCCGCTCCCGTCCGCGCGGCATGGATGGCCAGCGCACCGGTTCCGGTGCAGGCGTCGAGCACCCGGGTGCCCGGCGGCAGCGCCGCCTCGGTCATCGCCCGGGCCAGCAGCCAGGTATCGGGTTGCGGCCGGTACACCCCCGGTGCCCGGACCAGCATCGCACTCATCCGGCCTCGGTTCGTAGTGAGCTGTCACCTGCCTGCCAGCAGCGCAGCATCGCATCGGCGCAGCGGTCTTCGAGCAGATCGGTGGCCTGGATGCCGAAAACCACCGATTCGGCGAGCTCGGGTTCGCCGGCGAGCAGATCGGCGAGGACATCGCGGCGTACGACCTGTTCGTGCACGGCATCCGCAGTGACATGTTCCGCGTAGAAGCGCACACAATCAGGATGCGCCGAAAATCGCCGCAGCGCATCGACCATGACCTGGGAGGCGGGGGAGGAAGTGATCTCCACTGCCGCGAAATGGCCCACCAGTGCCCCGCGCAGCGACCGGTGCAATCCGAACATCGACATCATGTCGACCAGGGTCAGCATGGGTGCCGGCACGATATCCAGATAGTGCAGATAGTCGTCGGCGAGTCCGGCGCCGCGCAGCAGATCGGCATAGAGGCGGGCATGGATCCGGTCGCCGTGACCGCCGCCGAATTCGTCGAATTCGATCGCCGCGAGCGCGGCTTTCGCCTGGCCCCGCAGGCGGGGGAGCACCCAGGCGACCGGGTCGGCCTCCTTGAGATGATAGATCGAGCGCTGTACGAAGTACTCCTGTGCCTGCCACCAGGAGCCCTCGTCCCGGAGCCGGCGCGCGATCCCTCCGGCCGCGGGCGCGGTGAGCAGCCGGTCCAGCTCGGCGGTCACGTCGTGGCCGCCGGGAACCTCGGAGCGTAAGGCGTCCTCGAATCGGCGTTCCAGTTTGCGGCGCAGCCGGAGCAGGCCGCTGTCCCATTCCCATTCCGGATCGACATCACGGAACCCCTGGTAGTGCAGTTCGTAGCAGGTGTGCAGAGTCAGCTGGAGGTCCTCACCGAAGGGGTCGAGATCCGGCGGAGCCTGCGGGACCGGACTGCCCGGTTCGGCCGACAGCAGCGTTATGACGTCGGCGGAGAGCAGACCCCGGGGTACCGGCAGGCCCACCCCCCGGGAGGCAGTGCCCAGGGCGGCGAGTGTTTCGACCATGTCCCCGCAGTAGCCGCCACCGGGCGAGGTAAACGTCTGCGCCGGCAAGAGACCCCGAGTGATCGGCGCGGTGTACAGGTGCTGCCGGTCGTGCCAGAATGGGACGAGGTTGAAACACGCAGCCGAACCCGGTCCGGCGTATGCCGGTAGTCGGGCTCGCCGGAGGACATGCTCGTCCGATGCCGGCTCGACCAGGTAGCCAACCGGAAATCCCGAACCGCGACGGAAGGGATTGATATGTCGGTAACCACCGCTCTGTGTCAGGTCGATCAACACCGGAGCAACGATCCGCGCACCGCGGCCGCCGGCCGGATGTGGTCGCGGCGTAGCGCCGATTACCCCGACTGCTCGATCGCCCGGGTCGAGGGCGAACTCGACGTTGTCGGACTCGACGAATTCCGCGCTCTGCTCGGCCGTTGCAGTCGTGCCGGGTGCCGGGTGGTCGTGCTGGATCTGCGGGCCACGACCTTCCTGTGTATCCGCGCCGCCGCGTCCCTGGCCGATGCCAAATGCGACGCATGGCGTTCCGGGGTCGAGCTGCGGCTGGTCAGCGGTCGTAAGGATATCGAGCGTGCGCTGGCGATCACCGGGGTGCGTCACCTGTTCCGGTACTACCCGACCCTGCGCACCTCGTTGCGGGACTGAGACCGGGACCGGCCACCGCCCGCGATCGCGGCGGTGGCCGCCGGGTGCCCGCGGCTCGCGCTGCCGGCGGAAACAGCCGATAATCGGGCGGTGACGCAGCGCCGGAGCGATTCCACCGACGAGATCCAGCCGACGGACCCCGAACCCGAGTCGGGGATAGAGCAGTGTGCGGGGGGTTTCCGTTTCTGGTTCGCCGAACGGCGCTGGGAATGGTCGGAGGCTGTCGCGCAGATGCACGGCTATCCGCCCGAACCCATGGAACCGGATACGGATCTGGTGCTGAGCCACAAGCATCCCGGGGACAGGGCTCGAGTGGCCGGTGCGCTCGCGAAATCGGTGGCCGACGCGGAACCGTTCTGTAGCAGGCACCGGATCGTGGACACCACCGGGCGGACCCGCCATGTCCTCGTGGTCGCCGATTCGATGACCGACGAAGCCGGAGAAGTGGTCGGCTCCGCGGGCTACTACGTGGATCTCACCGCGACCCTGGCCGAGGAGCGGCAGGAAACCCTGCAGGACACCCTGCCCGAGTTGTACGCGGCCCGGGCGGTTATCGAACAGGCCAAGGGAGCGTTGATGCTCGTCTACAGCATCAACGCCGAGCAGGCCTTCCGGGTGCTGACGTGGCGTTCGCAGGAAACCAACACCAAGCTGCGCGATCTGGCGGCGCGCTTGGTCACCGAGCTGACTTCGATCGGCCACGCATCGTCGGTTCTGCGCACCGAATTCGACCATATGCTCCTGACGGTCCACGAACGCCTCGACCGGCAGTAAGCGGCGGGAGCCGGTTTCGGTGTCCCGATCCCGGGTACCTGCGCATGTGAGAATCAGGCCGAGGACAGACAGCCGCGGCGTCGCCATAGGTCAGAGGCCACGATGGCCCGGGTAGGCGCCCCCGGCCCCTTTCGGTGGGCCGCACGAACGAGGTGGTGGTGCGCATGGTGGACAGCGTCTCCGACTCTGTGGGTACGACAGCACGCGATACGAAGGCCGTCGGCGTGCGAGTCCCGGCGCAGCGCGAGCAGTTGGTGATGCTGCGGGCGCTGGCCGAGACGGTATCGCTGATAGCCGACTTCGGTTTGGACGAGGTGACCGATATTCGGCTGGCCCTCGACGAGGTGGCCACCTCACTGATCACGGCCGCCGTTGCGAATACGACACTGAGCTGCGATTTCGATTATGACGAGCACCGCATGACAGTGCGCGTAGCCTCGACTTCGGTGGCCGACGGGCTTTTCGATCAGGAAGAGTTCGGCTGGCATATCGTGCGGACCCTGACCCGCGGGGTGACCGTGGTGCAGCACCCCTACGACGTGGCGAGTGGTGGGTACCCGACCGATGTCGAATTCAGCTGGTTCCGAGGAGGCGCCGATGGCGCATGAGGCAGCTCGGGTGGATCCGGGGCCCTCACGCCGCCATCGTGGCAATGACAGCTACGACAATATCGAGCCGTTGTTCGGCGAGTTGGCCGTCCTGCCCGAGGGATCGGCGGACCGCTCGGCTCTCCGCGCGGAAATTCTCGCCCGCTGCCTGCCGCTGGCCGAGCATATCGCCCGGAAATTCTCGGGCCGGGGCGAATCCTATGATGATCTGCTCCAGGTCGCTCGCGTGGGGCTGCTGAACGCGGTGGAGCGGTTCGATGTATCCCGGGGATCGTCATTCCTGTCCTTCGCCGTCCCCACGATCATGGGCGAGGTGCGCCGCCATTTCCGGGACAACACCTGGTCGGTCCGGGTGCCCCGGCGCGTGAAGGAGATCCAGCTGAACCTGGGGCCCACGATCGAGATCCTGTCCCAGCGGCTCGGCCGGGTGCCGCGAGCCCGGGAGATCGCCGAGGAACTCGGGATCGATCTGGTGGAGGTGACCCAGGCGCTGATCGCCGGTAACGCCTATCAGGCCTCCTCGCTCGACGCGCCGGCCGGTGAGGACAGTGATTCCGCCACCCCGGCGCTCGTGGAATCGCTGGGTGCCGAGGAATCGTCCTACGGCTGGGTGGAGGACTATCTGGCGGTCGAACCGCTACTCGGCGAGCTCTCCGAGCGGGAGCGCGAGGTTTTGCGGATGCGATTTTTCGAGTCCAAGACCCAGTCCCAGATCGCCGAGCGACTCGGGGTCTCGCAGATGCACATCTCCCGGATACTGTCGCGGACCCTGGGATGGTTACGGGAGGAAGCGCTACGAGACTGACTCGCGCCGGGCGGCCACACCTCGCAGGAACGCGGCCTGTCCCGCGTGCTGGAGATCGTCGGCGATCACACTGACCAGCCGCACACCCATCGTTACCGGTGGGTTCCAGTTCTCGTCGACCACCGTCGCCAGATCGCTGTCGGTCAGCGTGCCGACGAATCGGACGGTGTGCGCGTGCACGGCGTCGTAGTAGCCGGTCAGCAGTTCGGCGGGGGCCCGGACCCGGGCGATATCGTCCGGGGTGTCACCGTATCCGGTGGCCTGCCGGTCGATCGGCAGATCGAACCGCTCGTACCAGCCGCGGCCGGACCAGAACGACTCGGTGCCGGCGAGTTCGGCGAGGTGCTCGTCCTGCACCCTGGTCAGGTGCCAGACCAGCCAGGAGATGGAGTTGGCGGCCGGGTCGACCCGGTAGTTCAGGGCGTCCGCGTCGAGCCCCTCGACGGACTCGTGCACGACCTCCCGGATCCGGTCGAAGGCATCGGTGAGCATCTCGACACTGTTCATAACTGTCTCCGTAGCTCGTCGGTATGCGTGGAGCGGACCGTTTCGTAGCGGCCACGTTGTGCCTACCGCATTACCACGACCGAGTGCCCGGCAAACCGCCCCGGAAGTCCTGGCGCGTCGACCCGTGGGCCGATTGTCCGGTCGGCTCCGCGCGACTCGAATTAGAACGTGTTCTTGCCGCCGGGGGTCGCCCGTGCCAAGGTGACTGCATGGATCTGCAGGCACTCGAACTCATCCGCGGTCTCAAATACCGGTACTTCCGCACCCTGGACCTCAAACAGTGGGGCGATTTCGCCGAAACCCTCGACCCCGGGATCGAAGCCCGCTACGGGACGCACGCCATGGGGCGCGAACTCACGCTCGACGGCCGCGACGCCGTGGTCGAGTTCATGCGCGAGAATATGGGCTCCGGCATCGTGACCACCCATGTCGCCAACCATCCGGAGATCGTTGTCGAGGGTGACACCGCCACCGGTAGCTGGTTGTTCGAGGATACGGTCATCGCCACCGATTTCGGTGTGCTCATCCGAGGCGCCGGGTACTACACGGATCGTTATCGCCGGGGCGAGGACGGGATCTGGCGGATCTCCGCCACGTCCTACGTCCGGATCTACGAGTCCTCGCAATCGCTGGCCGATACCCCCAGCCATAAGCTGATCAGCAATATGTGGGCACCGGCCGGCGGGGAGTGACAGCCGCTCAGGGCACCAGTACCGCGCGGCCGCGGATCCGGCCCTGCTCCAGCAGTTCGTAGGCGTGCGCGCCGTCCGCCAGGGCGAACCGCTCTGTGCGGGCGGTGATCCTGCCCTCGCGGGCCAGCGCGATACTGTCGATGAGATCGCGTTTGGTGCCGCCGTAGGATTTACGAACCGTTGCGCCCCAAGGTAATCCGGGACCACCGGCGGGTCCGGCCGTGATCTCCGGGTTGCCGTCGCCCAGCCCGATCATCCGGTATGCGCCGTTCGGTCCGACACTGCGCACCGAGAGTTGGGCGGTGGCGTCCACGCCGACGAAATCGAATACAGCTTCCGCGCCGCGGCCGTCTGTCATATCGAGGATCCGGGCCGCGGTGTCCTCCCCGGCCGCCAGAACCTCGTGTGCCCCGCATTCGGTGGCGAGTTCCAGTTTGGCGGTATCGGTGTCCACCGCGACGACCCTGGCCGCGGTGATCGCGCGCAGGATCTGGATACCGACGTGGCCGAGGCCCCCGGCGCCGATCACCACGGCGGTCGAACCGGGATACAGCTGGTCGCGGGCGCCGCGGATGGCGTGATAGCTGGTGAGCGCGGCATCGGCCAGGGGCGCCGCGGCGACGAAATCCATATCACCGATCGGAACGAACGAATTCGCCGGTACGGCGACATATTCCGCCATACCGCCATCGGGTCCGAGACCGGGGCACGGCGGCATGGCCACCCGGCCGGCGGCGCGGCAGACGTTCTCGTTTCCGCTCGCGCATTCGGGGCAGATACCGCACGACCAGCACAGATACACCACCCCGCGCTCGCCGCTCGTCCTTCCCTGGACCTGGTCGCCGACCGCGGCGATCGTGCCCGCGATCTCGTGACCGAGGGTCAGCGGTTCCTCGCGCACCTTGAAAGGCAGGTGCAGTACGTGCAGGTCGGAATGGCAGATACCCGATGCGCCGACGCGGATCAGCAGTTCGCCCGGCCCGGGTTCCGGTGTCGGGACCTCGCGTATCTCCAGCCGGCCGGGCTCGGTGAGTTGCAGGGCTCGCATGGGTTTCCTCCCGATCCGACCGTATGACGTGCTTCACAAAGTTAGGTTGTGGACGGCCTACTGACAAGGGTTGATTTTTCTTGACACCTGTCAAATTCGCCCCTAATCTTCGTGTGACCGGTGTCACTGCCGGATCGGATCCGCCGTTCGGCGGAACGCGCAGGAGGTCGTATGTCGAAACCCACCGTCGCGGTCATCGGGGCCGGTATCAGCGGTCTGACCAGCGGAAAAATGCTGGGGGACTACGGGATCGACTACACATGTTTCGAAGCCTCGGACCGGATCGGCGGGAACTGGGCGTTCGGCAATCCGAACGGGCATTCCAGCGCGTACCGATCGCTGCATATCGATACGTCGAAATATCAGCTGTCGTTCCGGGACTATCCGATGCCGGATTCCTATCCCGACTTCCCGCACCACAGCCTGATCAAGGAGTACCTCGAGGGCTATGCCGCGGCATTCGACCTGAAACGAGCCATCGAATTCGGCAACGGTGTACGCCACGCCCGCCCGGTGGACGGGGGATGGGATATCGAGACCGGCAGCGGCGAGAACCGGCGGTTCGACATGCTGGTCGTCGGCAACGGGCACCATTGGGACCCTCGGCTGCCCGACTTTCCCGGTGAGTTCACCGGGCAGTCGATCCACTCCCACTCCTATATCGATCCGCGCACCCCACTGGACCTCTACGGCAAACGGATCCTGATCGTCGGGATCGGTAACAGCGCCGCGGATATCACCGTCGAACTGTCGTCCCGGGCGATGGACAACGAGGTGTGGCTGTCGACGCGATCGAGCGCGTGGGTGGTCCCGAAGTACTTCGTCGGCACCCCGGCGGACCGCTATTTCCGCACCGTGCCGTACGTACCGTTGTCCTGGCAGCGCAAAATCGTGCAGACATTCACGCCGTTCATCTCGGGCGATCCGGAGAAGTACGGACTACCCGCGCCGAACCACAAGTTCTTCGAGGCCCATCCCACCCAGTCCGTGGAACTGCCGCTGCGGCTGGGGTCCGGTGATGTGGTGGCCAAACCCGACGTGAGCCGGTTGGACGGCGCCACCGTGCATTTCGTGGACGGGTCACACAAGGACTTCGACGTCATCATCTACTGCACGGGCTACAACATCACCTTCCCGTTCTTCGATCCGGAATTCATCAGCGCGCCGGACAACCGGATCTCGCTGTACAAACGTATTTTCAAACCCGGTGTGGACAATCTCGCGTTCGTCGGTTTCGCGCAGCCGTTTCCCACCCTGTTCCCGTTCGTGGAATGCCAGGCCCGGCTGGTCGCCGCTTATGCGGCCGGGCACTACCGGCCACCGCCGGAGCCGGTGATGCGCCGGGTCATCGCGGAGGACCAGCGGCGATTCACCGGGCACGTGGTGGACCGGCCGAGGCACACTCAGCAACTGGACTACTTCGTCTACGAACGCGATCTGCGGCTCGCCGAACTCCCCGCCGGATTACGCCGGGCCCGTGCGCACGGCGCGCTCCCGGCGGGACGCACCGGATGACCGCCCGTTCGCGCACCGACCGGCGCACCCCGCAGCGCGGCGACCAGCGTCGTAGTGCGCTGCTGGTGGCGCTGCACGAACTGCTGCGCGATAACGGGGGCCGGCTCGAGGCGGTCAATATCGCCGAGATCTCCCGGCGGGCCGGGCTGACCCGTTCGGCTTTCTATTTCTACTTCGAGAACAAGGCGACTGCCGTGGGGGCCGCCCTGGAGGAAATCTACGAGGAAGTATTCGCGGTCAACGATATTCTCGTGGGCCCCGGAGAGCCGGCCGGCCGTATCGAACGCACGATCCGCGGATTGGTGGATTTCTGGGACCGCCACCGGTATCTCTACAGCGCCGTCCTCGACGCACGCAGCGCGTCGGCGGCTGTGCGCGATATCTGGGAGTCCGAGCGCCAGGCGTTCATCCCGTCCATCGCGGCCATGATCGAGGACGAACGCCGGGCCGGTCGCGCACCCGCCGGCGGGGACGCGGAAACGCTCGCCGATGTGCTGCTTCTGCTCAACGAACGACTGCTCGAGCGCCTCACCCTCGGTGTGGAGCTCGACCGGGAAAGCTATATCGAATCGGTGGTCACCGTCTGGCTGCGGTCGATCTACGGCCGCGAACCCGGGCCGCGGCCCGCTGAACCCACCATCGCGAGGAACACCCATGACCCTGCAGCACACGCCTGAACCCGACACCACCGCCCCCACCGAGCTCACCTTCCGTTCGGGGGAGGATCGGTGCCACGCCTGGTACTTCCGGGCCGGTACCGCTGAGCTGGAAGGCCCCGGTGGCCGCCCGATCGCGGTGATGGCCCACGGTTTCGGCGGTACGAAGGATTCCGGGCTGGAGCCGTTCGCGCGGGCCTACGCTGCGGCCGGAATCGACGTACTCGCCTTCGACTTCCGGTACTTCGGAGCCAGTGGAGGCAGTCCCCGGCAGCGGGTCCGGATGGCCGACCAGGTCGCCGACTACCGGGCCGCGGTCGCTGCGGCCGCGGATCTACCGGGAGTGGATCCGCGCCGGGTGGTGTTGTGGGGGGTCTCGATGTCCGGGGGCCACGTTTTCGCCGCGGCGGCGGCCGCGCGCGCCACACCGGAGAAGGCGGATACCGCACGTACCGCGCTCGCCGCGATCGTCTCGGTGACACCGCTGGTCGACGGGCGAGCCGCGGCGGCGCTGGCGGTACGGTCCGGCGGTATCGCGGCAACGTTGCGGGGTGCATACGCCACGGCGTGGAGCCGGCTGGCCGCGCGCGCCGGCCGGTCGGGCCTCATCCCGCTCGTGGGTCGTCCCGGTGAGGTCGCGGCACTGGCGCTGGACGGGTATTACGAGTCCTACCGGGCGCTGGCCGGTCCGACCTGGCGGAACGAAATCGATTCGGGTGTACTGCCGCAGCTGGCGGGCTACCGTCCCGCGCGGACAGCAGCCCGGCTGCGATTGCCGGTTCTGGTGCAGATCGCCGATTTCGATCGCGGTGCGCCACCGGATGCGGCGGCGAAGGCGGCGTTCGCGGCGCGTGCCGAGGTCCGGCACTATCCCTGCGACCATTTCGGTGTCTGGCCGGGTAACCCCTGTTTCGAGCCCGCCGTGCGGCATCAGGTGATGTTCCTGCGCCGGCATCTCATGGCGGCGAGATAGCTGTACCCGGCTGCGGTAGCGTCACGCATACCCCGCGATGTGAGGCATGCCGAATTGCAGGCAGGTAACGCCCGTTGTGAATGCCCTTACGGTCATGGTGATTCGGCATATCGTCATGCGGGTACTACCTGGTGCCGGGTGCGAGATCCGCGCGGCCCCCGGCCACTGAGAGAGACACAGGAGCAGAATGAGTGCCAGAACTGAACTCGTCCGCGAGCTGAACGGACCCACCGCCGCCTCGGAAATGCTTTCCGAACAGGAGATGGAGGATCTGCTCGGACTGTTCCGGGATACCCAGAAAATGGAGAAGGAACTACTCATCGAAGCCGTCAACGGGATGATCCGGTTCTTCCCGCCGCCGTTCAAGGCGATCACCCGCCGGATCATGTTCGGGGGACTACTCGAAGGATGAGTGATCTGGTAACTCGCGCGCAGATGATTCTGCTCGCGCGCACACTGCATGTCTCGGTCGAACGGATCGCCTATCTCGAACGGCTCGGTCCCCAGCACCTGCACGAGCTGGAGAAGCGGATATCGGGCCGGATCTACGAATACCACGGGGAGATGTTCAAACGGATCGGGCGACTGATCCCCATCATTCCGCTGACCGTCTCGTTGCCGCTGGTGCAGCGGATCGTGCCACCCATGATGACCGGTCGCGCGGCGGGCGCTGTCGGCGTCGACTATCCGGACGCGGCCGCGGAAACGCTCACCATGCTGAAGGCCGAGTATGCCGCGTCGTGCGCGCCGTACGTGGACCCCAAGGCGCTCGGTGAGCTGGGCGACATCATGGCGTCCGAACCCCTGGTCGCGATTCTGAACGAAGTACTGCGCCGCCGGGACCACATCACGGCCGGACCCTTCCTCGAGTATGCCTCGCCGCGTTTGGTCGAGGCCTTCGAAACCGGGACCTTCGACGACGAAGGGGTCCTCTTCTCCGCCGCGTACGCCTACTCCTCACCCGCGATCAGCAGAATCCTGCGGCAGCTGCTGCACGGCGCCTCACAGCGGATCCCGCGCATGATGGATACGGTGGTGGCCGGCTCCCCGGACCTCCAGGAAGCCGCGATCTCGATGCTGGCCCGGGCCGAGGACGATGTGGTGGCCGAGGTCGGTGATGTGCTGATGGCCCGCACCACCCCCGAATCGCTGGGAGTACTCGCCGCGCACGTCATCCAGAAGGGTGCGGCGCCGGAATTGATGGCCTTCGTCTCGAAACTCCACGGGCCGGCCGTGCGCCAACTCGCGATGAATCCGATCTTCGCCAATACGGCCGCACTGACCGCGATTGTCGAATCACTGGTCGTGGCGTTCGAACCCGGTCCGTGGAAAGGCCTGCTGGTACTGGCCGGGAACACACATCACGAAGTGCAGCGCTTCGTGGTGGGGCTGGTGGCGCGGATGCCGGTCGAGCGAATTGCCGAGTTGCCTTCGGTGGCCAATGCGGATGACCTCTGGCCCCCGTTGCTGCGGTTGCTCGCGGTGGCCGATATCGCCGCTCAGCGGCGGATCGGAGTGGTGTGGTCGCAGCTGTCGGCGGAGCGCCGGGCCGGTTTGCACCGGCGGATCGCGGAACTGGAACTGGACTCCCGGCTCACCGGGATTGTCGAGGAAGTCCCCAACGTCTCGGTGGAAGAGGTGTTCTACCAGCGTCGGCGGCGTATCCGGCGACGCGGTGCCGCATCCGATAGCTGGAGTGTCGCCTGAGCGGTCGTGGGCTGTGTTCTACCGTGGATTTCGCGTCCGTTTCGGCGCGTCGGCGGTGAATACGGCCCACAGTTCGTGGAATTTCAGTACCGTCGAGTAGTTCTCTGATCTTCGCTCCGGATTTGCTGGCCCCGCCGGATCGGCGGCGGATCGAGAAAAGAGGTCGGTACGAGATGAGCAGCGGAACTTTCCTTCATCGGGTGTGCCGGATGGCTGTGCTCGCCGGGGTCACGGCGGCGGCTCTTGCTCCGGCGGCACCCGCCCTCGCCGAACCGCTCTGGCCCAACGGGCCCAACGTGCCCGGCGCCCCGGCGATCATCCCGGCTCAGGCGCCGTGCTCACCGGCGGCGCGAGCCTGCCTGCGCTTGTCCACGAATGAGGTGTGGCTGATGGACAACGGCAGAGTTGTCTACGGCCCGACACCGATGTCGCACGGGATGGACGGATACGAAACCCCACCCGGGGTTTTCCATGTCTCGTTCAAGCGCCCGTATCACTGGAGCACCATGCATCATGCTCCGATGCACTACGCGGTGTTCTTCAACGGCGATATCGCCTTCCACATCGGGCCGGTGGAGGCCGAATCCCACGGCTGTATCCGGTTGACCGAACCGGGAGCCGTCGCGGTCTATCACTATCTGAACCCCGGCGACGTCGTCGAGGTCGTGCCCTGATCCGAGGTCCGCGGTCCCTCCGAAGGCCACGCCGGGCATCGGTATCCGACCCGGTATCCGGCGTGCTCAGCGGGTTTCGTACGCTTGCCTGATGTGGATCATCGTGGCTGTTTCGATCATCAGTTGCCTGCTCATCGCCATCGGCTTCGCCATCGGCCTGCCGGACTGACGCGCTTTCGGCCGAGCTGACCGGTACCCGGTCCGGTGGGGCGGGCTCGTGCCGCAGCTACCGGAGCCGGTCGCCGAGTCAGTCCTGGCCGGTGGCGGGCTCGATCTCGGCTCCCGGGTCGGGGCGGTCGACGACTACCGGTCGCAGTCGTGCCCACGCCAGGAAAGCGGCCGACACCACGATCATCCCCAGGCCTGCCCACAGGTTCACATTGATTCCGCCGGTTTTGGCCTGCTCGGCGGCGGTGTCGTGAACCAGTCCGGTGATGACCAGGACGATGCCGTAGAGGCCGAGTAAGCCGCCGACAATGGTGCGGATATCGAAGAGCACGGTCGTAGTCCTATCCGGTCGCGATATTGAGGATGATCACGAGCACCAGCGCGATACCCGCCAGCAGCACCGGGCGCTGATACCAGGGCAGGGTGGCGGCTTCCGGATCGGTGCGCAGTTCGCGCGGTGTCTCCGAATACACCAGGCCGACGAGTTCGGCGGCGGGTTTCGGTGCGGTAACCAGAGTAACGGCCACACTGACCAGGATATCCACCACGAAGGCTGCGCCTGCCGCGACGAAGCTGACACCCTGACCGGACAGTGCGAACACACCCGTCTCGTTCAGTACGAAGATGGTGACGGCGACCGCGGTACCGGCCACCAGGCCGGTCCAGCCGGCGGTGGCGGTCATCCGTTTCCAGAACATGCCCAGGATGAAGGTCGCGAACAGCGGAGCGTTGAAGAAACTGAACAGCGTCTGCAGGTAGTCCATGATGTTGCTGAACCCGCCCGCGATGAACGCGGTGAAGATCGCCGCGACGGTGGCACCCACGGTGGCCAGCCGGCCGACTGTCAGGTAGTACGAGTCCGGCTTGTTCTTGACCACGTACTGCTGCCACAGGTCGATACTGAACACCGTGTTGAAGGCCGAGACATTGGCGGCCATACCCGCCATGAACGCGGCCAGCAGTCCAGCGAGTCCCACGCCCAGCAGGCCGTTGGGTAGCACTTCCTTCATCAGGTACAGCAGCGCCTGGTTATAGGTCGTATCGCTTTCCACATCGGGATTCGCGGTGACCGCCGCCTTGTAATCGGCCATCTGCGGTACCAGGACCGCGCTGATCATGCCGGGGATGATCACGATCAGAGGGATGAAGATCTTCGGATACGCGCCGATGATCGGGGTGCGCCGGGCGGCGGAGATCGAATGTGTCGCCAGCGCGCGCTGCACTTCCACGAAGTTCGTGGTCCAGTAGCCGAAGGACAGGACGAAACCCAGACCGAAGACGATGCCCATGATGGACGCGAAATCGTTGGCGAACCCGGACAGCGCGTTACCGGGCCAGGAATCCAGCTGTTCGGGGCCTCCCGGGGAGGCGGCCACCCGATCCTGCAATCCGGACCAGCCGCCGACCCGGTGCAGGCCGATCAGCGTGAGGGGGAGCAGGGCCGCGACGATCACGAAGAACTGCAGAACCTCGTTGTAGATCGCCGCGGACAGGCCGCCGAGAGTGATGTAGGAGAGCACGATGATCGCCGCCGCGATCACCGCGACCCACAGTGGCCAGCCGAGCAGGACGTTGAGGATGGTGCCGAGCAGATACAGGTTGACACCGGCGATGAGTACCTGGGCCACAGCGAAACTGAGCGCGTTCACCAGGTGCGCGCCGGTGCCGAAACGCCGCCGCATGAACTCCGGGACGCTGCGTACCTTCGAGCCGTAGTAGAACGGCATCATGACCACGCCCAGGAAGAGCATGGCCGGTACCGCGCCGATCCAGAAGTAGTGGAATGCGGGGAATCCGTACTCGGCGCCGTTGGCGGACATGCCCATGATCTCGACCGCGCCCAGATTGGCCGAGATGAACGCCAGGCCGGTGACCCAGGCCGGGAGGGACCGGCCGGACAGGAAGAAGTCCATACTCGACGAGACGCGCTGGCGCGCCAGCAGACCGATACCGAGGACGAATACGAAATAGAGGGCGACTATCGCATAGTCGACCGGTTGGGCGTCGAGTCGCAACACCTCACCTTCCGCGAGTGTGGAGACGACCTCCTGGGATATTCCGAACTGCGGCATAAAACGTTCTCCTCGAAGCGGCCCGGACAACCGCGCACAGCTCGCCTCGGCATCACCGATGGCCGGCCGCACTACCAGATCGGCTCTGGTGCATAAAACGTACCGCGTGCGGCTACGGCTCGGGCCGTGTTGATCAAAGCTGGGCGTGTCCGTTCGCGGACCGATCGAACGCTGTGCGGATGATATGCAGAAATGCGTACGCAAGCACGCGGACGCAGGCTCTCGTGCGCCGGTCCGCGGATTGCTACCATGGACAACGGCGCATCCGAACACGTTGTGCGCCAGGGTATTACGAGCTGCCCTGGCGCCCCTGTGGTGTGCGCGGGTTTTGTGGTCACCGATGTAGGGGTTGCCGTGATCATACGCGTGCAGAGCACCGAAATGTCCAGCGCGCAACGCTTTGTGCTCCGGCTTATCGGCGACTGGGGGCCGGGGTCCGAGCGTATCGGCGGCCTCGCGCTGCTCGGCTGTCCGCTACCGCGTGCCCGCCGCCGGTCTGCCACGGTGACCGATCTCCTGGTCTGGACTCCGTACGCCTGCACGCTGGTGGTGCTGGCGGATTTCGGCTCGGTTCAGCACGGTGTGCTCGACACCGAGCCGGCCGGCCGGTGGCAGATCGGCGATCGCGCCGCCGATCTGCGTACCGGGCCTGGTACGGCGAATCCGCTGCTGTGGGCGCGTAAACAGCGCGGCGAACTGGCCGCGATCCTGCGCCGGCACGGTGTGTCCGAACATATCGACGTTCTGGTGGTGCTGGTCCCGAAAACCGGCTCCCGGATCACCTGGACTCCACCCGCGCACGAGCCGGGCGAGGAAACGATTCTGATCCGCATCGGGCAGTCCTCGAATCTGACGGAGTACTTCGAGCGTCCGCCGTCCGGGGGAATCCGCTGGCGTGCCGCCGATATCGTGCAGGCGCTCCGGGCGCTCGAGGTTCCCCGGCTCGCCCCGGAGTGGGACGATTTGGCGGGCGAGGGGTTCGCGGTCTCCGATGTCGAGAAGGCCGGTCCAGCAGCAGGCACCGTATCCGAGCCGGGACGGACCGGATGGGCAAGGAAGGCCGGTTTTCCGCGAATCGGAGCGCTCGGCCGAACTCCGGCACAGGATCGCGGTGGTGCCGCCGAGTTCGCCGAAGCCACTGCGCGCGTGGTCACCGATTCGGTGCGAGCGGGGGCGCGCCGGCGCAAGATCGAGACCGGCCCCGAACCGGCCGCGATATCCGGGCAGCTGGAGTCCGACGAGAATGCCGGCCTGATCAGGGAGTCCGCGGCGAAGGCGCCTGAAGGGGAGAGGCTCCCGGTATCCGACGGCGTATCCGTGGCAGAGATATCGCAGCCGGCGGCCACTCCGGCACCCGCTGTCGAGTCTCCGCCGCATGTGGAGGAAGTGGAAACCAGTACGCAGGGACAAGCCCCGGTCGCGGCGGAGGATATGTGCCCGCCGGCCCCGCCGAAACCGGTGCAGGATGCGGAGGTAGCGGTACCGTCGCGTCCCGGGCCGGCCGAGGGGAATGCCTCGCCGCGCGCAGACGTTGCGCCCGTCCAGTCCGAACCGGTCGGAACGGCGGCGAATACGGGTGCTGTGGAAGACGTTTCACGGGTTCGGTTCAGGTCCGCATCGGCCGGTCCCGGGCGACGGAGGTCCACCGGCGTCCCCGGTGGCCGCCGGCGTGGGCTGTCCCGGTTTCGGCCGGGCGCCGGCCGGACGTGGCGTCGCTCCGCGGTCCCGGGAGCGGCGGGTGGTGTACGTACGCCGGGGCAGGGCAGGGCAGACCGGCCGGATGAGCGGGCTGTCGCTCGTGGACGTGGTGCGGGAGTGCGGCACCTGGCCGCGCTCGCGGTGGCTGTCGCGGCGCTCGCGGGGCTGGGCGCCACTGTGTTCGCGGCATCCGGGTTCGCCCGGTTCGATGTCGCGGAGTATGCGACGGTGTGCGGCGGCGGGGGCGGAACCACGGTCGCACCGCCCTATGCGCCTGCCGGACCCAGCCCCGTCTATCTCGCCGGTGAACTGTCGGAGGCGAATGGGTTCGGACCGTCCGCGGTGTGGCATCCGGTCGATGCCGGGACAGTGCAACTGGTCGCGTGTGTTTCCGAGGTACGTCTCGGGAAACTGGTGCGTACCTGCCAGTATCCAGCCGTCCCGGGGCAGCCGGTGGGACGGACACTGAACCTGTTCGCAATGGTGTACCGGCTCACCGTGTACGAGGCGCGCACCGGGAATCGGCTGGCGGCGATCGATATCGTCGGTGACCGATTCGCGGCGGATCCGGCGGTCGCGGACCCGGATCTGTGCCGTGCCGCTACCGGGGCGCCGGAAGACGGGTTGCCCGGTCGCCGGCACAGCCGATTGTCGCATCAGCAGGTTCAGCAAGCGCTCGGCCCGTTCGTGAACCCGGGGCCGCCCCACCTCCGGGCCACCGGCTGACGGGGCGGCATCGCCGGGTTCCGGCGAAGCCGACCGATCCGGCAGGGGGTGGCGCTGCGAATCCTTACACCTCATGCGGTTCCAGAACTCCGCGCAGGACCGCGGCGAAGGCCCTGGGTTCGCCGGTCATCCCGAATTCGCCGTCCAGGAAGCCGGTGGGTCCGCCCTGGAAGACCACGGCGTCGTCGCCCGGCGCCACGGTGGCGCGGGCGCAGAGTTCTTCGGCCGAGGCGCTGCCGGTGCCGAGCCCGATCCGGGTCGGCGCCGCGGGAAGGAGGCCGTTATACGCGATCAGCGCCATGGATTTCGCCATGTCCTGATCCGGTCCACGTGAACTGCGGGCAGCTGCCTGCGTGCCGGATAAGCTCGGGATACTCGCCGAACACGCCGCATCGTCCCGGTGCGGCCGACCTCAGGAGAAACACTACTGTGGCAACTGGTTCGATCCTCATCACCGGCGCGAGCTCGGGTCTGGGCGCGGAAATGGCCCGCCAGTTCGCAGCGCTCGGCTACGACCTGGCCCTGTGCGCCCGGCGCACCGAGCGGCTCGATGAACTCGCCCGGGAAATCGCCGGGGCGTATCCCGGGGTGCGCGTACGGACCGCGGCCCTGGATGTGACCGATTTCGATTCCGTCCCCAAGGTTTTCGACGAGTTCGCCGCCGACCTCGGCCGGCTGGACCGGGTGATCGTCAACGCCGGCCTGGGCAAGGGAGTGCCCTTCGGTAAAGGTGGTGACCGGCCCAACCGGCAGACCGCGACCACCAACTTCCTGGGGGCGATGGCACAGATGGAGGCAGCCATGAAGATCTTCCGCGCGCAGGGCGGTGGACATCTGGTGGTGATCTCCTCCATTTCCGCATTGCGCGGGATGCCCAAGACCATGACCAGTTACGGTGCGAGCAAGGCCGGGGTGGCGGCCATGGCCGAAGGTATCGCGGCCGAAGGTGTCCCGGGCGTCGACGTCTCGATCATCTTTCCGGGCTATATCGCTTCGGAGATGAACGAGAAGGCCGCCCATCAGCCCAAATTCCTCGTCGATACGCCGACCGGGGTCCGGTCCATGGTGTCGGCGATAGAGAAGCGCCGCTTCAAGGCCTACACACCGGCCTGGCCGTGGGCCCCGTTCGGTTACGCCATGAAGGTGCTACCGCTGCCGATCGTGCGCCGGATCGCCGGTATGTGACCGTGTCCGCGCGGCGTCCGATTCAGGAGCCCGGGATACCGCCGATCACCTTGTCCCGCTCGAGTGTTTCGATCTCTGTCGCCGTGTACCCGAGCTGCGCCAGGACCGCCGCATTGTCCTGACCCAGCAGCGGGGCGTGGGTGCGGTGATAGCGCTCGGGCCCGCCGGAGAAGCGCGCCGGAACCGTGCTGTGCCGTGCGGTGGGGTTGATCGGATGGTCGACCGGTTCGAAGAACCCGCGGTGGCCGAGCTGGGGGATATCGGTCTGCCGGTGCGGTTGCCGGACCTCGGCCACCGGTATCCCCGCCTCCCAGAGGAGGGCCACGATCGCACCGGCCGTACGGTCGGCGCACCAGGCGGCCAGCTGCTCGTCGATCTCGTCGTGATGCGCCCGGCGGCCGGCGGCGGTGCCGAGCCCGGAGGCGGTCGCCCAGGCTGGGCGGCCCAGGATCTCGGTGAGCGCCTCCCACTGTTCGTCGGTGGTGACGGCGAGCGCGATCCAGTTGTCCGGCCTGCCGAATTCGTCCACGCCGGCCGCGCGGTACAGGTTCTGCGGTGCCGCGTGCGGTCCGCGGTTACCCGCCCGCTCCAGCTGTTTCCCGTACGCCGAGTATTCGATGACCTGCTCGGCGGTGATATTCAGCGCGGCATCGACCATGGCCGCCTCGACGAGCATGCCCTCGCCGGTACGCCGTCGATGCTCCAGGGCGAGCAGCAGCGCGACCAGCGCGTGGACACCGGCATTGGGATCACCGAGGCTGTAGGGCTCGACCGGGTTCTCGTCGGGATACCCGGTGCGCCAGGTCAGACCGGATGCGTCCTCGATGACGTACGCGAACGCCGGGTTGTCCCGCCACGGACCTTCCAGGCCGAAACCCGGCATCCGGACCATGATCGCGTCGGGCCGCAGGGAACGGACGGTCTCGTAGTCGAGGCCGATCTGCTCGATAACCCGCGGGGTGTAGTTCTCCACGAACACATCGCAGGAGGCGACCAGCCGGCGCAGGATTTCCCGGCCCTCGTCGGTGCGGAAGTCGACGGTGATCCCGCGCTTGTTGGTGTTCAGGCCGGTGAAGATGCCGGACTTCTCCCACCAGTGGTCCTCGTCGATCGGTACGCCGGCGATGAGCCGGGTTCCGTCGGGCCGCTGGGCCGATTCCACATGGATCACTTCCGCGCCCTGTAGCGCCAGGAAATGCGTGCAGGACGGGCCGGCCCAGAACGTGGTCATATCCAGTACTCGCAGGCCCTCGAACGGAAGCGAGTTCGCGGAATCGCCGGTCGAGGAGGTCTCGCCTCCCTTTCGCTCTGTGGCGAGACCGGGTCGGCCGACCGGAGCTGTCCGGTACTGGTCCGTGTGTTCACCCAGGTAGGGGGCGGGTTCGGGGGAGCGCAGTACAGACGGGGTGCTCCGGAACGGCGGGCCGGGCTGGACGAAACCGCCCCGGGGGTTCACGGTGAAGAAGTCCCGGGCACGGTGTTGATCGAGCTCGGTGACGTCGGCGCCGCCGGGCACGGGGCTGTTGGGGATCCGGAAAGCTGTGGCCAGTTCACGGATTTCGCCGACCTTGTGGTCAGCGAACCAGGCGGCGATCTCGGCGGCCTTCTCATTGGTGCGTTCGGTGATGGCGGGGGTGGGATCCTCGTCGATCCATTCCGGATGGCCGACCATCACACACAGATCGAACCACTGCTGTGCGGTACCGCAGCCGACCGCGATGAGCCCGTCGGCGGCGGTGGCGACGCCGGGCCGGCTCAGCCGTCGCTGGGTGCGGAACGGCCGGTCCACGGTGTCGTAGAAGGAAATCGGATAGTACGACAGGCCCAGGATCTGGGTTTCCAGCATCGAGAGATCGACGAGTTCACCGGTTCCGGTGCGGAGCGCCCGGTGCCGGGCGGTGAGCGTGGCGGCGGCGGCGTGAGCGCCGGCGAACCATTCGCCGACATCCCCGCCGATATGGACCGGGGCCCGCTCCGGGGCACCGCGGCCCAGCCCGACGATACCGCCCGACCAGGCCTGCAGGGTGAACTCGGTGGCCGGACGCCCGGCCCACGGCCCGTCCAGGCCGAAGGGGGTGATCGCGGTGACGATCAGATGCGGGTGCCGTTCGCGGATCGCCGGCGGTGCGAACAGCGGATCCTCCGCCGGTGCGGATCCCGGTGACCAGAGCACGGCATCGGCGCCGGACAGCAGTTTCTCCAGCAGCTCCCGGCCGTCCGGATCGGCCGGATCGGCCACCACGCTGTGCTTCCCGCCGGCAAGGAACTGGAACAGCGCGCCGTCGGCGTCCGATTCGAGGTGCGTACCGGATGCCGACCGGCGGCGCAGCGCGACACCGTGCGGCGGTTCGGCGGCGACGACCCGGGCGCCGGCGTCGGCGAGTTGTTTGGTGCAGTAGGCCCCGGCGATACCGCTCGTCAGGTCGACGACGGTGTATCCCGACAGTGGCCGACCGTCCGAGGAACCACCCTGCGCTGAGATGCGATTCGCTGTCATATCCCTCTCGATTCCTCCCCGCGGGCCCTCGGGCTCGCGGTACTCCGGCCGTGACCCGCGGAGCCGGTCGCCGCGGCCCGCACCGGAGGTACCGGGATGCCGCACCCGGATCGTGCTGCGGGTGCGGCATCGGTTATGCCCGCCGAGGTGGGGACCGGCGGGCTCCGGTCCGCTATTCGGTTTTCCGGCGACCGGATTTACTGAGCCGGAAATCCGGTGGGAACCGGCTGTCGTTGTCCTTGACCGAGTTGTTCAGGCCGCCGTCGAAGGCGTTGTCCAGCATCAGATCGTTGTCGTCGGCGTGGATATGGCCGCCCATCGATTCGAAGAACCCGCTGAGCAGGCTGCCCATGTACTCGCCCTGCTGTTGTTTCATGATCTCGAAGAAAACCTTCTGCATGAACACCGTGTCCGTCGGACGGTTCCGGGCACAGGCCAGGGCGTACTTATCGGTTTCGGCTTCCAGGTCCTCGCGCGGTACGACCCTGTTGAGGAAGTTGCAGTCGGCCATCTCCGCCGCGGAGAACGCGCGGCCGGTGAACACCATTTCCTGGAACTTGCGCAATCCCATGGTCTGCGCCCAGGTCCACATCCGCGGACCCCAGCCGTAGTAGCGGAACGAGGGATGCCCGAACAGTGCGTCGTCGGAGGAGATCACCAGATCGGCGTCGGCGGCCTGGTAGAAGTGCCAGCCGTAGCAGTAGCCCTTCACCTCGACGATGCTGATCTTCTTGAACTCCTGCAGACTGCGGCACCCGGCCTGAGCATTGGCGTACCACTGGCTGATGGAGGCGCCGTGCCGGAACGATTCCTTCGGCGGGTACTTGACCTCGTCCGGGCCGATCTTGTATTCGCTGAGTCGCGGGCCCTGGTCCGGGTCGTTCTGCACCGCCATGAACTCACCGAGGTCCGCACCCGAGCCGAAATCGTCGCCCGCACCGCGAATCACCAGTACCTTGACGTCGTCGTCGATACTGGCCCGGTGGATCAGATCGCCGTAGCGCAGGCGGGCGGCCATGGTCGGGGCATTGAGTTGATCGGGGCGGTCGAAGGTGATGGTCGCGATCCGGGTCGCGGGGTCTTTCGAATAGCGGATGATCTCCTCGGCGCTGGGCTGACCGGGGGCGGAGTGGGTTCCGGCACCGTTATCGTCGGTCATCCGCACGACTCCCTTCGTCCTTGCCCTGTGCGCCGGTGGTCCGGTGCCGGGCCGTCATGGCTTTTCCCAGTACGGGCTGGTGGTCAGCACCTGCGGCCCGTCGTCGTCGATGAGGACTGCGTCGCGGGTGAACACGGCGCCGGTACCTTCGGCCCAGACATAACCGGTCACCGCCAGGACCATGCCGGGTTCGAGCAGTTCCGCCTCGGCGGTGCCGCGCAGCGCCGGTGCCACGACCGGCGGGTCGAAACCCATGCCGAGCCCGCGCGCGACCGGCATCGCGGGCAGGGGCTCACCCACATCCAGGTAGGCGTCGAGCAGCCCGGCCGCGGAGGCGCCGGGGCGGCAGGCCCGCAACAGGCTGTCCCACAGTCGGTTCCAGCGTCCGTACAGTTTGCCGATCGCCGGCGTCACCGGTCCGACGGGCCACGTCCGCCCGATCTCGCCGATATATCCGTCACCGAGAACACCGGAGGAGAAGGCGACCAGATCGCCTTCCTGGACCCGCCGGTCGTCGGTCGCCCGCTGCCAAGGATGATTGCGGGCGGTCACCCACGCGGCATCCTGGGTGGCGGGTGTGCTCACCCCACCGGCCGCGCAGGCTTCCAGCAGTACGCCCGCCAGCGCCTGTTCGGTGACACCGGGCGCGAGCTGTGCCAGCGCCGCGGCGAGGCCGTGTTCGGCGACGCGCAGGCCGGTGCGCATTGTGTCGATCTCCGCCGCGAGTTTGATCCGCCGCGCCGCCCGGAATGCGAGTTCGCCGTCGACGATCTCCGCGTTCGGGAACGCGATGGGCAGTAGCTGGGTGAAGTTGGGTGACAGGGCGTCGGTCCCCACCCGGCGGGCCGTTGCCGCACCGTCGATATCACGCAGTACGGCCATGAGATTGCGCGGATCCCACATGGTTTCGTACAGGTTCGCGTGCGGGATGTCCTCGGGGATTCCCTCGTCCCAGGTGCTGTGCAGGTGGACCGAGCCGGACTTGCGGAACAGCAGCGCGACCGGGCCGAACGGCCGGGTACCGGCCACCCACAGCTGGGGGACGCCCGACAGATAGCGGGCGTTGGCCTGCCGTCCGGCGATCAGTACATCGAGATCATGGGCTTGCATCTGTGCCAGCACACGGTCGCGGCGCCCAACCCGAAGCGCGCGATCGTCCGGCAGAATCTCAGTCGCCATAGGGGGCATAGGTGTAGTCGGTGAGAGGCATCCAGCCTCCGTCGGTTACCACCACGATCTCCTCACTGCGATAGCCGCCGGTGCTGTCCTCCCACACCACGGGTTCGAGGACCAGCACCATTCCGGGTCGGAGCACGAAATTATCGTCGAACTCGGCGCCGAGATCGGTGCCGATCATCGGCATCTCGGCGGCGCTCACGCCGATTCCGTGCGAGATATAGAAATGCGGGAGCCAGGGGCGGCGCCCGCCGGCCGCTTCGGTCGCCGCGTGGGCGAGCTGGGCGGCGGTGGCACCGGGGCGGATCCGGTCGAGAACCGCCTGCAGGATATGGCGCCACTGCTGGTATTGAGCTTGCTGGCGCGGGGTCGGATCCTGCCCGACGATCCAGGTGCGGCCGAAGTCCGAGCAGTAGCCGTTGTAGGTGATGCTGACATCGGTCCACAGCACATCGCCGGCCTTCAGCTCCCGCTCGGTGGTGAGCAGCGGTAGCGCGAGGTCGCCGTGGGTGGTCCACACGCCGTCGGCTTTGCTGTCCGGCATCACCTGCCAGATGGCGTCGAGCATGGTCGCGGTGGCGCCGAGTTCGAACGCGCGCCGCACGAAACCGGCGGACAGGTCGATCTGGCGCACTCCGGGAACGAGCGATGCCTGTACATCGACGATCGCTTCCTCGGTGATCCGGCAGGCCTTGCGGATACAGGACAGTTCGTCCGGTGTCTTGATCAGCTTCGCGGGGCCGATCACCGTGGCCGCGTCCACCGGCTTACTGCCGGGGAAGAGCCGGTCGCGGGCGCGCAGCATGGCGCCGGTGAACTCGTCCACCGCGATGGTGGCGCCGGGCGGCACGAGCTCGGCGAGCCGGCGCCCGAAATCCGCGACACCCTCGTCGAATTCGAGGTAGACCGGCGGATGCAGATGATCGTCGGGGAGTTCGGATTCGGCCGCGGCCCCCGCCCGGAACGGCAGGAACAGATGTGGCCACTCGTCGTCGACGGTCACTACCGCGACCGGCCGTTCGACATGGGCGAGTCCGGCATCGCCCAGCGGCCAGTTCGCACCTGTCGCGTAGACGACGTTGTTGTTCAGCAGCAGGACAGCCGCGTCTACCCCGCGTTCGGCCATGGCCGAACGCAGACGGGCCCCGGTCTCCCGGCGCATCCGCGCGCGGTCCGGGAGATCGGGTATCTCGATCGCCGCGGTGGACGCGGCGGGAAATGCGGTCATCGAATACGGTCCTTTTCGGCGTAGCTCGGCCTATACACCCAGGAAGTCCTTGATGTTTCCGCTGACGATGCGCGCGGCCTTCTCGGGGCCGACCGCTTCGACAACCCCGGTCAGGGACTTCTCCGAGTAGCCGAAGGTGCTCTCGTTGTGCGGGTAGTCCGAGGACCACATCACCCGGTCCACCCCGATCTGGTCGACGATGGCCAGGCCCAGCGGGTCGACCATGAACGAGGCCCGCATATGGTTGTCCCAGTAGTGGCGCACCTCGTGGTCCAGCGGCCGGTTGTACATATGCCGGTAGGACGCGTTCATATGTTCGGCGTCCTGCAGGGCCGAGGCGACCCAGTTGATCCCGCCCTCGAACCAGCCGATCTGCAAGCTGGGGTGACGGTCGATGATCCCGCTGAAGATGTACTTGGAGAACAGCTCCCGGAACGGGGCCACATTGTGCATCATGCCGACCACGACGCTGTTCACCTCGCACGGGGCCGACAGCGGAGATTCACCGATATGGTGCGATACCGGCACACCGGATTCCTCGATGGCATCCCAGACGCCGATCATCGACGTGCTGCCGTAGTCGATGACGTTGCCGTCGTCGTCCTTGCCGGCCGACAGGGGCAGCAGGAATGTCTTGAGACCGAGTGATTTCAGTTCGGTGAGGGTACGGCGTGCGCCGTCCGCGTCCCACCAGTTGATCAACCCGACGCCGTATGTGCTGCCGCCGGACCGCTCCTGTACCTCGGCGATGTACTCGTTGTAGATGCGGAAACAGCGTTCGCGAACCGCCTTGTCCGGGTAGAACAGCAGGGCCAGCAGCGAATTGGGAAACGCGAGTTCCTTATCGATACCGTCGGCGCGCAGATCCGCCATCCGGGCCTCGAGATTGGTGCTTCCGGAGCCGTCCAGCGGGTCGTACTGCATCAGGACGCGGCTGAAATCGCCGGGCAGGAACGACTTTCCCTTACGCCCGATCTGGTAGGCGCCCTCCTCGTACCACACCCGGGGTGCCTTGTCCCGGAGTTCCTCGGGGAAGCGTTCGTAGAAGATATCGTCCGCGAGCGAGATGTGATTGTCGGCCGAGAAGACCTCGGTGCCGGTGGGGAGTCCGAGAGTGCCCTCGGCATGGCCCCGGCGATCCTTCGGCGGGCCGAACCCCTGCGGGGGGTAGAGCGGAGCACTGCTGGGCGAAGTCGGCATCGTGACCCTCCAATGGATCGTTTGATTCGCGAATTTGCCGTCGGCGGTCGTCACCCCCGGGGCTGCCGGTCGCCTGCACGTGTTATAGCGATCCGGCATGGCTTGCCTTCCGCTGCGCCGACGGGGCAGGCGGTCGGGTGCCGGGTGGGTGTTCCGCCAAGCTGAAAACGACATTATCACAATAGGAGAGTGGCGTTCTACAGGTCAGGCCCGATTTGGCTGTTGTACTGCGGTTTATGCAGCGAGAATGCTATTTTCATCTCAGCTCTGGGCCGAGAGTGCGAAAGCGCCCCAGTGGGCGGATTTCAGGCCTGCGCCACCCTCGAGCCGCACGTGAAGGCCTATTGCGGGAGCAACTTCTCTGTAACCCTTGTCACAGGATGGAAACCAACCTACTGTGTGTTCACTAGGTTTTGTTAGATCGGGGTTCGGACCATGGCAGCTCCTCGTCCTTATGCCTCCCTCCTCGCCAAAGGGGAGGATCGCAGGCAGCGGATCCTCGCCGTCGCGCAGCGCCTTCTCACTCGTAACGGCTGGCGCAGCACCACGCTCGCGCAGATCGCCGGTGAGGCCGGGGTGACCTCCGCGGGGCTGCTGCATCATTTCTCGTCGAAAGAGCAGCTCTTGCACGCCGTGCTGGACGCGCGCGATGCCGAAGACCTGCGAGACGCGGATATCGGCGGCGATCTCATCGTCGAGATCCGCAAGGTTGTCACCCGAATGGAACGTTCTCCGGAGTTGGTCGGCACCTTCGTCGTCCTGCTCGTCGAGAACCTGATGCCCGAGGCGCCACTGCACGATCGGATGCTCGATCGGTGGCGCACGGCCGTCGAACTCGTCACCCAGGCGATTCGGCGGGGCCAGGACAGCGGCCGGTACCGGCGCGATATCGACCCGCGGATGCGCGCGGTGGAGATCGTCGCCTTCTTGAACGGAATGGAGATCTCGTGGCTGCTGGATCGTTCGATCCCGCTGGCCGACGTATTCAACGGTTACACCGAGTCGCTGGCCCGCGACTTGGCGGCGAAGGAGATGTAATGAGGTACCGGCTCGATGTAGTGGCGGCGACCGTAACCGATGCGGTCCAGTTCGCCGGTGGATGGTTGTTCGATCGGTCTGTCGCTGGGTGGGAGGTGACGGTGCTGCTGGCGCAGCCGTCCGATATCCGCCCGCTGAGGATTCTCGGCGCCGAGGTCCGTGAGCTCGATTCCGTACTGGCGACCGAGGTCCCGGGCCGGCTGCCGCAGGCGCTCGCGGTGAACGCGGATGTCTGTAGCCGGGACAGCCGCGCGCGCAAGGGTGTACTGCGAGCGCTGGAGCACCGGGGTATCGAGGTCGTCGTCTGGGGTGACGGCTGGCCGGCCGGCCAGGATCACGGTGTCGATCCCGTGCTGCATCGGCTGAGCTATGCCGCGCGTGCGTTCAAAGCGCAGGCCATGGTGGCTGCCGGTCTTTCGCCCGAAGCTGTCACGCCGAGCGAGATATTCCGCAGTGGCGCCACGGAGTACGCACCGGCGTGCGCGGATCTCGTTCCGGCGGTCTGATCCGGGGGAGGGGGATAGCGCCCGTGGTGGGGTAGTCCTCGCGCGGCTGATGTAGATGACGACGGCCGGGTCGGTAGGTGATGGGCTGACCCGGACAGTGTCGCGACCGGAAGCGCAAGTGGAGGCATCCGGAGTGTCCGGTCGGGCGACCGCCGGTGAACTTCCCGTGCGGATTGCGGCTTTCTGCTGATTTATCCGAATGTCTCAGTGGGGGGACTTGCTACGCATTTGTGCGAATTGGCTATCTCGCCCAGGTCTCGGGCAAATTTGAAACGTTCAATTTCCCAATTGGATGGGCTTGCCGGTGCCTCACTCCGGGGCTCGGGCTGCGTGGGGGTGGTGGTTATCATCCCTGTTCGTAGGGTATTTCGCTCGGCGGGCAGTCCGGATTCGCGGGTCTTGCAGGGGGTTCCCGAAAACTTGCCCGGAAGTATTGTGTTCTCCCAATCCGGATGCCATCCTATTGGAAATTGAGAATGACATTTCCGTACTGAGATATGTGACTGCAGACCGGCTGGGACGGTACAGCCTTCGGGTCCTGGATCCGTAGCCGTCGGCTGGTTCCGCCGGTCACGCCGCGGCTCACCTGCGAGCCGCCCGTCTCGGTGGATCGCGTCGCGCCGGCGTATTCCATCGAGTCGTCGATCGTTCGACAGGAGCACTTCGATGCCGAATTCCTCCTTGCCCGGGCGGGTCCCGGGTCGACCGGGGGACCGCCCGATCGGCATGGCGGCAACCGCGTCCGATTCCGTGAGGTGCGGATGACCACCCGCACGCCGTATTGGATCCAGGTCAAAGACCGGTTCGACGGGCCCCTCCAGACGATCGGCGGCCTGTTCTCCATGAGCGCCGACGCGGTGAAGTTCGCGTTCCGCCGGCCGTTCCAGACCCGCGAATTCTTCGAACAAGCGTGGTTCATCGTGCGGGTCTCCCTGGTGCCCACACTGCTGGTGGCGATTCCGTTCACCGTGCTGGTGAGCTTCACGCTGAACATCCTGCTACGTGAGCTGGGTGCCGCCGATCTCTCCGGTGCCGGTGCGGCATTCGGCGCGGTGACCCAGGTCGGCCCGATGGTCACGGTGCTGATCGTGGCCGGATCCGGAGCAACCGCGATGTGCGCGGATCTGGGGTCCCGGACCATTCGCGAAGAGATCGCCGCCATGGAGGTACTCGGGATCGACCCGGTGCAGCGGCTGGTGACGCCGCGCATGCTGGCCTCCGGACTGGTCGCGCTGCTGCTGAACAACCTGGTCTGCATTATCGGGGTGCTCGGCGGCTATGTGTTCTCGGTGTATGTGCAGGACGTCAATCCGGGTGCGTTCGTCGCCGGGATCACCCTGCTCACCGGTATCAACGAGGTGATCATCTCGTCGGTGAAAGCCCTGCTGTTCGGCCTGGTGGCCGGGATCGTCGCCTGCTACCGCGGGCTGATCGTCACCGGCGGCGCGAAAGCGGTGGGCAACGCGGTCAACGAGACCGTGGTCTATGCGTTCATGTCGCTGTTCGTCATCAATGTGATGGTCACAGCGATCGGTATCCAGTTGACGACCGGGTGAGGGGAGGTATCCGATGACAGCCTCCGAGGTTCTCAGCGCCCGGTATCCGGCGGTGATCCGCCGGCTGCGTAAACCGGTGGATGTACTCGGCCGGGTGGGCGATCACGCGATCTTCTACGTGAAGGCGCTCGCGTTCGCGCCGATGGCGGCCTGGCGGTACAAACGCGAGACGATCCGGCTGATCGCGGAGATCAGTATGGGCGCAGGCACATTGGCGGCCTTCGGTGGGACGGTGGTGATCGTCAGCTTCCTGACGCTGGCCACCGGTGGCACCCTCGCGGTGCAGGGTTACAGCTCGCTCGGCGATATCGGGATCGAGGCGCTCACCGGCTTCCTGTCCGCGTTCATCAACGTGCGCATCTCGGCTCCCGTGGTGGCGGGTATCGGCCTGGCCGCGACCTTCGGTGCCGGCGTTACCGCGCAACTGGGCGCCATGCGTATCAACGAGGAGATCGACGCGCTGGAATCCATTGCCATCGAACCGATCTCATATCTCGTGGGCACACGGATCGTGGCCGGGATGATCGCGATCACCCCGCTGTACGCCATCGCGGTGATCGCCTCCTTCCTCGCGAGCCGGTTCACCACGGTGGTGATCCTGGGCCAGTCCTCGGGACTGTACGACCACTACTTCGCCACCTTCCTGAACCCGGTGGATCTGCTCTGGTCGTTCCTGCAGGCGATACTCATGGCGATCACAATCCTGTTGATACACACCTATTTCGGATTCTTCGCCGCCGGCGGGCCCTCGGGAGTGGGCACGGCCGTGGGCAATGCGGTGCGGACCTCGCTCATCGCAGTGGTTTCGGTGACGCTGCTGGTATCGCTGGCGGTGTACGGGTCCAACGGTAACTTCGAGCTGTCGGGGTAGGGATGGCGCTGGTAGGAAACGAAACGCAGCACCGGTCCGCCGGACGTCCACCGGACGGACCGCCACAGGCGCCGGCCCCCGTACGCCGGGGCTGGCGCGACCGGTTGCGACCGCTGTCCGCCGCGGGCCGCCCGGCGGCGGGATTCGCGGCGATCGCGGCCGGGACGGCGATCGTGGTGCTCGCGGTAGCCCTGTTCCAGGGCGCATTCGCCGATACTGTGGCGATTACCGTGCACGCGCCGCGGGCCGGCCTGGTCATGTACCCCGATGCCGAGGTGAAACTCCGCGGGGTGACCGTGGGCGCGGTGGATTCGATTGTCGAGCGCGCCGACGGGACCGCGGAGATCGAACTGGCCATCGACCGTGGCAACCTCACCCGGATACCCGGCGACCTCACCGTGGATATCGCATCCACCACGGTTTTCGGCGCGAAGTACATCCAGTTGGTGCCGCCCGAGCAATCGTCGGAGGGCCACCTCGAACCGGGGCAGGTGTTCGAGGCCGAACATGTGACGGTCGAGATCAATACGGTGTTCGAACAGCTCACCCAGGTGCTTGGGCAGATCCAGCCGGAGAAGCTCAACGAAACCCTGGGCGCGCTGGCCAACGCGATGCGCGGGCGCGGCGACCGGGTGGGCCAGATGATGGTCGATCTGGAATCGTTCCTGGCGAAGGTCGAACCCGGGCTCCCCGCCCTGCAGGCCGATCTCGCGATGGCTCCGCAGGTCGCCGGAACGTACGCGGACAGCGCGCCCGCCCTGCTGGATACCGTGCGGAACACGACACAGATCAGTAAGACCGTGGTGGAGGAGCAGCAGCAACTCGATGTGCTGTTGATGAGCCTCATCGGACTCGCCGATACCGGGAACCGGGTGGTCGGCGAGAGCGGCCCCGGACTGGTGAGCAGTATGGACGCGCTGGTACCGAGCACCGACCTCACCAACCGCTATCACGCCGCGCTCACCTGTGCCCTGGACGGGCTCGGCTACCTGTCGTCGGTGACGCCGGTGCAGGTTCCGGGTATCGGGTTGTCGGCGAACTTCCTGTGGGGCGTGGAGCCGTACAAGTATCCGGATCATCTGCCGAAGGTCGCGGCGTCGGGCGGGCCGCAATGCTCGATGCTGCCGGTGGCCTATGAGGATTTCCCGCCGTTCGTGGTCGCCGATGTCGGGGCCAATCCGCAGGCCGGACCCTTCCGGCCCGGGTTGACGCTGAATACGACCTCGCTGGCCCAGGCGCTGTTCGGGCCGGCCGCCGCAGGGAAGGAAGCACCGCGATGAGCAATCGCAATACTCCGCTGCTGAAATTCGGTGTCTTCGCCGCGGTGATGGTGGTGCTGTCGGCCTGCCTGATCCTCGTTTTCGGCGAATACCGCAGCGGCTCGACCAGCGATTACTCGGCGGTGTTCGCCGATTCGTCAGGGTTGAGTGTCGGGGATACGGTACGAGTCTCGGGGGTCGTGGTGGGTTCGGTGCGCGCAGTCGCGCTCCAGGACGATCACCGGGTCGAGGTGGAGTTCGATGCCGACCGTTCACTCTCGCTCACGTCCGGGACCGAGGTCGCGGTGCGATACCTGAATCTCGTCGGCGACCGCTATCTCGAACTCACCGACCGCCCCGGCGACAAACTGCCGGAGGGCGGGCAGCTGCCGATCGAGAACACCGCCGGGGCATTGGATCTGGACCTGCTGCTCGGTGGGTTGAAACCTGTGATCCAGGGACTCAATGCCCGCGATGTGAACGCCTTGACCTGGTCACTGCTGGAAATCGTGCAGGGCAAAGAGGGCACCGTGAATTCCATCCTCGGAAAGACCGCGTCGTTCTCCGCCGCACTGGCCGATAAGAACGAAATCGTCGAGCAGCTGATCGACAACCTGAACACCGTGATGCAGACGATCGCGGCCGACGGTGGGCAATTCTCGGGTCTGGTGGACCGGCTCGAACAGCTCATCACCCAGCTGAACAACGACCGTGATCCGATCGCGTCCGCGATCGATTCCCTGGAAGCCGGAACGGCGACGGTCGCAGATCTGCTGTCTCAGGGGCGCGCGCCGTTGGCGGGGACGGTCGATCAGGTCAACGCCCTGGCCGCGAATATCGACAACGATAAAGGCACGCTCGACACCGCGTTGCAGAAAGCCCCGGAGAATTTCCGGAAGCTGGTGCGCACCGGCGCCTACGGCAATTTCATCCAGTACTACCTGTGCGATTTGACCCTGCGGGTCAACGATCTGTCCGGGCAGGTCGTGGAGATTCCGGCCGCCGTACAGACAGACGGAAGGTGCGCTGCCTGAGATGCTTCGATACCGCGGAAAACATCTACTGCGGCACGGCCTGGTCGGGATCGTGCTCATCCTCTGCGTCATATCGCTGGGTCTGCAGTCGCAACAGGCGATCGCCTGGGCTACGACCGTCCGCTATCAGGCGGTGTTCGAGGAAGCCGGCGGTCTGGAGTCCGGTGACGAGGTGATCGTCTCGGGTGTGAAGGTCGGCACTGTCAGTGATGTCGGACTCGAGAACGGACAGGCGCGGGTGGTGTTCACCGTCCGCGAGAATGTCTCGCTCGGTGAGTCCAGCGGCGCGCAGATCAAAACGGGTTCGCTGCTGGGCAAACGGATCATGACGCTGGTTTCGCACGGTGACGAGCGGCTGCGCCCCATGGAAACCATCCCGGTCGAGCGCACCTCCTCGCCCTATTCGCTGACCGACGCGCTCGGTGATCTCACGAATACGACCGCCGCGATGGACACCGATTCGCTGAACAGCTCACTGGAAATGTTGTCCTCCACGCTCGATTCCATCGCGCCGCAACTGGGCCCGGCCTTCGACGGACTGTCCGATCTGTCGAAATCCATCAACAGCCGCAATACCGCGCTCGGTGATCTGCTCACCGCGTCGCAGGAGGTCACCAAGATCCTCGCCGATCGCAGCGGACAGTTGAACACCATGCTGCTCAACGCCAACACCCTGGTCGGGGTGCTCGATGAGCGCCGGCAGGCGATCGCCACCCTGCTGGCCAATACGGCGGCCGTCGCCGACCAGCTCACCCAGTTGGTCGCCGATAACGAGGCCGAACTGGGTCCGGCGCTGGACCGGCTGAACTCGGTGACCGAAATACTGCAGAAGAACCGGGACAATATCGCCAAAGCGATTCCGGGGCTGGCGAAAACCGCGCTCACCCAGGGTGAAGCGGTTTCGGGCGGGCCGTTCTACAACGCCTACGTCGCCAACCTGATCCCGGCCCAATGGATCCGGCCGTTCGTCGACGCCGCGTTCGGCGGTGCGGTCCCACCACCACCTGTACCGCAACCGGGGGCGCCACGATGAAGCGGAAACTGATCATCCGGCTGGCCGCGGGAGCCCTGGCGCTGGTGGTGGTTGCCGCCGCGTTCGTCGTGGTGAACCGCACGCTGTTCGCGCCGACCACGGTCCGCGCGATCTTCACCACCGCCACGGCGATCTATCCGGGCGATGATGTCCGGGTGTCCGGGGTGAAGGTCGGCACGATCGCCGATATCGAGCCGCGGGGCGAGACCGTCGAGATGACGTTGCATGTCGACCGCGGGGTGGAGATCCCGGCCGACGCGGGTGCGGTGATCGTCGCCCAGAGTCTGGTGGACTCCCGTTATGTCCAGCTCACCCCGGCCTATCACGGGGACGGCCCGACCATGGACGACGGCGCGGTGATCCCACTGGAACGTACGGCCATTCCGGTCGAATGGGACCAGATCAAAACACAGCTGACCCGGCTGGCCACCGAACTGGGGCCCGACGGAGACAAATCGTCCGGTCCGGCCGGGCGGTTCATCGACAGTGCCGCCAACGCGCTCGCGGGTAACGGCGACAAACTGCGGGAGGTGCTGACCCAGCTGTCGGGGGTCGGGCGAATCCTGGCAGACGGCAGTGGTGATATCGCGGCCACCATCGCGAACCTGCAGACCTTCGTCACGGCATTGCGCGACAGCAATGTGCAGATCGTCCAGTTCGAGAACCGGCTGGCCACCCTGACCAGTGTCCTGTCCGACAGCCGCTCCGATCTCGACGCCGCACTGTCCAATCTGTCCATCGCGGTCGGCGAGGTACAGCGATTCGTCTCGGAGAACCGGGACAAGGCGAGCGAACAGGTGGGCCGGTTGGCCGACGTCACCCAGAACTTGGTCGACAATCGCGGCCAGCTCGAGGAGCTGCTGCATATCTTCCCGACCAGCCTGGCCAACTTCTACAACATCTACAACCCCGATACCGGCACCGAGGCAGGCGTTTTCGTGCTGAACAACTTCTCCAATCCGATCGAGTTCGTCTGCGGTGGTATCGCCAGCGTGGAGAATATCGGGGCCGAGGAGGCGGCGCGTAAATGCCGCGACTACCTCGGTCCGGTGCTCGGTCTGCTCAACTTCAACTATCTACCGGTGCCGGTGAACCCGGCCCTGGGCCCCTCCGCCGATCCGAAGAACGTCATCTACAGCGAACCCGATCTGATTCCGCCGGCCGCGAATCCGGCGGCGCCACCACCGGGTCCGGCGCCGGCACCGCCGGTGCCCTCACTGGCGGATATCCTCTTCCCCGGCGGGCGGTGACCATATGACGAATACGGGTTGTCGAACGAAGTTCCGCAGAGTCGTACTCGGCTGTGCGTGTGTCCTGATGACGGCCACCGGCTGCAACTGGGACGGGGTCAATTCCCTGCCGCTGCCGGGCGCCACGGGTCGTGGGGCCGATGCCACCGTGCTGTATGTGGAAATGGACGATGTCGGCACGCTGACCCCGAATTCCCCGGTGCTGATCGACAATGTGGTGGTCGGCAGTGTCGGCGATATCAAGGTCGAGAACTGGCACGCGCTGGTGGAAGTCTCCATCCAGCCCGGTCAGGTGGTGCCGGCGAACGCCCATGCCAGTGTCGGCCAGACGAGTCTGCTGGGTTCGATGCATCTCGCGCTCGATCCGCCGCCGGGGCAGCCGCCGCAGGGACAGCTCGAGCCCGGCGCGCGTATCGGACTCGACGAGACCGGGACCTATCCGTCGACCGAACAGACGCTGGCCTCGCTGTCGGTGGTGGTCAACGGCGGGGGTCTGGGCCAGATCGGCGATATCGTCGGCAGTCTCAGTTCTGCGTTCGAGGGGCGCGAAACCAATGTGCGCGCGCTGCTGGATCGCCTCGACGTCTTCATGGGCACGCTCGACGCGCAGCGCGCCGATATCGTCGCCACGATCGACGGGCTCAACCGGCTCGGCGCTACCTTCGCCGGCCAGCGTGATGTGCTCACCGAAGCACTCCAGAAGATCCCGCCCGCGCTGGATGTACTCATCGCCGAACGCCCGGACCTGATCACCGCCATGGACAAGCTGCGCACGTTCAGTGACACCACGAACGGGGTCCTGACGGCCGTGCACGACGATCTGCTCACCAACCTGCGCAATCTCGAACCCACGCTGAAGGCGCTGGCCGATGTCGGGCCGGATATCAATTCGGCGCTCCAGTTCGCGACGGTGTTCCCCTACGGGCAGTACCTGGTCGACAACGGTGTCCGCGGCGATTTCATCAACCTGTTCGCGACCGTGGACCTCACCATTCCCCGGTTGCGCCGGGAACTGCTCCTGGGCACCCCCTGGGGCGACCCGACCTCTGTTATCCAGGCCGCCGTCGGTGACCCCGGCTATGCCGAACAGACCAAGAATCCGCTCGGTTTCGGTATCACCCCGCCCCCGGTCGCGGCGCCCGCACCGGCTCCGGAACAGCCACCGGCACCGGCACCGGCCCCGCCGCCTGCTCCCGCGCCCGCCCCGGTGCCCGGTCTGCCGTTCCCGCTGCCGCAGATCCAGCTTCCCCAGATTCCCGGGCTTGGAGGCCGCTGATGCTGCTGTCCCGTTTCGTCCGTGCCCAGCTGATCATCTTCAGTATTCTCTCGGTGATCGGCATCGTGGTGATGTCGGTGGTGTACATGAGACTGCCGACCCTCGCCGGCGTCGGCACCATCGGCGTGACCGTCGAACTTCCGGAGGCCGGCGGGCTCTACCGCTTCGGCAATGTGACCTACCGGGGGATCCGGGTCGGCAAGGTGACCGGCGTCGAGCTCAGCGGAGACGGTGTGCGGGCGACGCTGGCGATCGACAGCTCCTACCGGATTCCGAAGGATCTGACCGCCGAAGTGCGCAGTGTGTCGGCGGTGGGTGAACAGTACGTGGACCTGCTGCCCCGCACCGATTCTCCGCCGTACCTGTACGACGGGGCGACGGTCGAACGCCGCGATACCGCCGTGCCGCAACCGGTGGGCCCGATGCTCGACAAACTGAGCGCCCTGGTGGACACGATCCCCAAGGACGATCTGAAGCGTCTGCTCGACGAGATGTTCGCCGGGGTCAACGGGGCCGGCTACGACCTGGATTCGCTGCTCACCTCGGCCGAGAAACTGACCGCCGATATGAACGGCGTCGGCGATTCCACCCGGACCCTGGTGCAGGACGCGCAACCGCTGCTGGACACTCAGGTGCAGACCGCCGACGCGATCCGCATCTGGACCCGCGCTACCGCGGATGTCACCGGTCAGCTGGTAGCCAACGATCCCCAGATCCGCACTGTGCTGCATTCCGGTCCGGGTTTCGCCGACGAAGTGTCCGAACTACTGGACTCCGTGGATCTGACGTTGCCCGTTCTGCTGAACAACCTCACGTCGGTGGGGCAACTCGGGGTCACCTACAACGCGGGCCTGGAGCAGCTGCTGGTTCTGCTCCCGCCGGTGGTCTCGCTGGTGCAGGCCGTCCAGCCGACCAAGAACGCGTCCGGGCTGGGGCTCGGTGACTTCCGCGTCAGCGGTGTTTCCGATCCGCCCGCCTGCACCCTCGGCTTCCTGCCGCCCTCGGAATGGCGGTCCCCGCAGGACACCACGACGATCGACACCCCGGATAATCTGTATTGCAAACTGCCACAGGATAATCCGGTAGCAGTGCGCGGGGCTCGCAACATACCCTGCGCCAATAATCCGGCGAAGCGCGCCCCGACCGCCGCGATCTGCAACAGCGATCAGGATTTCGTACCGGTGGCGCCGGAGCAGCCGGTGGTGGGGCCCTATCCACGGGATCCCGAACTGGAAGAACAGGGAATTCCCCCGGATTCACGTTTCGCTCCGCCGCCCGGAAACGCGCCCGCGGCCGCGACAACACCGGCACCGGCCGCCGCCCCGGCGGTCGCGTACGCCCAGTACGACCCGAGCACGGGCGAATATATGGCCCCGGACGGTCAGCTCTACCGCCAGACGGATCTGGTGGCCGACAGCCCCGGCAACTGGGAGGCAATGCTCCCGCACTGATGTCCCGTGTGCGGGATGCTCGAACGCGCTGAGGGTGGGAGCAGAATCTCTGCTCCCACCCTCACTCTCGTTTCGCGGTATTCCGACCGGTTCCCGGTCGCGGGTTCGGTATCGCGGTCAGCTCCGCGGCAGTCCGAGGACGCGCTGGGCGATGATATTGCGCTGGATCTCGGAGGTCCCGCCGGCGATGGTGCCGGAGAAACTGCGCAGATACCGCTCGAACCAGCTCGGTGCGTGATCCTCCAGATTCAACAGGCTGTGCCGGGAGGTGACCGCCGGATGTTCGAGTCCCTCGGCGCCGGCCGCGTCGAGAGCGGCCTCCAGACCGCGTTGCACGCTCTCGGATCCCAGCAGTTTCAGGACCGACAGGGCCGCGACATCCGCCTCGCCGCGTGCTTCTTTGGCCAGTGCCGTCGACCCCAGCAGTTCGAGGGCCTGCAGATCCATGACCGCGGTGGCGAACCGGTCGGTGTCGAGTTCGGTGCGTGGCGTGAAATCCTGCACCAGCATGCGCAGGCGCTGCGCGAAGCTCATCCACAGCAGTGTGCGCTCGTGGCCGAGGGAGCCGGTGGCCACCGTCCAGCCCCGGTTCAGTTCGCCGACCAGGTTCTCCACCGGAACCCGGGCATCCTCGAAGAACACTTCGTTGAAGTCCAGATCGTCCTCGGCGCAGGCCGACGCGAACGGGCGGCGGCGTACGCCGGGGGTATCGGTGGGTATCAGCAGTACCGAAATACCCTTGTGTTTGGAGGCATCCGGATCGGTCCGCACGAAGGTGAGGATGACATCGGAATCGTGCGCGCCCGACGTCCACACTTTCTGGCCGTTGACCACGAAATGGTCCCCGTCGCGGACGGCGCGGGTGCGCAACCCGGCCAGATCCGAACCGGCTCCGGGCTCGCTCATCCCGAGGGCGGCCGGCATCTCGCCGCGCAGGATCGGGACCGCCCAGCGTCGCTGCTGTTCGGGTGTGCCGAAGGTGATAAGCGACGCGGCGATGATGCCCTGCCCCTGCGGGTTGCAGCTTTCGTAGATCTTGCGGGCGCCGAGTTCTTCCCGGTGCACATATTGCTGCAGTACCGTCGCGTTGCGACCGCCGAATTCGGGCGGATATCCGGGGACCAGCCAGCCGTGGTCGAATTGCGTGCTCTGCCAGGCGCGTGACCATTCGGGCACGTGTGAGCTCGAACGCGGCCGCTCGCCGGCGACCGCCTCGGGCGGCAGATGCTCGTCGAGGAACGCGATGAACTCGGCGCGGAACTGTTCCACATCCTCGTCGAAAGTCAGCTGCACTTGGTACCTCCTTTGGCCAAATATGAGAATATCATTCTCTCAACGGGATATTCTAGTTTCCGTAGGCGGCGATGGGAGGTACGGCCATGCGGAGTACCGGCAGTGGGCTGACCCTGCAGCAGCGGATCGATGCGCGTTCGGTGCGCACCACCAAACTGTTCGGCAGTGTGCAGGTGCAGCGATTTCTGGATGCGGCGCGGGCGTTGATCACCGAGCGGGGCAGTACCGATTTCACCATGCACGAAGTGGTCGACGAAGCCGGTCAGTCGTTGCGCAGTTTCTATCTGCTCTTCGACGGTAAACACGAGTTGCTGCTGGCCCTCTACGAAGAGGCGATCGCCAAGGTGGCCGAACAGATCCGTGAGGCCACCGGTAACGACGCCGACCCCCTGGACAAGTTGCGTATCGCGGTGGAACTGCTGTTCGAGTTCTGCCGGCCCGATCCGGGGGCGCACCGCCCGCTGTTCACCGAGTTCGCGCCCCAACTGCTGATGTCGGACCCGATCGAGATCCAGGTCGCGCACGCGGCATTGTTCGACCTGCTCGCCGATCTCGTGCGCGCGGCCGACGCCGCCGGATATCTGCGCACGGGGGCGCGGCCGCGGCGGCTGGCCGCCATGACTCTGCAGACCGTGATGTTCGTGGCGCAGAGTGCCCGTGCCGAGGACGGTGCGCATCCGATCACTGCGTCCGAGGTGTGGAATCTGTGCGCGTTCGGTGCGCTCAGTGGTGCCGGCCGTGGGTGAGTCGCGGACATACCGGCCGGTTGGTCGATCCGGGCTCGCAGGCCAGCGAATATGCTATTCTCGGTTTTCGAGAATACCGATATCACTACCGGCTGGGCGCTGGATCGCGGCGCTCGGCGTTCAGAAAGTAGTCGCATGAGTATTTCGCTACTGCTGGATATGGCGGCGTCGAGCAACCCGGACCGGGTGGCCGTCGTATCCGGTGAATCGCGGTGGACCGGCGCCGAGTTGGACGCCCTGGCCCACGGTGGCGCGGGGGCGATCACCGCCTCGGGCGCCCGCAGTGTCGCGTACGTGGGTACCGGCGGAGCGCTCCTGCCGCTGCTGATCTTCGCCTCGGCCCGGGCCGGGGTGCCGTTCACTCCGTTGAACTACCGTCTCAGTGCCGATAAGCTCGCCGAACTGGTGCAGCGGCTGGACGCCCCCCTCGTGATCCACGACGAGGCCTACGCCGACGCGGTGGCCGGTACCGCCGAGCTGCTGTGGGATTCGGCGCAGTTCCCGGACCGGGCTCGCCGTGCCGAACCGGCCGGCGTGGAACCGGATCCGGACGCGCCCGCGGTTGTCCTGTTCACCTCGGGGACGACCTCACAACCCAAAGCGGTCGAACTCTCACACAACAACCTGGTCAGCTATATCACCGGCACGGTGGAATTCGCCGCCGCGGCGGACGACGATGTCTCGCTGATCTGTGTGCCGCCCTACCATGTGGCCGGGGTGAGCGCGGCACTGTCGAACCTCTACGCCGGCCGCAAAATGGTCTACCTGCGGAGTTTCGATCCGCGCGAGTGGATCCGGCTGGTCGAGTCCGAGCAGGTCACCACCGCGACCGTGGTCCCCACCATGCTGGACCGGATCGTTAGCGGGCTGAAGGACACCGAGGCGCGGCTGCCGACCCTGCGCACCCTGGCCTACGGCGGCTCGAAAGTGGCGCTGCCGCTGGTACGCACCGCGCTCGAACTGCTGCCCGAGGTCGGATTCGTCAATGCCTACGGGCTCACCGAGACCAGTTCCACCATCGCCGTGCTCGGGCCCGATGATCACCGGACCGCGCTGGCCTCCGACGACGAGAAGGTCGCCCGGCGGCTCGGGTCCGTCGGGCAGGCGGTGCCCGGTATCGAAGTGCAGATCCGTGACGAGGGCGGTGCCGTCCTGCCCGCCGGGGTCACCGGTGAACTGTTCGTCCGGGGCCCGCAGGTATCCGGCCGCTACACCGGGATCGGTTCGGTACTCGATGCCGAGGGCTGGTTCCCGACCAAGGATCTCGCGGTACTCGACGCCGACGGCTACCTGTTCATCCACGGCCGCAGCGACGACACCATCATCCGCGGGGGCGAGAACATCGCCCCGGCCGAGATCGAGGACGTACTGGTCGAACACCCCGCCGTGCACGATTGTGCGGTCGTCGGCGTAGAAGACGCCGAATGGGGACAGATCATCGTCGCGGTCGTGGTACCCGCCGAACCCGGCCGCAATCCCGATCCCGAAGAGTTGCGCACCTACGTCCGGTCCGGGCTGCGCGGTTCGCGGACCCCGGATCGGGTCGTGTTCCGGCCGGAACTGCCCGCGACCCCCACCGGGAAGATTCTGCGCCGCGAACTGGTCGCCGAACTGTCCCGCGAAACCGCCGGCGCGTAGCCGCACCCCTCGAAAGGAAGAAGATCATGGTCAAAACCGGTACCCGGCTACGGAGTCAGGTGTGTAATACCGAGGTCATCATTGTGCGGGCCGCCGACAGCCTGGACGATCTGCGGGCCGGCGGTGTACCGATGGTGCCCATCGACGGCGGCGCCGCGGACTCGGCCGGCAGCCCGCAGGAGGGTTTCGGCGACGGCAACCTGATCGGTAAACGCTACGTCGACGACCAGGGCGCCGAAGTTCTGGTGACCAAGGCGGGTGCGGGCACGCTGAGCGTGGGCAGCACACCGTTGACCATCAAGGAAGCAAAGCCGCTGCCCGCAAGCGACTAGACGAGTGATCGAGGTGGGATAGATGCCCCAGACCGCCACCGACCCGCTGATCCTGGCGGCCGAGGAAGCCGATGCGGAAGCAGCGGCGGCGGAAGCCGACGCGCTGGCCGCGCAGGCTTCCGCGACGGCGGCGCGGGCTCGGGCCCGGGCCGCGAAATTGCGCCGCGAAGCCGGGGACACGGGGGAGCACCCCGCATCCGGTGCAGACGCGGACGATATATCGGCCGAGAGCGCGGTCGAGGGTTCTTCGGCGGAGACCGTATCGCCGGAGACCGATGCGGTCACCGCGGAGAGCGCCGAACACTCGGGGGAATCGGCTCCGGCCGGTGAGACCACCGCGGACTCCGGCTCGGACGAGACCGCTGCCGCGACATCCGCGAGCGCATCGCTGTCGAAAGATGCCGATTCGGATGGCACCGGCTCGACGAGTGATGCCGCCGAGACTGCGCGTAAGCCGGCCGGGAGGTTCGTGGCGGCCATCCGCCGGGTGAAGCCACCCCGGCCGCGCCGTCCGGGCCGCCGGACCGCCGGCCGTGCCCTGGTGGTGCTGGTGGTCCTCGTATCTCTCGTGGCCGGCGGGTACTCGATGTGGAATCACCACCAGATCACCGCGGATCAAGCACGGGAAGACGAGTACCTCAATGCCGCCCGGGACGGCGTCGTCGCACTCACGACGCTGGATTCCGGCCGGGCCGCCGACGATGTGAAACGGGTCCTGGACCATTCCACCGGTGCCTTCCGCACCGATTTCCAGACTCGCTCGGAGGACTTCACCAAGGTCGTCGAGCAGTCCAAGGTCGCGACCCAGGGCGAGATCACCGCGTCCGCGGTCGAATCCATGACCGACGAATCGGCCGTGGTGCTGGTATCGGCCGTCTCCAAGGTCACCAATACAGCGGGAGCGCAGCAGGAACCACGGGTGTGGCGGCTGAGCGTCACCGTCACCCGGGAAGGTTCGGAGTTGAAGATGTCGAAAGTGGAGTTCGTCCCGTGAGTGTCCCCAGCTTTTTCCGTTCGGTCCGCAAGTCCCCGGAACCCGTCCTGCTCACCCTGGTGGCCGTGGTCGCGGTGGCCGTGGCGGCCTCGCTGCTGATCTTCCAGTACCGGCCGGATTCCCGGGGCGACGCGGCGAAGAACGAAATCCTCTCCGCCGCCACCGAGGGCACTGTGGCCCTGCTGTCGTATTCCCCCGAAACCCTGGACCAAGATTTCGCGGCCGCGAAATCGCGGATGACCGGCGATTTCCTCAACTACTACACCCAGTTCACCGAAAAGGTGATCGCGCCCGCCGCGAAGGAGAAGTCGGTGAAGACTTCCGCGACGATCGTGCGCTCGGCCGTGGCCGAATCGCACCCCGATTCGGCGGTCGCGCTGCTGTTCATCAACCAGACCACCACCAGCGCGGAGAAACCGGACCCGGCAATGGCCGCCAGTAGCGTGCGTGTGTCGCTGTCGAAGGTAGAAGACTCATGGCTGATCTCGTCGTTCGATCCCGTGTGAGATCTGGTGGTGCCGCCCGCGGCGAGCACCCGCCCGGCATTCGCCGCGAGGCGCCGGTGCTCGTCACGGTGTATCCGGTGCTCGACTACTTCTCGGTCTGTCCACGCTGCGGCTATGCCGCTGAAGCATCGAAGACCGTGCGGACCTTCGCCGACGGTGCGACCGATTCCGAAACTCACATCACCTGCGGAATGCCGTGCGGCTGGCAGGAGACGCGGTAGCCGTTACCAGGGCGCCGGGCCGTCCGCGGTGAAGAAACCGCCGGTCGGCCCGTCGGCGCCGAGCGTGGCCAGCCGCACCAGCACCGCGGCACCTTGTGCGGGCGTGAGGAATCCGGTGTGGTTGTTGCTGTCGGTGTCGACGTAGCCGGGGGCCACGGCATTGACCAGGATGCCGTCCTTGCGCAGCTCGTTGGCGTAGTTCACGGTCAGCGCGTTGAGGGCGGTCTTGGACGGTGAATACGCCGCCGAGGGCAGCAGTGCGGCGAACGGCCCGTCCGGATCGCCGATCAGGGTCAGCGACCCGGCGTGACTGCTGACGTTGACGACGCGCGGCGCGGCGGAACGCCGCAGCAGTGGCAGAAAGGCGTTGGTCACCGCGATCACGCCGAAGACGTTGGTCTCGAATACCGCCCGGACCATATCGAGATCCACGGTGCTGGGGATCTGATCGACGGCCTTGTCCGGGTCGACCTGCTGGTAGCTGGTCATACCGGCGTTGTTGATCAGTATGTCCAGGCGTCCGAAGCGTTCCTCGGTCTGTTGCGCGGCCGCCCGGATGCCGGCCGGGTCGGTGACGTCCAGAGCGACCGCGTGCGCCACACCGCCCGAAGCGCGTACTGCCGCCGCGGCCTCCTCGCCGCGTTCGGCATTTCGGGCGCCGATCAGGACCGTCGCGCCCAGTTCGGCGAGTTGTCCGGCGGCCGCCCGGCCGATCCCTTTGTTCGCTCCGGTGACGAGCGCGATCTGCTGGTTCGTGGTGGTATTCACGGTGTTGTCCTCACTGGTGGATGCTGTGTTCCGAACGACCACAAGATGTCGGCGCCAGCCGGCTTGTGACGGACCGGCAGTGTGACGTGAACCACGGGCTGGGTGGTGTCACAAACAGGGGCCGGCCGGCGTCTCGTGTGTGCCCGCAGTCGACGCGAACGGACAGGAGTCACCCCATGAGCGAGCCGACGGACCCCGCCACCGCAGCTTTCGTAGCTCACCGCAACCTGCTCTTCACCGTCGCCTACGAAATGCTGGGCTCGGCCGCCGACGCCGAGGACGTGCTGCAGGAGACCTGGATGAAATGGATGGCTGTGGACCTCGGCGCTGTCCGGGATCAGCGCGCCTACCTGGTCCGGATCACCACCCGGCAGTCGTTGACCCGGCTGCGTACGCTCGGCCGGCGCCGGGAGTCCTACGTCGGGCCCTGGCTACCGGAGCCGCTGCTGACCACACCCGACGTGGCCGAAGATGTCGAACTGGCCGACAACATGTCGATGGCGATGCTGCTGGTCCTGGAGACACTCGCGCCCACCGAACGCGCGGTGTTCGTGCTGCGCGAGGTCTTCGACCTGGGCTACGACGAAATAGCCGAAGCCGTGGAGAAGACCCCTGCGGCCGTCCGTCAGATCGCCCATCGGGCCCGGACGCATGTCGCCGCCCGCCGGCCCCGCGGAGTCGTCTCCCCGGCCGAAACCCGCGATGCGCTCGCCGCGTTCCAGCGGGCGATCGAAACCGGCGATCTGCAGGGCCTGCTCGACCTGCTCGCCCCGGACGTCGTCCTGCTGGGTGACGGCGGCGGGGTGAAGGAGGCGGCCCCGCAGCCGATCGTGGGATCCGCCGCGGTCGCGCGCCTGCTGTCGGCGGGCCTGCCGCGGTTCGGAAATGCGCTCACAGCCGAGCCGGTGGATATCAATGGTTCTCCGGCCCTGATCATCCGATCGGCCGGGCTGGTCGACGATGTCGTCGCGATGCGGATCGACAACGGCAGGGTCACCGGGCTCTACATCGTCCGCAATCCCCACAAGCTGGAGCGCATGCAGAAGGAGATCACGCTGAGCCGGTGAGTCCTCGGCGGCCGGCGTCCGGGTGTCGTGCGGCGTTCCTGCCGCGGTCGTCACGGATTCGGCGCTCCCTGGTGTCGGGTAATTCGGCTCAGCGACAACATAATTCGAGGATGTGATGGGATCGGATCGGCTGAGGTACATCGGTTCCCCATCGATCTTCTCGAGGAGTATGGATGCCGCACTACGCGGAATCTTCGCCGGCGCCCTGGTCGGCGCCGCACCCCTGATCGGCGGGGGAGCTGCCACAGCAGCTCCCCTCCCGCTCGAATTGTCCAACGTGGCGCCGGCCGGTCTGTCCAGGTGAAATTGTGCCGGTGCCGTCCACCCCCTGAATCAGATTATCTGCGTGCTCAGCTCGCCCTCGGGATAGCACCGGCAGCCGGCCCGGCCGGTGGCAGCACCGGCCGGCAGGAACGTTGAGGTCCGGCGGGAATCACGAAGCGTGCCGGGGTCCGCCGGCGTCGCCTCCGGTCGGCGTATCGGTGACTCGGGTTCCGGTAGGGCTCGAGGGCCCGCCTTCTGTGGGGCGCTGCTCGGGCAGCGTGGTGATGGCGTGGACCGGGCAGTCGAGCAGGGCTCGGGTCACGGCGGGCTCGTCCGTGGGGGCGATGACCGGGTCGCCGGAGAGGGAGGCGTAGCCCCAGTCGTCGAGGGGGAAGTGTGCGGGGGCGTGTTTGGCGCAGATACCGAATCCGTCGCAGAGCGTGCGGTCCAATTTGATCTTCACAGCAGGGCCTCCGTTTCCACCTGGAAGGGGGAGCGGCCGGTGGCGGGCCCGCCCGCACAGTCCGGGCAGCGGTTGTCGAGATGGGCGGCGACCTCCTGCGGGAAGCGGTCCAGCAGGCTCGCCGCGGTATTGCAGGCGGCGTCGAGGGTGCCGCAGGCGCCGCGGCCACGCAGGACCGTGGACCAGCGCCGCAGGCGTTGCAGATCGTCGTCGTCGGCGCGGCCCTCGGCCAGTGCGGTGGTGGCGGCGGCCATGGCGGCCGTGCCGTTGAAGCAGGACCCGCACTGGCCGGCGTTCTCCCGGTCGAAATAGTTCAGGACCGCCGCGGCGACCGCCACCGGGCATTCCTCGGTGACGAGGGCGATCGCGCCGCAGCCCAGGCCGGCGCCGGCGCGGCGCAGGGTTTCGTGGTCGAGGGTGAGGTCGGCGACGGTCCGGTCGAGCAGACCGGTGAAATATCCGCCGACCAGGGCGCCGCGTACCGAATCGGCCGGGACACCGTGCAGGGCGAGCAGATCGGCGACCGGCAGGCCGTGCGGCAGTTCGTACAGCGTGGGCGGGTGACCGGCGGCGGTCACCGTGGCCAGGAAGGTTCCGGGGGAGAGTGCCGTGCCCGCCGCGCGGTAGGCGTCGGCGCCCCACCGGTCCAGGAACGGCAGGTTGGCCAGGGTTTCCACGTTGCTGACCAGGGTCGGCAACCCGGCGACGCCCGCTTCGTACGGGCGCGGCGGTTTGTCGGTGGGGACGGCCCGGCCGCCGTTGATCGCCTGTACCGCCGCGGTTTCCTCACCGGCGACGTACCCGGGGTCGACGCGGACGACAGCGAGTTCGGGGCCATCGGGTATCGCGCCGCCGAGTTCCTCGAGCGCCGAGATCACCGACCGTTCGGATTCCGGGTCGGATACGTAGAGGTATCCGCGCCGGGAGGCCACCAGCGCGGCGGCCAGCCGTAATCCGTCGAGCACGAGATGCGGCCGGTTGCGCAGCAGCCAGCGGTCCTTGAAGGAGGCGGGTTCACCTTCCTCGCCGTTGGCCACGATCACCGTTTCGGTCCAGCCCGCGGGCGCTGCCGCCCCCGCCCGGCCGCCGGCGCGCACACTGCTCACCTTCACCGCGAACGGGAACCCGGCGCCGCCGCGTCCACGCAACCCACTGTGCTCGACCGCGTCGGCCAGTGCGGTTACCGACCCGATGGGGCGGTAACCGCCGCTGTCGCGGTATTCGTACGCGTTTTCGACACCCCCACCCAGCCGGAGCAGGCGGGGATCGCTCCCGGGGTAGGGGACCACCGCCAGGCCCCCGGCCGTCGAGAAGGTGTGCTGCATCGTGCCTCCTGAGTGGGCGCGGCGCCCGGGCCGCTCGTATTAGGCTGATCCGCATGCGAACTGCGGTGTTGCGGGTGAATGTCGATCCGGCCGGTGCACTGACCGGTGAATCGCTGGCCCGCGGTATGGCGGAGCTGGCCGGCGTCCTCGCGGAGTCCGGCGGGGAAGTACTGGAGAAGGATCTCGGTGCGGCGCCGCGCACCCGGCGTGAGGTGCAGGTGCTGCTGGATACCCCGGATGCCGCGGCGGATACGGTCCGTATCGTCGCCGCCTGCGCCCGGGCATTCGGCACCGAACCGGTTCCCGGTGTCGTCACCTACGTCAGCCGCGGTACCGACGCCGACGCCCACGGGGTGCTCGCCGGTTTCGGCGTCACCGGCGAGATCATCCGGATGCCGGGGACGGACGGTTACGACGTCCTGCAGGTGCGGTTGCGCGAATCCGATCTCGAACGGGTCCCGGAGAGCCGGATCCATACCGCGCTGGAAGCCTCGACCAATTGCGAGGTCCGGATCAGCACGGTGTGACGCCGCGGGGCCCGCGGTCATCGGTCACCAAGGAACTTCAGGATCTCCGGGGCGGCCAGCACCCACGTGTCGAACATGTTGTACCCGTCGGCCCGGCCCTGTGCCCGGTCCTCGATCGCGCGCTCCCAGGCATCCTCGGGCCACGGAGGATCGATGAGGGTCGACCCATCGATCAGGCAGTGCACCTCGAGCGAGGTGCGTTTGGGATGGTCCATATCCCCGGCGCCGCCGCGGATGATCAAGGTGGGTACCTGGATCCGCTCGAACATCTCGTCGTCGACCCCCGGGATCGTCTGTCCCGGTTTCGGCACATAGGCGTTGAGCCAGCGCAGCGACAGTTTGATGAATTCGTCGGAGTCGAGGGAGCGCAATCGCTGTTCGTTGTCCGGGTTTTCCGCGATCAGCTCTTTCCATTCCCTCATCCGCGGCAGACCCTCGGTGCCCAGCCCGCGCACCGTCTGCAGACTGGGCAGGACGTAATAGGCGCCGAGATTGAAGGTGCCGTAGACACCGCCGACGATATTCCACAGCACGAGGTGGGTGACCAGTTCCGGATACAGCATCGTGGTGAGCATCGAATCCCGCGCGCCACCGGAACCGCCGGCCAGGATCACCGGGCCCTCGCCCAGTTCCGTCAACAGTCCGTGCAGGGTTTCGGCACGCATATGCGATTCGGTCTGCCCGTAGAACTGCACATCGGAGGCGCCGCAGTTGGGCCGGTCCCACAGCAGCACCCGATACCCACCGGCGACGAGCGCCTCGCCCAGTGGACGGAGTCCGGGGATGTCCTTGCCGTAGCGGCCGCCGGGCGTCAGCACGATGAGATCGCCGGAGCTACCGAGTATCTCGTAGACGACCTTGCCGCCGTTGACCGTTACCGCGGGCATAGCACCTCCTGAAAAGGGTTCGGGGAGCCGCCCGGGGCGGATACTCCCGCGGCCGGCCGTGGAAACGGCCGGCCGGGATCTGTCGCTGTTCGGTCAGGCGGTGACCAGCACATCGTCGCCGACGACTCGAACGGGGTAGGTGCGGATACTCCATTCGGGTTTCACCGCGGTGGTACCGGTGGCGAGTTCGAATCCCCACTGGTGCCAGGGGCAGTAGATGAACTCGTTGTCCCGCACCATCACCGAATCACCGGGTACCGATTCGTCGACCACGGTGCGGCCGCGCGCGCGGCCGGCGCACAGCGGGCCGCCTTCGTGCGGGCAGTAGTTGGCGATCGCGTAGAACGTGCCGTTGACGTTGTACACCCCGACCCCGTGCCGTCCGATCGGGACAACTTTCGACGACCCGGGTGGTATCTCGTCGACTGTGGCCACCACATGTTCCCGCCCCTGCGCGAGCCGCGGGCGAGGTTCCCGCGCGGCCGAGGGACTGCCCGCCGGGGCCTGGTTATCGTCTGCCATCAGTGCACCCGCATCTGTCCCGGCAGCGCCGGAACGGTTTCGGGCAGATGGTAGGTCTCGATACCGTTGCGGAACATCACCTTTTCCCGGGCCGCGGCCGGCAGGTGTTTCACCAGCCAGCGCGGGTCGTCGAAGGTCCAGTGCGGATAGTCCGAGGAGTAGAGCAGGATCTTGTCCGCCTCCATCCATTCGAACGCCCGGGTGAGCTCGGTTTTGTCCTCCGGGTAGTCCAGCGGCTGGGTGGTGAACTTGATGTGTTCCTTCACGTACTCCGAGGGCTTGCGCTTGATGGACATATACGATCCGCGGGCCGCGTAGATGGCGTCCATCCGCCACATCAGCGGCAGGATCCAGGTGAACGCGTGTTCCACGAAGACGATGCGCAGCTCGGGGAACCGGTCGAAGACACCGTCGAAGATCAGGCTCATCACCTGGTTCGCCGCGAGCAGCGAGTAGGTGACCATGAAATCGTGGTTGTAGCTGGGGAAACCGACCGGCGGCATGGGCATGGTTTCGTAGGCGCCGCGGCTCAGATGGCAGCTCACCGGCATGTTGTGCTTCACCGCGGCAGCCCAGATCGGATCGTAGGACCGATCGCCCCAGGAGGGCCGCGGCTCGGCCTTGATGAGGATCTGCGCCATATAGGGATGGCCCGCCCAGTGCTCGATCTCGGCGACGGCGGACTGCGGATCCTCGATCGCCACACAGATCGAACCGCGCCAGCGCTGATGCCAGTTGTTGTGCGCGTCCAGCCACTGCGCGTTCAGCCATCCGTTGACCCCCGTCGCCATCGCGGCGGTGGCCTCCGGTACCCGGGTCGCCTTCACCGACGGCTCGAGGATCGCGATATCGGAGCCCGCATCGATGATGAGCTGGCGGAATGCCATATCCGGATCGCTACCGGGGAATTCACCGTCGGCCGGGAAGGTGTCGATCCGCATGGCCTTCGAATGCGCGTAGTCGGGCGCGTCGTAGACGATGGTGTCGCCGACCCGGTGACTGAGAAAGAACTTACTGCGCCACGGTTCCGGGATATGTTCCACCAGATCGCCCCGCCGGGGGACCGGGTGCACATCGGAATCGACTACGCGCACCGGAACCAGCTCCGTGGATGGAACTCGTGCCTGTTCCTGTGTTGCTGTCATCACGCCTCCTTCGTAGGGGCTACATATGATCGGCGGAGGCCGTAGCGAAGGCGGAGGTATCGCATCATAGCGCCTCCTAGAGCACCATCGTGAAAAGATCCGACCGCATCGGCATCAGCCGACCGCGGTTACGGCGTCTATATCGATGCTGTACAGACGCGCGGCATTTCGCCAGCAGAGTTTTTCGCGCTGCTCGGCGGTGAGGGCGGCCGGTAGCGTATCGATATCGCCGCTGTGCCAGTGCGGATAGCTGGACCCGAACATCACCATGTCGTCCTTGCCGGTGAAGTCCAGCCATTCCGCCGCGAACGGCGCGTCGCCGGGACCGTCGATCGTTGCGTGCACGAAATAAATATGTCCGGGCAGGTAGTCGCTGGGGATGCGGGGCGCCCAGGGTGTCTGTTCGAGGTGCGGGCGGCCGAAGGTATCCATCCGCCAGGTGAAGGGGGTGAGCATATCGGCGCCCCCGTCGCCCCAGACGAATTTCAGGTTCGGATACCGTTCGAAAACGCCCTCGGCGATCATATTCATCAGGTGATAGATGTAGTTAAGCCCCATGAACCCGTAGTACTGCTCGTAGGTCCGTGTGTGCCCGGAGGGCGTGGGCGGGTAGCCGATGCTCTCCCCGGTTTCGATATGGGTCGCCACCGGCAGATTCGCCGCGGCGGCCGCCTCCCACAGCGGCCAGAACTGCGGTTTGCCGTACACTTCGCGCGATTGCAGCGGGATGCCGAGCTGGACGATCCGCGGATGGTCACCCAGCCGGTCGATTTCGCGCAGGGCGCCACTGATGTCGTCCGGGTTGACGCGCAGGGTGCCGCGGAACCGTTCGTGGTAGGTGCCGGTATCGAGCCAGCGCGTCACCATCATGTCGTTGTGCGCCGACAGGACGGCAGTGTCGAGATGCCGGTCGGGCAGGACACCGCGGGTCATCGGATGCAGGACGGCCACGTCCACACCACGTTCACCGAAGAGTTGTTGCCCGACGAAGTCCGGATCCGAACCCGGGTATCCGCGATGCGGTCCGCGCGCGCCTTTGACGTATTCGCCGCCGGGCGCGCCGTACCAGTCCATCTCGGCGTCGGGGATTCCGCGACTCTTGAACGGCTCCTTCAGGAATGAACGCATATCGTCGTTCGAGCGGAAGAAGATGTGCACGCTGGTATCGATCACCGGGGTGCGGTTGCCGTCGGGCAGGTCCTTCATCGCGGTTCCTCGTCGGGAAAGGGGTACCGGCCGAACCCCGCGGTATCGGCCGGTACCGCGGGTCAGTACTGGAAGTCGATCACTGCGGCGTCGGGCCGCTCGGTCACCGGTGCGGCCAGGCCCTGTTCATCGCAGATGCGCTGCAGGTGCTCCAGTGTTTCGTCCAGTCCCGGGCCCACACGTTTACCCGGGGTGAAGGTGGCCGGCAGGTTACGCATTCCCTGGATGACACCGATGGTGTCGTAGTGGACGGTGCCGTCGGGATCGCATTTGTAGTCGGGCATCCGGTCGAGTACGGCCAGCAGCATCGATTTGAACACCGTGCGGGCCACATTGGACCCGATGCACCGATGGACGCCCAGCCCGAAACTGAAGTGCCGGTTGCCCTTGCGGTCCAAAACGATATCGTCGGCATCCGGAAAGATCGTCTGGTCGCGGTTGGCCATCGCCCAGGACAACCACAGACGGTCGCCCTCTTTGAATTCGGTGCCCTGGTAGGCACAGTCGTCGGACATGGTGCGGCCGTCGCCCGGAGCGGGGGTGAAGTAGCGCAGGAATTCCTCGGTGGCCGAGTCGAGCAGTTCGTCCCGGTCCCGGCTGAGTTCCTCGCGCTGCTCGGGGTTCTCCGCCAGCCATTCCAGCGAATGCGCGGTGAGCGCGGTGGTGGTGTCGAAACCGCCGCCGATGAGCAGGCCGATCATGCCGAGCAGTTCCATATCGGGCGCGGGTTCACCGTCGATACGCAGTTCGGTGAGCGCCTTGATCAGACCGGGCCGCGGATCGGTCTTGGCCTCGTTGAGGCTGGTCAGGATATCGATACCCATCGTCCGGTGCATTTCGGCGACCCGCGCCGCATCCGGCGAATCCTCCGGCGTGTAGACCGAGGCGTGGACCGGATCGCTGTACACCGACCACTTCTTCAGCGGAATGCCGAGCATGGCCAGGGTCAGCACCGCCGGGACGATATTGGCCAGGTCGTCGACGAAATCGATACGGCCGGTTTCGATCTTCTCGTCCAGGCAGGCCCGCACGATCTCGTCGATGAACGGCTGCCAGCGTTTCACCGCGGCGGGGGACAGGTACGGGTTGAGGACGGATCGGTAGGTGCGATGCTCCGGTTCGTCCATCTCCAGCATCCCGCCGCGCACCATGGCGGCCCGGCGCGGGGTGGGAATGGAAATGCCCAGATAGCCGCGGCGTTCGTTGTGGATATCGTGATCGACCGATACCTCGGGGCAGCGAGCGAGTTCGAAGACCGCATTACCGCTGGCGGCGACCCAGTGCCCGTCGTAGGTATCGGTCCACGCCACCGGGCATTTCGCGTGCATTTCATGAGTGATCTCGGTGAACTGCTCGCGGTATTCGGGGGTGTGCCGATCGAAGTGGAAGCGATTCTGCTTGCGCTGGTCGTTATCCGTAGAAGTCACGGTCTGTTGTCCCTCTGCTGGTCACTGGGTGCGGCGAACCTTCGCCGGGGGCCCGGAACTCTGCTGCGCCGCTCCGGGAGTCGTCGGGGTGCCGACTCGCCACCGGCCGGCGGCGCGCGTCTCGATCGCCTGCGATATTCGCGCGCCGCCTGCGCCGGCGTGGCCGGGTGGGTCAGAGCTTGTGGTCGTACCACTTCAGGTAGCCGCCGCCGTCGACCCGCATCTGCATACCGGTGACGAAGCGCGCTTCCTCCGAGACGAGATACAGGATGGCGTTGGAGATATCGACCGGCTCGATCCACGGGGTCTTCATGGCCTGCTGGACGTGGAAGGCCGGTTCGGCGTCCGCGCGGGTCGGGTTCTCCAGATCGGGCCGGAACGAGCGGTACATGGGCTCGCTCTGCAGCATGTCGGTATTGCAGTTGGTGGGGTGTACCGCGTTCGCCCGGATACCGCGGGGCGCGAGATGCCGGGCGATATCGAAGATGTAGTACGACAGGGCGCGCTTGGAGTGCACGTAGGCCATACCGCCGAGATCCGAGCCCGGGTTGTCCATCTTGCTGACGTCCACCATCGCCGCCGTCGAACCGGTGGCCACGATGGACGCGCCGTCACCGAGATGCGGGAGCGCGGCCTGGATGGCGTTGATGGTGCCGACCAGGTTGGTGTTGATGACATCGGTCCACGCCTGGATATCGGGCTGGCCCTTCATACCGGCGACACCGGCCTGGGCGATCACGATATCGAGCTTGCCGAATTCCGCGACGCCGGCGTCCAGCGCGGCTTTCAGGCCGACGGCATCCCGCACGTCGGCCTTGGTCGCGATGATGCGACGGCCGGTCTTCTCGACCAGGCGCACGGTTTCCTCGAGGTCTTCGGGCGTGGCCAGCGGGTATCCGATGGTCGACATGTTCTCGCAGATATCGACGGCGATGATGTCGGCGCCTTCTTCTGCCAGACGTACCGCGTGGCTACGGCCCTGACCGCGCGCGGCGCCCGTGATGAATGCGACCTTGCCCTCAACACGTCCCACAGCATTCCCTTTCGATCTGTTTTCGGGAGTGACCTGCCCGGTATGCCGGACTGCCGGTGAGGGCAGGCGGCACGGGGCAGGGTGCGCGGCGAATGCCGCGCGTCGATCCGGCCGCGGACCCGATGCTGTATCGCCGGCGGAGACCCAGCGCCGCCGGGTAGCGGCTGCGGACATACGGCTGTTCTCGTATGCGAAAAGAACTGCGTTTTCGCATACGAGAACGGTACTCTACCGCTGGGGTCGGCGGCAAGGTTTCGGGAGAAGCCCGGTCGGCCGCATCAATACTGATGTGCTGGACAATTCGGTCGCCGTACCTCGCTATATGACCGGGTGTCGCGATTTCGTTCGGTGAAATCGACGCTCGCGTATTAGGAGAATTAGATTTCCATCAGTCGGCGATGTCAACACCTGGCGCGCATGCCCGTTGAACCCGGGTGTCCGGGTTGCCGAAGGTCTTCATCGCCACGGCGGAGTTCGGGCGCCGCACCCATGGCTTCGAGGTGCCGATCGTGGGCGTGGCGGGGTGGGGTGGGTTCGGGCGAGCCGCCGATGAAGAACAACGGGCTCGTGGTGGGCGGCGGCGAGATCCGGAAACATTTGATCCGCCGAAGAGTTGCGGCATCCATCCTGCGAGAATAGTATTCTCACAAAGGGAGATTAGCGTTCCGCCCGCCGTCCCGGCCCGTGCTCCGCACGGCAGCCCGCCGGGCCGGCACTCGAACTCCCCTGCTCGCCGAAAGGACTGCGCTTTGCCATCGCATCAGCCGCCGGCTGCCGAACCCGATCCGATGAACAACTGGGACAGCGAAACCGATGTCGTCGTCCTGGGCACCGGCGCCGCCGGGCTCACCGCGGCGCTCGCCGCCGCGGTCGAAGGCGCCGCGGTGGAACTGTTCGACAAGGCGCCCACCGTCGGCGGGACCAGCGCGGTCTCCGGCGGACTGGCCTGGATCCCCGCACATTCCCGGGCCGACCGGGAACTGTCGGTCGAGGACGCACTGGCCTACCTCGGCGCCCAATCGCTGGACTCGATGGACGACGAGCTGGTCGATGTATTCGTCCGGACCGGCGCGCGGATGCTGGACTACGTCGAACAGCACAGCGGTGTGAAATTCGAGGTGGCCGAGGGCTTCCCCGACTACAAACCGGAACTTCCCGGTGGCCGGCCCGCCGGCGGCCGATCCATCGGGCCCGCCGCCTACGACCTGGCCCGGCTCGGCGAATGGCGTGACCGGATCACCACCTTCCCGCTGGACTGGAGCAATGTCGGCTTCGACGCCGAGACCCGGGCCCGGCTGCGGGCGGTGCTGGGGGATGCCACCGCGGATGTCTGCGTCGCCGGTCAGGCTTTGGTTGCAGGACTGCTCGAGGGTGTCCTGGCCGCCGGGATCACGCCACGCACCGGTGCGCGCGGGATCGAGCTGATCGCGGAGAACGGGGCTGTCGCGGGAGCGCGTATCGCGATCGATGGACAAGAGATCGCGGTCCGGGCGCGGCGCGGGGTCGTCCTGGCCACCGGCGGTTTCGAATGGGATGCCGGACTGGTGAAGGCGTTCCTGCGCGGACCGATGACCGGCCCGGTATCGCCGCCGAACAACACCGGTGACGGACTCCGGATGGCCATGGCCCACGGTGCCGATCTCGGCAATATGGGCGAGGCCTGGTGGGTTCCGGTGGTGCAACTGCCGGGTGACACCATCGACGGCCGGCAGCGCAGCCGCAGTGTCCGGCTGGAACGCACCCGGCCACGCAGCATCATCGTGAACCGGGCCGGAAAACGGTTCGTCAACGAAGCCGCCGAATACAACTCGATGGCCGGGGCCTTCCACTACCTCGATCCGCGCGGTGGATACGTCAACAACCCCGGATGGATGGTGTTCGACGCCGAACATCTGCGCAGGTACGGATTCCTGGGTGTCGAACCGGGCGGCGCGGCGCCGGACTGGTTCTGCGAATCCGCCGATCTCGCCGAGCTCGGGGCCAAAACGGGTATCGATCCCGAGGGGCTGCAACACACCGTCGCCGGCTGGAACAGTGCGGTGGCGGCGGGAGCCGACCCCGATTTCGGCCGCGGTGCCAGCGAATACGACGGCTACTGGGGCGACCCCGATGCGGAGACCGTCGCCGGCCGCACTCTGGGGCCCGTCGATACCGGCCCCTACTACGCCGTCCCGGTGACCGTGGGCGCGATGGGGACCAAGGGTGGTCCGCGGACCGATCGCGATGCCCGGGTCCGGCATATCAGCGGTGCGGTTATTCCCGGTCTGTACGCGGTCGGCAATGCGATGGCAGGGGTGACCGGCCGGGCCTACGGCGGCGCCGGCGGAACGATCGGCCCCGGCATGGTCTGGGGATTCCGGGCCGGATACAACGCGGCCACCGGTGAATCGGTGAAGTGCTGAGCGACTACGCGCGGCCGGACGACCGGCCGTGACATCGCCGCGGGCACGGAGGAATGGACGGAGCGGAAGGTAGCAGTGTCGGAATACGAGAGCGTGTGGCGCGACCTGCAGGGTGTCGCGTTCAGTCAGGGATACCTGGACGTGGCGGGAGTGCGTACGCGCTACCTGCACGCCGGTGACCGGAACAAGCCGGTATTGGTATTCCTGCACGGGTCCGGCGGTCATGCCGAGGCCTATATCCGGAACCTGGCGGCGCATGCCGAGCATTTCTCGACGTGGTCGATCGATATGCTCGGGCACGGGTACACCGATAAGCCAGGTCATCCACTCGAGGTCGAACACTATGTGCGGCACCTGATCTCGTTCTTGGACACCATCGGTGCCGCCCGCGCGCATATCAGCGGGGAATCGCTGGGTGGCTGGGTGGCCGCACGCGCCGCCTGCGACCATCCCGGCCGGGTGGACCGGCTCGTCCTCAACACCGCGGGCGGTTCACAGGCCGATCCCGAGGTGATGGCGCGAATCGTGAAATTGTCGATGGCGGCCGCCGCCGACCCCACCTGGGAGACGGTGCAGGCGCGCATCAAATGGCTGATGGCCGACAAGTCCAAGGATTACGACGATATTGTCGCCAGCCGCCAGGCGATCTATCGGCAGCCCGGGTTCGTCGACGCCATGCGCGACATCATGGCCCTGCAGGATCCGGAGATCCGGGCCCGCAACCTCCTGGGCCCGCGGGAATACGGTGCGATCACCGCGCCGACGCTGGTGGTGTGGACCAGCGACGATCCGACCGCCGATGTCACCGAGGGTAAGCGGATAGCGTCCATGGTTCCCGGAGCACGGTTCGAAGTGCTCCCGGAATGCGGGCACTGGCCGCAATACGAGGCGCCGGCGGCGTTCAACGCCCTGCATCTCGGATTCCTACTGGGTGGCTGAGATGGATTCCGGAAACGGCCACGCCCCCGAACTCTTCGATGTACTCATCGTCGGAGCGGGACCGGTCGGGCTGACGATCGCGAATATGCTGGGCCGTTACGGGGTTCGCACCCTTCTGGTGGAAGAGCGGCCCAGCCTCATCGACTATCCGCGCGGTGTCGGTATCGACGACGAATCGCTGCGCACCATGCAGGCAACGGGTCTGCTGGACCGAATCCTGCCGCATACCAACCCGAACCAGATCATGCGGTTCGTGGACGGTGACCGGCGGCTGCTGGCCGAGATCGCCCCCACCGATCAGCAGTTCGGCTGGCCGAAACGCAGTGGTTTCATCCAGCCGCTGGTCGATGCCGAACTGCTGCGCGGGCTGGAGCGGTTCGACAGTGTCGAGATCCGCTGGGGCACGGCGATGAACGACTGTGACGACACCGGTGACGACGTCCGGGTGCAGTTGGACACCCCGGACGGACTGGAAGTCGTACGCGCACGCTATGTGGTGGGCAGTGACGGCGGGCGCAGCGCCACCCGTCGCACCATGGGTGTGACCTTCGAGGGCACCACCTCCTCGACCCGCTGGCTGGTGGTCGATATCGACGGTGATCCGCTCGGGCATCCGAACCTCGAGGTCGCCGCGGATCCGGCCCGGCCGAGCGTATCGATCTCGCTGGCGCACGGTATCCGGCGGTTCGAATTCCTCTTGCACCCCGGCGAATCCGACGCGGACGCCGAGTCCCCGGAATTCCTGGCGCGGCTGCTCGAATCCTTCGTTCCCCATCCGGATCGGCTGGACGTGATCCGACGGCGGGTCTACACCCATCATTCGAGGATCGCGGGCCAGTTCCGGAAGGGCCGGTTGCTGCTGGCCGGGGACGCCGCTCACCTCATGCCGGTCTGGCAGGGGCAGGGTTACAACAGCGGGATCCGGGACGCGGCGAATCTGGGCTGGAAACTCGCGGCCGTGGTCACCGGACTGGCCGGCGACACGCTGCTCGACAGCTACGATCTCGAGCGGCGCAAACACGCGCGGGCCATGATCGATCTGTCGACCATGGTCGGCCGGATCATCTCGCCGACGAATCCGCGAGTGGCCGCGGTACGGGATGTGGCGGTGCGTGCCCTCGCCGCGGTGCCCCCGCTGAAACGCTATGTGCTCGGAATGCGGTTCAAGCCGATGCCGCGTTATGACCGCGGTGCCGTCGTGCACGGCTGGTCCCGCTCGCCGAATTCCGCCGTCGGAACGCTGTTCATCCAGCCGTGGGTGGCTACCCGGGCGCAGCCGGATGTTCTGCTGGACGAGACCCTCGGACCGTGGTTCGCAGTCCTGTGCTGGAACAACCAGCCCCGGAAGCTGCTGGGAAACAGTGAATTCGAACGCTGGAAAGAGCTGGGCGCCCGATTCGTCGAGGCCCGGCCCGCAACCCAGTTGCACTGGACCGGCCACGACGACCCCGATGTTCTGGTGGTCGGTGATCACACCGGTGCGCTGAAGAAGTGGTTCGACGGGCACCTCGATTCCGTCCTGTTCCTGCGCCCGGACCGGTTCGTCGCCGGCGCCTGTATCGCCCAGCATGCCCCCGAACTCGGTGCGGCACTGCGGAGCACGCTCACCCTGACCCCGGGAGGTACCGATGCCGCTGGCCGTATGCTGCGTCTCGCACAGCCCGCTTCTTGAGTTACCGGGGCCGGGCCCCGAACTACTCGACGAGGTGGGCGGGGCGCTCGACCGGGCCCGGGATTTCGTGCGCGAATTCGACCCAGAACTGGTGGTGCTGTTCTCCCCGGACCACTACAACGGCTTCTTCTACAAACTCATGCCGCCGTTCTGCCTCGGTACCGCGGCCACCGGAATCGGCGACTACGGCACCTACGCCGGCCCGCTGGACGTGCCCGAGCACGAGGCGCTGGGGCTGGCCTCAGCGCTGCTCGACGCCGGGATCGATATCGCGACCTCCGCGGAGATGGAGGTCGACCACGGCACCGTGCAGCCGCTGCAGCGGCTGTTCGGCGACGCCACTGCCCGCCCGGTGATTCCGATCTTCGTGAACTCGGTGGCCACCCCGCTGGGCCCGCTGCGCCGGGTGCGGGCGCTGGGTACCGCGGTCGGCCGGCATCTCGCGACGCTCGAGCGGCGGGTACTGGTGATCGGGTCGGGCGGGTTGTCCCACGACCCGCCGGTTCCGCGGCGGGCCACCGCTCCCGAACCGGTGCTGGACCGGATCGTGCGCGGCCGCCCCATGACGACCGAGCAGCGGCAGGCCCGGCAGAGCGCGGTGATCGACGCCGCTCGCGATTTCGCCGCCGGCGACAGCGCCCTGCAACCGCTCAACCCGGACTGGGACAGGGCCTTCCTCGACCTGGTCGATACCGGCGCGCTGGCCGCGGTGGACGACTGGGACAACGACGAGATCACCCGTACCGCAGGTAATTCCGCGCACGAGGTGCGCACGTGGGTGGCCGCGTTCTCGGCGCTCGCCGCGCAGGGGTCGTATCGCACCGATGTGCGCTACTACCGGCCGGCTCCCGAACTCATCGCGGGTTTCGCCGTGCGCACAGCCCGGCCGGCCGATGAGACGAACGACGACAGGAGCGATGAGTGAGCACCGACGATGCCACGGACTTCGACGCAACCGTCGATCTGCTGGTCGTCGGCTCCGGCGGCGGCGGTATGAGCGCCGCGCTGCGAGCCGAGGCACTGGGCCTGGACACCCTGGTGGTGGAGAAGGCCGATTCGTACGGCGGGTCGACGGCGCTGTCCGGCGGCGGTATCTGGGTACCGAACGCGCCTTCGCAGCAGCGGGACGGTTTCTCGCTCGACCCCGAGGCGGTGATCGGCTACCTACGTACCATCACCGACGGCCTGGTCAGCGACGTTCGTCTGCGGGCTTATGTCGAGAAGTCACCCGCCATGATGGCCTTTCTCGAAGAACGCAGCCGCTGGCTGGAATTCGTCTGGAAACCCGGTTACGCCGACTACTACCCCGAACTCGAGGGCGGTTCGCCGCAGGGCAGCACGATCAACGTGCCGCCCATCGACCTGCGCGCACTCGGTGACGAGGAAGACAAACTGCTCAAACCGCTCGCGCTGGCGCCCAAAGGTATCTGGCTGGGCCCCAAGGATCTGCGGCTGTTCTATCAGGTCCGGCAGAACTGGGGCGGTAAGGCCATGATGCTGAAGCTGATCTGGCGCATGGTGCGGGCGCATATATTCGGCGACCGGATCGTCACCATCGGCCAATCGCTGATCGCCCGGCTGCGCCTGGCGATGAAGGAACGCGATATCCCGCTCTGGCTGGGAACGCCGATGACCTCCCTGATCACCGGCAGCGACGGCGCGATCATCGGTGCGGTGGTGGAACGGGACGGGAAGCCGGTGCGTATCCGGGCCCGCCGCGGCGTGATCCTCGCGACCGGTGGGTTCGACCACGATATGGTCTGGCGCAAAGAGGAACTGCCGGAAGTCGATCAGGACTGGAGCTTCGGCAATCCGGCGGCCATGGGTGACGGTATCCGGGCCGGGCAGGAGGCCGGGGCAGCTACCGACCTCATGGACGAGGCGTGGTGGTTCCCGGCGATCCAGTGGCCGGACGGCCGGATGCAGTTCATGCTCAACGAGCGGATGATGCCGGCACAGTTCATCGTCAACGGCGCCGGGAAGCGGTTCATCAACGAGGCAGCGCCCTATATGGATTTCGGGCACGCCATGATCGAAGGCCAGCGCACCGGGGTGACCCATATCCCGTGCTGGCTGGTCACCGACCATCGCTCCTGGCACAGGTATGTGATCGGCGGGCATCTGCCCATCCCGAAGGTCCCGTTCGCCCCGGTGCCGACCGGTTACAAGATGGTCCAGGCCTGGCTCGAATCCGGAGTGGTGAAAACGGCGAAGAGCTGGGCCGAACTGGCCGCGCAGATCGAGGTTCCGGCGGAAGCGCTCGAAGCGACGGCCGCCCGGTTCAACGAATTGGCCGAAGGCGGGCACGACGACGATTTCCAGCGCGGCGACAGCGTCTACGACAACTATTACGGCGACCCGACACTGCCCAACCCGAACCTGTATCCGATCGGGAAACCGCCCTACTACGCGTTCCGCATCGTCCTCGGCGATCTCGGGACCTCGGGCGGATTGCGGACCGACGAGCACGCCCGCGTCCTGCGCGGGGACGGGTCGGCGATCGACGGCCTGTACGCCGTCGGTAACGCCTCGGCCGCGGTGATGGGCCGCAGCTACGCCGGCGCCGGCGCCACCATCGGGCCGGCCATGACCTTCGGATATATCGCCGCCGAGCATTGTGCCGGGACAGCGGCGGGCGAACCGGCGGGGGATACCAGCGGAGGGTCGGCAGCGGCCGGAGGAGACGACACGACGATCGACACCACTGGAGGTAATCGATGAAAATATCCCTCTTCTACGAGTTCGCCCTGCCGCGGCCCTGGAGCGACGACGACGAATTCGAGATGTTCCAGGACGGGCTGACCGAGGTAGAAGCTGCGGATAAGGCCGGTTTCTCCACGGTATGGCTCACCGAACACCATTTTCTCGAGGAGTACTGCCACTCCACCGCGCCGGAGATGTTCCTCGCCGCCGCCAGCCAGCGGACGAAGGATATCCGGCTCGGCTTCGGCGTGATGCATCTGCCGCCGGGGATCAATCATCCCGCCCGCGTGGCCGAACGGGTCTCGACCCTCGACCACCTGTCCGGTGGGCGGGTCGAATTCGGGACCGGCGAATCGTCGTCGGTCGGAGAGCTGGGCGGATTCGCTATCGACCCCGCGGATAAGCGCGGTCAGTGGGAGGAAGCGCTCGACGTCACGCTGCGGTGTATGACCGAGACGCCGTTCACCGGGTTCAAGGGGCAGCACATCGAGATGCCGCCCCGCAACATCATCCCCAAGCCCCGGCAGACCCCGCACCCGCCGCTGTGGGTCGCCTGTACGCGGCCGTCGTCGGTGCAGATGGCCGCCCAGAAGGGTATCGGCGCTCTGAGCTTCGCCTACACCGGTCCGGGTCCGCTCGGTGACCGAGTGCGCGGCTACTACCAGGAATTCGAAGAAAAGGCGGCGCCGACTGTCCCGCAGATCAACCCGAACATCCTGGCCATCGGCGGCGACCTGTCGATGATGGTGGCGCGTACCGACGACGAGGCCGTCAAACGGCTCGGCGTGGGCGGCGGATTCTTCTCGTTCGGGATCATGCACTACTACATGACGGGTATGCACACTCCCGGCCGTACCGGGGTGTGGGAGAAGTATCTGGAGGCCGTGAAAGAGGACGAGTCGCTCGCGTACGGTCCCGGGCGCGGTGCCATCGGTGGTCCGGAAACGGTGCGCGAGTTTCTGCGCGGGTACGAGGAGAGCGGGGTCGACGAGATCATCCTGCTGCTCAATCCGCGCAGCCACGAAGGCACGATGGAATCCATCGAGATCATGGGCAAGGAGATCCTGCCCGAGTTCATCGAGCGTGACGAGAAAGCCGTGGCCGCCAAGGCCAAACGACTCGAGCCGGTGATCGAGAAGGTGGAGGCCCGGCGCCGTCCGCTGGCCTCGCCGGACTTCGACGAGGAGTACTCGTTCGGTGGTCTGCCCACCGGCCGCGGCGGCAAATTCACCGCCAGCGAGATCCCCGAGGCCATGGCCGAGATCAACGAAGGCCGTGTACAGGCCGCCCAGCGAGCCAAGGACGAGCAGCAGGGCTGAATGCCGGGCTGCGGTGAGATACGAGAGCGAGGTGCCGGTGGTGGAGACGATCGACCAGCGGTGGCGTTTCGACGGGAAACGCGTAGTGGTGACCGGTTGTGCCTCCGGTATCGGCGCCTGCGTGGTGACGCAGCTGCGGCAGCTGGGCGCCGAGATCGTCGGGCTCGATCTGCTCCGTCCGGGAACCGAACTCGACGAGTTCCACGAAATGGACCAGGCCGACCCGAAATCCATCGATCGTGCCGTCCGCAAGGTCGGCACGGGTGTGGACGCGCTGTTCAATATCGCCGGCGTCTCCTCGGGGATCGGCGACCCACTACGCGTGGTCACCATCAATTTCCTCGGTCTGCGGCATTTCACCGAATCACTGGTGCCGGATATGGCACCCGGGTCGGCGGTGGTCAGCGTGTCCTCGCTGGCCGCCTCCGGCTACCTCGACAACCGATGGGCCGTCAAAGGGCTGCTGGACACGGATTCCATGGCGGAAGGTCTCGCCTGGTGTGCGGAGAATCCGGACGCCCTCGCCGACGGCGGCTACCGGCTGTCAAAGGAGGCGATAATCCTCTATTCGGTGCGGCGGTCGGTGGAACTGGCCGCCCGCGGAATCCGGATGAACTGCACCGGCCCCGGCGTCACCGAAACCCCCATCCTGGACCAGTTACGCGGTGCGTACGGCCAGGACTATCTCGACGGGATCCCGAAACCCCTCGGCCGGTCTGCCGATCCCGTCGAGCAGGCGGCAGCACTGCTGTTCCTCAACAGCCGGGCCGCCGGATATATCACCGGCCAGGTGCTGTGGGTGGACGGCGGGAATCTCGCCGGACGCCTGGCGAACGAAATGGCCGGTTCCGTACCCGCGGATACGGAATGAGACCGGCGGATACCGAATGTCCGCGGATCGCAACGAGGCGACCGCGTAACAATGGGAAAGGAGGAACACCGTGGCAACTCTGACCGAATTCCGGAAAGTCGGCGACAGTGTTCGCAACTGGGGGCGCTGGGGCGAGGCCGACGAACTCGGCACCCTCAACTTCATCACTCCCGCGAAGGTTGCCGCCGCGGCGGGGTTGGTACGGCACGGCAAGGTGTTCCCACTGGGTATCGATTTCGGCTCCGCCGGACCGCAGGGCGCGTTCCAGTTCCGCCAGAATCCCACCCATGTGATGACCGTCGACGGCGGTGACGCGGAAACCCTGGTGGAATACGGTCCGAAATGGCTGCGCAACTCCGTCGCGGGCCAAGTGAGCGGGTTCTTCGCCGATAATCCGCTCCGATTCAACGACGATATGATCGTGATGCCGTTGCAGGCGGCGACCCAATGGGACGCGTTCTCGCATGTCTACTACGACGACAAGCTCTACAACGGATTCCCCGCGAACTCGGTCACCAGTATGGGCGCCTTCTACTGCGGTATCGACAAGGTCGACAGCAAAGGCATCACCAGTCGCGGTGTCCTACTCGACCTGGTGAAACACCGTGGCGCGGAAACATATCTCGCACCCGGTGAACCGATCACCCCGGACGAACTCGACGAGGTCGCGCAGCGGCAGGGCGTCACCGTCGAATCCGGTGATATCGTCCTGATCCGCACCGGCTGGTGGAACCGTTTCCTCGAAGCCCGCGACGGCGCCGAACCCTATTCGGGTCTGGACTGGCGCTGCGCCCAGTGGCTGCACGAGCACGAGATCGCGGCCGTCGCGGCGGACAACCTGATGGTCGAGAACCCGGTATCCGGCGTCGAGGGCGCCTTCCTGCCCATGCATATGCTCTGCCTCCGCGATATGGGGCTGATGCTCGGCGAATACTGGGATTTCACCGCCCTGGCCGCTGATTGCGCCGCCGACGGCGTCTACGAATTCCAGCTGATCGCCCCGCCGCTGAGCATTGTCGGCGCCGTGGGATCGCCGATCAACCCGATCGCCATCAAATAGGAGACCGGTTATGACCGTGGGAAGCACTGTGGTGGATCGCACTGAACTCGATACGGAGACAAAGCCGTTCGTTGTCGGACTCGGCGGGACGCTGCGCGCGAACTCCTCGACCGAACGAGCGCTGCGGCACTGCCTGGACGAGGTCGAGCGCCGCGGCGGGCGTACCGCGCTGTTCAGCGGCGAGGATATCAACCTGCCGATGTACAACCCGCACGATCCGGCCCGCACCCCGCAGGCCGTGGCCCTGGTGGAGGCGTTGCGTACCGCCGACGCGGTGATCGTCGGATCGCCCGGCTATCACGGTGCGATCTCCGGGCTGGTGAAGAACGCGCTCGACTATGTCGAGGATATGCGCACCGATCCCACGGTCTACCTGGACAACAAGCCCTGGGGCTGTATTACCTGCGCCTACGGCTGGCAGGCCGCGGTCGGCACGCTGGGCCAGCTGCGCGGTATCGGGCACGCGCTGCGCGCCTGGCCCACCCCGATCGGGGTCGCGATCAACTCGGCGGACAAGATCTGGGACGAGTCCGGTGCGCTGGTCGATACCGGGGTGCAGGGTCAGCTCGAGTTGCTGGCCGTGCAGGTGCTCACCAGTGCCAAGCCGATCGGCACGGCATGAACGAGTCAGGCCCGGAGGCGGCAGCGGAGCGTAACCACGGAGGGCCCTCGGTCATGCCCGATCGGCAGAGCATGAGTGGGTTCGAGCATCGGACGGTCCGGGTCGATGGTCTGCATACCCATTTCCTCGAAGCGGGTTCGGGCGAACCGGTTGTCCTGCTGCACGGCGGGGAATTCGGGGCGAGTGCCGAAATAGGCTGGGAACATACTATTTCCGCGCTCGCGCAGCGGTATCACGTCTTCGCCCCCGATATGCTCGGCTTCGGCGAATCCGCGAAGGTTGTCGATTTCACCGATGGACGCGGTATGCGTATCCGGCATATCGCGCGGTTCTGCGATGTGCTCGGGATCGAGTCGGCCTTCTTCATCGGCAATTCGATGGGCGCGGTGAATCTGCTCGCCGACACCACGTCCGAGAATCCACGGCTGCCGGTGCGCGCCATGGTGACGATCTGCGGTGGCGGGCAGATCCAGGCCAACGAACATATGCGCGCCCTCTACGATTTCGACGCCACTCTTCCCGCCATGCGCGCGATCGTCACCGCCCTGTTCGCCTCGCCGGCCCATCCCGCCGACGAGGACTATGTGCTGCGCCGGTTCGAATCGGCGACCGCGCCCGGAGCCTGGGAGGCGATCGCGGCCGCGCGGTTCCGGCGCCCCGGAGCCGAGGCGCCGGCCGGACCGGGGGACCGGCCGTTCGAACGTATCCGGGTACCGACCCTGGTCGTCGAGGGTGGTGCCGACAAACTCCTGCCGCGCGGCTGGTCCGCCGAGGTCGCCGCCCGGATACCGGACGCCCGGTCGGCGGTGATCGCCGACGCCGGCCACTGCCCGCAACTGGAACGCCCAGAAGCGGTGAACGCGCTGCTCCTGGAATTCCTGGACGAGCAGTCCCGCACCGGATCGGCTTCGGAGTACGCACACAGCGGATGAGCCGAAGCCGCGCCGGGATCGGCGGAGGGTATGTCGTTACGAGAGGAAGAGCAGCGTATGGGCAACGAGTTGGCGGGAAAGGTCGCGGTGATCACCGGCGGCGCGTCCGGACTGGGCAGCGCCATGGTCGAACGGTTCGTTGCCGAGGGCGCCCGGGTCGTCATCGGTGATATCGACGGTGACGCCGGTTCGGCCCTGGCGGATCGCTGCGGTCCCGGGGCCCTGTTCCGCACCACCGATGTCGGTGACCCCGAACAGATCGGCCACCTCGTGGACCTCGCCGTACAGGAATTCGGCGGACTGCACATCATATGTAACAACGCCGGTATCTCCGGCACGATGCACAAGAGCATCCTGCACGACGATTTCGCCGATTTCCACCGCGTGATGTCGGTGAACGTACTCGGTGTCATGGCCGGTACCCGGCTGGCCGCGAAACATATGGCCGAAAACGGCGGCGGTTCGATCATCAACCTGTCGTCGGTGGGCGGTGTGCAGGCCGGCGGCGGGGTGATGACCTACCGCGCCTCCAAGGCGGCGGTCATCCATTTCACGAAATCCGCGGCGATCGAACTGGCCCAGCACGATGTGCGGGTGAACTGCATCGCCCCCGGCAATATCCCGACCGATCTGCTCGCCAAGGCGTCCACCACCATGTCGCCGGAGAAAGCCGAACGGATGACCCGGGCCATGCGCGAGATGATGAACCGGGACCGCCCGCTGCCCCGCGAAGGCACCCCCGAGGATGTCGCCGAGGCCGCCGTCTACTTCGCCGGTGATCGATCCCGCTATCTGACCGGAACGGTACTGGCTGTCGACGGCGGCACCACCGCCGGCAAACCCGTCATGCGGCGAAGTTCAGCGGAGGCCAACGGTTCCGCCGCCGCGAAATCATGAGTGGAACCAGCCCCGACCCCCTCCACCCGAGAAAGAGCCCGTCATGAAAGTGACTGTCGAACAAGGGAAATGCATTGCCGCCGGGCACTGCGTGATGGCGGCCGACGCGGTATTCGATCAGCGGGAGGAAGACGGAATCGTCGTCCTGCTGGACGAGAACCCCCCGGACGACCTCGCCGACGAAGTCCGCGAAGCGGCCGCCGTCTGCCCCGCCATGGCCATTCACGTCAACGAGGAGTGACAATGACGAATACGTCAGGGTCCGAGACCCGCGCCGTATCCGATACCGGGGCGATCCTGGAGTACCCGATGGAACGGGCGGCCGGCTGTCCGTTCGCGCCGCCGCCCGAGGTGCTCGGGCTGGTGACCGAACGCCCGCTGTCCCGCGTCCGGATCTGGGACGGCAGCACCCCGTGGCTGGTCACCGGTTACGCCGAACTCAAATCTCTCATGTCCGATCCGCGGATCAGCACCGACGATCACCAGCCCGGTTTCCCGCATTGGAACGAGGGCATGCTCGAAATGGTGAATCACCGGGCCCGCTCGGTGTTCAATACCGACGGCGAGGAACACAGCCGCTTCCGCCGGATGATGACCAAACCCTTCACGGTGAAACGGGTCGACGCACTGCGACCGGCGATCCAGCAGATCACCGACGACCATATCGACGCCGTCCTCGCCGGTCCGCAGCCCGCGGATCTCGTCGAGGCACTGGCCCTGCCGGTGCCTTCGCTGGTGATCAGCGAAATGCTGGGCGTGCCCTACGAAGACCACGAATTCTTCCAGCAACATGCGACGACCGGCGTGTCCCGTTTCGCTACCGCGGAGGAATCCGCGAAGGGGCGAGTGGGTCTGGCGCGGTATCTGATCGACCTGATCAAATCCAAAATGGAGAATCCGGCCGAGGATATGGTCACCGAACTCGCCGAACGGGTCACCGCCGGTGAGATCTCCATGAAGGAAGCCGCGCAGATCGGCACCGGCGTGCTCATCGCCGGGCACGAGACCAGCGCAAATATGATCTCGCTGGGTACGCTCGCGCTCCTGGAGAACCCGGACCAGCTGGCCCTGCTGCGCGATACCGATGACCCCAAGGTCGTCGCGAACGCGATCGAGGAACTGCTGCGGTATCTGAGCATCATCCAGAACGGGCAGCGCCGGGTGGCCCTCGACGATATCGAGATCGGCGGGCACACCATCAAGGCCGGCGAGGGCGTGATCATCGACCTCGCGCCCGCGAACTGGGATCCGAACCAGTTCCCGAATCCGGACGCTCTGGATCTCACCCGTCCCGCCCGGTTGCATGTCGGTTTCGGTTTCGGCCCGCACCAGTGCGTGGGCCAGCAGCTGGCCCGGGTGGAACTGCAGATCGTTTTCAAAACCCTGCTGAAGCGGATTCCGACCATGCGGCTCGCCATTCCGCTCGACGAGGTCGAATTCAAACACGACAAGCTGGCCTACGGTCTGTACCGCCTGCCGGTGACGTGGTGATCCGCCGAAACAACTGCGCCGAGAGGAAATATCAGCCGTGACCACCACTGCGCCCACTGACGTCTACTACGACCCCTACGATGTCGAGCTGAATGCCGACCCGTACCCCATGTTCAAGCGGATCCGCGAGGAAAAACCGCTGTACTACAACGAAACCCACGATTTCTACGCTCTGAGCCGGTTCGCCGACGTCAACGCCGCGCTGATCGACAAGGACACCTTCAGCTCGGCCCGCGGCGCGATCATCGAACTGATCAAGGCGAATATCGAAATACCGCCGGGCGTCATCATTTTCGAGGATCCGCCGATCCACACCATGCACCGCAAACTACTGTCCCGGATGTTCACGCCGCGCAAGATCAAAGCGCTCGAGGACAAGATCAGGGAATTCTGCTGCCAGAGCCTCGACCCGCTGGTGGGCACCGGCAAGATCGATTTCATCGCCGATCTCGGCGCCCAGATGCCGATGCGCACCATCGGCATGCTGCTCGGTATTCCGGAGGAGGATCAGGAAGCCGTCCGCGATTTCGCCAATGACCAGATGCGCACCGAAGAGGGCAAGCCGATGAAGGCGTCCACGGAGGGCATGGTCAGCGGTGAGCTCTTCGAGAAGTACGTCGACTGGCGCACCGAGAACCCCTCGGACGATATTATTTCCGAGTTGCTGAATGTCGAATTCGAAGACGAGACCGGTACGCTGCGCCATCTCACCCGCGACGAAATCCTCACCTATATCAACGTCGTCTCCGGCGCCGGCAACGAAACCACCACCCGGCTGATCGGCTGGGCCGGAAAGGTACTCGCCGAGCACCCCGACCAGCGCCGCGAACTGGCCCAGAACCCGTCCTTGATCCCCGCTGCCATCGAAGAACTGCTGCGCTTCGAACCGCCGGCTCCGCACGTGGCCCGTTATGTCACCCGGGATATCGAATACCACGGTCAGACGGTGCCCGAGGGCAGTGCGATGATGCTGCTCATCGGCGCCGCCAACCGCGACCATCGCCAATTCGACCCCGATGGTGATGTTTTCGATATCCACCGGGAAAGCAAACCGCATCTCGCGTTCAGTGTCGGCACCCATTTCTGCATGGGCTCGGCCCTCGCGCGGCTGGAGGGCAGAGTCGCCCTGGAAGAGATCCTGAAACGCTTCCCGGAATGGGAACCCGATCTCACCAACGCGAAACTCTCGCCGACCTCGACGGTGCGTGGCTGGGAAAGCATGCCGGCATCCTTCTGAGTGGGAACCGGTAGCCGGGGCGGAAAGGTCGATGTACTCCGCCCCGGCCACTGGATGTCCAGCCCCTTATCTCTCGGAGTGGGGGTTGATTACCGGATGCGTCGGCCGCCCCCCTTGCCTCGATCTGTTATTCCTGGATGACCGGTTTCGGCCTTGGTAATCCACAACGTCCGCCGTTGGTCGTCGATCGCGTACCAGATTCGTGCCCCGCTTGTGACCTCGTATTGCCACTGCTCCAGTTCTGCCCCGTCGATCTTCACAGCGCTGAGAGTCGCCTTCAGTCTGTGCTGACGGGCCGGATTCTGGACACTGCGCGGTTCGGAGGTAATTGCGACCCACGCGCGGTCCAGTGCCTCGACCGCCTGCCGTTCCAGTTCGGACCAGCCACGCGCGGAATCTGTGTTGTGCAGGAGCACTCGCCACGGTTTGGGTCGAGGGACGTCATCTCCTCGCTTGTGACGGATCATCTGCGCCTACCCGGGCGGTCGACCTCCGTGAAATCAGAGGTGTCGAACGGACCGCTCAGCTGCGCTACCAGTGCTGGGTCCGTGTAGATCTCGGCGGTGTGCTTCCATGCGATCAGGTCCCTGAGGAACGGCAGGTAGTGCCCGGTGTCTGCTCCGGCGAGCAGATCATCGAGGAGTTCTCCGATTGCTTCGGGCCGGTGTTCGGCCGGTAGCCAACGTAGCCAAGGTAGCTCTTCCGCCAGGACATCTTCGGCCAATCGACGGTTCGCTTTGGCTACGAGTCCGAGCGATCGGGCGGCAAGTTGTAGAGCACCGTCCATCGCGCGATACCGCTCGTCGCGCATCAGGACGACGTTTTCGGCATCTCTGCGCTCCAGGAGCACATCGGCGTCGGCGAGTAGTGGGAAAACCGCTGTCTGCTTCCGCACCAACTCGCTGAACGGCAGGCTCTTCATCGCGCTCATGGACCCAGTGTAACACTGTGCTGAATTAGTTCAGCACTCCCAGTCCTTCCGGTCGGCGGCTCCATGATTCGCCCGTTAGGCTGGCCGGGTGTTCTTCATCTTCGGTTTCGGCACCAAGCGGCAGAACCTCGGCTCCGGAGAGACCCGGACCTGCCCGCGCTGCCACAACACGACCCAGTGGCTACGGATGCGGGAGTTCAAACAGTTCACGCTGTTCTTTGTTCCGGTCGCACGCTGGAAGCGCCGGCAGCTCGAGGTCTGCGGCATCTGCGGCACTGCGGTCGAAGTCTGAGCCGAGCCGCAAACGGGCGTGGTTAGGCTAACCTGAGTTCCATGAGTAAAGGCTTCGAAGGCCTGATGATGAAGGCCTGGCGTGCGGACAACTACACACTGACCGTCACGTCGGTTCGGTCCATCACCGACAAATACATCCGAGTGGGATTCACCGCCGGTGGGCTGCTCGCCGATCACCCCGTCCATCCCACCCAGTGGATCCGGCTGTGGTTCGATGACGGTCAGGGTAATTTCCGGCAGCGCGGATACACGCTGATAGATCAGGACCCCGAAAACGACACCTTCGATATCGAATTCGCGCTGCACTACGGCCCGGCCTCAGTATGGGCCGAGAACGCCGAGGTGGGTGACGTACTCGAGGCGAGTGTGATGGCGAAAGGTGTCGGCGCGTCCCGATTCGAGGTGCCGCATCCGGCGCCCGCCGAATTCCTCGTCTTCGGTGATACCGCCTCGCTGCCCGCTGTCAACTCGCTGCTCACCGCACTCGGCGATATTCCGGCCCGGGTATGGCTGGAATGGCAGTACGAATCCGATCCCGGCCTGCCGGTGCACGCCGGGGCCGCGCACGAGGTCACCTGGTTGCAGCGGGTGGACGACGGCCGTCTGATGCGTGAGCAGGCCGAGCGGATCACCTGCCCGGAAGGCGCTTTCGCCTGGGTCGCCTGCGATGGGCGCACCACGCGGTCCATAGTCAAGACATTCAAGGCCGGGCACCGGCTGCCCAGGGAATCGATCAAATATCAGGCCTACTGGAAGTAGCCGGGTTCAGCCCGGCCACCCTTCAGTCGAGGAACATATCGGGGATCGGGTTCGCACCGCCGCCGTACTCCGTGAGGTCGGTGCGCCCGGATTCGATGAGCGCGGTGGCGTCGATATAGCAGTTGCCGGTGTTGAATTTGGCATCGCGCGACAGGATGTCGGCGGCCGCGTCGCCCATGATCCGCGGGCTGCGGGAGGCTTCCAGCAGGTTCGTGCCGTCGGGGAGATTCGCGACGGCGGAGGTCGCGATATAGGTCTGCGGCCACAGGCAATTCGCGGCGATTCCGGCCTCGGCGTATTCCGCGGCCCAGCCGAGCGTCAGCAGTGTCATCCCGTACTTGGAGAGCGTGTAGGAGGGATGGGCGCCCAGCCAGCGGGGGCTGGTGTTCAGGGGTGGTGCGACGGTGAGGATATGCGGGTTCGGCGCCTGGCGCAGATGCGGTAGGCAGGCCCGGGTCAGCAGGAATGTGCCGCGCAGATTGATCTGCTGCATCAGGTCGAACTTCTTCGCCGACAGTTTTTCGGTGGGGTCGGTGGCGATGGCGCTCGCGTTGTTCACGCAGTAGTCGATACGACCGAAGCGTTCCAGCGCGGTCTCCACGACCCGTGCGATATCGGCCTCCTCCCGGACATCGCCCACCACGGCCGCCGCCTTACCGCCGGCCGCCTCGATCTCCGCGACCGCGGTATGCACCGTGCCCGGCAGCTTCGGGTGGGGTTCCGCCGTCTTGGCCAGGATCACCACATTCGCGCCGCGGCGGGCCGCGGACAGGGCGATGGCCAGTCCGATACCGCGGCTGGCGCCGGAGACCACCAGGGTCCGGTCGGTGAAGTTCTGCTGATCGGTCGACATGTCACTCCTGGTCGATTACGCGTTCGCGCGAAGCGGTATTGGCATTCTCATTTTCTGCAAGTATCGTATTCAACGATGAACGACGCAGTCCATACCTCCTCGGGTATCCCGCTCGATCCGGTCTACGGGCCGGACGACCGGCATACCGAACCACCCGCGCCCGGCGCGTTTCCGTTCACCCGGGGCAACTACGCCACCGGTTACCGGGGACGGCTGTGGACCTTCCGGCAGTACTCCGGATTCGGCACCGCCGAAGAGTCCAACCGGCGCTACCGCTATCTACTGGAACAGGGCGGCACCGGCTTGTCGGTCGCGCTGGACCTGCCCACCCAATGCGGCTACGACTCCGACGATCCCGAAGTGGGGGAGGAGGTCGGGCGCGTCGGTGTCGCGGTCGACACCCTCGCCGACGCCGAGATCCTCTTCGACTCCATCCCGCTGGACAAGATCAGCACCAGCTTCACCATCAACGGCACGGCCGCGATCCTGCTCGCGCTCTACGTGGCCGCGGCGGAGAAGAAGGGTGTGCCCCGGGAGAAGCTCACCGGCACCATCCAGAACGATATCCTCAAGGAATACGCCTCCCGCGGCACCTGGATCTGGCCGCCGCAGCCCTCTCTGCGACTCATCGCCGACACCATCGAGTTCTGTGCCGCGGAGGTGCCGCGGTTCAACGCGATCTCGGTGGCGGGCGCGCATTTCCGCGACGCCGGCGCGACCGCGGTCCAGGAGATGGCGTTCACCCTCGCCGACGGTGTCACCTACTGCGATACCGTCGTCGAACGCGGCCGGATGAGTATCGAGAAGTTCGCCCCGCAGATCTCGTTCTTCTTCTACACCCACGGCGATTTCTTCGAAGAGGTCGCCAAGTACCGCGCCGGGCGCAGACGCTGGGCGACCATCGTGCGCGAACGCTACGGCGCGACAACGGATAAAGCATCGATGTTCCGGTTCGGCTGTGTAGCCGGCGGTGCCTCGCTCTACGCTCCGCAGGCACAGAACAACCTCGTCCGCATCGCCTACGAGGCAATGGCGGCGGTGCTCGGCGGGGTGCAGTCGATGTTCACCGCGGCCTGGGACGAGCCGTTCGCGCTGCCCAGCGAGGAATCGGCGACCATGGCGCTGCGCACCCAGCAGATCCTGGCCTACGAGACCGGGGTGACCCGGGTGGCCGATCCGCTGGGCGGTTCGTATTTCGTCGAGGCGCTCACGGACAAGACCGAAGAGGCCATCAAGGAGATCATGACCGACCTGGACAACCGGGGCGGGATGGTCCGGGCGATCGAAGACGGATACCTGCAGGGCCTGATCGCCGACGAAGCCTACAAACTGCACCAGGAGATCGAATCCGGCGCCAAACCGATCGTGGGTGTGAACAAATTCGTCTCCGATGAACCCGCACCGGAGATCTCCACCTACGAACTCGACGCCGACGGACGGGAAACCCAGCTGAAACGGCTGGCCAAGGTGAAAGCCGAACGAGATTCCGCCGCCGTACGCGACACCCTGGCCGCACTGTCGCGGGGTGCGGAAGGAGACGACAACCTCATGCATCGTCTGATCGACTGTGCCAACGCCTACTGCACGGTGGGCGAGATGACCGCCGCCCTCAAATCGGTGTGGGGCGAATTCCAGCAGCCGGTGGTGTTCTGATGGCCGCGCGTGTCCTGGTCGCGAAACCGGGTCTGGACGGCCACGACCGGGGCGCGAAGATCGTCGCCCGCACCCTGCGTGACGCCGGATTCGAGGTCGTCTACACCGGGATCCGCCAGCGCATCGAGGACATCGTCTCGATCGCGGTGCAGGAAGACGTGGCAGTGGTCGGGCTGAGCATTCTGTCCGGTGCCCATATCGCGCTGACGAAGCGGGTGGTCGACGCGCTGCGTGCGGCCGACGCCGGGGATATCGCGGTCGTGGTCGGCGGCACCATCCCGCAGGGCGATATCGAGAAGTTGCAGGAAGTGGGCGCGGCCGCCGTCTTCCCGACCGGTACGGCGCTCGATGTGCTGGTCACCGCGATGCGGGAACTCACCGGGACAACGGCCCCGTCCTGATCTCCCGGACGCCTCGCGTCCGGGCCCGGAGCCGCCGCCGTGACGGTGGGCGGCGGCTCCCCTTGAATCATTTGTGAGAGTGGAGGAATCGTGCGTATCGGTGTGATGATCGGACCCGAGCGCGGCGATACCGCGCGCAAGGCCGCCCGGATGGTCGACGACATCAAATGGGCCGAATCGGCCGGTATGGACACCGCGTGGATTCCGCAGATGCCCACGGATTTCGACGCGCTGGTAACTATCGCGCTGCTCGGTTCGGTGACCGAACGGATCGAACTCGGGACCGCGGTGGTGCCGCTGCAAGCCCAGCATCCGATCGCTCTGGCCCGCCAGGCGCTCTCGGCGCACGCGGTGGCCGGCGGACGGCTCGCGTTGGGTGTGGGTCCCTCGCACCACTGGATTGTGCAGGACATGCTCGGACTTCCCTACGAGAAGCCGGCCGCGTACTCCCGCGACTATCTCGAAGTACTGAACCCGGCGTTGAACGGCCCCGGAACGGTGCAGGTCTCCAACGGCAGCTTCACCGTGAACAATCAGCTGGATCTCGGTCCGGTGGCCCCGCTGCCGCTGATGATCGCGGCGCTCGGACCGGTCATGCTGCGGATCGCCGGTGAACATACCGACGGCACGATCCTGTGGATGGCCGACGAACGCGCCATCAGCGACCATGTGGTCCCGCGGATCACCAAGGCCGCCGCGGACGCCGGTCGCGCGGCACCGCGCATTGTGGCCGGTCTGCCCATCTGCCTGTGTGCTTCCGGTGAGGTCGACACCGCCCGCGAGCGCGCCAACCGTATCCTCGGCGAAGCCGAGGTCTCCCCGAACTATCAGCGGCTCCTGGACAAGGGCGACGCCAAGAACGTCGGTGATATCTGCATCGCCGGTGACGAGGAAGCGATCGCGGCCGGACTGCGCCGTTACGCGGAGGCCGGCGCCACCGACCTGTCCGTGCGTCTCCTGCCGATCGGTGACAACCGGGACGAACTGGTCGCCTCGAAACGGCGTACCCGCGAAATGATCGCGCAGATCGCCGAGGACCTCCGATGATGCGATACCTCCGCCTTCGCCGACCGTATCGCCCCGTCCCGGAGGAGCTTCGATGAGCAAGGGGCCGCTGGCCGGAATCCGGGTGCTCGAGGTGGGCACCATGCTGGCCGGCCCGTACGCGACCATGATGCTCGCCGATCTCGGCGCCGAGGTGACCAAACTCGAGCCCGCCGGCGGTGATATCTCCCGCAAGGTCAGCGACTCGTACTTCGCCAGCCTCAACCGCGGTAAACGCAGTATCTGCCTGGACCTGGCTTCTGCCGAGGGGCAGGAACGGCTGGGGGAGCTGGCCGCCGAATCCCATGCGCTCCTGGTGAATCTGAAACCGTCGGCGATCCGCAAACTGGGTCTGACCTACGATGCCCTGCGCCACCACAACGAGCGCATCGTCTGCGTCGCTCTCACCGGTTTCGGGCTCGACAACGGTGACGACCCCGCATTCGATTACGTGGTGCAGGCGTCCACCGGCGTCGCCGCACTCACCGGAGATCCGGCCGGACCACCCACCCTGCCCGGCTATTCGTCCGCCGACAACTCCACCGGACTCACCGCCGCGCTCGGCCTGCTCGCCCAGATCGTCTCGGGGAAGGGCGGCCAGATCGACGTATCGCTACGCGATGTGATGCTCTCCCAGCTGAACTATCACGCCGCCGCCTACCTCGACAACGGCGTCGAACCGCAGCGCCGGCCGAACGGTGCACACTCGTATTACGTGCCCGCCCAGCTGTTCCCGACCGCTGAGGGCTACCTGGCCCTGTTCGTCACCCACGACGGCTTCTGGAAATCCTTCGCGAAGGAAGCCGGGCTCACCGGTTTCGAAGCCATGGCCGACCGGGTCGCGCACCGCGACGAAGTCCTGACTCTGGTGACCGACGCCCTGTCCACCGACACCGCCGCCTCCTGGGAATCCCGCCTCCGGCCCCTCGGTGTCCCCGCCGCCGCGGTCCGCACTCTCCCGCAGGCACTCGAAGCGACCCCCGAAATGGTCGTCCGGGCAGGCGAGCACCGCCTCGTCGCCTCCTCGATCCGGGTATCCGGCTGGACCCCTGACTACCGCCGGCCGCCCCGCCTCGGCGAACACGGAGGCTCCGCGGCCTGACGCCATCTCGCATCACCCGAAGCCACCGGACCCTGCGGAGGCCGATCGTCAGTGCGTCCTGATGTCGGGTATCGAGCGTGGTCGCGTCGCGCCGAGGTGGTGCTGTATGTAATCGAGATCGAGGATGAGGTCAGCGGTGTCGCATCGGTCAGCCGGCACGAGTCAACTCGGCATGTTTGGCAGCTACCGCTGCCGCGTCGGCCGGCCCATTGCGTTTATCGAAGTCAGCGATCAATTCGTCGAGGTTGTCGCGCTCGATCCGGCGCTGTACCGCTGGTTGGAGCGAATTCGGTATGCCGGGATCGCTCATGCGCTCGCTGCTCGCGCCTGATAATTCAGCGGTCGGGCTGACCGAGACAATGCTCCAGGACCCATCGCTGTGCGAGAACTCAGCATTCATGATGTGGGTATAGCATCCGAAATGTCGATGCGGAACGACCTCGCCTCCGGATCGATTTCCGGAGGCGAGGTCGATCCTGTCGGTTACGCGCGGCTACACGGAGACCTTGTGATCAACTGCCGGGTTCGGTCGGCCGGTGTCACCGCCGGCGCTTCTCCGGGGTCTATCGGAGCGGATGAAGCAGCAGGTGGCCGCGCCGATGAACGGGCCGACCGCCAGGACGATGAAGGCGGCGTAGAACGAGTCGGTGGCGTGGAATACGAAGCCGACGACCGCGGGCACGACCACACTGCCGAGCTGCCAGACCGCGTTGACGCCGCCGGCGGCCGATCCGACGAGGTCCCGTCCCGCAAGGGCCGGGGTCAACGCGGCGGTGAGCGGCGAATAGGCGTAGGCGCCCAGGCCCAGCAGCGGCGCGCACCACAGGAACTGGGTGAGGCTGGACAGCGACCCGAAGGTCAGCAGGGTGCCGCCGAAGACGACCAGGATCACGATGATCGGCAGTTTCTGACCCAGCCGGAATTGGTCGGTAACCCATCCGACCATCGGTTTCGCCACGACCGCGACCCCGGCGAAGATCACCAGAACCGTCCCGGCGTCGACCGGATCGATACCGTTGGCCTTGACCATGAGCGTATTCGACCAGGTCACGAATCCGTAGGTGCCCCACAAACCGCCGAAGCCCGTAATGGCCAGCAGGAGCAGATCGCGGTTGCGCAGCAGCGGACGCAGGTTCGGCAGAGCGCTGGAGCGAACCCGGGGCTTCTGCGGTTCCGCCTGCTGCTCCTGGCCGTTCGGGCGATCCCTGAGCAGGAAGAAACACAGGACGCTGATCACGACGGTCGCGATACCGAACACGTGGTACGACTCGCGCCAGCTCGCGGCCTCGATCAGCCGCGGTACGACGGCGTTGGCGATGACGGTGCCGAGTGAGGTCGCCGTCATGAAGACACCCATCGCGAACCCGCGCTGGGTCGGCGTGAACCAGGTCGCGATGAGTTTGAGCCCGCCCGCGTAGTCGGCGCCGGCGAACAATCCCACGATGCCCTGCACGATCAATCCGGCCGTGATGGATTCGATGGTGCCGAAAACGATCATGAACGAGCCCGCGACCAGTCCGGTGAGCGACAGGATCATGCGTCCGCCGAGCCAGTCGGTGAGGAATCCACCGAAGGCGTTGGAGGCGACGTAGCCGATGTAGTAGCAGGTCGCGAAGATACCGATGGCGGCGATCGGCACGGCGAGGGAATCGCTGACCGATGCCGAGGCCGGGCCCCAGGTCGAACGGTCGACCGAGGTCATGGTGAAGGCGGCCCAGCACATCGTGAGGACAACCCACCGATATGGGGAGGATTGCTGAACGACACTCATACTCGACGCTCCGGTTCCGATCCGCGAATCAATGGCTGGTGGGGTGACACGTGCTGCCGGCTCATACGATCGCGCCCTGCTCGAGCAGCGCGCGCCGGATGGCGGGCAGGTCGTGGTGCCGGCCGTCGCTGTGCTGCGCGGCGGCGATCCCCGCGGCGTGCCCGGTGGCGAACGCGGTGCCCATCACGCGGACCGAGGCGAATGCCTCATCATCCGAGCTGGTCAACCGGCCGACGCCCCACACATTGCCGGTATCGGCGCACCGGATGGCATCGTAGGGGACGTCGTACCAGCGCCCACCATCGATCTCCTCGTAATTGGTCACGCCCGGTCCGGCGTGGTCCTCGATCGGCCAGCCGCAGCGTCCGATGGATTCGTCCGGGCGCTTGCGGGCCTGCCGGACATCCGCGGCGGTGATCATGGTCTTGCCGACCAGCCGCCGGCTTTCCCGGATGCCGATCTGCGGGCCCGACGTCACCAGGTAGGCCTGCTGCCACCCGGCCATACCCTTGCGCATCGCGTCGAGGTAGCGCCACGACTGGGCACGCGCACTGGCTTCCGCGGCGCTGATCTGCCGCGGGTCGAGGGTGTCGAAATGTTCGTCGACGAGCAGTGCCATCACCTCACCGGTCACCGGCAGCCGCACGGCGATACCGTGGTCGCGGGGCAGCTCGGCGCCGGTTTCCTCGATATAGGCGGCCACCGCGGCGCGCATCCCGTCGGTCGAGAGGTCGGCATCCTCGGTGACCCCGCCGAAACGGCAGGCGAGGGTATTCGTCTGCCGGTCCGGGAGGTCCACCGTGCGCACCGCCGCTCCGGCGAGCGCCAGCAGCGAACCGTCACCGCTGGCGTCGATGAACGCATCGGCGGTCAGTCGCTCGGTGCCGCCCCGGTGGGCCACCTCGATCTCGGTGATCACGCCGTCGCGCCTGGTCGCACCGATCAGAGTCGAGTGCAGCCGGGTCTCGACCCCGGCATCGGCGACGATCTCATCGCAGACGATCTTCGTGGTTTCGGCGTCCAGCAGCACGATCCGGTTACCGGTCCAGCCCATGACCTTCTCGGCGTACACCCCGCGAGCACGCAGCCGGTCCAGGACTTCCCCGCCCACTCCGGCGACGACGGTTTCGTGGGTCTGATCGAAGAAACCGCAGAATGTGAGGACCGAACTGTTCGTCGCCGCCCCGCCCAGGAACGGGTACCGCTCGATCAACCGGACCCGCGCGCCACTGCGTGCGGCGCCGACGGCCGCCGCGATACCGCCGGCGCCACCGCCGACAACTACGACATCGACATGCTCGGTGAGCGTCACCGTTGAGCTCCTATCCCTGGCCCGGCGGCCGCCGGGTAACTCCTGTGGACTGAGTCACAACTCTCTGCGATACCTCCACCCGGCGTCCAATGCCTATTTCGGCGACCGGGCATACCTGTCGGGTATGGCAAGCTGAGGTGGTGGAGTTACGCCATCTCAGATACTTCGTGGCAGTGGTCGAAGAACGCTCGATCTCCCGCGCGGCGGATCGCCTCATGATGTCGCAGCCGGCACTCACCCGGCAGATCAAAGAGCTCGAGCGGGAATGCGGTATCGACCTCCTGGACCGGGTACCGCGCGGTGTGGAACCGACGCCGGCCGGTGCCGCTCTCTACCAGCACGCGGCCCGCCTCCTCGGGTTGGCGGCCGCTACTCGCGATGTGGCCCGCTCGGCCTCGGCGGCCCGTGAACTCATTTCCATCGGCCTGCCGCCGGGACTACCGGCCGACTGGCTGGCAGGGCTCATCCGCGCCTTCCACAACGAAACCCCCGATATCCGAATCGATTTCAGCGACGCGAACAGCAGCGCTCAACTGCGTTCGGTGCAGGAAGGCCGGCTCGATATCGGTATTGTCCACCAGAACCCGCCGTCGAATCTGTATTCGGTCGAACTGTTCGAGAAGCCGTTCGGACTCGCGGTCCGGCCGAATCATCCACTGGCCGAACGGGAAACGTGCCCCTTGGTCGAACTCGACAACCTCCGCGTGCTGGCCCACGCCCGCGAGCAGATCCCGGCCGAGCACGACCGGCTGATCTCGGTAGCCTACGAGGCCGGTATCGCCCCGATCTGGCAGTTCGCGTCCTTCGTCGAAAACGCCCTGGCCTGTGCGGAAGCCACCGGATCACACGCGGTACTCCTCAGTGAGTCCAGCGCGCACCGTCTCCTCCCGGGCTGGCCCTGGATCGAGCTGGTGGAACCGGCTTTCCCCATGCGCACCTGGCTGGTGCGACCGGAACAGACCCGGGCCGCGGTCGCGGCCGGTGGTGATCTGATCGCCCGATACGCCCGAAGCGTGAGCGAGACGATCGCGGGCGCGACCGGATCCGGAAACCCGGGGCCGGTCGGCCGCAACCACCGGTGATCAGGATCTACCGCCGCGGCGATCCCCGATTTCACACCTGGGCGCTGATGTTCTCCAACTCGGCGATATCCTCGCCGCTGAGCGTGACGCCGGCACCGGCGACGTTCTCCCGCAAGTGAGTTGCGGATGAAGTCCCCGGGATCAGCAAGATATTCGGCGACCGTTGCAGCAACCAGGCCAGCGCGACAGCCATCGGCGTGGCATCCACACGTTTCGCTACCGCCGAAAGCGCCTCGGACTGCAGCGGACTGAATCCCCCGAGCGGGAAGAAGGGCACGTAGGCGATGCCCTCGGCGGCGAGCCGGTCGATCAGCTCGTCATCGTGCCGGTAGGCGAGGTTGTACATGTTCTGCACGCAGACGATCGGCGCGATCGCCTGGGCCTCGACGACCTGTTCCGCCGTCGCGTTACTGACGCCGAGATGCCTGATCAGGCCCTGCCGCCGCAGTTCGGCGAGCGTTTCGAACGCCTCGGACAATGCGCCCGGCCGCGGGCCGGTGGCATCACCGAGGCGCAGATTCACCAGGTCCAGTCTGTCGAGTCCGAGGCTTTCGAGGTTCTCGTCGATCGCGCGGCGCAGCTGGTCGGGCCGGCGTGCCGGCGGCCAGCCACCCTGCTCGTCCCGGGTCGCCCCGACCTTCGTGGCCACATGCAGCGATCCGGGATACGGGTGCAGCGCTTCGCGGATGAGCGCGTTGGTGACCCGCGGACCGTACGCGTCCGCGGTGTCGATATGTGTGATGCCGAGGTCGACGGCCGCGCGGAGGACGGCGAGGGCACCGTCGTGATCGGCGGGCGGACCCATCACGCCGGGGCCGGCGAGCTGCATGGCGCCGTAGCCGAACCGCGTGACCGTCATATCGCCCAGAGACCAGGTGCCGCCGGGAAGGGAAGTTGTGCTCACCGTATGCCTTTCGTGAGGTCGGGGAAATCGTCCGGCGACTCGTGCGGTGACCGCCGCGACGCTCCGATGCAATCGTGCGGACGGCCCGGCGGCCCTGTCCAAGACCGGGTCCGATCCGATCTGATACCGCACCGGTATCAGGGGCCATACTGGAGGTGTGGACGGTCTCGAAACTCGGGAATTGCGCTACTTCGTCGCGGTGGCCGAAGAGCTGCATTTCGGCCGTGCCGCCGAGCGCCTGACCATGGCGCAGCCGCCGCTGTCCCGTGCCATCCAGCAGCTGGAGCGCCGCCTGGGAGTCCTTCTCCTGGAACGGGATCGCCGCGGAGTCGCGCTCACCGCCGCGGGCGAGACCATGCTGGTGGAAGCCCGGCGCGCACTCGATGCCGTCGACGCCGCCGTCCGTCGCACCCGCCGCGCCGCCGCGGCGCAACCGGCTCTCGTGCTCACCACGAAAGCCGGCGCGTCCCACGAACTACTGAAACAACTCCTCGACGCCCATGCCGCCCGCCCCGGCGCCGCCGAGATCGACGTGTTGCTGTGTGAGATCGGTGAGCAGGGTCAACTTCTCCGCGACGGTCGTGCGGACGTGGCCATCATGCATGCCCCGTTCGACGTGATGATGGGCCTCGACAGCGCCGAGATCCTCACCGAGGGCCAGGTCGCCATCGTGCCGGCGGCGCATCCGCTCGCCCGGCGCACCAGCCTGACGATGGCCGAAGTCAGCCATGTTCCCGATCTGCCCATCGCCCGGTGGCCCCGTCACGACTACACCTACCCGCCGGGGCCGGGCCCCGAGGTGCGCAGCCAATCCCAGCTCGCCCAACTCGTCGCGCTCGGCCGAACCCTCCTGGTGATTCCGGCTTCCAGCCGCGCCTGGCAGTGGCCGGAACACGTCGCGGTGCCGGTCCTCGACGCCCCCTTGGTCACCACTCTGCTCGCCTGGCCCGCCGGTACGCACTCCGCGGCCCTGGCCGGACTTGTGGAAACAGCTCATCAGTTGGAACTCGGGCAGGACGCGAGTGCTTGACATGTGACCGGTACCACGGTCTACATTCATATATCGCGCAACGTGTTGCGTTATATGAACGGTGCGGCCAGGATGGCGCTGATTGCGTCACGGATGGCTACACCTGATCGACTAGGAGCTTCATCCGTGACCTCGTCCACGAAGCTGTCCGACCCAGCCGTCGGTACCACCCGCCCCGCATTCGGAACCCTGGCTGTTGCGACCAGCATGGGAACTGCTGTCGAGCAGTACGACTTCATCGCATACGCCATCGCGACAAGTCTCGTGTTCAACAAGGTGTTCTTCCCGGAAACCGATGCGGTCGTGGGCACTTTGCTCGCCTTCGTCGTATTCTTCACCGGTTTCTTGGCTCGCCCGGTCGGTGGGGTCATCGCCGGACATTTCGGAGATCGGATCGGCCGCAAGCGGTTGCTCGTCATCACCGTGCTGACGATGGGTACTGCGACGATCGTGGTCGGTGCGCTGCCGACCTACGAGCAGATCGGAATCGCCGCTCCGATCCTGCTTCTCCTCTGCCGAATCCTGCAGGGCTTGGCCGTGGGTGGCGAATGGGGTGGTGCGGCGCTGGTCGGAGTGGAGCATGCGCCGCCCGGCCGCCGAGGCCTCTACGGCAGCTGGTCGATGGTGGGCATATCCGGCGGCGGCCTGCTGGCCACCGTCGCCTTCGCCCTCCTCGCGGGCCTGGATGAGGAGGCCTTCCTGGCCTGGGGCTGGCGCGTTCCCTTCCTCGCCAGCATTGTCCTTGTCGGGGTGGGCCTGTTCGTGCGCTCGAGGATTACAGAGACCGCCGCGTTCCGATCGGCTCAACACGGCCGGAATCTGACGCGCCTGCCGATCGTCGAGCTGCTGCGGACCTCCTGGCGTAAGGTCCTGCTGGCCACCGGTGTGAGTATCAGCTACAACGCCTTCGTCTATCTCGTGTTCACCTACGCGCTGAGCTACGCCACCGGGCCGCTCGAGCTTCCGCGTCAACTCCTGCTCAACGCCACCGTCGTGGGTCTGGCACTGCAGTTGCCCAGCATCGTCTTGTCCGGGGCACTGTCGGATCGAATCGGCCGCCGCGTGGTCATGACCGCCGGTTCGGTGTTCATGGCGGCCGATGCCTTCGTGTTCTTTCTGCTCCTCGACACCGGTTCTCCGCCGGCTGTCTACGCCACGATCGCCATCGCCTACGTGGGCGCCGGCCTGATGTACGGACCTCTCGCCGCGCATTTCGCAGAGGCGTTCGACGTCAACGTCCGGTACAGCGGCATCTCGCTGTGCTACCAGCTGGGCGCAAGTCTCGGTGGCGGCCTGACTCCCACCGTTCTCACGCTCCTCTATATGGGAACCGGCGGGACACTGGCCATCTCCGTCTACATCGCCGTACTGGCGCTGATCGCCTGTGCCTGCCTCGCCGCACTACCCACGAGTCGCCCGGGACAGATCCGGTCGCTGGAGGGCGTCGCGGGCGCCGAGCAGGCAGGCTCGGAGCGGGCCGAGCCTGCTCAGCCGATGAGCGGTGGTCCCGAGGTGCAATCAGCGAAGTGAGGCGAGCAGCTATTTCGTGCGCAGCCTGTCGAGCGTCCGCTGGGCTTGATTTCGAGCGATCGCGCCGAGCTCGTCCAGGCTCACCTGCGGCTCGCCGAGCTGGCGCATAACAGGAATTCTTACCTTCACCGACACGTTGCTGTCCTGTACGCCCACGACATATGTCATCGAGCCGTAGTACTCCTGGTCCGTAACCCAGGTCGCCTCGTAACCCTGGGCGCCGATGCCTGTGACCTCTCCCGAGGCGTGGCCCGGTTCGGCGGCGGTGTCGCCGAGTTTCCACTCGTCGTAGGCGGGAGCGGCCCCGGCAGCGGTGAACTCGACGTCGAGTTCGATCGCCACCTGGTAGTAGTGAGCACCGTCGCTCGACAGACTCTTGTAGCTGAATTGGCATGTCATATCGCCGCCGCTGTCCGTGCTCGGCGGGTTTTCGGCATGGTAGGGCGGTTGGTCCGGTGTGGACGACCACCGGTGCAACGGTGTGGGATCGACCAGGTCACACGCATTGGTGACCCCGTTCATCGAATAGATCCCCGGCGCCGGTTTCGGGGCAGCCGTTGTGGTGGCCTGGGCCGGGCTGGATTGGGCCGCCGCGCCAGGCGAGGCCGTGACCGCGGCAGATTCACCGTCGCTATCGCCGCCCCCGGCGACGAAACCGATCACCACACCGATAACCAGCACCAGCACAAGTCCCAGGACACCGGCGATGGCCAGCCCCGTCCTGCTGTTACCGGTCGGCGGTGGTGGATACGGAGGCGACGGCGGGTATCCCGGACCGGGTACGCCGTAACCGGTGACCGGCTCACCGGGTGCGGGCGCCTGTGGCTGGTAGTTGCCCGAGCCCGGGGCTCCCCAGCCACTGGCGTACGGGTCCGGTTGCCGCACAGTGGGATCAGTGCTGCCGGGCACCGCCGGGCCGCCGGCTTCGTGCTGGGAATCGGTCATCCCCCGTAGTCCCTTCGATTCCACAACGGCTCCGCGCCGGCCGCCACCTACGAACTTGATCGTATTCCAGCCGACGCCGAGCGGTCATCCTCACTCCGGCCGGAGCGAAGTGGGCGCCCGCTAGTTCTGCTTCAAACCATCGAATGTTCTGCGCACCTGGGCCCTGGCGACCGCATCGAGCTCACCCCAGCTCACCGGAGGCGAACCCTGCTCCCGCGTGAGGTTGATCCTTACCCCCACCCCGACATTGCCGTCCAGCGCCTCCACCCGGTAAGTCCTGCTCTCGACGAGGTCACCGTAGAGTTCGGAGATCCAGCAGCCGCGGGTCCCGAGACCGGAGATTTCCCCCATCTGCAAGTGGTCGCGGGCGGGTTTGGTGCAGAAATGGCTGAGCGCCTGTTCACTGTCGGCCAATTCGGCCTCGACCATCATTGTCGCTTCGTTCAGAGAGAATCTGGCGAGTGGGTCCTCGGTCTTGCTGGTGTAGGCGACTTCGCATTTCAGGGTGCCGTTGGAGTGGGGCGACTGCGGCGTCTCCTCGTGAACGGGAGCGCCTTCCGGCGTGGGCGACCACTTGGTCAACGGCGTGGGATCGACCAGATCGCACGCATTGGTGACCCCACTCATCGAATAGGTCCCCGGTCCCTGCTTCTCCGGCGCCGACTCACCGGCCGCCGCGCTGCTCCCGTCACCGCCACTGGCGACGAAACCGATCACCACACCGACAACCAGCACCACCACCAGCCCGAGAACACCGGCGACGATCAGCATCGTGTTCCCGCCGCGGGCCGGCGGCGGATACGGCAGTGGCGGCTGATATCCGGGGCCGGGAAGCCCGTACCCGGGCCCGGCGGCAGGCGGGCCCGGCATCGCGGAACCGTAGAACATCGAGTCCGCTCCGCCGGAGAAGTCGCCCGGACCGCCAGGAGCGGCAACGGGCGGCGGCACGGATTCGGCGGCACCCCGGCTCGGCTCCTCGCCGCCTTCGCCCTGGGAATCGGTCATGCCCACGTACCTCCCCGGTCTCGGCCAGGCCTTCCCCGCCGAGTTATCACATCGACGCCCGATCATAGCTGGCCCTTCGCATCCGAGATCACGACGATTTCCCGTGCCGCGCTCGGCGCAGAGACCGATTACAGCCGCTCCAACTCGCTGCGCCGGAACCGCAGCTCGCGTTCCACACGGCGGCGTGGAGAGCCGGAGAAGCGACCACGACCCCGCCCACACCTGGGCCTGGTCACGATGGCGCCGCGCCGACAACATCAAGCCCGCCTCAGGCACTACCGGCAACGAGGACATCCACTCCGGTGAGAAAATCCGGCCATGGGGATCGACCTACAGTTGCACAACGGCCGCCCACATGGGCCCGGTCGACGCTCGAAGCGCAAGCCCACTTTGGTCCGTCAGTCCTATGAGCACGGCGCTGCGCTGGCTCAGTTGATCGAGAGACTCGCTGCCAATACCTCAGGCAAGCTCTGGATGGTTGACCCATACAGCGATATGGTTTTCAACGAGCAAGTAGCTGCCGCTGCATTCCGCGAGATCCCAGACCTGTTGGACCGCAAGTTCTCGGCGCGGTGAGCGCCTCCGCCGCAGGCCGATTCGGCTGTTTGACGAGGTCTGTGGCAACCGTTCTGTTGAGCCGGCGATACGGTGCGTGGACCACATGGTGTGTCGGCGTTCGCAACGAACTGCCGTTCACGGCGCACGCGTGGGTCGAGGCGGAGGGCGAACTCGTCGGTGAGGCAGGAGATATGGATACATTCAGCCGACTGATCGTGGTGGGTGGGTATATGAACCTGGGTGGAGATGTCAGTGGCCAACAGTGATTCCCGGCCCGGCGAATCATGGCCGCGCCGGGTCGGCGCTTTGTTCCGGTTGATCGCCCCACATCGGAAAGCGCTGCTGGGCGCGACCGCGCTGCTGCTCGTGGGTACCGCATTCTCGCTGGTGCAACCACTTCTGGCCGGGCAGGTCATTCGGGATGCGTCGGCGGGTGACGCGATCGCATGGTCGCTGGCCGCGCTGGTGGGCGCCTATCTCTTGCATGCCGTTACCGATACCTGCGGGCTCTACGTGCTCGAACGGTCCAGCGAATCCGTGCTGCTGTCGGTACGCAATCGTTTGTCGGGGCATCTGCTGAGATTGAGCGTCCCGACGCTCGATTCGCTCAGGATCGGGGACCTGATCTCGCGGGTGACGGTGGATCCGACGGTGATCCGCAATGTTGTCGGAACCACCCTCGTGCAACTACTGACCGGAGCGGTGACGCTCATCGGGACCGTCGGGGTGATGATCTATCTCGATTGGCTCCTCTTCTCCATCGTTTTCGTAACGGTCGGTATTGCCGCGAGTGCGATGTTGCTGGTCATGACCAGGATCGAACGGGCCTCGACCCAATTGCAGGTGAGTGTAGGTGCGCTGTCCGCCGATATCGAACGAGCGCTCACCGGAGTGCGCACGGTCAAGGTGAACAATGCTGAGGAGCGTGAGCACGAGCATTTGGCCGAACGGGCCGGTGCAGCGTTCTCCGTCGGGGTTCGTGCCGCCCGGTTGCGGGCACTGGGAAATCCGGCCATGCATCTGGCCGTGACCGGTTCGTTCGTGGTCTCCCTGGTGGTCGGCGGTGTCCGGGTCGCGAACCACCAGATGGAGTTGAGCAGCCTCGTATCGATGATGCTGCTGGCGATGAACCTGTTGATTCCGGTCGGCGATCTCTTCAACGGCTCAGTCGGTCTCCAGCAAGCTCTGGGCGCGCTGAGCCGGATAAGGTCGACACTCGAATTACCCTGCGAGGACATCGACGATATCCCGGCGAACGATATCGAAACAGATAGTGGCACAACGACTGACGAGGCTGCCGGCACCGCGGATACGGTACTCGAATTCCGGGATGTCCATTTCGCCTACGACGAGCGGGCGATCCTCGGCGGTGTGTCGTTCTCGGTTCCGGTATGCGGACACGTGGCTCTGGTCGGGCAATCCGGGGCCGGAAAGTCCACCGTGTTCTCGCTGGTGAGCAGGTTTTATGATCCAGTCGGCGGCGATATCCTGCTGGGGGGCCGGTCCTACGCTCAAAGGCCGCGTCGGGCGTGGCGTTCCGACGTCAGCTTGCTGGAGCAGAACGCGCCCCTGTTGTTCGGCAGTCTTCGCGAGAATTTGACGTATCGGCAACCCGGACTCGCTGATGAGGACCTGCAACGTGCGGTAGAACTCGCCGGTTTGTCAGATCTGGTCGCCCGGCTGCCGCGTGGCCTCGACACCCCGGTGGGCGAACACGGTGTATTGCTCTCGGGTGGCGAACGCCAGCGGGTCGCACTGGCGCGGGCATTGGTGCGTCGGCCGGTGCTGTTGATGCTGGACGAGCCCACGGCGATGCTGGATGCCGAGACCGAGCAGGCTCTGCACGTGACCATCCAGGCGGTGCGGAAGGAATGCGCACTGCTGGTCATCGCCCATCGCCTGTCCACCATTCGGGAAGCCGATACAGTTGTATTCCTGAAGGACGGGCTGATCGTCGACAGCGGTCCGCACGACGATCTGGTTGCCCGGAACGAGGACTATCAGCAGCTCATCGGCGCGAAGGTATGATCTCCTTCTGGTGGATGGCCCGTTAATACTCCAGCCGCACTTGGTTATGTTGTGCGGTAGGTCTTTCGTCGGGCCGAAGGGCGAGGACCTGGCTGCGTGGGTGGCCGGGCTGGATGATCTGTTTGGGCTGGCGCTGCAGCGGCCACGGCGCGGATGGTGCGGAGACGCTCGAGCCCGTCATCCGGGTCGGAGGATGTGGCCCCCGACTCGTCCCCATCGGGGGATTTGTTGTCGCCTTCGTGCCGCGTGGACTCGGTGGCTACAGGGTCCGCGATAGGCTGATTGCCTATGGCGCCGGCCCGGTCCGTGTCTAGAACTGGTAGGTCCGGCTCTCGGGCCAGGTCCCCCACTGGTTGTGCTGTGTGATCGCCCAGCCCGCTGTCTGTCGGCACGCCTCGTGGATCACCGTCACGTTGGTGCGGTAGCGGCGCGTCGCTTTGTTGATCATCAACTGGTGGTCGATCGGTGGGCCGGCCGGCGGGTCCGTCGGTGACGTCGCCTGGACTCGGTACACGATCTCCTCCGGGGTCTCCCCGATCAATCGGGCCTCCACGTTCCATGTCGGGGGATAGACCTGGTAGCCCTGGACCTGCCGTCCGGTCTGGATCGCTTGGTCGTATTCCTGGGCGATCACTTCCAGTGGCATGCTCGTGTGGGCTGTGATCGCTGCTGTCTGCCGGTTCACCACGTAGCTTCCCAGGCCCATCGCTTGTCCGCTCTGGATTTCCTCCTGGGTCAGGACTTCCCTGCACGCCCAGCCGAATTGGGTCGGTAGGACTCGGAACTGCCGCGACGAGTTGAGGGCTGTGGCCAGATACTGACGGACTTGCTGCGGTGTTTCCAGGGGGTCCGGCATAGGTTACCTCCGGGGGAGTCGACGGGATGAGCTGGAGATGGCAGGAGGCTTGAACCAGGGACTGCGGTGGGTGTCGCCGGAGGTGAGGGCCCGCCGTCCGGTGGGCATGGGGCCCATATGCCTGTGGAGGTTATCGGCCCATCGGGTCTTCGCTCAACGCCCACAGAATCAGGAGCCTGGGTCGGGGCTGGCGTGGCATACGAGATATCCCCGGGGCATGTCGAATATCGCGGCTGTATTCATCCGATCGGGGCCGGCTCTTCAGTGCCTGGAGGAGCGCTGCTCGGAAGTTATTCGTCGGCCTCTCGCCTGGACGCTCGGTTGAGGATGTCGGTGTACAGCAGCCGCCCGCCGAGCAGCCGCAGAGCGGCGAGGCGAGATTTGGCTCGTCCAAGATTGGTTGTGCGCGAACCATGTTCGTAGTAGAAGACGTCCCACCAGCCGTCGTCGGCTTGGATCATGCACCAGGCATTTTCTCGGAGGGCACCCTCTGAGACGAGTTCTTCTGGAGCACCGACCTTCGAGAATCGGCCGAGTTGACTCACGGGATCCTGCGCGAACAGGTTTTCGGGGTGGACGCCACCGTCTGTGGTCACAGTTTTATCTCCTCGATGAATCCGGCGCCCACTAGATCGACGGCGGGCATGAGGGTGAAGTATTGATTCGCACCGCCGGGTAGACCGAACCACGGCGCGGCCGGTCCGGCCCAAACAGGGGTGGGCTTGAGTACGCGCCAGCGTCGATATCCTGATTCCACACAATCGATCGGCAACGAACGCTCTGGTATCAGGGCACCCGCGTCATACAGAAAACGCGTGAAGGTGGTACCGAAGGTGTCCATGATCCGGCCGGCCGGGAGGCGGGTGGGTGAACGGTCCGTCGGTGAGGCGAACCCGTCGGGGTGCCGTGTCTGGTCGGGCCATATCAGCCGTCGCCGACCGGACGAGGCGCCGAAGTCCTCGGGAACGACGTACTGACGTGCCCATTGTGGTTCGCCCATACCGCTGAACAGGTCAGTACCGTCCAGCAGGCCACGCAGCACTCGATGCGTTATCGGAACTCCACCGATTGCACCTGCCGTTCCCCGGCCTGGTTCCAGGGGCTGTCTGCCGCTGAGGGCACCGCCGATCAACCCCAAAAACCCGTAACAAGCCGCAGACTCGCTGTCGTATATGCACAGGTCAATTTTATTGCCACGCTCGTACCAAAACACCTCGAATGTGTCCACGGAATCGCCTGGGATGAGGCAGAAATGGTCATCACGTAACCGCCCGACTGACGCATCCGTGTCGGGGACACCCAAGCCATGCAAGATCCGCTGCAGTTCACTGAAATCCACGTTGAAACCTTACGCCTCGCGATTCGCCCTCAGGCCGGCCACTGCTCTTGGCACCGGTCTATCACCCGGTCCATCTCCTCCTCGCTGAGTACCACCGGCTCAAAGTTTTGACTCTGTGCGTGCGTGAGGAAATCCTCAGGGACAGCCGCCCCGTACTCGCCGACGAAATACCCCCAGTAAATCCGCCATACCCATACGCCGTCGGTAGCGATTCCGGTCGGCACCACGTAGCCCTTCGACGGATCCAGCGGGTCTTCGATGGACTGACTGACCCACATTGCAGGGCAGTTACTCAGGTAGTTGGCCAGTGGTTCACGAACACTTTCATCGACCTTGTCCATCAGGTCGCGCGCCGACACGCTATCCGGGCTCGAGGCAGCGCCGCCATCCGCTGATTCCAGAATTTCCTTTATATCCGGTATCTTGAGCATATCGATCACCCTTCCCACTCGTTCCTTTCCATTTCTTCGATACTGCCATCGGGATGGAATCGATGGAAGGTATTATCCAAAGACCGTACTCGAATATACCCGATCTCACCGGAAGGCCTTCGGTCTACTCCCATGGTTCCCGAACTGTTGATATACAGATATCCGTCAGGCGCGACAACGGTAGTATTCAGAGACTGAGCTAATTGGACTGCAACATTTCCATCCAGGTGTCCGGTATTGCAGGACAGCAGACGAACCGGCATGCCAGGTTGGTAATCTGGTCGGTGACTGATTATGTTCGCCAGTTCTCGTGCAGAAAGTCTGTTTCCTCCTGAATTCATTTCGACAATATCGGGGGACCCATGGGCAATAACATCGTAGTGCCCAGGTAACGGTGATGCGTGCTGCGCGAACCGGTAGAAATTATCGTTCTCGCTCATCAACGAAAAACCTGGGCGCCCGTTCAAGGGGTGAGACTGTCTGGAAGGCCCTTCGTCGGACGGCCAATCGTCCGGACTGTTTTCCGGTGCGATGCCACTCGAACTCGGAGGCGTGTCACGTGGCTCGGGCGATACCTCTTCGAGGTATCCGGCCTCCACCAGCGCTTGAACCGAGCTGGGTAGGAAGTGCTGAGTACCCAGCCCGATCTCACCCATTTGTGGCGCGATCTGCCCCATCCAGACCGGTAGTGGCCTGACCACCCGGTACTGGTGATAGGAGTCTCCTTCGAGGTTGGTGGGCGGTAATGCACGCTCCGGATAGGTGACGCCCGGCGGCGATGTGAATCTTCCGTTGGGCCCGCCGAATCGGTCGATTATCTCGCCGACCGGCAGCACCACCGGGTGCCTGTCGGTTGGCGTGGAGAAACCCTCCGGATGCTGGGTTGCGTCGGCCCAGTTCAGGTTTCCGTCCGGGTCCGTGATGGAGTCCATCCACTGGTCTCGACCCATCCCGTGGTATGGGTCGAAACCGGACGGAATCATGGCCTCGACCGCCGGGTGAGGTCGTCCGACTCCTGGCGGCGGGGGAGGAAATGTCCCGTGCTTGTCTCTGTACTCTTGAGCCGCTTCCCTCAAGCGTTCATCAATCGCGCTTATTCGCTCGAGTTCGCTGGTTTCGAGATCCGGGTGGACCAGTTCGTTCGTAGGAACAGGGCTGCCATCCGGCCGGTAGTGGTCGCTCTCCGGCAGCGATGGCGACGAGGGGTCGGAACCAGCAGTGGCTACGGGCGAAGAATGCCGGTCGGTTGGAGCTTGGTCTGTGTTCTCCGGTTTCGAATTTTCGATACCGGTGGGTACTGCGGCACCAACTGGCGAACTCGGTGAATCCTTGGTCGGAGACCGGTCGGTTGGCCTGTGTGGTTCGTCGACGGTGCTTGCCGTCGTCGGATGGGCAGGAGGTTGAGCCGAAATTTGGTCGGTGGCATTCCAGATGGGATCACCGGGGCGCGGCCTGTTCGGGTTCGGTGTCGGAGCATCGGTCCGGCGCGGTGACTTCGACGGATCATCTGTTGGCCCGGCGCGGTCGGGCGTCGAGGGACTCCGGTCGTGTGTAGGACCGGAGTTGGTGGGGCGGGCGGGTATGGGTGGACGCGAGAAGTCGGCGAGTAGACGCGCGTGGTTTGCGGGGTCGTAGATGTTGTAGTCGAAGCCCGGTGTGTTGGGAGCTGTTTCGAGTGTGTCGGGGGTTCGATCTGTGCCCTGCGGGCGTGCGTCGCCGGGCGTAGTGGCGTCGCCTGGCTGCTGTGGGGTGCCGGCGCGGGATTGGTTCCGCGGAGCGTTGGCGGGTGTGGTGCCTGCGTGTGTGCCTGTCGCCGCGTCCGTGGGAGAGGTGGAGCGTGGAGTGTCGGCCGGGGCGGTCGCTGTCGGGGCGGGGCCGGGCGGGGGCACGGTTGGTGTTGCGGTGGCGGCCGATGTGGTGGTGGGAGTGGTTTCCGGAGCTGCGGTTTCGGGTGTAGCGGGGGCTGACGGGGGTGGGGTGTTTTGGGCTTGTGGGGCACCGGCTACGGGTGTGGTGCCGGGTGTGCCCGCCGTGGTTGTCTCGCCGGGTGTTGTCGGTGGGGTCTGGTTGGTTGCGGTGTCGGGTGTAGGCGGGGTCTGTGGTGTGCCCGGTGTGGTGGTGGGGGATCCGGTTTCTGGGGAGGTCGTGGTTTCCGGTCCCAGGTTGAGGCTGGAGGCTGACGGTAGGTTCAGACTGGAGGTAGGTTGCTGCTGAGTCCCGGGTGCCGTCGCAGTGTCCGGGGTATTCGGAGCGCCGGAGTGGGTGGACTGCGGTGTGTCCGGGCTGCCACCATTGGGTTGCTGGCTTTGCGGCGGGTTCGGTTCCCCGGGATCTGTGCCCTGCGGCTGCTGCCCCGCCGGGGATCCGGTGTCGGTCGGCCGGGCCTGCTGGGAATCGGGCGGTCCCGGTTCGGTCGATTGCGGGTTAGGTGTGTCCGGTGGTCTTGACTCGGTCGGCTGCGGTTGTTGGGTCTCCGGGGCGGGCTGGGTCTGGCCCGGCTCAGGGGCGGCTGGGGTCTGCTGAGGTGGCCCGTCCTGACTCGACGGGGACGGGGGATCCTGACTCGCGGGCTGGTCGCCGGTTTCCGGCGGCTGACCTGTCGGCGGCTGCTGACCAGGAGACGGCTGACCGGGTGGCTGCTGCTCGCCGGGCGGCTGCTGACTCGACGATGACGACTGCGTCTGCGTCGGCCCCTCGGGGGCCGGAGGCTGAGTGTTCGGCGCCGGCGGCTGATTCTGCTGCTGTTCCTGGGACTGGTTCCGACCCTGGGTTTCGCGGTCGCCGTTGTCCGGCGGGTTGTTGTTCTGCGACTCCTCCGGAGGGTCCTCATCGTTGTTGTTCTGGTTCTCGCCGGTGTCGGTGGAGTTGTTCTCCCCCAACGTCTCTGTTCCCCGCTGTATACCTCCGACTGCCGACGACGTCAGGTTTTCCGGTGACAGCGCCTGTTCCAGGCTGAACTCACGATCGTTGAGCGCGGCGTCGGTGGCTTCCCCGGCGACCTCGCCCGCGACCCCGGCCACCGCCTCTTGCGCTCCGTCTTTGGCCGCGTTCGCCAGCGGGTTCCCGCCCTCCGGGCCGCCGGGCACATTCCTCGACGTCAGCCCGTCCGGGCCCATAGCCCCGGTGACCGCCCCAGTGGCCGCCGCGGTCACCGCGGTTTTGCCTGCTTCCTTCAGGTCATCCACCGTGATTTCGTCACGGCGGCCGGTCGCGACCTGCACGGCCTTGACGCCAAGGTCCAGGCCGACCTCTTCCAGCGCCGCGGCCCAGGCGCCGCGCACCGCTGCCCGCGCGGCGGCCTTCAACGCCGCTTTCGACAGAATCCGCTGGAGGAGTTGTTTGATCGCTGTCCGGATCGCGATCCGTGTCGCGGTTTGTGCCACGGCCGCTTCCGCGGCTGCGGCGGGGGCACCGATACCGGTCGCGGCGGCGGTCAACGCGACAGCCATCTCGACGGCGAAGATGGCCAGACTCGCCAAGATCACCAGTTTGGTGTGCTCGATATCGGCCGCGCCGTCGCCGATTTCGTCGCCGAGGGTCTCGATATGTTCGATCAGCCCGTCGAAGGCGCCCGCACCGTGCCCGAGTTCGGTCCACCGATCCGAGATCGCCTTCGCGGTATCACCTTCGATCGCGGCCAGGACCTGATCGATCGCGTGGTTGGCGTCGGGGCCGATCTCGCGCAGGTCGGTGGCGAGCTGGGTCCACGCCGACTCCACCCGGCGCATCGCGGTCTCATCACCCTCGGGCCAATCGCCGGCTCCCACGACGTACTTCGCGACCCACTGCAACGCCTCGGGGATTTCGATACCCATTCAGCACACCCCGGCCGGGATCGTCGCCGGTTCGGTGACACGGTATGGGATCCCGTGCTCTACCTGCTTGAACGAGCGGCGCACCGTCGGCCCCCTCCACTGCGACAACAGAACCATCACCCATAACCGACGCCGCCGGACACCACCTGGTTCCCTCGATCCAGCAAATTTCCGGAGCGATCGAACCGGACGGATTCTGCCAGCCGATCCTGTCGGCCGAAACCGGGGCTGCGTGAATTGCTGGTCACTGCTCGCTGTCGCCCGGCCTCTCATGCTCGCGCACCAGCTGCGTTTCTGTAGATCCGCCTGCTCGTCCGGCGCGGTTGGTCGGCGCCTTGCCGAAGTCGCGCAATCCGATGGGCCCGAGGGGAGGACAGATTCACTCGTCTGAGACAAGATCTGCGGCCGGAGCGCGCAGGTCACGGGCCATGCCACGATGTGCAGCGCCCCGACCTCAGGGCACCGGACGAGTTCGGGTTCGTGCCGACCTTTGCCGAAGCAGCAGGGTGGGCACGCAGTGCGCGGCCTTCTGTCAGGCGAGCGCTTCCGGAGTGGTTCTCCGGCCGGTCCGAACCTGATGCGGGCGGCCCCGGGGATGATAGGGTCGCCGGGACGCGGGGGGCCGGCCGGTTCCCGTTCGAAGTACTGGACTACCGGTGTCGGGAGGTTTGTGATGACCGCTGTTCGGTCGATCCGAGGGATTGTGTGCGGGGCGGGGATCGCGCTGCTGGTCGCGGGGTGTGGGACGGGTAGCGACGGGACGGCGACGCCGGTGACCACGACTACGGGCTTGCCGATCGCGGCGGAGGCGCCGTCGTCGTTCGATCCGTGTACCGATATTCCGCAGGATGTCCTGGCGTCGGAGAGCCTGGTGCCGGATAGTCTCGACTCCAACGTGGACGGCGGCCAGGGGATCAAATGGCGCGGATGTGGTTACGTGGCACCGGACAGTTATGCGGTGGGGATCACCACGACGAATCTGACATTGCCGGTGATCCGGGACAACGACCGGTTTGTGGTGCGGCAGGAGTACACGGTTGATGGCCGGGCAGCGATGGCGGTGGACGCGGCGGACGATCCCGATACGCGGGCGTCGTGCACGTTCTATGTAGAAATGGCCGGGGGGAGCCTCGAACTGTCGATGAGTAATCCGGCGTCCAACGATAAGACCGGGCATCTGGATACGTGTGGCTTGGCGTTGGGTTTGGCGGAGAAGGTGGCCCCATTGATCCCGGATGCGTAAGCGCCGGATTCGATGGTATCGAGTTGATTGGATGAAGGAGGGGGTGGGCTTTGAGTGAGGATACGCCGCCGCGCCCGCTGGAGGGTTTACTGACGGAGGCGCGTGAGGGTCGGCTATCGGTGAATCTGGGTGCTGGATCACCTGAGGCAATCCGGGTGAACGCTGAAGAATTTGTGTATATGGAGCGGGACTGTGAGGGGTTCAAACTTCTCATCCGTTCGCTTCAGCGAGTCGCGGAGGAGATCTGGGAGCGTGAGCGGTGGGATCTCGGGGAGAACAGTGAGGGTCTTTCCTCCGCAGATGTTCTGGTGAAGCGTTTCCGAACCAAGGCGCAAAATTCGGATGACGGCAATGATGTTCGTGCGATCTTGGAGCAGCATTACCAGATCGTCGAGGATATTCAAGAGCTGCACCGGGTGATAGCCCAGCGGTACATGGAGACCGATGACGGGTTCGCAGCACGATACAACGAGTTGATGGCGGGCGCGCCGCCTCCGGTGCCGTTGCAACTGCCGCCGGCGTTCCCGATCCCGTAGGGGGCACGATGACCTTTCAGAACGAGAACCCGAAAATCGGTGATCCGGAGGAACCCAACGGGTTCTCTCACCCGCAGATCAATGGCGCGTTCAAACCGCTGGCGCCCGGTGACCACGGGAAGATGGCGTCGGATCAGTACGGGCAGATCGCGGCCCAGTGGGAGAGCGGTGTGGGGGTGTTCGCCGCGCGGATCCGCCGGTCCAGCGCGGCGGCCTGGGACGGAGTAGCCGCGGAGCAAGCACGCCAGGCTATCGACAACTACGCAACCCGAGCCGAGGATCTGGTTCCCACGCTGCATGCCCTCGCCGTTCAGGTCGAGAACGCCGTGGTGTCGATCATGCGTACCCAGAACAATCTGCCCGAAGTTGTCGAGAAACATTGGGCCGTGGATCCGCGCGAGTGGACTTTCCTCGGGTTCGACAACGAACGTACGGATACCGAGGAGGCGGCCCGGCAGGTGATGCGGGACGACTACGTGACGGGGTTCGTACAGGCAGACGGGCTGATTCCCGTCTTGCCGGTACCGGTGAATCCGACGCAGCCACTGCACACCGAACTGCCTACCGGCAACGGCGACCAGCCCGTACCGGGTGGTACGAACACCGATCAGGGCGGCAATCCCGACGGATCGGATACCGGCCAACCGGCGGGGGAGAACCCCACGGGGGAGGAACCCGGCGAGGAGCAGCCCGGTCAGGATCCGGGCACCCAGCAACCGTCGGATACCGAGCAGCCAGGTGAGACGACGCCCGCGAATACGACACCTTCGACCACCGAGAGCCCGGCAGCCACGACACCGAGTACAACCAATATGCCCAGCACGACCGCCCCTGGACCTGGCACACCGGGTTCGCCCAGCGGCAGTCCGGTGACCACCGGGGAGCCCGGCCGTACGGTGCCCGGTACTCCGAACACCGCGGGCGCTCCCGGGCCGGCGGCCACCGGGACCACCGCTTCCGGCGCACCGCGCGGCGGTATGCCGGGAATGATGTCGCCGGGTGCGGCCGGTCGTGGACAGCAGGGAGCAGACGACGAGAAGCATGAGATCCCGGATTATCTGATCAATGCCGAGAACGCCGAGGAGCTGCTCGGAGAGTTGCCGGCGACGATTCCCGGTGGCGTGCTCGGCGCCGAGGCGCCGGCCGCGCGGCCACCGGAACGCGACTGAGCGACTGTATGCCCGCGCCGGGCACCCGCAGGCGGCGGCCGGAGCTGCCGTCATATTTTCGAGGAAACGCCACCGACAATGAGCACATGGATCTGGGAGCCGGACGATTTCGCCGCGCTCTGGTATCGCGATGGAATCGACAGGTTCCCGCGGCCGCTGCATTTTCTCAGCCGATACAAGACCCGCAATCCGTACGAAGCTCATGCTGCCGAGGTCCGGGCCCGCTATGACCGTGACGAGCGCGAACTGATCGGCCGCACCCTGCACACCCTGACCGATGGGGTGCTGCGGATCGAGATCCTGGGTTCGTCGACGGCGACCACGAAGGGCGGGACGCGGGAGTACCGGGTGGTCGGTGCCCGCGATACCCATTACGGGATGACGTTGGCGCAGTCGGCGATCGACGGTATCGATGGTCCGGTGCACGCCCACCTGTTCGCCGCCGAGCAGTTGCCGAAACGTCTCGCCGGGCTGCTGCCGGCGTGCGATCCCGGCCGCGAGGCGCCCGGCACGTTCCATATCGACGAGCTCGGGCGCGACGGTGAACAGCGGCAATCTCTCCGGCGTGGTCCCGGCGAACAGTACCGGCGGCTGGCGAAGCGTCCCGCCGACGGTGGCGGTGGCGCGGGCCTGCGTGTGGGGTCGATCCTGGACCGGCCGACGCCCTGGTACCGGTTCCAGTGGTTCGATATCACCGGTGACGGGCGCTACCTGGAGAAGCGGACTCGCGAACATGTGAGCGTGCGGCCCGCGAGCGCGCAGGATTTCGCGGCGGGTTTCGCCGAGTGGATCGACCGCGCGCAACGCCGCCTCCGCGAGGACGAACCAGACGGCTGGTGACGCCCCCAACGGCTGTGCAGGCGTCGGGCTCGATGCCGAATCAGGGACGAACAGATCCGGGGTCGGCTCTCGTTCATTCATCGAGATACCTGGCGATTTCGGTGAGGGAGGATGCTGTGTGCAGGTATTCGCCGTCGTCCACGTCGAGTAATGCCCAACAGGCCGGGGCGCGGGGTTCGCGGATGAGCTGATATCCGGAGTTCCGGGCCCGTTCCGCGAGCGTCTCGAATGGCGCGGAGATATCGGCTCGATTCGATTCAGCGGCCACTGTTCCGCCTTCGTCTGGATGGCTGCCACCGGCACAGGGCGTCGGCGATCCGGGCGAGGGTCGCGATATCGGCCGGAGTCTTCCATATGGCTGCCTCCGGAATGGAAGATCCACCAGGGATCCGGTGCGGTAGTTCATTTTTCATCGCTTTTCTTTCGTCTGCGCGAAATCGGTCAATAGCCCAGAAATTCCTGATCGCCGGGCACCAGCCGGCGCTCCTCGACCAATCGATCCCGGGCTTGATGTTTGAGCGGACAGGCCGTGAGCGGGCATTCGATATGTGCCTGCATCACGAGATGGGCGTAGGACACGGTCATCACCGGGACGCGCCGATGGTTGGTTACCGGTAGTCCGAATGTCATGGTCACCTCGCGATTTCGGGCATGAGTAGGTTGTCCGGTACGGGGACGAACCGGAAGATATCGGGGCGTGCGCAACCGCCTCGGGGCATGGAAATTTCGTGGCGGAAGTATCCATATCTCGGGCGCACAATCAGTAGAACATCCGCTTCCCAAATTGTGAATGGCTTCGTAAGATTCAGGCACGCAATGGATTTGATCCGAATGGATCGGTAATTCCAAGCTGTTCGACTGTTCCATTCAGGATGACATAACGGTGAGTAACGCCTAACGGAAGGTGCCGTACTGTGACGATCGAATCGACCCCGCCCACCCTGCCCCGGCGCGTTCTCGGGCGTCGGTTGCGCGAACTGCGTGAGGTAGCCGGGCTTACCCGGGCGAAGGCAGCCCGCAGCTGCGAAATGGGCGCACAAACCTTGTGGCGCTTGGAATCCGGTCGTAACAGCGAGACCAAGAAGATCATCGTCAACGCGCTCTGTGATACGTACCAAGCGAGCGATGACGATCGCCGGGAGCTGCTGTGGCTGGTCGACGAATCCCGGAAGGACGGGTGGTGGCAGTCCAATCCCGATGCCATCACCCCCAAAGCGGAAATATTTCTCGGGCTCGAACGGGCAGCGTGTGAGGTCTTTTCCTGGCAGACCATGACGTTGCCGGGCTTGCTCCAGACTCCGGCTTATCGGCGGGCTATGTGGGAGGTATCGGAGCCGCTCGGAACGTCGATCGACCCTGAAGGCGAGATCATTCTCCTTCGGCAACGCCAGGAAAGGCTTTGCGACCGAGCGGGTTTCGCGCTGGAGGTCGCACTGAGTGAATCAGTGGTGAGGCACCGCATCGGCGGGTGTAAGACCATGGCGGATCAGCTGGACCATCTCGTTGCGTTGGGTGCGCAGCCGCATATATCGCTGCGGATCGTGCCGTTCGATGCTCCGAATCATCTCGGGATGGTGTCGAAACACTTCGTCTACCTGGAGTTTCCTCAGAATCTGAACCCGGCTCTGACCGAACCACCCGTGGTCTATGTCGAAGGCTTCACCGGATCGCTGTATCTGGACAAGCCAACCGAGATCGACCAGTATCAGGCCACTCGCGCGTCCATTCTGCAAGTAGCATTGGACGAAGACGACACACTGCGCCTCATCGAGGCGACGGCGAGGGAGTATCGGGCATGAGCGTCGACCTATCTGGGGCGGCATGGTTCAAGAGCAGCCGCAGCGCTAGCGGCGACGACTGTGTCGAAGTTGCGCACCTGGAAGCCGGGTTGGTAGGTGTGCGTGATTCGAAGAACCCAACCGGCCCCGCGTTGGTGTTCGGCCCGGCTGAATGGGGTGCGTTCACGGATGCTGTCGATCGCGGCGGGTTCGAGCCGACTTCCTAAGAGACCACGCTCCTTAACTAGACGACCCCGCCGCCGGAAAATATGTCCGGGGGCGGGGTCGTTGCTCTGCCATCGGTACGAGGGTCGAGAGCCTGCACCGGTCGGCGATCGACTGCCGGCGTTGTCGGCGACATCATCCAGGATCTCGCGACGACCGGAGCCCACTATGCGTGGGCACGGAGTGCGGCGATGAGCCATTCCGCGCCCGGGACCATCGGTGGACGAGCGGGCCAGCCGTTGATGATCGCGAGCAGTGACCAGTAACGCTCGACCCGGGCGTCGGTGAACGTGGCCATCTGGTCGGCGAGGGCGGTTCGGTCTGTGCCGTCCGGAACAGCCCGGGCGAGGACGTCGGCCGCGGCCGGGGAGTCCGGTGCGATACCGGCCTCGAGGGCGGTGGTGCCGGCGGTCATATCGACCTCCGGGACCTGTGCGTCCTCGGCGCGGGCGCCGGTGACCGCCATTTCCCGGCAGCGGTCCCGGAAGCCCTGGTCGCGGACCAGTTCCGCCAGCTCGATCCAGGCGTCGACCTGTTCGGGCGACGGGTCGTCGGGCAGGGTGGCGGGCATCGACCGCATGCCGTTGGCGATATGGGCGCCGGGGGCGTCCGGTTCGATTCCCGCGAATGCCTCGTCGACGAAATCGTCGATGATCCGCTGGCGTTCCGCGGCGGACAGGGTGGCGAGTTCGTGCATGATTCTCAACTCCTCGGTAGTGCTGTCGCGGTGCGCGACTGAACGCAGGACCGCTCGCCGCACCCGCAACGTGCGGATCTCGGCGTCCAATGCCCGCGCGTGCGCGGCCGCCACCGCGGCCAGGCTGGTTTGCCGCTCCAGCACCGCACGGACGGTGGCCAGATCGATATCCAGCTCGCGCAGGGTGTGCACCAGCTCGAGCCGGGCAACGGCTTCGGTGTCGTACAGCCGGTACCCGGCGCTGCTGCGGGTGGTGGGCGGCACCAGGCCCGCATCCGACCAGAACCGGATGGTCCTGGCGTCGAGGCCGGTGCGCCGCGCCAGCCGGCCGATGGTGAACAAGGTGTCGCGGTCGGTCACGAGTACAGCCTGAACCTTCCAGCGGGTGGAAGGTCAAGAGGGCTGGTCCGCAACCGGTCGCGGATCAGGGGGAGGGGCGGGTCGCCTCGTCTTTGCCTTGTCTGGTCCCAGAGGCGCCGGCTTCGCCTGTTTTCCGGTGCCTCACTCAGAAGGCCAGGGCTCCCCACGGAATGTCGATCGGGAACGGATAGCCGAACGAGATCCCTGCTTCGTCGGCGTGTGTCCATTCGCCGACCAGCCGGTAGTCGGACCGGTGCAGCGGGCGGACGCCCTCGGGCAAGGTGGCAACCCCGGTTTCCAGCCCGTAGGCCCGGATCGTCGCGATGGCGCTGACAACCGGTTGCAGAGTCACCTCCCAGTACCAGGGGATGCCCGCAGCGGCGTATCGACTCTTCTCGGCTTCGATATCGGATCGGGTATCGGACGGCGACAGCACCTCACCGACTAGCACGGTATCGACGGCCCGCACATCGTGATACGACGGAATGCACCGGTGCACGAGGAAATCCGGCGTGAGGAAGTCCGATTTGCCGCTCGGCCCGAGAAACACGTTGGTCTCGGTCTCGACTTCCCAGCGGTGTTCAGGATGTGTGGAAACGTACTCACGCGCGCAGCGCTCGATCTCATTGACCAGCCGGCGAGTGAACTTCTGATGCTCGCGGGGCCCGCGCCGTACCCACACCACCCGCCCGTCCCGGAGTTCGATCTGCCGCGCGAGCTCTTCGGGTAGGCGCCCCAGTTCCTCCCAGGTCATGCGCTCGGGGAGGTCGGGCTTCTCGATCCTGGGCGAGGACATATGCCGATCGTAGGCTGGCAACGGGTGGAGGGGCGCGCTACCGTCGGCCGTCAGGTGTCCAGTCGCCGAACGCCGGGCTGTCGTCGCTTTCCTCGTGTGTCGAGCAGTGCCTGTCTTCCCGGGATCCGTATCTTCGGTGGCGTGAGCACCGCTGAGCTGCCCCGACTCGGTTCGGCCACCGGCCGGTGGATAGTGCTGGCCACCGTTCTCGGGTCGGCGGTGGCCTCGCTGGACGCCACCGTCGTCAATATCGCGTTACCCCGTATCGGTGGAGCCCTGGACACCGATGTCGCCGGATTGCAGTGGACGCTCAACGGCTACACCCTCACGCTCGCGTCGTTCATTCTGCTCGGCGGGTCGTTCGGCGACAGGTTCGGCAGGCGCAAGGTGTTCGTCGCGGGCGCGGTGGGATTCGCGGTGGCGTCACTACTGTGCGGGGCGGCGGTGAATATCGAGATGCTGGTTGCCGCACGGGTGTTGCAGGGCGTGGCGGGCGCCATGCTGACGCCGGGCAGCCTGGCTTTGATCTCCGCGTCCATCGATCACCGCGACCAGGGGGCGGCCATCGGCCTGTGGTCGGGGTTCGGCGGGGTGTCGGGCGCGCTCGGGCCGTTCCTCGGCGGCTGGCTGATCGAGGTCGCGGGGTGGCGGTCGATCTTCTTCATCAATGTGCCGCTGGTGCTGGTTGTCGTGCTGGTGGCGTTGCGGCATGTGCCGGAGAGCCGGGACCCGAACGCCGCGGGCCGGATCGACCTCCCCGGCGCACTGGTGGTCGCCCTGGCGCTGGGCGCGCTGACGCTCGGACTGATCGACGGGGTGCCGATACTGGTGGGTGCGGGTCTGGTGCTGCTGGCGGTATTCGTCCGGATCGAAATGCGCAGCGACCATCCGCTGGTGCCGCCGTCGTTGTTCGCTTCGCGGGTGTTCACGGTGGCCAATCTGGTCACCCTGGCGGTATACGCGGCGCTGGGCGGGGTGTTCTTCCTGCTGGTTCTGGAACTGCAAGTGGTGGCGGGTTATTCGCCGTTGCGGTCGGGAGTCGCCACCATACCGATCACGGTGCTGATGCTCGTATTGTCCGCCCCGGCGGGACGCTGGGCACAGCGGCACGGGCCCCGGCTGCCGATGACGCTGGGACCGGTTCTGGCCGCCGGCGGGCTGGTGCTGTTGCTGGGGATCGGGCCGGACGCGTCCTACCCGGTCGATGTGCTGCCCGGGGTCCTCGTGTTCGGGCTCGGGCTGTCGGTGCTGGTCGCCCCGCTCACCGGTGCGGTGCTGGGGGCCGTGGCGGCCAGCGAGGCGGGGATCGCCTCGGGCGTGAACAACGCTGTCGCCCGAACGGCGCAACTACTCGCGGTCGCCGCATTGCCCGGCCTCGCCGGTATTTCCGGGGCGCTGGATGATCCGATCGCCTTCGACTCCGGATTCACCGTCGCTATGTGGATCTGCGCCGGTCTGCTGCTCACCGGTGCCCTGCTGGCGGCGGTACTGCTGCGACCGCCGCGGCACGCACCCGACCTGGGCAATATCGATTGCCTGCCGCAGTGTGGGGTGGACGGGCCGGCCGTCGCGCCGGAGCGGACCGCGGGCTGAGCGAGGACTACGGCCCGCGATCGTCGGCGCCGCCGGCCGGGTCGGCGCCGGTCCGCTGCCGTTGTGTCGCGGCCACGGTCCGTATGTCCTGACGTGCTGTGCCGGAGGTCGGTACAGTATCCGAGGTCCATCCGCGGATTTCGCCGCGCCGCACCTCATGAGAGGCAGTCGGGGGACCACTCGGACGAGGTGAGGGAATGCTCGACAAGATAAGCGCAACCGTGCTCGTGGCGGCGACAGTGGCCACGGGATTGATGGCCGGAGTCTTCTGGATCTACTCGCTGGCGATCATGCCGGGACTGCGGTCGACCGACGACCGGACGTTCATCGGTTCTTTCCAGGCGATCGATCGGGCGATCGTGAATCCGCTGTTCCTTGCGACCTTCATGGGTGCGCTCGTACTGGCGGTGGCCGCCGCGCTGCTGCAGCTCGGGCAGGAGCGGCGAGCGGTGCTGCTGTGGGCGGCCGCCGCGGCCGTTCTGTACCTGGTAGCCGTGGTTGTCACTGTCGCGGTGCATCTGCCGTTGAACGATGCCTTGAAAGCCGCGGGCTCGCCCGCGGATATGGCGGACCCCGCCGCGGTACGGGCGGCGTTCGACGAGGCCCGGTGGGTGGCCTGGAATATCGTCCGCGCGGTGACGAGCACCGTGGCATTCGCCTTCTTGTCCTGGGCACTGGTGGAGTGGGGGCGCGCCCAGGCTGCCGGCTGATCGCCGGCCGTTCCCGTGGGCCGGACCGGTGGCTCGGTTCGGCCGAGGACGCCGATCCGGTGTCGGGATGCCGACCGGGTCATTCGTAACGGACGGTCACCGACGGCGTATCGGGGACGGCTTGGCAGGTGAGGATGTAGCCCTCGTCGAGGTCGTCGTCGGTGAGGGCGTCATTGATGCGCATGGTGGCCTTGCCCTCGGTGAGTTTGGCCATGCAGGTGGCGCAGTTGCCCGATTCGCACGAGAACGGGGGAGTGAGGCCGGCGCGGCGGGCGCTTTCCAGGAGCGTTTCGCCGTCGCGGCGGGGGACCGATTTCTTCTTCCGGTTGAGGAAGATCGTCACCGTGCCCTCTTCGGTGGCCGCGGGTTCGGCTGGCGGGGGCGCCTGATCGGACTGCGCCGCGGGGGGATTCGCGGGAGCCGGGGCAGCGGGTGCGCCGCTGCCGAAACGTTCCGAGAAGATCCGGCCCGGGCCGGGTAGCGCGTTCTCCACCAGCTCCATGAAAGGTTCGGGGCCGCAGATATAGGCATCGCCCGCGAAATCGTCGCCTACGAATTCGAGGACCTTCGCCGCGTCCACGTAGCCGTGTTCGTCGTCGCGGTGCCGTAGCACCGTCAGCCGGCCCGGATACTTGGCGACCAGCTCGTCGAGGGCGGCTTCGAAAATCGCCGAGGGCCGGTCGCGGTCCGCGCAGAGCAACCGCACGGGACGGTCGGTGCTCGCCAGGGTGCTCTTGGCCAGCGAGATGATCGGGGTTATACCGCTGCCGCCGGAGAAACCGAGTACCGGCACATCGCCCTCGCGCAGGCAGAACCGGCCCGTCGGGACCGTCAGTTCCACCTCGTCGCCTTCGCTGAGGTTGTCGTGCATCCAGTTCGACACCGCGCCGCCGGGCACCCGTTTGACCGTGGTCATGAACTCGGTATCGGTCTCGGGGGCGCTGGACATCGAGTACGACCGGAACAGCGGTTTGCCGTCGACAGTGAACTTGAAGGTGCAGAACTGCCCGGCTCGATAGGAGAACGGCCCGTCTTCCGGTTCCAGCACGAACGTGCGGGTATCGGGTGTTTCCTTGACGATCCGGATCACCTTCGCGCGCCGGAACAGTGGTGGTCTCGCCATGGTCGCCTCCTTCTGGTATTAAGATTCTATCCAGGCGAGAATAGTATTCTCAAATTCGGATAGGAACAGCGATGAAGAGCTACCGGATCGGGGGCGGCAGATGACTGAGCCCGCAGGGGGCGCAGAGCCCACAGTGCTCGCCTTCGAGGAGCGCGAGTACACGCGCGCGGAGCTGGACGCCGCGGCGGACGGCCTGGCTGAGGTCCTGGCGGCGCGCGGGGTCCGAACCGGGCAGCGGGTGGCGCTCATGTCGTCCAACCGGCCCGAATTCGTGACCGCGGTGCAGGCGATCTGGCGGCTGGGGGCCGCCGTGGTCCTGCTGAGCCCGGCGTGGAAGAAGGCCGAGGTGGCGCACGCCCTGGAGATCACCGGCACCCAGCACGCCCTCGGCGATCACCCGGTGCTCGGCGAGCTCACCGATATGTTGTCCCTGGACGACCCCGTCCCCGCCACGACCCGTACTTTCGATACGCCCGACCCGGCCTCCGACGCGGTGCTCGTCTTCAGTTCGGGCACCACCGGATTACCGAAGGCGGTCCGGCACACCCACGGGTCCTTCGCGGCGGCGGTCCGGCACTGGCAGGATGCGCTCGGGATGGGCCCCGGTGACCGTATCCAGGTCGCGACCCCGCCGTCGCATATCCTCGGCATCCTCAATATCGTGACCGCCTTCGAAACCGGATCCTGGGTGCGGTTGCATCGCCGGTTCGAATTGCAGAAGGTTCTCGCGCATATCGAATCCGACAAGATCACCATCGAGATGGCGGTCGCGCCGATCGCACTGGCGATGGCGCAGTACCCCGATCTGGAGTCCTACGATCTGTCCTCGCTGCGGTACATCATGTGGGGTGCGACGCCGGTGACGGCGAGTGTCGCCGAAACGGTGACCCGCCGCACCGGTGTCACCTGGTTGCCCGCGTACGGGGCGAGCGAACTCCCGGTGATCGCGTGCAGTCCGCTCGATTCGCCACGCCTGGACAGCGTGGGCAAGGCGGTACCCGGGGTCGAGGTGCGGGTGGTCTCACTGGACGACGGGAAACCGGTAGCTCCGGGGGCCGACGGGGAGATCCAGTTGCGGTCCGCATCGCTGATGGCCGGGTATCTGCCCGAATCCGCGACCGCCGGGGCGTTCGACGACGGCTGGTACCGCACCGGCGATGTCGGGAATCTGGACGCCGACGGCTGGCTGCGGCTCACCGACCGGTCCAAGGAAATGATCAAGGTTCGCGGTTTCCAGGTGGCGCCGGCGGAGATCGAAACGGTACTGCACGGCCACGACGCTGTCGCCGATTGCGCGGTGTTCGGCGAACCCGACGGTGCGAACGGGGAGGCCATCGTGGCCGCGGTCGCAACATCCGCGACGGTCACCGCCGAGGAGCTGATGGCCACGGTCGAACAGCAGCTGGCCGGCTACAAGCGGTTGCGCCGTGTGCTGTTCGTGGACGAAATCCCCCGCCTGCCATCCGGCAAGGTGCTGCGGCGAGTGCTGAAGGAGCGTTATGGACGTCCGGCTGACGAGTGAACAGCGGCAACTCCGGGAAGCGGCCGCGAAACTGGCCGACGAGTTAGGGCCCGGATCGGTTATCGACCTGGACGACGAGAAGCGCAGGAAGCGGCTCGAGGACGCGGTATCGGGCACCGGCTTCCGGGAACTCCGTTCCGACGGCGCCTCGGGGGTCGAGGTGGCGATCGTCGCGGAGGAATTCGGGCGAGGACTGGTCGATGTCCCGCTCCTGGGACCGGTACTCGCCGATGATCTGCACGGGCGGTTCGACGGTGATACGTCGCGGTGGACGGTCGCGGTGGAGGGGAACGCGATCGACGCCCGCGGCTGTGACCGGGTGCTGAAACTGGACGGCAACCGGCTGCTGGGGGGATCGGTCGGCGCCGCGGTGAGCGGTGCCGATCTCACCCGCACCGCCGCGGCGGCCGAGGGTCCCTGGGAACCGCGCGGGGATATCTCCGACGCCCATCGCGAGCGCTGGCAGGCGCTCGCGCTCACGATCACCTGCGCGGACCTGGTCGGAACGGCACGGGGCGCGCAACGGGTCGCCGTGGAGTACGCGAAAGTCCGTGAACAGTACGGGAACTCGATCGGTTCCTACCAGGCGGTGGCGCATCTGCTGGCCGAGAGCGAGGCCCTCATCGAGGGCTCGATCAGCGTGCTGTGGCACGCGGCCTGGGCTGTCGACGAACTCGAACCGGCCGAGGCGTTGCGCGCGGCGCGGATCGCGAAGATCTACGCCGCCCGAGCCACCCGCACCGTCTGTGAAACCGCTATCCAGGTGCACGGCGGTATCGGCAACACCTGGGAATGCTTGGCCCACGTCTATTTGCGGCGGGCCCTCGTGTCCACCGAACTGTTTCCCGTCCGCCTGGAGGAGGCCGGCCTTGGACTATCGTGATTCCCCGGAAGAAGCAGCGTTCCGGCAACGGTTGCGCGAATGGCTCGCCGATGTAGCGGGCAAATACCCGACCTCCGGCGACGAATACTGGGCCCGGCAGGGTGAATGGCATTCCGAGCTGTACCGGGCCGGTTTCTTCGGTCTGTCCTGGCCCAGAGAACACGGCGGTCAGGATCTGCCGCCGGTCTACGACGTGATCCTGGACGAGGAACTGGCCATCGCGGGCGCTCCACCGCGGCCGAGCCTGGGCTATCTGATCCAGGGGCTGGGCCGGCACGCGAGCCCGGAACTGTGCCGCCGGTTCCTGCCCGGGATGATCGACGGCAGCCAGCGCTGGTGCCAGGGATTCAGCGAACCGGGCGCGGGATCGGACCTGGCCTCGCTCACCACCACCGCCACCCGTGACGGCGACGAGTACGTGATCCACGGGCACAAGATCTGGACCAGCTATTCCGATGTGGCCGATTGGTGTCTGCTACTGGCTCGGACGGATCCGGAAGCCAAGCGGCACAAGGGTATTTCGGCGTTCATCCTGTCGATGAAACAACCCGGGGTCGAGCAGCGGCCGCTGGAGATGATGAGCGGCGTGACGACCGAATTCGGGCAGGTTCTGTTCGACGGCGCGCGGGTGCCCGCGGACCAGATGGTGGGCGCACCCGGTGAGGGCTGGAAGCTCGCGATGACGGTGGTCGGGCACGAGCGCGAACCCTCCACTCTCGGCTACGCCGCACGGTACGGGAAACTGGTGCGGCAGTTGGCCGCCCGGGTGGAAGGGACCGCCCCCGAGGAACTCGCTTGGGCGGCCGTGCAGGCCGAGATGCTGCGGCTGCACGTGCGGCGGCGGCTGTCCGAACAACTCGACGGCGTGACCCACGGACCGCAGGGGTCGCTGGACAAACTGCTCATGACCTGGGTCGATCAATCGGTCGGGCATGCCGCCCTCACCGTCGCCGGCACCGGTGACCAGGAGATGTTCGGTGCCTACCTGTACAGCCGCGCGCAGAGCGTGATGGGTGGAACCTCGCAGATCCAGAAGAACATCATCGCCTCGCGCATCCTCGGATTGGGAGTCTGAAATGTACGATATGCCCTCGGAAATCGACGTCCGGGCCGACGGTTCACTGCGTATCGTCACCCTCAACCGGCCGGACGCCCTCAATGCGGTGGACGATGCCCTGCACACCGGGCTGGCGCGGCTGTGGCCGCGACTGTCCGAGGATCCCGAGGTGCGGGCCGTGGTGCTCACCGGCGCCGGTAAGGCGTTCTCGGCTGGTGGTGATTTCACCTATCTCGAAGAGCTGGGCCGCGATACGGTGCTGCGCGAGAAGACCATCGCGCACGGCCGCGATATCGTCCTCGGTATGGCGCGCTGCCGGGTACCGGTGGTGACCGCCGTCAACGGTGCGGCCGTCGGTCTGGGCTGCAGTCTCGTCTCGCTCAGCGATATCGTCTATATGGCCGAAAGTGCCTACCTCGCCGATCCGCACGTGCAGGTGGGTCTGGTCGCCGCCGACGGTGGCCCGCTCACCTGGCCACTGCACACCAGCCTGCTGCTGGCGAAGGAGTACGCGCTCACGGGCGCCCGCATCTCCGCCGACCGCGCCCGGGAAATGGGCCTGGCCAACCATGTGGTGGCCGATCCGATGGCCGAGGCGCTGGCCTGCGCGAAGCGGATCGCCGAAATGCCCCGCCAGGCTGTCGAGGCCACCAAGCGGGTTTTGAACATGCAGCTGGAGAAGGCCGTACTCGTCTCCCTGGACTACGCGCTCACCGCGGAATACCAGTCGTTCCAGACCGACGATTTCCACGCGACCATCACCCGGCTGACCTCCGGAAAGAAATAGCCTCCCGGCTCGAACAGACTCCCGGCTGCGCGAAGGTCACAGTGGCCGCGCCGCAGCAGGCGGGAACAACTGTCCGATTCGAGATCGACTCGGGCGAGTGTGAGGTAGATCGTGTCCTGGTGGATCCGGTCGATTTCGAATGGGCCGATATCGACCGGATCCGGTCGGCGGTGGATGCCGAGTGTGGCTACCGAGTAGCCAGCAGAGACTCCGAGCGCTGGATCGTGCCGGTGATCCCGGTGGCGTCCTGGGCGGCGAGCAGGGCCGCGGCCCGGCCCATCGTCTCGGGCGGTTCCACCATCTCGGCCGGGATATCGCCACCGCCGGACGCTCGCCAGCCCTCGGTGAGCACAACGCGCGATGGGCTCAGGCAGTTCACCGCGATATTGTCCGGTCGCAGATCGGAAGCCAGGCCGAGGTAGAGGCGTTCCGCCGCGGCCTTGGACACCCAGTAGGCGTTGGCGCCGCGGTCGGTCATCTCGACGCCGGTGGTGGTGACCGCGATAAGCGATCCGCCGCCGCGGGCGCGGATATGCGGGATCACCTCGCGGGTCACCAGGAAAACGCCGGTGAGGTTCACATCCAGGCAGAGCTGCCAGCGTTTGAGCGGGGTGCTCTCCACCGGGCCCAGCCACAGCACACCGGCATTGGCGACGAGGATATCGATTCCGCCGAATTCGGCGACGACCGTGGACACCGCGTCGCGGACCGATTCTTCCCCGGTGACATCGCAAGGCACTGCCAGCGCCCGCCCACCCGCGGATCCGATCCGTTCGGCCACTTCGTGGATGGTCCCCGCGACCCGCCCGGTCTGTTCGGACCGGGCGGCGACCGCGACGGCCGCGCCCTGCTGAGCCAGGATCTCGGCGATCGCGGCACCGATACCGCGGCTGGCGCCGGCGACGAATGCGACCTTGCCCGCCAGCGGGCCGGAACCGGCCGCGTGGTCCAGTGCTCCCGGACTACTGCTCTGCCCCGTATCGCCGTTCGAGCCCGGGCCGGACCGGGCGGTGCCCGCCCCGGCCCGGCCCTGCGGTTCGACTCTGTCGCGGGCCGATTCCGCGGAACTCACTTCGGCGGGAACCGCAGCGCGCCGTCGAGGCGGATGACCTCGCCGTTGAGGTAATCGTTCTCCACGATCGACTGCACCAGCTGCCCGTATTCCGGCGGGCGGCCCATCCGCTTCGGGAACGGGATCTGCGGCGACCAGTACTGTTCCAGCTGATCCGCGGCCTTGCCGTAGGCGGGGGTGTTGAACGTGCCCGGCGCGATGGTGACCACGCGGATACCCAGCGGGGACAGGTCGCGGGCGGCCACCAGGGTCATCCCGATCACGCCGCCCTTGGCGGCCGAGTAGGGGAGCTGGCCGATCTGGCCCTCGTAACCCGCGACGGACGCCGTGTTCACGATCACCCCGCGGCCGCCTTCTTCGGCGGGCTCGGATTCGGCGATCGCCGCGGCGGACAGTCGCATGACGTTGAAGACAGCGGTCAGATAGAACTCGATGGTGGTGCGGAACCCGTCGAGTGCCAGGGGCGAGCCGTCCTTGCCCACCAGCCGGCCGCCGCTGGCGGGGCCGCCGTGGGTGTCGACCGAGATACGCAGCGGGCCGAGCGATTTCGCTTCCTCGATGGCCGCCTGAACCGACTCTTCACTGGTGGCGTCGGTATGCACATAGCGGATACCGAGCTCGTCGGACAGTTCTTTGCCTTTGTCGTCGGCGACGTCGGCGACCACCACCTTGGCGCCGGCGGCGTGCAGCCGCCGGACGGTCGCCTCGCCCAGTCCACCCGTACCGCCGACGACAATCGCCGAACTTCCCTCGATCTGCATAGCGCTTCCCTCTCTTGCGATTCTCGCTCTCAGATTGAGAGAATACTATTCTCATGTATATCGGCAAGATCGTCGACGTGGCGGAAATTGGAGAGAACTGATGCCCGAAGCCGTGATCGTATCCGCGCTGCGCACCCCGATCGGTACCGCCGGAAAGGGAACCCTGCGGGAAACCACCGCATTCGACCTCGCTCACCACGTGGTCGAAGCGACGACAAAACAGCTGGACACCGATGCCCCCATCGATGATGTGGTCCTCGGCGAAGGCCGCTACGGCGGTGGTGTGATCGCCCGGCACGCCGCGATCACCGCCGGGCTGACCGGAGTCCCCGGCCTGGCCCACAACCGGCACTGTGCCGCCGGGATGGCGGCCGTCCAGACCGCCGCGGCGGGTATCCGGGCCGGGATGGACCGGCTGGTGCTGGCGGGTGGGGTCAACGCGGATTCCACCGGCCCGAAATCGCGGTTCCGGGTCGGCCCGGACGAATGGGTGGATCCGTGGACCTCGCCCTCGCATCCGGACCGTCCGGACGCGCCGAACCTGGATATGTCGATCACGGTGGGCTGGAACGCCGCGGTGAAATCGGGGATCTCCCGGGAAGACCTGGACGCCTGGGCGCTGCGGTCGCACCGTAACGCGATCGCCGCGATCGACGAGGGCCGGTTCGACGACGAGGTCGTCCCGATCGATACACCGTTCGGGCAGTTCGCGGTCGACGAACATCCGCGCCGGAGCACCACCCTGGAGAAACTCGCGTCGCTGAAGGTCCTGCACCCCGAGATCGAAGGTTTCTCGATCACCGCGGGCAACGCCGCGGGAGCCAACGATGGCGCCGCCCTGCTCACCGTCGCCAGCGACGAACTGGGCCTGCCGGCCCTGGCCACCATCCGGTCCTGGGCCTCGGTGGGCGTGGACCCCGCCGAAACCGGTCTGGCCCCGATCGAAGCGATCACCAAGGCGGCCCAGAAGGCCGGGATCTCGCTGAGCGAGGTGAAACTGTTCGAGATCAACGAAGCGTTCGCATCGGTCCCGATCGCCGCCGTCCGTGCCCTGGACCTGAACGCGGACCTGGTGAACGTGAACGGCAGCGGCTGCTCCCTCGGCCACCCGGTCGCCGCCACCGGCGCCCGGATGATCGTCACCACCATCCACGAATTGCGCCGCCGCGGCGGCGGACTCGCAATCGTCGCAATGTGCGCCGGCGGCGGTATGGGTTCCGCAACGGTCCTCGAGGTCGCCGCCCCGTGACCCGCACCCCCCGCGCCGCCGGCGGCGACCCGGCGACCCTGATCGCCGCGGCGCGTACCGGATCGGTGCGCGCCGCGGGCCGGTTGCTCACCCTGATCGAAGGTGACCGGCGTGCCGAGGTACTGGAGTTACTGGACCCCGCGGCCATCCGCGTCGTCGGTCTCACCGGCCCTCCCGGTGCGGGCAAATCCACCACCATCGCCGCCCTGGTCGGCGCCTACCGGGCGCAAGGGTTGCGGGTGGCCGTACTGGCCGTGGACCCCTCCTCGCCGTACAGCGGCGGCGCCCTGCTCGGCGATCGTATCCGGATGGCAGCCCATATCGACGATCCGCAGGTGCTGATCCGCTCCATGGCCACCCGCGGGCATCTGGGTGGTCTGTCGGCGGCGGTCCCCGCGGCGATTCGGTTGCTGGGCGCGCTGTCCTACGATCTCGTGGTCATCGAATCAGTGGGCGTCGGACAGTCGGAGATCGAGATCGCGGCCGTGGCCGATCCGACCGTCGTGCTCCTCACCCCGGGCGCGGGCGATGCCGTGCAGGCAGCGAAGGCCGGGCTGCTCGAGGTCGCCGATCTGCTGGTGGTGAACAAGGCCGACCGCCCTGGTGCCGATCAGACGGTCCGCGAGCTGCGGGCCGAATCCGACGTACCGATCCTCACCGCGGTCGCCGCGGACGGCACCGGTATCCCCGAGTTGGTGACCGCGATCGACGATCACCATCGCGCCGATACCGCCGACCGGCGGGCCGCCCGGGCGCGATCGCAGATCCTGTCACTCGTCTACACCAGGCTGCGGTCCCATCCGGACCTCGATACGCTCGCCGACGCTGTCGCCTCCGGGCACTGCGATCCCTACACAGCCGCCGAACGCTTGGCCCCTCGGGCCGCGGAGAACCCAGCGGAGTCCACCGCGGAAATGGAGGACGCCTCGGCAGGATGACCGCTCCCGCACGGAAGCGCTCCTCCGGGTAGCGGCTTGCGCCCGGGGCGGCCGCTGACCTGGATCCGGCACCGAGGATATACGGGCTCGTCGGGGCGCGCCTGTGACCAGAAGCAGAGCGCCGCAGTAAGTCTCATTGCGGAAGGAGGATGGGCGCTCCGGCTCGGGGGCCGTACAGCGTGCGACGCGACGACAATGTGCGGCTCGGGACGTATACAGCATGATGGAGGCGTGAACGCTCCCGCATCCGGACCGATCTTCGATGTGTTCGCCGTTTTGAACGGCGCGGTGGACCTGCGGTCCTATCCGCGCCGGAACCTGGTTCTGAGTTCATCGCCGTCCGGCGACTTCGTGTTCGGCAGAGCCGGCGTCGAGCGCGCGGTCTTCGAGCCTGTTGTCCACCTGGCCAACGGTATCGAGTGGCTCGAATCCCAGGGTTGGGAACTGGTCACCGTGGTCGACCGGGGCATCAACGGCGGTGGCGTCTTGTTCGCGTTCATGCGCCGGACCTGACGGCAACCACCTGGCTGTGCGGCCCCGTTCAGCCGGCTCCCGCCGGTTTGTCCTGTGCGGGGGTGAAATCCATATGCAGGCGGGTCAGGCGCTGGGAGCGGATTTTCCACCGGCCGTCGATTTTCGCGTAGGTCTCGTGGTAGTGACCGAAACCGTGTAGCCGGGTGCCGTCCGGGAAGGTGAGGCGGTCTTCCATGGCCCATATTCCGGTGGCCTCGGTATCGGAGATCAGGTCGATCTCCGGGGTGTGGCCGTGGTGGATCGTGATCGCGTCGCCGATCCTGGGTGTCAGGAAAGCGAGGAATTCGTCGGCGCCGGTGATCACCTCACCACCCGACCCGGAAACGTCGATGACGACGTCGTCGCAGAACAGTTGCCGGAAACCGGCCCAGTCCTTGGTGTCCATCAGGCGGAAATAGCGGGATTTGAGCGCGCGGATCGCTTCGTAGTCGTTCATTCTCATCCCAGTGTCGCGGTGATCGGGGGCAGGTCGAGGACGGTCCGGATGCCCGGTGCCGCCGCGCAGACGTAGCGGACCGCGTTGACGGCCCGGTTCGCGGTATAGGCGGGGGAGTGTTCGGCCATCTGGTCGAGTGGGAACGGGAACACCATATCGATTTCGAGCGGGGCGTCCCCTTCCACGCTGAGATGCCAGCCGGTGGGGCGGATTTCCCATTCGGTCTCCGCCTGTTCACCGCAGTGCCAGATGGCCTGGAAGCCCAGCACGGTGCGGCCGCCGCTCGTCCCGGAGATCGTGATGCGTTGCGCCGCTACGGTTCCCTGCTCGATCGTGCCGGCCGCGATATCGAAGGTGCGTGTCGCGGTGGCAAACTCACCCGAGGCTGTGACCTCGTCGAGGGGCAGCCCGATTCCGTCGGCGAGCAGCCGCAGCGACGGTCCGAAACTGTTGCGCAGATGATCCAACCGGAACTGGGCGAATTCACCCGGAGGACTGCCGAATCCCATGATGTCGAACAGGATCGCCGGTGAGTCGCGCCGGGACAGGTCGGCGTATTCCTGGATGCTGAGCGTATCGAGGCGCCGCTGGATCGAAGCCAGCACCAGGGGAACGGCTTCGGTGATGAATCCCGGGCTGCTGCCGGTGCTGTGGATCGAGGTACCGCCGGTCGCGCACGCCGCCTCGACCCGGGCCCGGACCTCGGGGTCCATGCTGCCGGGATGGTGGAAGACACCGGCCGTGGTGACGATATTCGCACCGGCGGCGAGGAGCCGGCAGACCTCGTCGATATCGCAGGTCTGCGGCATATAGAGCACGCAATCCGGTGCCGCGCGCAGGATTTCGCCGATATCACCGGTCGCGCGAACCCCTGTCGGTGTATCCGATCCGCAGAGTTCGGCGGCATCGCGGCCCTGTTTGGCAGTGTTGTGCGAATACACGCCCGCCAGGGTCAGGTTCGGGTGCTCGACGATCGCGCGCAGGGCGCGGGCGCCTATGGTGCCGGTGGCCCATTGGACAACTCGGTACGGTCCGTCGGAATATGCGGCCGAGGTGGCCAGAGGAGAGGGCTGCATTGCTCGCCTATCGGTCGTGCCGGGTGGCTCAGGGCCGGAACCGCAGCAGGGCTTCCTGCGCGAACGAGGCGACCAGGGTGCCGTCCGCCGCGAGCACATCGCCGCGGCCGTACGCACGCCCATGTGCCATGACCAGGCCCTCGTGTCGCAGCAGCAACCAATCGTCGCTACGGAACGGGCGATGGAACCACAGGGTGTGCGAGGTGGTGGCGGAGGTGAACTCGGTGCCGTTGCCGCTGTGGTCGAAACCTTCGATCGGGCGCAGCACGGTGCCGATCACGTTCAGATCAGTGGCATAGGACACCAGGCCGGGCGCGAGTTCGGGGCCGACCTCGGGGGTGCGCATCCACAGGTCGTATTCGGCCGGCCCGGCAGCCTTGTCGTTGAGGTCGGTGAGCGAGCGGGTCTCCCAGGGAATCAGGCCGATCTCGACCTCATGCTCAGGGCCCGGAACCGGTGGTACCGCGGCGATCTCCTGATTCTCCCGGCCGTCTTCCAGCGCGGTCATCGACAGCAGCGCGGTGGCGATAACATCGCCCTTCTGCCGCGCGACGATGGTCAGGGTGGCGAACGAGCGTCCGCGATGCTGCGGCTGTACGACGTAGTAGACCGGGGCGTCGCTCTTACCCTCGCGGGCGAAGATGACGTGCACCGATTTGACCGTCTTGTCCGGGCACGCGAATGTCGCCGCGCGCAGGAACTGCGCCAGCAGCTGGCCGCCGAACAGCCGATGGTATTCCAACTGCTGATTCGGGCCCTCGAACACCGACAGAGTGGCCTGCGGGTCCGGGGTGGGTGCCGGTTCGGTGTCGTCGGTCTGCGGCACGGAGGGGCGCAGACTCAGATCCATACAAGCGAGAAGGTCGGTCCAGAGATCGGGCATACATCGAGTGTAAACCCGTATCTCTGATTTGGAGAACGGTATTCTCGCTCAGATTCGGCGAGCGAACCCGCGCGCGCAGAATTCCCAGATCTCCTCGGGTGAGATCGGGTACGCGGTCTCGTCGTCGATACCGCCGTTGGACTGCGCCGTGAACATCACCGTCTGCATCACCATCGCCGCCATCCGGCGCGGGTTGACCTCTTCGCGCAGCAGGTCGTTCTTATGGGCGTCGATCATGAGCTCGGTGAACAGCGCCAGCAGCGGCGTATGCGCGACCTTTACCTGTGCCGGGTGGCTGACCAGCAGTTGCGGGGCGAAATCGGTGAACAGCGGGCGCTGCGCGGTGGGGTCCGGGCGGCACAGTTCGTAGAGGAGCTCCACGGCGAGCTGGAGGCGGTCCAGGGCGTCTTCTTTACCGGCCGCGGCGGCGCGGATCTGTTCGGCCGTGCGGCTGAGGGCATCTTCGAACAGCGCGAGCAGCAGTTCGTGCTTACCGTCGAACTGCAGGTAGAAGCTGCGCAGCGACTGCTTCGACCGGTCCACGACCTCTTGGACCGTGAAGTCTGTGGTGCCCTTTTCGGTGATGATCGCCTGGGCGGCATCGAGAAAGCGCTGCACGCGCTGTTCGGCGCGCAGCTTCGCCGTGCGGATGGACCGCTCGACGGCGCGCTGCTTCCAGGCCGGTTCCTCGCTTGGGCTGGTCACCGGCTGGCCCGTCCGATCCCATCGATCCCATATGTGGAGAACATGGGTGCACTGTACCGGAGAACGTCGCATGTCCGGGCAGGCACGTCCGGTGTTCGCGCCATTGAGGAGACTATTAATTTCATCTCAAGAGAATGCTATTCTCCTGAACGTAACGCAACCCCGCCGACAGGAGGCAGCCCGGATGCTGTTCGAGTTCGATGCCGACCAACGGCTGCTCCGCGATACGGTCCGTGAGGTCACTGCCAAGGAATGCCCCGCCACAGTGATCCGGGAGATCGTGGACGCGGGCGCCGAGCCGGACCGGCTCTGGAAGACCTACGTCGAACTCGGCTGGACCGAACTCGTGGAGCCGGAAGCGACCGTGGAGCTCGGTATCGTGCTCGAAGGGCTGGGCCGGGCCACCGATCCGACGCCCTATCTCGCCACGATGACCCAGTTCGCGCCGCTGGCAGGCGATTTCGCCGGTACCGAGGGTTCCGGCGCCGCGGTTTTCGAGGGGGTCACCGCGACACGTGACGGTGACGGCTGGCTGTTGCGCGGCACCGCGAGTCAGGTGCTGGACGGTGACCGTTGCGATCAGCTGGCCGTGGTCACCGCGGCGGGGGTGTTCGTCGTGCCGGCGCGTGCTGTCACCACCCGGCGTGTCCAGGTCTTCGATCCGGTCCTGCACGTCGCCGAGGTCACCTTCGACAATGTCCGGGTCTCCGACGGTGATCGTGCCGCGGGTGATCCGGAACGGGCCCGGCAATTGGCATTGACGGGCCTGGCACTCACCACGGTGGGTGCGTGTCAGCGCATTCTCGATCTCGTTCTCGACCATGTGCGGACGCGGCGTCAGTTCGATACCCCGATCGGTGCGTTCCAGGCGGTGCAGCACAAGGCCGCCGATATGCATCTGGCCATCGAGCGGGCCCGGGCCCTGGGCTACTTCGCGGCCCTGTGTCTCGCGGAGAACGATCCGCGCCGCAAACTGGCCGCCGCGATGGCGAAGGCATCGGCGGGGGAATGCCAGTCGGTGGTGTTCCGGCACGGTGTGCAGTTGTTCGGTGCCATGGGGTTCACCTGGGAAAACGACCTGCAGTTCGCGATCAAACGGGCGAAGGCCGGGGAACTGCTGTTCGGCGGCGCGGCCGTCCATCGCGCGGTGGTGGCGCGGGAGTACAGCGCGGCGCGCCGGTGATCGGCGCCATCATGGGATCGCGCCCGGGTGCCGGTCGTTCCGGCAGCCGGGTGGCGTAGCAAACGGAACACGAGCATCGGGTGTGTGCCCGGTGCACCCCGGAACCGAGGAGCATTGTTTTGTCCTATATCGACTACGCGGTTGCCGACAAGATCGCGACGATAACTCTGAACCGCCCCGAAGCGGCCAATGCGCAGAATTCGGCATTATTGGACGAATTGGACGCCGCATGGACCCGGGCGGCCAACGACGACGATGCTGTGGTGATCGTTCTGAACGCGGCGGGAAAGCATTTCTCCGCCGGCCACGATCTCAAGGACGACAGCTGGCCCAAACCGGAGAAGATCACTCTCGACTGGATTTATCAGACCGAGAGCCGCCGGTATCTGGAGTACACGCTGCGGTGGCGAAATATCCCGAAGCCCACGATCGCGGCCGTGCAGGGCCGCTGTATCGCCGGCGGACTGATGCTGTGCTGGCCCTGTGATCTGATCGTGGCCGCGGATAACGCGCTGTTCTCCGATCCGGTGGCGATGATGGGTATAGGCGGCGTCGAATACCACGGGCACACTTGGGAACTCGGTCACCGAAAGGCCAAGGAGATCCTGTTCACGGGGCGGCCGGTCACGGCGCAGGAAGCCGAGCAGGCCGGTATGGTCAATATGGTGGTTCCGCTCGACGAGCTGCCGGCCAAGACCTCGGAGCTGGCGGGGCAGATCGCGAAGATGCCGCCGTTCGGGTTGCGCCAGGCCAAGCGGGCGGTGAACCAGACACTCGATGTTCAGGGTTTCTACGCCGCGATCCAATCCGTTTTCGATATCCATTCCACCGGGCACGGAAACGCACTGAGTGTGAGCGGCTATCCGATCCTGGTCGATCTCGATCAGATGAAGACGAACATGAAATAGATATGAATCGGGGGATCGTTCCCGTTCGCCGCGGTAACGATCCCCCGTTATCGAAGAAGTGCCGCCGAGACGGAAACCGGCAGTCAGGGATTCTTCCGACACGGGCAGCGTAACCGAATTGCGACCGCCCCGAACACTGTTTTTCGAATTTCCACGGATGGACGACAATTCGGAATGTCCATCGGAAAGGTTTCCGCCATGAGATCCATCAGATTGCGGCGTGCCACGACCATATTCGGCTTGATAGCCCTCACCGCCGCGGCCGTAGTCGGCTGTGGCGATTCCGACGACAGCGCGGCCGCGGCAACTTCGGCCCCCGCCGCCACCAGTTCCGCCGCGCCCGCCGCGGCGTCCCCGGAGACCCAGAAGGCGATCAACGACGCCTTCGTCACGTTCTTCGACGGTAAGGCCGACCCCGCGACCCGGGCCGGCCTGGTCGAGAAGGGGACGGAGTTCAAGCCCTTCCTCGAGGGGATGGCGTCCGACCCGCGCGCCATGGGCACGAGTGTGACCGTTTTCGCCGTGCAGGTTGTGGACGACAAGACCGCCGATGTGACCTATACCCTGCTGCTGGGCGGTAATCCGGTGCTCCCGGATCAGTCCGGGCAGGCGATCAAAGAGGGTGACACGTGGAAGGTCGCCGCTATGACCTTCTGTTCGTTGCTCGCGGTTCAGGGCACCGGTCAGGTCATCCCCGCCTGTAGCTGATCCCGGCGCGGGTATCGAAACGCTGTCCCGGAATCTGTTTCGGCTCGGGACCGCTGTCGCCGTTGTGTATGTCGGCGCGGGCGGCCGGAGGCCGGGTGCGTCGTATCGGTTTGCGCAGTATCGATACGTCACCCGGACCTCTGGTCGCCCGCACGCCGAACGTCCTGTCCGGCAGGGCCGATATCGCTGGTGCGGAGTGGATCACGCATGAGCTGACCAGGGTAGACAATATTTACCGGACGTCCATCCGGCAAAACATGTGAATCCGTCCGTACCCATGAGGATGTCGGGCTAAACTCCCCGCGGCCCCAATGGAACACAGTTTCCGTGGTGGCACATCATCACTCTCCAGAAAGACGAACCGATGTCACGAAGACACCGGGTAGCGCGGACCGCCGCTGCCTGCGGAGTCGCGCTCTCGCTCAGCGCGATCACCGGCTGCGGGGATTTCCTCGGGCCCGATAACTGTTATGTACTTCCGACGACCCAAGCGCCCGCCGGCGACGTGGCGATCGACGCTCCCGGCGCGGTAGCGAATCAGGATGCCGGTGGTGCGACCCCGGATTCGCCGATCGTCGCCGCGGCGTCGATCACCGGTGTGTACCAGGCCTTTTTCGCACCCGCGACACCGACGGTGGATCGGATGGCCCTGGTCGAACGCGGGAGCGATTTCGAGGCCGAGATCTCCGGTATGGCGAACCATATTCGTACCGCGCTGACCACGATCGAAATCGCGGACGTCGCACTGCTCGACCGATTGAATGCCGAGCTGCGCTTCACCCTGAATATCTCCGGTAACGCGGTAGTGACCGATCAGGTCGGACACGCGATCAAAGAATCGGACGGCTGGAAGATCGCCGCGACCACCATGTGCGGCCTGGTCGCGATCTCCGGGGGCACCTCGCGGGCCTGCGCCTGACCCGAGTTCACCAGAACGGCAACAATTCTTCGGCCCGCACCCCTGGCGCGCCGACCAGGGGCAACGGCCGGTAGGCGGGTTACAGATGTGCCAGCCGGGGGGCGTAACCGAGCTCGCGCAGAGTCGCGCCCGCCTCCCGGGTGAGGTCGCGGGCGCTGCCGAGCAGCCCGTCCAGAACCAGAACACGCCGATAATGACGATGGAACTCGTGCTCGGCGGTGAAACCTATTCCGCCCAGCACCTGCTGGCAGTTGCGGGCGGTGAGTAACGCCGCACGACCCGCGGCGGCCTTGGCCAGTGACGCGCCGAGCGAATCGTATCGGTCCGGTCGGTGCGCGGCGATATCCGCGTGGGCCGGGTGGTGCGCGTCGTCCGGTACGAGGGCCAGGGTCGCCTCGGCGCCTTCGATGGCGACCAACGTTTCGGCGAGCCGATGCCGGATCGCCTGGAATCCCGCCACGGGCCGGCCGAACTGCTCCCGTTCGAGTGCGTGTGTACGGGCGAGCCCGAGCATCGCGCGCGCGGAACCGGTCAGCCACCAGCCCAGGGCGCGTCGAGCGCTCTCCAGCGGGACTGTCGCCGCGGCCGTGGGGAGTTCGGTGATATCGCCGAGACGATACAGCGGAAGTTCGGGGTCGAGCATTTCCGGCGCGGGATCCGCTTCCGGATCCCAGCGCACCCAGGTACCTCCGGTGAAGGGCAGGGGTATCGCCTGGCCGAAGGGCCGATCCGCCGCGCGCGCCACCACATCGTTGATCAGCGGCGCATGGCTCCCGGTCTCGCCGAGCAGCCGGAATACCAGGGGGACCGCGATTTCGGCGGTATCGTCACCGGTGAGCAGGTCGTACCAGCCGAGGTCGCGTAAGGCCGGATACAGCGCGGTGCCGGTGGCGGTGGCCATCGTCTTGCGCAACGTATCGGTGAGCAGGGTTTGTTCGGCGGCGTCCACCGCTCACTCCTTTCCCAGGTCGAGCAGGCGGCGGGCGATGATATTGCGCTGGATCTCGGCGGTGCCGCCGTAGATGGTCGCTGCCCGGGAATACAGGAATTCCGAACGCCACTCGGTATCGTCCAGTTCGATCTCCCCGGGCAGCAGATCCCGGGCGGTATCGAACAGCTGCTGTTCGGCAGTGGCCAGCAAGACCTTGTCGATGGAGGTGTCCGGACCCAGCGCGGCGCCGTCGGCCAGGCGCCGCTGGGTCACCCGGGAGCGGCAGCGCACGGTGTGCAACGCCAGGTAGGCGGCACCGAGATCGGCGTCGTCGCCGACCGCGGTCTGGTCGAGCACACGATCGAGCCGGGTGAACAGATGCGCGATCCGATGCCAGAAACAGGTGGACCGTTCGTAGGGCAGCAGATCCATCGCGACCCGCCAGCCGTCGCCGGGCCGGCCGAGCATCCGGGCCTCGTCGACCACGACGTCGTCGAAATAGACCTCGGCGAATTCGTCGACACCGTGCATGGTGCGCAGCGGGCGGACGGTGATCCCCGGGGTGTCCATATCGACGAAGAACGCGGTGATTCCATCGTGGCCCGGGCCGGTGCGGGTCAGCAGTACACAACGAGAGGCGAACTGCGCCAGGCTGGTCCACACCTTCTGCCCGTTGATCACCCATTCGGAGCCGCGCTGTTCGGCGCGGGTCCGCAGGGAGGCCAGGTCCGAACCGGAACCCGGCTCGGAGAAACCCTGACACCACTGTTCGCTACCGTCCAGCAGCCGGGGCACCATTTCGGCGGCCAGCTCCGGGCGGGCGTAGGAGATCATGGTGGGGGCGAGCACCTCGACCATGGAGTAGATACCCGGCTCGGCCAGGCCGCGGGTGGCGACCTCCTCACCGAGTATCGCCCGCAGCGACGCGGGCCCCCCGAGGCCGCCGACGGCCTCGGGCCAGCCGTAGCGCATCCATCCCGCCTCGTAGAGCGCCCCCCGGACCTTGCCCAGATGCGCGACCTGGGCATCGAAACCGGGTTCGGGTCCGGGGGTGAGGTCGTGCTCGTCGAGCCAGTCACGCAACCGCGACCGGAATTCCTCGACCTCCGCTGCCGCCTCCGGGCCTGACTCACTCATGCTGTGTCGATGCGGCATGAGTGAGGGCCCTGCGTGGTGACGCTTCGCTGCCGCCTCCGGGCCTGACTCACTCATGCCGACGGCCGCTCGAATGCGTGCGGAATACCGGAATCGTGGACTCCGCTGCGCCGGATGAAGGTCATCGCGCGAGTACGTAACCGCCAGCCCTTCTCGGTGCGCTGGTACGTATCGGTGTAGTAGCCGATCCGCATATCGTGGCTCGAATGCTCCACGAAGCACAGCGGTTGGGTGCCGGTGCCGGTGTCACCGTCCAATTCGACCAGCGGCAGGCCGGTGAGGAACAGGCCCTTCGGCGCCGCGTCGACGAGTTCGGGGAACACATCGAGGGTGTAGGTGTCGCCGAATGCGCTGTAGGTGCCGTCGGGCGTGAAAACCCCGATCAGGCCCTCGATATCGCCCTTGGTGATGGTCACCGCGTAGCGGGCGAGCAGCTGCTGGATTTCGATCAGGTCATCGTTTGCCGCCATAGACCTTTCCGCCTTTCATGACGAACCGCACCTGCTGGGTGACGGTGATATCGGCCAGGGGATCGCCGGGCACCCCGATCACATCCGCGAGCAGGCCCTCGGCGAGCCGGCCGCGGTCGTCGACCTGGATCAGTTCGGCCGCGGTGACCGTCGCCGCGCGCAGTACCGCGAGCGGGTCGAGCCCCCGTTCGACCAGCGCCACCAACTCGTCGGCGTTGCGGCCGTGCGGGATCGCCGGTGCGTCGGTGCCGACCGAGATCTTGACTCCCGCGTCGTAGGCGGCTTTCACCGACGTCCGGGCGCGCGGGAACATCTCGGCCGCCTTGGCCTGGAGCTCCGGTGCCGCTTTGGAGACATCCATGGCATCGGCCAGCCGCGTGGTCGGGACCAGATAGGTGCCCTCGCGGACCATGAGATCGATGGCTTCGTCGTCGACCAGGAAGCCGTGCTCGATACAGTCGATCCCGGCTCGGACAGCCTCTTTGACCGCTTCCGCCCCGTGTGTGTGCGCGGCCACCCGTAGTCCACGCCGGTGCGCCTCGTCGACGATCGCGCGCAACTCCTCGTTCGAATAGTGCTGCGCGCCGGGCGCTCCCGTCAGTGACATGACGCCACCGGAGACGCAGACCTTGATCAGCTGGGCGCCGTGTTTGATCTGGTATCGGACGGCCTTACGTACCTCGTCGACCCCGTTGGCGATGCCTTCTTCGAGGGTCAGCTTCAGTACATCGGGGGCGAAGGCCGAGAACATGGTGGGGTCCAGATGCCCGCCGGTGGGGGTGATGGCATGGCCGGCCGGGACGATCCGCGGACCGTCGATCCAGCCGGCGTCGATCGCCTTACCGAGCGCGACATCGAGCAGATATCCGCCGGTCTTGACGAACAGGCCGAGATTGCGCACGGTGGTGAAACCGGCGCGCAGCGTGCGCCGGGCATTCCCGACCGCGCGCAGCATCCGCGTCGGCGGATCGTCCTGTACCGAGGAACTCAGCCCGGTTTCGCCCCGGCCGCCCATCAGCAGATTGACTTCCATATCCATCAGCCCCGGCAGCAGGACGAGATCACCCAATTCGATGATCTCGCCCTCCGGCTCCCCGCCGACACCGACGATCCGGTCACCGTCGACGCGCAGGATTCCGGGTCGAATGATCTCGCCGGAGTCCACGTCGAGCAGTCCGGCTGCCCGCAGTGTCAGCATGGGCTACACCACCGGTTCGCGCACGATGTCCAGGTACGCCGCCCCGCTGTCGGGCACCCGCGGCTGTTTCCAGACCTCCACCGGGAACGAGGCCATGATCAGCGACTGCATCAGGTGGAACAGATTGCGGGCGTCGTCGGGCAGATCGTCGAGATCGAAGCGGTCGCAGTAGGCGATGGCATCCTCGAGCCGTGCCATTCCCGCGTCGTAGAACTCCTGCATCTCGGGCATGGTGGAGGCGAGCCGCTTGGCATACCGTTCGGGCTCGGTGGGCAGAATCCAATCCTCGAACTTCGCCAGATCGGCGAATTCGGCGGGCAGCTTCGACTCAGTTGCCATTGCGGTACTCCTTCACTTTGTCCTGGGCCGTCTTGTGTAGATGGCGGAGCAGGATCTCCTGATCGTTGAGCGGGAAATCGGTGACCGTGCGGGTCGCGATCATGGTCTGGGTGGCCTCGAGGGTGTTCGCGTCCTGCAGCGCGTACTCCTTGAAGGTCACTCCGGCCAGTTCCTGGGCCAGCCGTTCCCGGGCGTTCTTCGCGGGCACGAAGTACAGGTTCGCCTCGAAGGTGTGCTTGTTCACCGCGGTCGGCCAGTAGTGGTAGGTGAGGTACCAGCCCGGCGCCCAGAACAGCAGCGAGAAGTTCGGCCAGATCTCGAATTCGTCCACACCCCAGGCCCGGTGGCCGGCGGGGTTGATACCTACGGGCAGCGGGTCGAGGCCTTCGATATCGGGCTTGTCCCACGGGCCGAACAGACCACTGCGCAGGATGCGCTCGATCGGCTTGACCATGTTCAGGTCCTTGGGCGGCGCCATCCCGCCCCACGACGAGATCATCGAATGCGGCGGCTGCAGGTCGTAGTGCAGCGCCTCGTAGCCGTAGCCGGCGAGCTTGTCCGCTTCGTCCTTGACCGCCTGCTTCATATGCAGGATCGGCGCGTGGTAGAACTCGGCGAAGGCGTCGATGAACAGCTTCCAGTTACTGCCGACCTCGGCCTTGTAGCTGAAGACCTCGGTCATCTCGTGGAACGGATAGCCCTCGAGGCCCTTGATCATCGGGCCGAGGAAGGTGGTCAGCGGTTCGGCGTCGTGGTCGAGGTTGATGAAGATGAACCCCTCCCACACCTCGCAGCGCACATCCTTGAGCCCGTAGTCGGCCTTGTCCAGACCGAAGAATTCCTTCTCCTGCTGGACGAAGGTCAGTTCGCCTTCGAGGCTGTAGCGCCAGGCGTGGTATTTGCAGGTGAACTGCTTGCAGAAGCCCGAGGTCTCCTCATTGGGGAAATCGTCCCAGACCAGCTTGTTACCGCGGTGCCGGCAGACATTGTGGTAGGCGTGGATCTCGTTGTCGTTACCGCGCACGATGATCAGCGAGGTGCCCGCGGCGGGGAGTTCCTTGGTGAAGTAGCTGCCCTTGCGCGGCAGCCGCTCCACCCGTCCGACGTTGAGCCACGTGCGCTTGAAGATGGCCTCGCGCTCGTCCTCGTAGAACTGTGGGTCGATGGAATCGGAGTAGTCGACCGGCTCGGTCCCCAGATCCGGGTAGTGCTCCGTCCAGCTACCCGCTGCCGGTTTGTTGAAGTGTGCCAAGGGATTACCTCTCGTACTCGGATCGGATGCCGAAGGTGTTGAAGGCTGCGGCAAGCGTGTTGTAGGTGCCGATGGTGAAGATCAGATCCATCCGCTGGTGCTCATCGAGGTGTGCGCAGAGTCCGTCCCAGGTGGCGTCGGACAGGTTCGACTTCTCGTCGAGCTCGTCGACGGCGCGCAGGATCAGCTGCTCGACCGGTTCGGCGGCCTCGCCCCGCGTGACGGCGGCGATCTCGTCCTCGGTGATCCCCTCCGCGAGCGCTGCCTCGCGGTGGTGGTTCCACTCGTAGACGCAGTCGCGGAGGTGCGCGACCCGCAGGATGGCCAGTTCGCGCTGCCGGGCCGGCAGTGACGACTGGAACAGCAGATGGACGTTCAGGGTGAGGAACGCCTTGGTCAGCGCGGGGTGCCGGACGAGTGTCGACAGGGCGTTGCTCGCCGATTCCGGGTTGCGCAGCCGGCGCGGCAGCATGACCCGCAGCGCATCGTCGACGTTCTCGTCCCATCGGTCCGCGGGCAGCGGTGGTACTCGCATCGCGCCTCCTCTCGATGAGAATGGTATTCTCGCTTTCGGATAACAGATTTCCACGAGGCGGCCGGATAGTCAACGCGAAGACGTATCAACAGGTGGCGAGGTCGCCCGTGACACTGGTCGCGCTGACCGCTGCCGCAGTGGACACAGTCATCTGCCGCAATGTGTACCCGAAAAACAGGATATTGATTCTCGATAAGTGAGAAGCTAGTTTTCATTCACCGAGAGCTGGGTAAGCGGTCAATCGGCCGGAGTATTCGACTCGAACTCGGTACACGGGCGGGCCTCTCGCCCGATCACGATCGGCTGACCGATGGGGGTCAGCTCAGAAAGGACCGTCGTGAGACCGAAGAGAACAGCCGCCGTCCTGATAGCGGTGGCGTTACTCGCCACCGCCGGGTGCTCAGGCCGTAGTGGCAGCGCAACCGAGAACTCCTCCTCCGGCGACACCGTGGTCGCCGACTTCGGCGACCTGACCGGGGTCTGCGGCGACGGTGACGCCTCGGGCTCGCCCACCCAGGGGGTTACCGACAGCGAGATCACCGCGGGCGTCTTCACCGATGTCGGCTACTCCAAGAACCCCGAATTCGTCGACGCCGCGAAAGTCTTCACCTCCTGGTGCAACGCGGCCGGCGGTATCAACGGCCGCACCATCACCACCGAAACCCACGACTCGAAGGTGATGGCCGTCCGCCAGAAGATGGTGGAAGCCTGCCGCACCGATTTCGCGCTGGTCGGCGGGGGCGCCGGACTGGACGGCCTCGGCGTGAAGGAACGGCTGGAATGCACCCTGCCGGACTTTCCCGCGCAGATCTCCCAGCAGCCCAACCTGGGCACCGACCTGCAGGTGATCGCCTCGCCGAGTACCTTCGCCCACTACGACCCGTACAACGCCTCCCGGCAGTGGCTCACCAAAGAGGCCTATCCGCAGTCGGCCGGTGCGATCGGGATCATCAACGGCGACTCCCCGGTGACCAAGGTCCTCGGCGACAAGGCCGTCGAATCGCTGAACGCGATGGGCGCGAAGGTCGTCTACAACCAGCTGTATCCGGTGGGCGGGGTGACCGACTGGACGCCCTACGCCCAGGCCATCAAGAACAGCGGCGTGCGTGGCCTCATATTCATCGGCGAGGACGGTCCGCTGGCCAAACTCGAGGAGAAACTGACCTCGATGGATTACAAGCTGGATTGGATCGACCCCACCAACAACGCGTTCCGGCCCGACTACGTCGAGCTGCTGGGCCGCTCGGCGAGCTTCCAGAACAATGTGGTGGATCTCGGTGGCGTGGTTCCGCCGCAGCTGGCCGATCAGTCGCCGGCGATGCAGCAGTTGCAGAAGCTGTACGAGAAGTACGCGCCGGACGCGGTGATCAGCCTGCCCGCTATCCGCGCGTTCTCGGCCTGGCTGCTGTTCGCGAAGGCCGCGAAGGCCTGCGGATCCGAACTCACCCGGACCTGTGTGGTGGACAATGCGAAGAAGGAGACGGAGTGGAGCGGCGGTGGGCTGCACAGCCCGAACGACCTGTCCGCCGCGGATCCGGCACCGAAGTGCTTCAACGTTATGCAGGCAACGCCCGAGGGCTGGAAGGCGCCCGAATTCGGCGCCGACGACGGACTGTTCCGCTGCGGCACCCCGCCCTACCGGTACACCGGTAACTACGGCGAGCCGATGACACTGGCCGATGTCGGCAAGACCATGGCGGACGTCAAGTAACCGATCATGGACCAATTCCTCGCCTTCGGGATCGTCGGGCTGAGCACCGCCGCCGTCTACGCCGTGATCGGCAGCGGACTGGTGCTCACCCATACGACCACCGGAATATTCAACTTCGCGCACGGCGCCGCGGGCATGATGGCTGCCTTCTCCTACTGGCAGCTCACCGCCGGCTGGGGGGTACCGATGCCGATCGCGCTGGCGATCGTGCTGCTGGTGCTGGCGCCCCTGTCCGGCCTGCTCGTCGAACGGGCGCTGCGGGCCGTGCAAGGGCTGGGTGACGCGGAAAAACTGGTGATGACGGTCGCTCTGCTGAGCGGCCTCATCGCCACCGCGCGCTGGATCTGGGATCCGATGGAAGCCCGGACGCTGCCCAGCTTCTTCGCCGATATCGATCCGATCCGGTTGGGCAGCGCCACCATCACCTGGCATCAGGCCTTGACCATGCTGGTGGCGATCGCGGTCGCGGTGGGTCTGCGGGTGCTGCTGTTCAACACCCGTACGGGTGCGGAGATGCGGGCCACCGTCGACGACCGGGCGCTGGCCGGGCTCACCGGGGCGGATCCGATCCGTGCCAACCGGGTCGCCTGGATCCTCGGTATCGAATTGGCCGCGGTGGGTGGCATTCTCATCGCGCCCACCGTATCGCTGGACGCGGCCACGCTCTCCCTGTTGATCGTCAGCGCCTACACCGCGGCGATCTTCGGCAGGCTGCGCAGCCTGCCGATGACCTTCCTCGGCGCGGTCGTGGTGGGTCTGACGGAGAGCTACCTCACCGGGTATCTGCCGCAGAACGAATACCTGCCGGGTCTGCGGCTCGCGGCACCGGCCCTGCTGTTGTTCGCGGCGCTGCTGCTGTTCCCGCACGGCAGGTTGCGCGGCCGCGACCGCAAACTCAGTCCGGTGCCGACCCCGTCACGCGGTGGCGCGGTGTTCTTCGCCGGGGTGATCGTGATCCTCGGATTGATGGTCGCCACGACACTCGGCGAGAGCGATCTGATCGCCTACGGGCCGATGTTCGCCTTCGGCGTCATCGCGCTGTCGTTCGTACCGCTGTCCGGGTACGCCGGACAGATCTCGCTGTGCCAGCTGAGCATGGCGGGTATCGGTGCCATCGCCTATGGGCAACTGGCACCTGACGGCGAACTGTGGGGTCTGCTCGCAGCCGTGCTGATCGCGGCGCTCGCCGGAGCTCTGATCGCGCTACCCGCGTTGCGTCTCTCGGGTGTGTACCTGGCCTTGGGAACCGCTGCTTTCGCGGTGGTGCTCGACCGGTGGATCTTCACCCTGCCCTCCTTCGAGATAGCGGGGGTGGAGATTTCGTTCTTCGATCAGGGATCGGTCGAGTTGTACGGGCCGAATCTGTTCGGACTGAAGCTGGATGACGTCCAGGGCATCACCATCTTCGCGGCGGTCTGCCTGGCCCTCGCCACCCTCGGTGTCGCGGCGCTGCGGCGCGGGCGATTCGGCCGCCGGCTCATCGCGCTGCGCGACAGCGAAGCCGCCTACGCCACGCTCGGTGGGAACCTGTTGCGTGCCAAGGTGGCGGTGTTCGCGCTGAGTGCCGGTCTGGCCGGGCTCGGCGGCGCGCTGTACGGAATGCAGATGGGATCGGTCAGCCCCGAACAGTTCAATTTCGTGGCCGGTCTGCCGATCTTCCTGGTGGCGGTGTTCGCCGGACTCGGTGCCCTGGGCAACGGACTGTTCGTGGGTGTCGCGCTCTACGGGCCGATGCTGGCGATACCGGTGCTGTTCCCGTCCACCGAGAATCTGATCCAGGTCATCCCGGCGCTGGCCGGTATCGCCTTCGGCGGCGGTGTGGTGAGCCACGGTGCGGTCGCCCGGATCCGGGAAGGGTTCGAGCCGGCGATCCGCAACCGGCTGGCTCTGGCACTGATGGCCGGTCTCCCGGTGGTGCTGTGGCTGCTGCGGCTGGCCGACATCATCGACGGCTGGATGCTGTTCTGGGGCTCGGCGATCGCCGTGTACGCAGTGCGGATATGGGCGAACAACCGCGAACAACGCGCGGCGGCGGGCGAACCCGATGTGCCAGTCGAATGGTGGGGCGTCAAACGGCCCTGGCGGCCGGCGGACAAGGAGGTGCTCGATCATGCCATCGCTGCTGGACGTTAGCGATATCACGGTCACCTTCGGCGGCCGCCGCGCACTCGACGGCGCCGGGTTACGGGCCGAAGCGGGCGAGGTGACCGGACTCATCGGGCCCAACGGGGCCGGGAAGAGCACCCTGTTCGACGTGATCTGCGGGTTGCGGCGGCCGGTCGGCGGACGGGTCCGGCTGGCCGGCCGCGATATCACCCGGCTCGATCCGTCGCGGCGGGCCCGGCGCGGAATGGCACGGACCTTCCAGCGGCTCGAGCTCTTCGGACGCCTATCGGTCCGGGACAACCTGCTGGTGGCGGCCGAACTCGGGCCGCGCCGCCGGCACGCCGGCAAGGTCGCCGACGAGATCATCGACCGGCTGGGCCTCGGGGAACGAGCCGGGGATCTGGCCGACGCGTTGCCCACCGGGCTGGCCCGGCTGGTCGAAGTGGGGCGCGCCCTGGCGGTTCGGCCCACCCTGCTGCTGCTCGACGAACCCGCCGCCGGCCAGGACAGCGCGGAAACGGATCGCTTCGCCGAACTGTTGCGTTCGGTCGCCGCGGACGGTACCGCGGTGGTGCTGGTCGAACACGATATGGGTCTGGTGATGAGCGTCTGCGATCAGGTCTATGTCCTCGACCTGGGCAGTGTGATCGCCAGCGGGCCACCCGAGGTGATCCGCCGCGACGAACAGGTCCTGGCGGCCTATTTGGGGGACTCATGACCGCATTACTGGAACTGAGCGGTATTCGCGCCGCCTATGACGCGATCACCGTGCTGCACGGCGTCGATCTGAGTGTGCGGGCCGGTGAGGTGGTCGCGCTGCTCGGTCCCAACGGTGCCGGGAAAACCACCACGTTGAAGGTGGCGGCCGGGGTACATCCGGTGGCGGACGGGGATCTACGGCTCGGCGGACGCATCGTCAACGGGGTCGACCCGCGTGATCTCGCCCGCGCCGGTGTCTGCCTGATCCCGGAGGGCCGGGGAATCTTCCCCAATCTCACGGTGCGCGACAACCTGCTGATGATGTCGTTCACCGGGCGTCCAGTGGCGCAGATCGAGGATATCGCCTTCGCGCGGTTCCCGATTCTGGCCCAGCGCGCCGGACAGACCGCGGGCACCCTGTCCGGCGGCGAGCAGCAGATGCTGGCGCTGGCCCGCGGCCTGGCCACCGACCCGGCCGTATTGCTGCTGGACGAGTTGTCCATGGGGCTGGCCCCGCGCGTGGTGGAGCGGCTCTACGAACAGGTCGCCGAAATCGCCCGCCAGGGTGTCGCGGTGCTGATCGTCGAACAATTCGCCGCCGCGGTACTCGATATCGCCGATACCGCCGCGGTGCTGGTGCGCGGCCGCGTCGAACACCAGGGCCCACCCGATCTCGGGCTCCGCAACCAATTGGCCACTCTCTATCTAGGAAGTTCCTCATGACCGAATCCACTCGCGCGGACCGTTTCGTCCAGGAGCTCGCGGAACTGAAGATCCCCGACCCCGCCGCCGGACGCGGCGGCCTGTGGCTGCGGGTCGGTGTCGCGTTGCTGGTCCTGGGCCCGGTGGTCATCGTTTTGGGCTATCTGATGTCCAACAACACCTCCGACGCACTGGTACAGCGCGATTCGATCATCATCGCGCTGGCCGGTGTGGCGCTGAGCATCGTGGGCGCGGCGCTGTTCCTGCGGTACTCGCTGACCGGCGTGCTGCGGTACTGGATGGCGCGGCAGTCCTATGACCTGGCCCAGCTCGCCGGGAACCTGCCCGGTGCCGCCGAGAAGGAGTTCGGCGAGGTCGGTGTTCCGCAGCGGTGAACCGCTCGAAGGTGGCAGCGGTGAACCGCTCGAAGGTGGCAGCGGTGAACCGCTCGATATGACACAGCGGTGGACCGCTCGACACCAGAGTGGTCCACCGCCCAGCCGCGTGCGGCGGCGATGACGAGAGGAGTTGATGTGCCCGACGGTATGAGTTTCGAGCTGAGCGAGGATCAGCGGCTGATCCGGGATTCGGTGGCCGAACTGGCCCGTAAGTTCGACGACCAGTACTGGATGGAGAAAGACCGGGATCACGAATTCCCCACCGAGTTCTATCGCGCCATCGCCGACGGCGGCTGGCTGGGCATCTGTATTCCCGAGGAATACGGCGGGCACGGGCTCGGTATCACCGAGGCCTCGATCCTGGCCGAACAGGTATCGCGCTCCGGCGGCGGGATGAACGCCGCCACCGCGATCCACCTGTCCCTCTTCGGTATGCAGCCGGTGATCGTGCACGGTTCGGAGGAACTGAAGCAGCGCACCCTGCCGCGGGTCGCCCGCGGGGATCTGCACGTATGTTTCGGTGTCACCGAACCGGGCGCAGGCCTGGACACCAGCCGGATCACCACCTTCGCCCGCCGCGACGGCGACCACTATGTGGTCAACGGCCGCAAGGTGTGGATATCCAAAGCGCTGGAGTCGGAGAAGATCCTGCTGCTCACGCGTACCCAGAAGTACGACGAGGTCGAGAAGAAGACCAGCGGTATGACGCTGTTCCTGACCGACCTCGATCGCGACCATGTCGATATCCGGCCCATCCCGAAGATGGGCCGTAACGCGGTGTCGTCGAACGAGCTGTTCATCGACGATCTGCGGATCCCGGTGGAAGACCGGGTCGGGGAGGAGGGGCGCGGATTCGAGTACCTGCTCGACGGCCTGAACCCCGAACGGATGTTGATCGCGGCCGAAGCACTCGGGATCGGCCGGGTCGCACTGGATCGCGCGGTGCGCTACGCGAACGAGCGTGAGGTTTTCGGGCGGCCGATCGGTAAGAATCAGGGAATCCAGTTCCCGCTCGCCGATTCGCTGGCCCGGTTGGACGCGGCCGAATTGGTGCTGCGTAAAGCGACCTGGTTGTACGACCAGGGCAAGCCCTGCGGCCGGGAGGCCAATACCGCCAAATATCTGTGCGCGGAAGCCGGTTTCGAGGCCGCCGACCGGGCAATGCAGACGCACGGCGGTATGGGGTATTCGGAGGAGTATCACATCTCCCGGTATTTCCGGGAGTCACGGGTGATGCGGATCGCGCCGATCAGTCAGGAAATGATCCTCAATTATCTGGGGTCGCATGTGTTGGGAATGCCGAGGAGTTACTGATGGCAGCGAATAACGGACTATTCGATCTGACCGGCCGCACGGCGCTGGTCACCGGTGCGGCGGGCGGTATCGGCTCGGCCGTGGCCCGGGCACTGGCCGCGCAGGGCGCGGCGGTGCTGGTCACCGACCTCGACGGGGACGCGGCGGCGGCCGTCGCCGAGAAGATCACCGCGGACGGGGGCACGGCCCGCGCCTGCGCGCTGAATGTCGCGGACCCGGATTCCGCGGTGGCGGCGGCGGAGCAGGCGGCCGAATTGGGTGGCGGGACAATACATATCGTGGTGAACAATGCCGGGATCACGGCTCCCGCGATGTTCCCGAAGACCACCCCGGAATCCATGCGCAAGATTTTCGACGTGCATGTGCTGGGAACATTCAATTGCAGTCAGGCCGCGTTGCCGTATCTGGCGACCGACGGCACCGGCCGCATCATCAATGTCACCTCGTCCGCCGGGCTCACCGGGACATTGGGTCAGATCAACTATTCCGCCGCCAAGGCCGGGATCATCGGTATCACCAAATCGCTGGCCCGTGAACTCGCCCGCAAGAATATTCTGGTGAACGCGCTGGCCCCGCTGGCCGCGACCCCGATGACCGAAACCATCCGCACCGACGAGAAGTTCGCCGAGCAGATGCTCAACCGGATCCCGCTGCGCCGCTGGGCCGAACCCGACGAGGTGGCGGGGGCCTTCTGCTTCCTCGCCTCGGACGCCGCGTCCTTCGTGACGGGACAGGTGCTGCCGGTCGACGGCGGCATGGTCATCTGATGACGGCGGCCGGTCCGCTGGCGGGGGTGCTGGTGGTGGCGCTGGAACAGGCGGTTTCCGCGCCCATGTGCACCCGCACCCTCGCCGATTTCGGAGCCCGGGTGATCAAGGTGGAGAACCCGGTGGGCGGTGATTTCGCCCGGCACTACGACGATGTGGTGGCCGGGCAGGCCGCCCATTTCGTCTGGGTGAACCGCGGCAAGGAATCGGTGACACTGGATCTGAAGTCCGAACGCGGTATCCAGATTCTGCACGAGCTGCTCGCCCGTGCCGACGCCCTGGTATCGAATCTGGCACCGGGCGCCACCGCGCGCCTCGGCTTGACTCCCGCCGAACTCGCCGAACGCTATCCGCGGCTGATCGCACTGGAAATCGACGGATTCGGTGCCGGCGGGCCGCTCTCGCACAAACGTGCATACGACCTGCTGGTTCAGGCCGAATCCGGGGTGTGCGCGGTGACCGGCCGGGAAGGTGAACCGGCCAAGCCGGGCCCCGCGGTGGCGGATGTGACCACGGGACTGTATGCGGCACTGTCGATCCTGGCGACCCTGTGCGGCCGCTACCGGGAAACCGGACCGGCCGGTGGTGCGATCAGTCTGAGCCTGTTCGACACCATGGCCGAGATGATGGGCTACCACCTGAACTACACCCGCCATTCGGGTGTCGAACAGCAGCCGCTCGGGATGAGCTCGCCCGCGGTCGCCCCGTACGGGGCCTACGCCACCGGTGACGGTCAGACCGTGGTGCTGGGCACCACCAACGACCGCGAATGGCAGCGGCTGGCCCGGGATATCCTCGGCCGGCCCGAGCTGGCCGAGGAGGCCCGGTTCCGGACGAACTCCGATCGGGTACGCCACCGCGGTGACCTGGACGAGGCGATCGGTTCCTGGTGTGCCGGGCATACGCTGGCCGAAGTCCAGAAGGCCGCCGACGACGCCGGTATCGGGAACTCGCGCTACAACACCACCACCGATGTCATCGGCCATCCGCAGTTGTCGGCCCGGGATCGCTGGCGCGAGATCGACAGTCCCGGTGGCCCGATACCGGCGCTGTTGCCACCGGCCGTGGTCACCGGTTTCGAACCTCCGATGGGAGCGGTTCCGGGCCTCGGCGAACATACCGACGCGGTCCTGCGTGAACTGGGCCGGACCGCGGCGGAGATCGCCGATCTGCGGGCGGCGGCGGTGATCGGTCCCGCATACGGGGCCGGATCGGCCGATCGGAGCCGGTCGTGAACGCCGCGGCCGATGGGACGCCGGCGGAACTGCTGGTCGCCGACCACGACGGCGTCCGGACCGTCACGCTCAACCGCCCACACCGCAAGAACGCGATGACCTGGACGATGTGGCGCGATCTGGCGGATGTCCTGCGCGATACCGGTATGGACCGGTCGGTGCGGGCGCTGATCCTCACCGGCGCCGGTGGCGCGTTCTGTTCCGGCGCCGATATATCGGTACCCGATGCCCGGCATCCGATGGACAAGTTGCGGATCTTCACGGATCTGGCGCTGCAACTACACGAACTGCCGACACCCACTGTGGCCAAGGTGACCGGGGTGGCGGTCGGTGCGGGCTGGAACCTGGCGCTGGGCTGCGATCTGGTGGTGGCCACCCCGGACGCGACGTTCGCGCAGATCTTCGCCCGGCGGGGTCTGTCGCTGGACCTCGGTGGTTCCTGGCTGTTACCGAAACTGATCGGATTGCAGCAGGCCAAACGGCTGGCGCTGCTGGCCGAGACCGTGGACGCGGCGCGCGCCGAAGCGCTCGGGCTGGTCACCTGGGTCGTGGCCGGCGACGAGATCGATGGGTTCACCGATGATCTCGCGGCCCGGCTGGCGGCGGGGCCGCCGGTGGCGACGGCGCAAACCAAGGCGCTGCTCAACGAGGGTGCCGACGCGACGCTGCGTGAGGCGCTGGCGGGCGAGGCCCGCGCGCAAGGTGTCAATTTCGCGACCGCCGACGCTCCGGAGGCCTACGCGGCCTTTGCCGAGAAACGCGCACCGCGGTTCACCGGTGCCTGGTCGCTGCCGCCGGCCGGCGCGCGGCCGGCGGACAACCGTCCGGACCCGAACAACACCACCGGGAACAGCCGAAATGGTTGAGTCTCGACCGGGAGCCGGGCGATCGGGAGATGCTACGGCGGGTAATGGCCGAGATATGGAGAAACGGAGGCCCGGATGCGGGATGTAGTGATCGCCGGCGCGGTGCGCACACCGGTCGGTAAACGGAAGGGCGGGTTGTCCGCGATACATGCCGCGGACCTGTCCGCGGTGGTGCTGCGCGCGCTGGCCGAACGCACCGGGGTGAATCCCGCGCTCATCGACGACGTCGTCTGGGGATGCGTCTCCCAGGTCGGCGACCAGTCGAGCAATATCGGCCGGTACGCCGTGCTGGCCGCGGGCTGGCCGGAGTCCATCCCGGGCACCACCGTGAACCGGGCCTGCGGGTCGAGTCAGCAGGCGCTGGACTTCGCCGCGCAGGCAGTGATGTCCGGGCAGCAGGACGTGGTGGTGGCCGGTGGGGTCGAGGTGATGAGCCGGGTTCCGCTCGGTTCCGCCCGGGCCACCGGACAGCCCTACGGTCCGGCGGTTCTCGACAGGTACGACGATTTCTCCTTCAACCAGGGAATTTCGGCCGAACTCATCGCCCAGAAGTGGGGTTTCACCCGCACTGTTCTCGACGAATACTCGGCGCGATCACACGAACTGGCCGCCGCGGCTCAGGACAGCGGGGCCTTCGCCGATCAGATCGTCGAAGTCACGGCACCGGCCGGTGAATTCACCGAGGGCGGTGTCGTCACAGCGGACGAGGGCATCCGCCGCGGCACCAGCGCGGAGAAACTGGCCGGCTTGAAACCGGCCTTCCAGGAGGACGGCGTCATCCACGCCGGTAATTCCTCCCAGATCTCCGACGGTGCCGCCGCGCTGCTGATCACCACGGCCGAACTCGCCGCCCAGCTGGGATTGCGCCCGCTCGCGCGCTACCGGGCCGGGGCCGTGACCGGTGCCGATCCCGTGCTCATGCTCACCGGGCCAATCCCGGCCACGGAGAAGGTGCTGCGCAAGGCGGGTCTGGCGCTGTCCGATATCGGGGTTTTCGAGGTGAACGAGGCATTCGCGCCGGTTCCGCTGGCCTGGCTCGCCGAAACCGGGGCCGACCCGGCCCTGCTGAACCCACTGGGCGGTGCCATCGCGCTCGGGCACCCGCTGGGTGGGTCGGGTGCCGTGCTGATGACCCGGATGATCCACCACATGCGCGACAACGGCATTCGCTACGGCCTGCAAACCATGTGCGAAGGCGGCGGTACCGCCAATGCCACTGTCGTCGAACTCATTTCATAGGAAGAATATGCGTCGCGATCTGTTCACCCCCGACCACGAAGCGTTCCGGGATCTGGCCCGGGAGTTCATCGAGAAAGAAATCGTCCCCAACTATCCCGAATGGGAGAAGCAGGGACAGATGCCGCGTGAGGTGTTCCGGCAACTCGGCGGACTCGGGTTGCTCGGTACCGCCATCCCCGAGGAATACGGTGGGATGGGGACGCGGGATTACCGGTACAACGTGGTGCTGCAGGAGGAAGCGCAGCGCGCGCTGGTCACCCTCAGCACGGTCCGGACGCAGCTGGATGTGATCCTGCCGTACTTCCTCGAATACGCGGACCGGGATCAGCGGGCCCGCTGGTTCCCCGGTCTCGCCGACGGGAGCCTGCTCACGGCCGTGGCCATGACCGAGCCGGGCACCGGATCGGATCTGGCGGGGATCCGCACCACCGCTGTGCGCGACGGCGACCACTACGTGCTGAACGGCGCGAAAACCTTCATCACCGGTGGGTTGCTCGCCGATCTGGTGGTCGTGGTGGCCCGGACCGGCACCGACCCCGATAACCGCCGGGCCGGGCTGACCCTGCTCGTGGTCGAAGGTGGAATGCCCGGTTTCACCCGGGGCCGGGTACTGGAGAAAATGGGCTGCAAGGTCCAGGACACGGTGGAGCTGTCGTTCGACGATGTCCGGGTCCCGGTGGCCAACCGCCTGGGGGAGGAGGGCGCCGCCTTCGGCTATCTGGGCCACAACCTGCCGCAGGAACGGATGGCGGTGGCGGTGGGGTCGGTGGCTCAGGCCCGGGCCGCTGTCTCGGCCACGATCGACTATGTCAAGGAGCGCAAGGCTTTCGGGACACCGGTGGCATCGTTCCAGAACACCAAATTCGAGCTCGCCGCCATGTCCGCGGAGGTCGAGGCGGGGCAGACCATGGTGGACCGGGCGGTACTGGACCTGGTGGACGGGCAGCTCTCGGGGGCGGACGCGGCCCGGGTGAAACTGTTCGCCACCGAGACCCAGGCCCGGGTGGTGGACCGCTGCCTGCAACTGTTCGGCGGCTACGGCTACATGATGGAATACCCGATCGCCCGGCTGTACACCGACGCCCGCGTGGCCCGCATCTACGCCGGCACCAGCGAGGTTATGAAAGTTATCATTGCCAAAGACCTCGGTTTGTGATGTATAGCACAGTAGATATTTCGTTGAGATCTGCATCACAACTCGGCGTTCGAACTTACTGTTTCAGCAGTTGGTTTATCGAACGGAGTACCCGGTGATCGGTTCCTGGGATGGGCGCGATGCGGCTGATTGCCTACTGGACTCCGAATGCGCGGTGGGGGCGGGCCTACATCCGGTAGACATCGTCCGCGCGCACGCCCGCCGCCGTCCCCTGCGGCACCGGCTGGCGATCGTCGCGCCGAACACCGTGGACGCGGTGCAGTACGCGGGCGGGTTCATCTTCGACCGGATGATGGCCGGTTGGGAAGTGGTCGCCGTGCTCACCGAACACGACGACGTCCGGCCCCTGGCGATACTCGGCGCCACCGTGCTGGACCTGAACACCGCGATGGCCTCCCCGGTACACGACACCTGGCCGGAAAGTGTGCTGCTCGCACCGGATGTGTTCGTCTCGAACGAGTGGGTTCGCGAAGGAACCCTCAACTCCCTGGACAAAGGGCTGGCCGAATTCGCGGTCTGGGGCGACGACCTGCCGGAGGAGCTCGCCCGCCGGGTGGCGTCCGTACATCACCGGCTGAGTTCGGCGGCACGGGCGTTCAAACGGTGCGCGCTCGCCGCGGCGAATATCCCGGAGCGGCCGGACGAAGACCTCGAGACCTTCCACGGCGGCGAGGTTCTCCTGGCGGACCTGCGGGGTCGCCAGGACCTCATCCGGGCGGTCTGATCCGCCGACCGGTCGCCTGCCGCCGCACCGGGGCGCGATGCGACCGGGCAGGCATCCACTGCTAGCTTCGGCGTGAACGGCTCGGCGGCAGGTCGAGGGTATGGATCGGACGGAAACCTGAACGATGTCGACAGCGCTGATCAACGGTATCCAGTTGAGTTACCAGGTGTCCGGGACCGGGCCGCTGGTGCTGCTGATCATGGGCAGCGGCAATCCGGGCCGGGTGTGGCGGACGTATCAGGTGCCCGCTCTGGTGAGCGCCGGATTCCGTGTCGCGACGTTCGACAATCGCGGAATCGCTCCCGCCGAGGAGAGTTCCGGCGAGATCACGCTCGCGGATCTGGTGGCCGATACCGCCGGGTTGATCGAATATCTGGGTGCGCCCGCGCATATCGTGGGCACGTCGCTGGGCGCGCTGGTGGCGCAGGAGCTGACTCTTGCCCGTCCGGACCTTGTCGATCATGCGGCCATGCTGGCCACGGCGGGTCGCCCGCATCCCATGCTGCTCGCGATCAATGCCGGTCGCGCGGCGCTCCACGACACGGGCAGCCGACTCCCGGCCCAGTACAGCGCGGCCGCCGAAGCGGCGCTGCACCTGTCACCGCGCACCTTGGAAGACCCCGAACAGGCCCGGCAATGGCTCGACACATTCGAATTCGCGGCGTCCGTGCCGACGACCCCCGGCGTACGAGCGCAGCTGGGCATCGACTACTCCCTCGATCGACTCGCCGACTATACGCAGATCACCCGGCCCAGCCTGGTGATCGGCTTCTCCGATGATCAGCTCGCGCCTCCGCTGTTTTGCCGCGAGGTTGCGGAAGCGATTCCCGGCGCCCGTTACGTCGAAATAGACGGGTGTGGCCATCTGGGTCACCTCGAACGTCCCGAAGAAGTCAATCGGGTGCTCATCGAATTCCTGACCGGCGGGTGAATTCCGGATGAGCAGTCTCGATCTATTCCCATTGTTGGTGATCATGTAACACGCCGGTCGATCGGCTCAATTACAGTCACCGACGTGCAATCGCCTGACGACGTGCCGCTACAACCGCCGAACCGGGTCTGGTTGCAAGGTCTGGAAGAACGAATTCCCGGTATCACCGATGAGGTCGCGCTGAAAGATAGCCGATCGGCATTGACATACGGGCAACTCGATAACTGGGTCGACCGGATATGCCTGGAATTGATCGAATCCGGTGTCACCGAATCGGATTCGGTCGCGGTGGTTGCGCCGCCGCGGCGCACCCCCGCTACGACCGCGGCGATGCTCGCTATTTGGCGTCTCGGTGCGGTGTATGTGCCGTTGGCCGCGGACCAGCCACGCGAACGCACGGCGGCTGCCCTCGCGGTCTGCCCCGTCCGGGTAGCCTTGCTGGACCCCGAGGCTACGAGACCCGAGTTACCCGGCGATATCGTCACCGTCACCGTTCCCCCGCCCGGGGCCGCGGTGCCGAACCGCCCGGCATACCCGTCCGTCGGGCTGGACAGTCTCGCCTATGTCATCTTCACCTCAGGGTCCTCGGGCACCCCGAAGGGGGTGGCGGTGCCGCATCGTGGCATCCTCGCCATGGCCGATGCCACCGCCCACGCTCTGGACCTGCGGCCCGGCTCACGCATGCTGCAATTCGCGCCCGCATCGTTCGATGCCTCGCTCGCGGAGATCACCTCGGCGCTCGGTGCGGGCGCGACGGCGGTCTTCGCCGGGCACGATCAGCTGACCGACGGCCTCGCGATCGCCGAAACGATCGTCGCGCAGCGGATCACCCACGCCATCATGGTGCCGTCCGTGCTCGCGGCGATTCCCGAGCATCGGATGCCGGCTGGGCTGAGCCTCATCATCGCCGGCGAAGCGGCGAATCCGGCAGTCGTCGACGAATGGACGGTCCGGCACCGCCTGGTCAATTCCTATGGGCCGACCGAAACCACTGTCTGTGCCACCATCAGTGACCCGCTGGGCGAACCCGGGCAGCCGCTCGCCATCGGGCGCGCCATCGCCGGCACCACGTTGCGGATCGTCGGCGAGGACGGTGCCCCGGCGGAGCCCGGTACAGCAGGGGAACTGTGGATCGGTGGACTCGGCGTGGCACGCGGTTACCTCGGAATGCCGCAGGAAACCGCAGACACATTCGTGGCCGACCCGGTGACCGGTGACCGGTTCTACCGCTCCGGGGATCTCGTCCGGCAATTGCCCGACGGCCAGCTCGGATTCCTCGGGCGGATGGACCGGCGGATCAAATTGCGCGGCCGCCGCATCGAACCGGCCGATATCGAAACCACCGCGCTTCGTCTTCGCGGGGTACGTCAGTCCGCCGTAATCGCGACCGATACACAGCTCATCTGCTGTGTCGTGGCCGACGAGGGGATCGGCGCGGGCGATATCCGTGGTTTTCTCGTCGAACATCTGCCCGGTTATCTCGTGCCGGACCGGGTGGAGATCATCACCGAAATGCCGCGGACACCACACGGCAAGACCGACTTCGCCGCAGTGGCGGAACTGATCGGGACCCCGGGTTCGGCGCGCCCGGCCGCGGAGCCGGCGACCCCCACCGAACGGGTGCTCTGTGGGCTCTTCGCGGAGATCCTGACTCTGTCCGAGTATCACGCGGCCGACAGTTTCTTCGACCTCGGCGGCGAATCCATGGAAGCGGCGCGGCTCACCCGGAGTATTCGCCGGACATTCGGCGTGGAGATGACGATGCGGATGCTGCTCGATGCACCGTCTCCCGCACAATTGGCCCCGCTGCTGCCGATTCCTGATCCGGATCTGGTGAGCGGCGCGTGACCACGACTTTCCCAGCGACGGGCCGCGGCGATACACGGTCCTGGGATCTCACCGAGCCGGCCACGCATATGCGGCCCGAACTGGCGAAATTCTGGCGTGACCGCCGGCAGCGGACGCCGATCTTCCGGCACGAGGATTCCTCCACACATCCCGGATTCTGGGTCGTCTGCGCCCACGACCCGGCCGTGCGGATCTATCGCGACAGCAAACGGTTCACCTCGCAGCGCGGCAATGTCCTGCTCACCCTGCTCGCCGGCCGCGACAATGCCGCAGGGAAAATGCTGGCGGTGACCGACCCGCCGCGGCACGACAGAATGCGCCGGCTGATGACCCCGGCGCTCACCCGGGAAGCAGTGTTCTCACTGGCGACTCGAATTCGTGAACGCACGGCGCGACTACTGTCCGAGTGGGCGAATTCGGGTGAATTCGATTTCGCCACCGAGATCGCCTCCCGCATTCCCATTTGGACCATCTGCGATCTGCTGGGCATTCCGGATAGTGAACACGATCTGCTGGTATCGCTGACCAAACAAGCGCTGAGCTCCGACGATGCCGAGCAGTCCGCAGTCTCGGCGGTGGCCGCGCGCCAGGAGATACTGCTCTGCCTGCTCGACCAGGTACAAGCCCAGCGGCGGCGTCCGGCCGACGGACTGATCACTCGCTTGATCGGTTCGGAGTTCGAGGAAGCGCCGCTGACCGACGATCAGATCGTCACCAACTGTTACAGCATTGTTCTGGGCGGCGACGAGACGAGCCGGCTGACCATGATCAATGCGGTACACGCGTTCGCGGAAGATCCCGCTCTGTGGCGACGATTCGGCGAGGTGGACGATCTCGGCACCGCCGTCGAGGAGATCATCCGGTGTTTCGCCCCCACAATGCATTTCGGCCGCATCGCGACTACCGATCTCGATATCGACGGCGTGCACATTACGGCGGGAGATATCGTCACGATGTGGAACATTTCCGCCAATCGGGACGAGAAACGGTTCGAGGATCCGGATACGGTGTGCTTCGACCGCAAGCCCAACCCTCATCTGGCCTTCGGTTACGGCCCGCATTTCTGCATCGGTGCGCCGCTGGCCCGCTTGGAGATTGCCATTGTGCTCGATGAACTGCGCCGCATGACGCCGGCAATCGTGGCGACAGGCACCCCACAACCCTTGTATTCGAATTTCCTGCACGGGTATGCCACCCTGCCGGTCGCGTTCGGACAACCATGAACACCGAGGCGGAACATATGAATCCATCCGATACCGAGCGCTACCGGATCGGTAGCGATCCGAGCCCGGTGTCGGAAGCAGCCGCACCGCTGGACGAATTCATCGCCGAAATGCGCGCCGAAACACCGCGTATCGCCGGCTTCCCGGCAAACCTCGACTTCGGTTTCAGCAGATTCGCCGGTCTGCTCGATATCTTCGCAACCAATGTCGGTGATCCCGATAGCGAAGACAAGGCCGGCGTCGGCGTCAAAGCGATGGAACAGGCCGTGGTGGAGTTCATCGCCCGGCTTGCCAACGGCGACCCGGACCATACCTACGGATATGTGACCGGGGGTGGTTCCGAAGCGAATCAGTTCGGTCTCGACCGCGGATGCGAACTGTTGCCGGAGGCCCGGATCTATTGCAGCCGGGCGACTCACTACTCGGTCGCCAAGAGCGCACGACTGATGCGCAAGGAACTCGTCGTCGTCGACTGCGACGCGCAGGGGCGCATCGATACCGACGCGCTGGCCGGCGCCTGCGCGGCCGATACCGGACGCGGAGCGGTCGTCGTCGCGAATATCGGTACCACCATGACCGGCGCTGTCGACGATATCGACGCGATCATCGCGGCGGCGTCCACGGCGGGCCGGGTGTACGTGCACCTCGACGGCGCGCTGAGCGGGCTCATCCTTCCGTTCACACCCATGCGGGAGTCATGGGGATTCATCCGCCCGGAGGTCGGGAGCGTCACGGTGTGCATGCACAAGGCGCTCGGCATGCCGCTGCCCAGCGCGCTCGCGCTCTGTCGCTCGGAACTGGTGACTTCGCAGGTGGCGGGTGAGTATATCGGCGCGGCCGACGCGACTCTCGCCGGCTGCCGAAGTGGCCTGGCCGTCGCGCTGATCTGGCATGCTCTGGCCCGTCGCGGCACGACCGGTTTGGCGAGCATCGCACAGAACTCCCTCGCCATGGCCGAGCACGCGGAACGGAGGTTGGCCGAAGCGGGGATGCGCCCCACCCGGAACCCCTCGTCGATCATGGTCAATTTCGACCGGCCCGCCGAATGGATCTGCCGGAAATATCATCTGGCCACCGTCGGGGAGCGGGCCCGTATCGTCACCGTATCCCATATCCGTGACGAGGTGATCGATGAATTGTGCCGAGACCTGACTGCGAGTCGGTCCGTGATTACGGGGCTGATCCCGCAGAGTCATTGAGCACGAGCAATCGGCTCGGCACCGGCTCCCACCGGCCGGTTTTCGAGCACGCCAACTCATAGCGGGTCATGCACCCATATCGAGCAGGACTTTGCCGACCGCGCGACTTCTCGAAGTGCCGCGGCAGCCTGCTCCGATAACCGAGCGATCGGTGGTGACAGTGATCCTCTACTGTCGATTGTCCGGATACCCGATGCCGAGGCGCCGCGCCCTCGGATCGACAGTGGAGGTGGTCGTGGAATTCGGGGTTTCGACCTTTGTGACCGATGACGGGATCGGCCCGGCCGTGCTCGGGCGGGCGCTGGAGCAACGCGGACTGGGCTCGCTATTCCTGGCCGAGCATTCGCATATCCCGGTGGAGCGGACGTCCCCGTGGCCCGGTGGCGGCGAACTGCCACGCCACTACTACCGGACCTTCGACCCGTTCATCGCGCTGGCCGCGGCCGCCGCGGTCACCGAGCGACTGCGCGTCGGCACCGGTATCGCGCTTGTCGTTCAGCGCGACCCGATTCACCTGGCCAAAGAGGTCGCGACCCTCGACCGGATATCGAACGGGCGGGCCGTTCTCGGTGTGGGCGCCGGCTGGAATCGCGAGGAGATGCGCAACCACGGCACCGACCCGAAAACCCGGATGCGGTTGCTGCGCGAACGAGTCCTGGCGATGAAGGCCCTCTGGACCCAGGACGAGGCGGAATTCCACGGCGAGTTCGTCGATTTCGACCCGGTGTTCTCCTACCCCAAACCGGTCCGCACCCCCCATCCGCCGGTGCTGGTCGGCGGCTCCGGCCTCACCACATTCGACCGTGTCCTGGACTTCGGCGACGGCTGGATGCCGCTCTACGGCCGCGACACCGATGATCTGCCGGACCGGATCAGCGAGCTGCGCGGGCGCGCGGACCGGCCTGTACCGGTCACGATGTTCGGTGTTCCCCCGAAACCGGATATCGTCGCCGAACTGGCGGCGGCCGGAGTGGACGAGGTCCTGTTCAACCTACCCACCGAACCCGAAACCGAGAGCCTGCGCCATCTGGACCGCCTGGCCGATCTCATCTGATCACCGGCCCGTCATATCCCGGGGCATCCTTCGGCCACGTTCCGCAGGAGGACAGTCGACACAGGCACGAGCCTCATTCAGACCGCGGCTCACGAATACGAGGGCCTGTACTGTCTGGTCGACAGGCCTATCGGTGGTCATGGGTTCAGATCGAGCAGGATTTTGCCGACCGCGCGGCCGTCCGCGACTTCCCGAAGTGCGCTGGTCGCCTGTTCGAGGGGGAATACAGCGCCGATATGCGGGGATACGCGGCCGGAGATGAGGAGCTCGGTGAGCTCTTTCTCGTTTCGGTCGAACTCGTCCGGGTCGATGTCCCGGAATTGGAAACCGAGGATCTGCAAACCTTTCACCAGCACCAGATTCAGTGGGATGCGGGGGACGGTTCCGGAGGCGTAGCCGATGGTGACGAAACGCCCGCCGCGGCCCAGCGAGCGCAGGGCGGGTTCGGACAGGTCGCCGCCGACCGGGTCGAGCACCGCGGCGGCGCCGGCGGGTACGGCGTCGCGGAGTTTTTCGCGGAGCGCGCCGTCACGGTGGTCGATCAGATGGGTCGCGCCGTAAGAGTGGGCGGTGGCCAGTTTCGCCGCCGAGGAGGCCACCGCCATCACCTCCGCGCCGAGGGCGACCGCCAACTGCACTGCCGCCAGCCCGACCCCGCCGCCGGCGCCGAGCACGATCACGGTTTCGCCCGGGCGAACCCGGGCCACCGAGCGCAGTGAGTGGTACGCGGTGCGGTAGGCGACGCCGAATGCCGCCGCGGTGTGGTCGTCCACGCCGTCCGGGATAGCCGTGAGATTCGCGGCGGAGGAGAGGATCTGGTCGGCGAAGGCGCCGTAGAGGCCGGTTCCGGTGACGCGGTCACCCACCGTCCAGCCTTCGCATCCGGGGCCCAGCTCGACTATTTCACCAGCGAATTCGCTGCCGGGCACGAACGGCGGTGGCACGCTGATCTGGTATTTCCCGGCGATCAACAGCACATCCGGGAAGTTCACGGCGGCGGTGTGCACCCGTACCCGCGCCTGCCCCTCCGCAGGCGCGGGTACGGGTTGCTGCTCGATCCGCAGAACGTCCGGTGTGCCGTATTCCGGGCACACCACCGCGCGGACAGTGGTCACTTTCCCTGCCAGACCGGGGCGCGCTTCTCCATGAACGCCATGGCGCCCTCTTTGGCGTCCGCGCTGGCGAAGACCACGCCCTGCCAGTGCCGCAGGCGTTCGGCCGCCTTCCCCGGGTCGGTGACCGACAGCCGGACGAGTTCTTTACAGGCGGCGACACCCAGCGGACCGTTGGCGGCGATACGTTCGGCGAAGCCGAGGGCGGTGTCGAGTACCTGATCCGCAGCCGTCACCGCATTGAACAGACCGATCTCGTAACCTCGTGCCGCGTCGAAGAATTCGCCGGTCAGGGTGAGTTGCAGGGCGATGCCGAGGGGAATCCGCTCGGCGATATAGGTGCCGCCGCCTCCGGGGAACAGCCCGCGCTGGACCTCGGGGAGCCCGAATTTCGCGGTATCGGCGGCGACGATCAGATCGCAGCCGAGCAGCAGTTCCAGGCCGCCGCCGACAGCGGTGCCGTTGGCGGCGCCGATCACCGGGACCTCCACCGCGCCCCGGGTGAGCCGCTGGAACGCCCGGTTCTCCGGGGTATCGCCGAATCCGACGTCTTCGCCGCCGGAGAAAGCGCGCAGGTCCATTCCGGAGCAGAAGGCACGGTCGCCGGCCGCGGTGAGGACCAGTGCGCGGATCTGCGGGTCCTGTTCGGCCGCCAGTACGGTCGCGCCGATCCCGGCGATCAGATTGCCGTTGAGGGCATTGCGGGCCTGTGGGCGGTTCAGGGTGAGGATCGTGACCGCACCACGGGTTTCCACCAGGAATTCTTCTTCGCTCATGCTGTGTCGATCGGTCACGAACGAGGGCCCTCCGTGGTTACGCTCCGCTGCCGCCTCCGGGCCTGACTCGTTCATGACGTGTACCCCGTTGTTTCGGCGAGTTCGGCGGCAGATCGCATGAGTTCGGGCACGATCGGGCCGAAGGACTGCAGTTTCACATCGTCGCCGGCGCGCTGGAAACCTTGTTCCAGCACGATGGCGAGTTTCCATTTGGCGAGCACCAGGTAGTAGTCGAGATCGTCGACCTGGCGCCCGGACACCTCCGCATAGTGCGCCACTACCTGGTCGCGTGAGGGCATATCGCGCATATCCACATAGCCGGACTCATCGGGTGCGGACGTGTCCTCCGGCCAACCCTGCACCATCCAGGCCAGATCGAGCTTCGGATCGCCCACGGTGCCCATTTCCCAGTCCACGATCGCCGCCAGGCGGGCGGGCGCACCGTCCCGGTACATGACATTGGCGAACTGGTAGTCACCGTGCATGAGGCCCGGAATGTAATCCAGTGGGCGGTGTTCGCGCAGCCAGCGGGTCGCGGTGTCCATACCGTCGAGTTCGCGGCCCTTGATCCGGTCGAAGAATCCGGTCCAGCGGGTGACCTGGCGTTCGTGGAAACCGTCCGGCCGGCCCAGATCGTGCAACCCGCGACCACGCCAATCCACCTTGGACAGCAGCGCGATGCCCTCGGCGAGCTGATAGGCCAGGCCCGCCCGGGCGGCGGGGTCGGCGTCGAAGGGAGCCGGCCAGACCCGGCGGTGGTCCATCGGGGACCAGCCGTCCACGAAACCCATCAGGTAGAACGTCCGGCCGAGCACGGATTTATCGGTACACACGCCCACCGCCGAGGTGTGCGGGACCTCGGTTCCGTCCAGAGCTTCGATGATCCGCCATTCCCGCAGGATCCCCGAATCCCGGTCCGGTGGGGCATGTTCCGGCGGAATCCGCAGTACGCAGCGGTGCTCGCCGCGGGTGATCTCGTAGATCTCGTTCTGCGTACCGCCCGACAGCAGCCGGGTCCGCAGTGGTTCGCCCTTGCCCGGTAGCCCGGACTCGTCCATCCAGTGCGCCAGCGGCGCGAAGTCGATCACTGGTTGCCTGCCTCGTTGTCCAGGAATTCGGCGTATTTCTTACGCGCCGCTTCGAGCCGTCGCGGAATCCACTCCGTCGGCCAGAGGTCGTCGCTGGGCCGGTGGTCGCGAAGCACCTGTTTGGCGACCGTCATCTTGTGGACCTCCGTGGGACCGTCGGCCAGCCCCATCACCCCGGCGCCGTGGATCATGGTGAAGAACGGCATCTCGTTGGTGGTGCCGAGGGCGCCGTGCACCTGCATCGCCCGCCAGGCGATATCGTGCAGCACGGTCGGCATCACGACCTTCACCGTGGCGATATCCTTCCGGACCTTCTTGTAGTCGTTGTATTTGTCGATCTTCCAGGCGGTCCGCATCACCAGCAGCCGGAACTGTTCGAGCTGGGCGTAGGAGTCGGCGATATAACCCTGGACGAACTGTTTGTCCGAGAGGCGACTGCCCGCGGTTTCCCGGCTCAGGGCCCGTTCGCACATCATGTCGAGGGCCTTCTGCGCGAGGCCGATCGTGCGCATGGCGTGGTGGATCCGGCCGCCGCCGAGCCGGGTCTGGGCAATCGCGAACGCCTGCCCGGCCCCGCCGAGCAGGGCCTCGTCGGGCACCCGGACGTTGTTGTAATGGATGAGCGCGTGGGACCCGTCGTTCAGCGGTTCCCCGGCCAGCCCGATATTGCGTTCGATCTCGATCCCAGGAGTGTCGGCCGGCACCAGGAACATCGACATTCCCTGGTATGGGCTCACTTCCGGATCGGTCACGACCATGACGATCAGGAACGAGGCGGTGCGTGCATTGGAGGAGAAGAACTTCCGGCCGTTGATCACCCACTCGTCACCGTCGCGTTCGGCGCTGGTGCGGAACAGGGTCGGATCGGCGCCGGCCTGTGGTTCGGTCATCGAATAGCAGGAGAAGAGTTCGCCTTCCAGCAGCGGCCGCAGATATTTCTCCTTCTGCGCTTCGGTGCCGTAGTGGGCGATGATCTCGGCGTTGCCGGTATCCGGAGCCTGGCAGCCGAAAACGATCGGCGCCCAGGAACTGCGGCCCAGGATCTCGTTGAGCAGCGCGAGTTTCAGCTGCCCGTAGCCCTGACCGCCGAGTTCCGGGCCCAGGTGGGTGGCCCACAGGCCCTGTTCCCGGACGCGCTGTTTGAGTGGATCGATAGCCGCCCGGCGGGCGCCCTCCAGTGGTACGAACTGTTGATGCGGCCAGACGAGGTCGAGTGGTTCGACCTCCTCACGGACGAAGGTATCGGCCCAGTCCAGCTTCTCCTGGAAGTCGGGGTCGGTTTCGAAATCCCATGCCATTTGCGCCTCCTCTCGTTGAGTGAGAATATCCTTCTTGTGGACAAGAACGCAATTCTTCCGGAGTCGGGGCTGGTCGGGCGGATCGCCCGGAAGGCGGTGGCCGAACGGGAAGCCGAATACGCCGGCGAGGTCCGCCGGCTCCTCGACGCGGCGCTGGATCAGGTGCGGCGGGGTGGTCCGAACGCGCGGCCGCGGGTGGCCGATATCGTCGCCGCCGCCGGGTTGTCCAACGACGCCTTCTACCGGCATTTCCGCTCCAAGGACGCGCTGATGGCGGCGGTACTGGCCGATGGGGCGGAACGCCTGGCGGACTATGTCGCGCATCGAATGTCGAAGGAGTCGCGGCCGGAGGATCGTGTCCGGAGCTGGGTCGCGGCGATCCTGGCGCAGGCGGAGAAAGCGAGCGCGGCCGATACCCGGGCGGTGCTTCATCAGACCGGCGCGCTGGGCGCGGATCTGGTATCGGGGCAGACCGGGTCGGCTCCGCAGCGGCTCGCTGTGCTGTTGCACGGGCCGTTCGGGGAACTCGGGGTGCGGGATCCGCGGTACTGTGCGGGCCTGCTCGCCTACGCGATGGTCGGCAAGTTGTCGGAATACCTGTGGGCGGATATCGAACCGACGCCGGGGGAGGTGGAGCGACTCGCGGACTTCTGTCTGTCGGCGGCAACGGCCGAGGCGGGGCACGGCAGGGAGCAGGGCGGTCCCTGAGCCTGTCGCGCACGGCTTCGGTCCGGGTGGGGCACATCGGAAATATGCGGCACGTTCGGTGCCGGCCCAGGTCCGGAATCGGATCCGGGGACCGCCGCGGTACCTGTCGTGGACTCGCGCTGAGCTAACCCGGCAAACATTGCAATCCTTATTAGGATTGACGTAATGTACGCCCATGGACTTCACGATGGGTGCGACCGCCGGGGAGCTCCGCGGCGAGCTACGCCGGTTGATCGCCGACGAGGTCCCCGCCGACTATCTGGGTGCCTTCACCGATGATCCCGCGGATCTGGCTGTCGCTCAACGCTTCTGCTCGACACTGGCCGAACGCGGACTGCTGTGCCTGGCCTGGCCGGAGGAGTTCGGCGGGCGTGGCGCCTCGATCTGGGAACAGACCGCGGTGCGCGAGGAGATGTGGGCGCAGCACGAACCACGCGGTGCCCAGTACATGGGCGTCAACTGGGTCGGTCCGACGATCATGCGGCACGGGAGCCCGGAGCAGCAGCGCAAACATCTCCCGCCGATCGCCCGCGGGGAGGTGATCTGGTGTCAGGGGTTCAGCGAGCCCGACGCGGGATCCGATCTGGCGTCGTTGCGCACCACGGCCCGCCGCGACGGAGACGGCTGGGCCATTTCGGGGCAGAAGATCTGGACCTCCTACGCGACCATGGCGCAATGGTGCTTCCTGCTGGCCCGGACCTCGAACGAGGGCCGTAAACAGCAGGGGCTCACGGTTTTCCTGCTGCCCATGTCCGATCCGGGTATCACGGTGCGGCCCATCGACGCGATGCTCGGGCCGCATCATCTCAACGAAGTTTTCTTCGACGGCGTCCGGGCGACGGAAGCGGATGTCCTGGGTGAGGTCGGCAACGGATGGTCGGTCGTCCAGGAAGTGCTGGCGTTCGAACGGGTAGGTATCGCCCGCTACGCCCGCTGCGAACGACTCCTGCACGCCGCGCCCGACGTACTCGGCGCGCAGTGGGACGAGATCCCGGCGACCTTGCGCGGTCGCTGGGCCCGCATGCTCACGCGGTGCCGGCGGGCCCGGCTGCTCGCGTACCAGGTGGTATCGCTGCAGGATTCCGGAACCGTCGCGCCCGGTGACGCGGCGGCGTACCGGATCGCGGTGACCCGCCTCGACCAAGAGAGCGCCGAGGTCCTGGTGGAACTGGCCGCGACTGTACCCACCGATACCGATACCCGGCGCCGGTTCCGGCGGGCTGTACACGACCACTGGCGTTACGCCAATGCCGCCACCGTGGCCTCCGGCAGTATCGAAGTGCAACGCATCCTGCTGGCACGCGAATTGCTGGCCGGGTCGGCGAACAGCGGCGCGGCAGCACGGCCCGGCCGGGCCGGATCCAGAGATGCGAACGGACGTGGCTCGGTGCCCGGGCAGGTCCGGTCATGAGCGAGTTGTCCGCCGCGGCAGTTGGTTCCATGTCCACGGTGTCGAACGGTGCGACGCCTGCCGGCCACCTGGCGGACCGGTCGGCGACAGCGCACGCGGCCGCCGTGAACTGTGCGTCGGAGTCCGTGCCGCGGCGTGCGCATCCGGGCGGTACGGCCGGGGATCGCGCTGCCGCCGGACACATGCGACTGGCCGGCGAGGGTTCGCGAGCCTCTCACGATCGGCGGGGCTGCCGCGAGAGGCGGAGGAGGACATCGTGAGTACATCGATCCCGGAGGCCGCCCACGAGGTGCGCCTCGAACTCGCAGACGAGGCCCAGGAATTCGGCCGGGAGGTCGTCCGGGCGTTGGGGGCGGCCGGTGGAGACGAACTCGTGCAGCGCGCGGAACGCGAACCGGGGAGCCGGGGGCCACTGGTCGAGCCGGTCCTCGGCGACCTGGGCGCCTGGGATCTGGCGCCGCGGCGCGATCCGGTGGAACTCGAGGCGGCGGCTGCCGCCTGCCGGGCCGCCGGATACTGGGCGGCGCCCTACCCGGTGGCGGAGCGGCTGGCGCGCCCGGACGATCCCGGATACGACGGGTTGATCGTTGTCTCTGCTCCGGAACCGTCGGGGCAGGTGGCGGGTATCGACCTGCGTTGGGCGACCGTATCGCTGGAAGGGGTGCGCGGGGTCGCGACCGCGGGGGAAACCGTGACGTCCGTGCGGGAATCGGCATTCGTCGTCCCGCTGGATATCCGGCCCGTGGACGGTGACGGCCGAGCGGATCTTGCGCTCGCCCTGACCCTGCCGTGCTGGACTCTGCTGGGCATGCTGGACCGGGCGCTGGAACTGGCCCGCACCCATGTGCGGGTCCGGGAACAGTTCGGCCGGCCGCTGTCGGATTTCCAGGGTGTGCAGTTCCAGCTCACCGATGCCGAGGTCGAGCGGCGGGGAGTCGACCTGCTGGCACGGTACGCGCTGTGGAGTATTCAAACCGGCCGGGCCGAAGCGGTCGATGACGCGCTGGCCTTACGGCTCGCCGCCATCGAGGCGGCCGATATCGTGTTCCGGGTGGCGCACCAGCTGCACGGTGCCGTCGGTTTCTGCGATGAGACCACGCTGTCCTGGCTGTCCCGCTACAGTCTGCCGCTGCGCCGGCTGCCGGTCGGCGGCGTGGGCACCGAGGAAGCATTGACCAGCCGGATCGGCCGCCGCGGTCTGGCCGGTTTGTTCTCCGACCCGGCGGGGGTATGAGGCGTTATGGGATACGACCTGCCCGAGGTGCTCACCGTCACCGGTGACGGTCCGGTACGGACGGTCACCATCAACCGGCCCGACGAGTTGAACGCGGTGAACGCCGATCTGCACCGGGCGCTGGCCCAGGTGTGGCGGCAGCTCGCCGCCGATACCGAGGCGCGGGTGGTGATCCTGACCGGGGCGGGTCGGGCGTTCAGCGCCGGTGGTGATCTGGACTGGATCACCTCGTTCCTGGACGACCCGGTGGCCCGCGACGAGAGCATCCGCGAGGGCGCGGAGATCATCGAGGAACTACTGCGCTGCCCGCTGCCGGTGATCGCCGCGGTCAACGGTCCGGCGGTCGGATTGGGTGCCAGTATCGCGATCCTCTGCGATATCGTGCTCATCTCCGAACGTGCCCACCTCGCCGACCCGCATGTGGCGGTCGGGCTGGTGGCCGGTGACGGGGGAGCGGCGTTCTGGCCGCTGCTGACCCCGATTCTGCGCACCCGCGAATACCTCTACACCGGTGACAAAATCGACGCCGCCACCGCGGTCGAAGTCGGTCTGGCCACTCGGGTGGTTCCCGCCGGCGAATTGCTCACCGTGGCCCGTGCCCTCGCCGACCGGCTGGCGAAACAACCGCAGAACGCGCTGAGTAGTACCAAACGTGTGGTGAACATGCATCTTTCGCAGGCGCTGGCCGGTCCGTTGCAGGCGGGTTTCGCGGCCGAGGTGGTGACGATGCAATCGCCGGAACACCGGGAACGGCTGGAAGCCCTCCGCGGACGGGCTCGGCGATGACCTCGGGCGATCTCGAAGCTTTCCGTGCGGTAGTGCGGGAATGGTGCCGGACCCATGTTCCGGCCGATTGGCGGACCACCCAGACCGGTGCGACCGATGCGGAATTCGTCGCCTTCCAGCACAACTGGTTCCAGAAGTTGCGCACCGCGGGATACGCCGTGCCGCACTGGCCGCGCGAATACGGCGGCGGGATGTCGATCCCGGAGCAGATCGTCCTCTACCAGGAACTCGCCGCGCACGACGCCCCGCGGCTGGTACTGGCGTTCGTATCGATCCATCACGCCGCCGCCACCCTGCTCGCGGCGGGCACCGAGGCCCAGCGGCAACGGCATCTGCCCGCGATTCTCGACGGCGAACTGTGGGTGCAGGGCTTCTCGGAGCCGGGCGCCGGTTCGGATCTCGCGGCGCTACGCACCGCGGCCCGCCGCGACGGCGACGACTATGTGGTGACAGGGCAGAAAGTGTGGGCGAGCGGCGCGCAATACGCCGACTGGTGCCTGCTGCTGGCCCGCACCGACCCGGAAGCCCCCAAACGCAAGGGCATCTCGTATTTCCTGATGGATATGCGCAGCCCCGGAATCGAGGTCCGGCCCATTCGGCAGGCGACCGGTGAATCGCATTTCTGCGAGATCTTCCTCGACGAAGTCCGGATCCCGGCCGCGAACCTGATCGGCGCCGAGAACCGGGGCTGGCAGGTGGCGCAGCAGACGCTCGGTGCCGAACGCGGCCTCACCATGCTGGAGCTCGCGGAACGCCTCGGCAACGCGGGTTTCCGCTGGCTGGTCGAGGAATGCCGGAAACCGGACGCCTTCGGCCGGTCCGTCCTCGACGACGCGCGGACCGCCGATCAGCTGGTCCGGCTGGAGATCGAACTGACCGGGCTGCGGGCCCTGTGCCGCGATCTGGTCGAACGCCACGACGCGGGCACCGTCGGCCCGGCCGATGCGTCCATCGTCAAGCTGTACTACAGCGAGGTCCTGCAGCGGATGACCGATTTCGGTGCCGAGATCAGCGGTCTGCCCGGCCAGACGGTGCTGCGCAAACCGATGTCGGGTGGCTGGGAATCCGGTGCCTGGGTGCTGGATTTCGTCGGCTCCTGGGAGTGGACGATTCCCGGCGGCAGTAGCGAGATCCAGCGCACGATCATCGGCGAACGCGGGCTGGGCCTGCCCAGAGAACCTGCGGGGGCATGATGAGCGACGATTTCAGCGAATTCCACGACGAACTGCGCACGGTCGCGCGGGAACTGCTCGGTAAGGCCGGTGAGGCGGCTGTGGAGTGGCCGTCCCTGGCCCGCGCCGGGTGGACGGGGCTCGAGGCGGCGACCGAATACGACGGTACCGCGGCGACGTTCAGCGAAATAGCGATCCTGCTGGAAGAAATCGGCCGGGCAGCTGCCCGCACCCCCTACCCGGCAGTCGCCGCGGCGGGTATCGGCGCATTGTGCCTGCTCGAGCCGAACACCCGCCGCGACGATGTACTGCGCGAAACCGTCATGGGGACTGCTCTACCCGTGACGGTACTCGGTGGAGATATGGTGCCGGCGGCCGGCGGCGATTCGGCTTGTGCCGGCACCGGAGGCATAGTACCCACCTTCGAATTGGTCCAAACCGGTCCGGAAATTTTGTTGTCCGGGTCGGCGGATTACGTGCTGGATGCCCCCTCGGCCACCGTGCTGTTGATTCCCGCGCGCGCCGCGGACGGAATATCCGGCATCGCCCTGGTCGAACCCGGCGCCGGTGTCCTGATCACCGAACAACCGGTTGTCGACGCGACCCGTTCACTCGGCCGGGTGACCGCCGATGACGTGGCCCTGACTCCGCAATCGTTCCTGCCGTTCGCCGCCGCTATCGACCGGCCGCTGCGCCACCTCTACGACCGGGCCGCACTCGCGGTCGCCTGCGACAGCCTGGGCATCGCGGCAGCCATGCTGGACGCGACGGTGGACTACGCCCGGGTCCGCGAACAATTCGGCCGCCCTATCGGCTCTTTCCAAGCGGTGAAACACGCCTGCGCCGATATCCTCGTAGAACTCACGATCGCCCGGCAGCTGGTCACCGCCGCGCTGACAGCGATGGCCGGCAGATCACCGGACACCAGCCGAACGGTCGCGATGGCGAAATCGTTCACCGGCGAGGCCGCGGTCCGAATAGCCGGTAAAGCCATGCAGTTGCACGGTGGCATCGGCTACACCTGGGAGAGCGGGATCCACCGCTATCTCAAACGTGCCACCCTCAACCGCTCCCTGTACGGCTCCCCTGCCGGCCACCGCCGCGAACTGGCCGAGCGCTATCGGAACCACTGACCGGTCACCGTGGGTGATTACAACCCTCAGAGTTCGGTTCGTGCCTGGTCGGCGCCGTCGGCCAAGTGGGAGTATCGACGGTAGGATAGGTAGCATGAGTGAGCGTACCGCCAAGTATTCGATCACCATGCCCCGTGACCTCGCCGAGGCAGCCCGGAAGCGTGGCGGCCCCTCGGGCCTCTCCGCGTACGTTGCCGCTGCGGTCGCCCGTCAGATCGAACGAGATAATCTCGACGAACTCATCAGGGTGGCCGAAGCGGAACACGGCCCGATCGGCGACGAAGAGATCCAGGCCCTGCGCGACCGGCTACACCAGGCCCGACGCGGGGAGGGAAACGCCGCGTGAGCGGATCCGCGTCCCCCGGAGGCACTCTGGTTCTCGACAGTGAGGGGCTCGCCAAGGCCGTGCTACGCGACCGCGCGGTCACCGGCTGGCTCGCCCTGGCCCGCGCCGATGACATGCGCGTAATCACCTCTGCCGCCACATTGGTCGAGGTGATTCATCCCCGGATCAAACGGTCAGCCTTGGAATGGACGCTTTCCCGGCTTGTGATCGAACCGGTCACCGAGTCCATCGCGCGTCACGCGGCCGCTTTGCTCAGCGACGCGAAACTGCACGGCCACAAATACGCCATCGACGCCATGCTCTCCGCCACTGCACTCGCCGCCACCGGCCCCGTCACCATACTCACCTCCGATCCCGACGATCTGACCGCACTCTGCGGCAGCCACGCCACCGTCATCAAAATCTGATCGGGCAAGGGTGACCGTGATCGCTTCCTGCCGAGCGAGACGGGCGGGACAAGCGGTTATCCGGTCAGGCAGTCGGGGTTCCGTCCCAGGAAACGAGCTGCCAGCCCTTTTCCGGAGTGCCCTTCACAACGACTCGGCCGGTGTTCTGCAAGGGGTCGTTCTGCAGTTTGCCCGGATCCGGGTCGGCCACGGACATGAGCGTCCAGATCATGATGGCGCCGCCGTGGGAGAAGATCGTCGCACGCTTGCTGCCGCGGTTCTGGATGTCCTGGATGGAGTCGTCCATCCGCTTCTTGAACTCGTGGCCGTCGATCGAGCCTGGGATGCGGGCGTCCAGGTTGCCCTGGATCCACTGCAGCGGTGCCGCGAAGTAGTCCCGGCCGCCCTCGTGCTCCGGTTGGCCCTCGTAGATGCCCGCTTCGATCTCGTGCAGACCCGGCTCGACGGTCACGGGACGATGACACCGGTCCGAGGTCGGCTTCGCTGTCTGCTGGGTCCGGATCATCGTCGACGCGTAGACACCGTCGAATTTGCAATCGGCCAGGTACTCGGCCACCGCGGCGGCTTGGGCCCAGCCCTTATCGGTCAGCGCGGGGCCGGGGGTGGAGGTGTCGATCAGACCGGAAGCGTTGCCGGCCGATTCGCCGTGGCGGATGAAGGTGAGGAACATTTCACCGGTGTGCGGCGCGGCGACCGCGCTGCCGCCTCCGGCTACGAGGATCGCCATCGCCGCGATGATCGCTCCGATCATCGCGGACAGGCGGGATTTGATCAGGTACACGGGGACTCCTCCGGGATGAGTGCGGGCCATGCCGGCCGAAAAACCGGCCGGAACCGGCACGTTAAGGGCAGCGAGAGAGAATGCCGGGATTCTTTCCCGCTGAATGGCATTCTCGTCATTCGACCCGGAGCGTCACCTGCCGTCGGCCGGTAGCGCGGATCGGGTGCTCGCCGCGACGCGGGGCCTCGCTGCCCTACTCGGCGGCGAGCCGTCGAGCCGCCAGCGTGCGGAGATCGGCGGATTTGATCTTCGAGCTGCCGGTCAGGGCGAGGTCGTCCTCGGTGAAGAACAGGATCTCGCGGGGGACCTTGTAGCTGGCGAGCTGGGCGCGGAGGTGGTCGCGGATCGCGGCGGCGTCGAGTACCTGTCCGGTGTGCGGGACGACGCAGGCCACGACCATCTCGCCCAGGGTTTCGTGCGCGACACCCACCGTGCGCCCGATCTTGACACCGGGATAGCCGGCCAGCACCTCGTCGACCTCGAGCGGGGAGACGTTCGCGCCGCCCGTCTTGATGATGTCGGTGAGCCGGCCTTTCCAGTACAACCGGCCGGCCTCGTCGAGGTAGCCGCCGTCGCCGGTGTGGAAATAGCCGTCGTCGTCGAGGGTTTCGTCGAGGGGAGTGCCCAGATAGCCGAGCATGAGGGTGGGGCCCTTGACGTAGATCTCGCCGTGGTCGCCCCGGTTCAGGGTGGCGCCGGTGAGCGGGTCGGCGATTTTGATCGTGTTCCCGGGCAGGGGGACACCGCTGCTCCCGGCGATTGTCTCCTCCGGAGTGCAGGCGGGGAAACAGGTGGTGATGGTGAAGGTTTCGGTATTGCCGTACGCGTGGCCGGGCTCGGTCCAGTCGGTCTCGATGGTCGGGTGGGTGGCCAGCGGGAGGTCCCGGTCGACGAAACGCAGACTGCTGAGGTCCACCGACTCCCAGTTCGGGGCACCCTGGAGCTGGGCCTGCTGGTGCGGCCACGAGACCGGGAAGGTGACCCGTTCGGACTGCATGAGTTCCAGGGCCGCCTCGGCATCGAACAGCGACTGCAGGACCAGTGTTCCGCCGGCGGCCAGGGTGGCACCCAGCGCCTGACCGAAATTGCCCGACCAGAAGAAGCCGTTGGCGGTCCAGCAGCGCACCTCGTCGTCCGGGCCGAAACCGAACATCCGCGCGAACCGCCACATCTGGATCGTGACCCCGCGATGTGCGCTGCGGATACCCTTCGGTTTGCTGGTGCTGCCGGAGGAGAAGAACAGTACCGCGGTATCGCTGGGCTGCACGGTTTCGGCGGCGGCGGTGATCAGCGCGGGATCGGTTTCCTTGCCGCGGGCCAGGAAATCCGGCCAGCTCTCGATTGCCGTACCGGGCAGGGGATCGCCCACCACCGCGAGATGGCGGAGGAAAGGGTAAGAGGTCGAGGCGACGGTACCGGGGGCGGCCGTGCCGAGTTGCGGTTCCAGGCCGGTGAGGACCTCGCCGAAATCGGTTCTCGCGACGCGGCGTTCGAACAACAGCACCGAGACCCCGGATATCCGGAGCAGATGATCGAGTTCCGGCTGAGTGGAGAAGGTGCTGAGCGCCACCGCGACCCCGCCGGCCAGCGCGGTCCCGAAAACCGCCGCGAGCCATTCGGCCCGGTTGGTCATCAGCACACCGACCCGGCTGTCCTTCCCGACACCGCACGCCCGCAGCGCCCGCGCGACCTCATGCGAGCGCTCCCACAGATCGGTGTAGCTCCAGCTCGAGCCCTCCTCCGGGGAGATCAGCGCGGTGCGCGCGGCGTACGCGCCGGTCACCTCGCGCAGGAATCCCGGTAGCGTGAGCGTCCCCAGACCGGGTTCCTCGGCCAGTGGTGGCCCCGCGGCGATCGCCGCCGTCTCGGGGGTGTGCGGGGTCCCGGTGCTCATCGCCGGTGTCCTCTCTGGTGGTGCTCTGTACGCGGCGCGCGGCGAGTTCTCTTGCGCGGTCCCGTGGTTGTGTTGTCCCGCGGTGCGGGTGGTCGGCCGCGGCGTGCGCGGTCCCGGGGTGCGGCGCGCGGTGGACTGTCGCGTGCCGCACCGTTGCCGCGTTACAGCGGGAGTTCTACCTCGGCGGTGCAGGACACCAGCGTGCCGCCGTCCTGGTTGGTGAGCTTCAGCTTCACCTGGACCAGCGGGACGCCCCAGGTCGATTCCGGTGTCTTGTCCACGATCTCGCCGTCGAAGTACGTGACATCGCCTTCGAACGCGGGCAGCCGGAAATCGGCCTTGGTGTGCCGGACCATTCCGTCGTTCCCGGCCCAGTAGGCCAGGTAGTCGGTGCACCAGCCGCCCATGGTGGCCCCGTAGCCGTAGGCCCGGGCCATGCCCACATCACTGGCCTTGTCGGCGTCGATATGGCCGCGCGAGGGGCCGACGTACAGGCCGTCACGCAGGCGCGGGTCGATCTTCGCGCCCTCTTCGTCGAAGCCGAAACCCTCGGTCCAGCCCGGGTCCTGGTAGACCCACGGGTCCTCGATACCTTCGGGTGCGGTCCACCGGAACGTGCCCCAGATGTTGAACAGGAAGGCCCGGTACTCGGTGGTGAAACTGGCGATACTGTGCGGTCCGATCACCCGGCGCGGCAGTTTGTCGCCGACCTTCACCTCGTCGAAATGCGGTGATACTCCGAGCCGGTTCGAATGCAGCCATTCGGTGCGCAGCGCGTCGACCTCGGCCAGTTCCGCGGCGGTCCATTTCTTGATCTCGCCGAGCTGGTTCTCGTACATACCGCGCTTGTTCGCCTCTTCGGCGAGATAACGGATCGCCGTCGACCGTTCCTTGGCGACCAGCGTGCCGTGCTGGTTGCGGTGGACGGTGTCGCCGCGGGAGAACATGGTGGGGCCGGCGAAATTCGTCTCCGTCACCTTGTAGTCGTGGAAGCGGCGATCCTGGAACAGCTGATCACCGGGGCGTACCGGGCAGCCGTAGAACCACCACTCCTCGCCGCCGAAGATCAGATGGCTGTTGGGGATACGGCCCACGCAGGCCGGTGCCGCGCCGTGCCCGTAATCCAGCGCGACCGCGATCGACTGCGGCGCGATGAGTCCGCCGTACCGGGATTCGCGGGCGAATTCCTGGTCCCAGTGCAGCGGGTTCGGGTAGTCCATCGCCATTACCCAGCGGCGGATATCGGAGGTGCTGCACGGATCCCAGAGCTGGCCGCCGCCGATCGGTTTACCGACGCGGTGGTCGACATCGCTCAGATCGAGTTCGACGGTGGATTCGGTCGCCTTCTTGGCCATGAGAACTCCTGCTCAGCGGTTCACATCGACGACTATGCGACCGCGAACTGTGCCCGCGATGAACCCGCCGGCCGCCTCGATCGCCTCGCCCAGGGGGATCTCCCGGGCGATCGAATCGAGAACGGTGGGGTCCAGATCGCGGGCCAGGCGGCCCCAGGCGTCGAGTCGTTTCGATATGGGTGCCATCACGCTGTCCACGCCCAGCAGCGAAACGCCGCGCAGGATGAACGGGGCGACGGATGCCGGGAAATCCATTCCCTGGGCCAGACCGCAGGCCGCGATCGCGCCGCCGTACCGGGTCTGCGCGGCGGCATTGGCGAGGGTGTGGCTGCCGGCGGTGTCGACGACACCGGCCCAGCGTTCCTTCTGGAGGGGTTTACCCTTCTCGGCGAGTTCGGCGCGGTCCACGACCGTGGTGGCCCCGAGCTGCTTCAGATAGGCGTGCTCACCGGCTTTCCCGGTGGCGGCCGCGACGCTGAACCCGGCCTTGGTGAGCAGGGCGATGGCGACACTTCCGACCCCGCCGGTCGCGCCGGTTACCAGGATCTCGCCGTTGTCGGGGGTGAGGCCGTAATTCAGCAATGCGTCCACGCACAGCGCGGCGGTGTAGCCCGCGGTGCCGATCGACATGGCCTGGCGTTCGGTGAATTCGGCCGGCAGCGGGATGAGCCAGTCGCCGTTGAGCCGGGCGCGCTGGGCCAGCCCGCCCCAATGGGTTTCGCCGACGCCCCAGCCGTTGAGGACGACCTTGTCGCCGGCCGACCAGCGGGAGTGGCTGCTGCTGGTGACGGTGCCCGCGAGGTCGATGCCCGGAACCATCGGGAACTTGCGCACGACAGGGGAGGCGCCGGTGATCGCGAGCGCGTCCTTGTAGTTGAGGGTGGAGTAGGCCACCTCGATCTCGACATCGCCTTCGGGCAGCTGGGTTTCGTCCACGCTGGTGAGTTCGACCTGTGGGCCGGCTTCACCCTTGTTTATGACAACAGCGGAGAACATCAGTGATGTGGTCCTTCCTCGATCCGTTCGGATATATGTCGTTCCAGCATCTCGAACGGCGGTGTGCCGGGGACAGGGCGCCGGGCGGTGATAGGGGAAGAATTGAATTCTCTGTATTGAAGAATCATATTTCCACCTGTGATAATCACTGTCAACACCCTGTACGGCGGTCAGCGCGCCGTCCACCCGCCGTCGACGACGATGGTCTGCCCGGTGACATAGCGGCCGGAATCGCCGGCCAGCCAGACGACCGCGCCGACGATGTCCTCGGCGGTGCCCTCGGTGGGCAACGGGATATTGCGCTTCAGATATTCGGCACCGCGTTCGCTGTCGTACAGGCTGTCGGTGATCTCGCTGCGGAAGAACCCCGGCGCGACCGTATTCACCCGGATACTGTGCCGGGCCCACTGGACAGCGAGCTCCGAGGTGAGTCCCGACAGGCCGGCCTTGCTCGCGGCATATGAGGCCTGCGGAATACCCGGGACCCCGACCCGCCCGCTGATCGAGGAGATATTCACGATCGAACCGCGGCCGCGATCGCGCATATACGGGAACACCTGCTGCGCGAGCAGCAGCGGTGCCACCAGATTCAGGTCCATGGTGCGCCGGATATCTTCGAGCGGTTCGGATTCCGCGCGTTCGGTACCGAACCGGTTACCCGCGGCATTGATCAGGATCTCCGGCGGGCCCAGCCTGTCGGCCACTTCCGGAACGATTTCCGCGATCCGGTCCGGTTCGGCGAGATCGCCGCCCAGGGCCAGTCCGCCGATCTCGCCGGCCAGTGATTCGAGGCGGTCGCGGCGCCGCGCCACCACCGCGACTCGCGCGCCCAGCCCCGCCAGCGCCCGGCTCACCGCGGCTCCCAGCCCGGACGAGCCACCGGTCACGATGGCGACTCGGCCGTCCAGTTCGAAGGGGCGCACGGCCGCAGCTCGCGTATCGCTCATACCGTGTGCATCGGGCCCTGCCGACCGCTCCCGGCCTGATTCGCTCATGCCGATCCCGCCCGGGCGATGAGCTCGGGGAGTTCCGTACGCACGACTTTGCCCATCGCGTTGAGGGGCAGCGTATCGACCGTGGCCCACACCTCGGGAACCTTGTATCCGGCGAGCTCGCGCCGGCAGTGTTCGGCCAGGTCGGCGAAATCCACCGCGGCTCCGTTCGTTTCGATAACGGCCGCCACCTGCTGGCCGAGGCGTTCGTGCGGTATCCCGCAGACGGCGGCCTTGCCGACCGCCGGATGGGTATCCAGTACACGCTCCACCTCGAGTGGGTAGATATTCGCGCTACCGCGGATGATCACCATCTTCTTGCGGTCCAGCAGCGTGAGCCGTCCCGCGGAATCGACCGTGCCGATATCGCCGGTGGCCACCGGCCCCTCGGGGGGCGGCTGGATCCCGCCGTCGGCCCAGTGTCCGAGCAGCGGCTGCCACAGGTTCGCCCACGGTCCGTCGGTGCGTCCGGCCAGGTGCAGTTCACCGATTTCCCCCGGGGGGAGCCGGTTTCCGCTGTCGTCATAGGCCGCTACGTCGAAGTGCGGCAGTACGTGGCCGCTCGTGCGCGGGGCCCAGTCCGAACCGGGCGGATCGATCGAGACGACTGTCGGGGCCTCGGTGAGACCGTAGGTTACCCGGGGGACCAAGCCGTGGGAGGCCGCGAACGCCTCACGGAGCTGATCCGGGGTGTCGCTGCCGCCGCTCCATACCTCCTGTAGCGAACTCAGATCCAGATCGGGCAGGGCGGCCAAATCGTAGAGCTGCGCGGGTGCGCCGTTCCAGACCGTGACTTTCCGGGTCGCGATCCATTCCGCGACACCGGCCGCATCCCGGCGATCCATGATCACCGCGCAGCCGCCGGCCTGGGCGGTGAGCAAGGTGGTCAGGACCATCATATTGAGGATCGTCAGCGGAAAACTGTCGCCTTTGCGCAGATCCGGGCCCCAGTGGCGGGTTGCCGTCAGGACCGCGCCGGGCAGCAGCATATTGCGCTGGCTGTGCACAACCGCTTTCGGCCGCCCGGATGTGCCGCTGGTGAACGCGATACCGGCGGGCGCGTCGAGATCGGTCGCGATATCGGGTGCGGCGGGTGCGGATTGCGCCGCGGCCCACACCTCGGTATCGACCAGAGAAGGCGCTTCGACCAGGCAACGGGGCCCGGCCAGGACCACCTTCGGTTCGATCAGATCGTGCAGGTACTGCTGTTCGGCCGCGGCCATCGCTTCGCCGATTCCCGCCCAGATCGCGCCGATCCGCTGCGCGCCGTGAAAGGCCGCGACGATATCCAGATCATTGGGCAGGCAGGCCGCGACCCGGTCGCCGGGCCGCACGCCGAGCGACCACAGCGCGCCCGCGGCAGCGCCGGCCCGCTCGTCGAGTTCGCGGTAGGACCATATGCCCGACGCTGCTTCGATCGCGGGGGATTCCGGGTTCGCCGCGAGGGCAGGACGTAGCACCTCGGCGATGGACGCGGGGAGGCGTATCGCGCTGCCGCCGTCGTCCTCGACATTCTCGCCATTGAAACTGGGCACCCATACTTGATATCACTATCCTTACAAAGATTCATCAGATAGCCGTCGATTTGTTCGCGCGGCCCGGTGAAGGTAGGGCGTAATGCAACACACAGGGCCGCTGGCCGGGGTCCGGGTCATCGATCTGACAGCCATGGTGATGGGCCCGTACTGCACCCAGATCATGGCCGATATGGGTGCCGATGTGATCAAAGTGGAACCCCCGGCCGGGGACAACACCCGCTATATCTCGGTGGGTCCCGAGGAGGGGATGGCCGGGGTCTTCGTGAACGTGAACCGCGGTAAACGCAGTGTGGTCCTCGACCTGCGCGACGAATCGAACAAGACGGTACTGCGCGATCTGATCGCCGACGCCGATGTTTTCATCCACTCCATGCGCGGAAAGGCCGTAACCGCACTGGGTTTCGGTTACGAACAGGTGGCCGCGGTGAACCCGTCCATCGTCTACACCAACTGCTACGGCTACGGCCGCCGTGGCCCCGATGCCGACCGCACCGCCTACGACGACACCATCCAGGCCGAATGCGGGCTGCCCTTCGCGCAGCAACTGCTCACCGGCGAACCGAGTTACGTCGGCACGATCATGGCCGACAAGGTAGCCGGGATGACTGCTCTCTACGCGACCATGATGGCGCTGTTCCATCGCGAACGCACCGGCGAAGGCCAGGAAGTCGAGGTGGCCATGTTCGAAACCATGGCCGCGTTCATGCTGGTGGAGCACGCCAACGGCGCCCTGTTCGATCCGCCGCTGGGCACCGCCGCGTACCCGCGGGCGGTCACCAGCGAACGCGCCCCCTACCGCACTGCCGATGGGTACATCTCCGCGCTGGTCTACAACGACAAGCAGTGGAACGCCTTCGTCGGCGCGGTCGCCCCGCCCTGGGCGGGCCCCGAGTTCGCCACCCTGGCCCAGCGTGCGGCCCGGATCGACGTCGTGTACGCCCATCTGCGGGAAACCTTCCGCACCCGCACCACCGCGGAATGGCTGGATCTGCTGAATTCCCTGGATATTCCGGCCGCCCCCGTGCGTACCCTCGACGAACTGCTCGACAACCCCCAGCTCAACGCCACCGGTTTTTTCGAAACAGTCGAAACACCGACCGGGCCGGTACGTTTCCCTGGGCCACCCGCCTGGTTCTCCCGCACTCCGGGCCGGGTCGCGGGACCCGCACCCAGGCTCGGAGCGCATAACGAGGAAGTTCTGGGTGGTGTCGCCGCCGCGGCCGGCGGCCGTTCTCGGTACGCGGCGGAAACCGGTGTGGGTGAGGCGGGCGCCGAAGGAACCGGCAAGCCGGGCGGCAACGGACAACCGGCCGTGCCCGTGGATCAAGGCGAGCGCCGGTGAGCACGATCGAGGCAGCCGAACTGGACCTGCGGAGATTCCTGCGCCCGGGCGACCGTATCGTCATCGGTCAGGCGTGCGGAGAACCGAGCACCTTGATCGAGGCGCTGATCGCGCAGGGTCGCGATATCGGCGGCCTGTCCGCCTTCGTCGCCACCAGTTTCTCGGGCATCTTCACCCCGCAAACCGCCGAATCGTTCGCGCTGTCGAGTATGGGCGCGATCGGCACCCTGCGCGTCCTCAGCCGGGAACACGAACTCGGCATCATCCCCTGCCATGTCAGCCGGGTGGGTCCGATGATCGAAACGGGACACCTCGGCTGCGATGTGGCGTTCGTCCAGGTCAGCCCGGCCGACGAGAACGGGGTGCACAGCTTCGGTCTGATCGGGGACCACACCCGTGACGCCGTGGACCGGGCCCGGGTGGTGATCGCCGAGGTCAACGACCAGGTGCCGTACACACCCGGCGAAGGGTTGCGTGCCGGGGAAATCGACTGCGCTGTCCGGGTTTCCCGCCGGCCGGTTCAGGTTCCGCCCGCGGCCCTCGGCCCCACCGACGAAGCCATCGCGAAGTACGTCGCGTCCTACATCGAAGACGGTTCCGTACTGCAGGTCGGCGTCGGTGCCGTCCCGGACGCCGTATTACGCCTGCTCGGCGACCGGCGCGATCTGGGCGTCCACTCCGGGATGATCGGAGACGGCCTGGTCGACCTGATCGAGGCGGGAGCGGTCACCAACGCCCGCAAGCGGATCGACCCCGGAGTCTCCGTCACCGGTGCACTGATCGGTACTGATCGCCTGTACCGCTTCGCCGACCGCAACCCGCAGGTCCGCCTGTGCCCCACGTCCTACACCCACGACGCGGCGGTCCTCGCGCAACTCGACAAGCTGGTCACCCTGAACTCCGCGATGGAGGTCGACCTCACGGGTCAGGTGAATGCCGAACAGAGCGGTTCGGCATATCTCGGCGGTACCGGGGGTCAGGTGGATTTCGTCCGCGCCGGAGCCCGATCGCGCGGCGGGCACGCCGTCATCGCACTACCCGCCACCGCGAAACGCGGCACCGTCAGCCGGATCACCGCGCGGCTGTCGGGTCCGGTCACCACCGCCCGCAGTGATGTGGATGTGATCGTCACCGAATTCGGTGCCGCCGAACTCGCCGGCTGTTCACTCGCCGAACGCACCCGCCGCCTGATCTCCGTCGCGCATCCGGATTTCCGGGAAGATCTGGACCGGGCGGCCTCCGAGATCCAGCGAAGAGGGTTCTGAATGTCCGACGCCGTACTGTTCGACGCCCGCCTCGACGGGATCGCGGTCATCACCCTGAACCGCCCGGACCGCCGCAACTGCCTGGACAAAGAAATCCGGGCCGGCCTGTTCGAGGCCTGGGACCGCTTCGAACACGATCCGTCGCTACGCATCGCGATCCTCACCGGGACCGGCCGGAAGGCCTTCTGCGCGGGCGGGGACCTCGCGGAAATGGTCGAAACCCGGATGGCCGAACCGCCACGCGATATGTTCCCGCTGCCCTACGACACCATCGAACTGTCCAAACCCACCATCGCCGCCGTCAACGGCGCCGCCTTCGCGGGCGGCTGGATGATCGCCCAGGCCTGCGACTTATGCGTGGCCAGTACCACGGCCACCTTCGCGGTCACCGAGGTGAAAGTGGGCCGCAGTTCTCCCTGGGCGGCACCGCTGATCCATATGATCCCGCAGCGGATCATGATGGAAATCCTGCTCACCGGCGATCCCGTCACCGCCCAGCGCGCATACGAGATCGGCCTGGTCAACCGCCTGGCCGAACCCGATGATCTGCTGCCCACCGCGCTCGACCTGGCGGGAAGAGTACTGGCCGGGGCACCGCTGTCGGTACGTGCCGCACGCGAAACCGTCATGCTGGCGACCGATATGGGTCGCTCGGCTGCCCTGGAAGCGTCGCGCCACGCGGCTTCCCGGGCTTACCGCAGCGCCGATGCCCAGGAAGGCCCCGCGGCATTCGCGGAGAAACGGAAACCCCGCTGGACCGGGCAGTGAACAGACCCCTGGTGCGCTAACCAGCTGTTGGTATACTGGACGGTATGACCTCTACGACCATCAAGGTCCCGAAGCCGACCAGAGACCGGCTGCACCGGTTGGCGACAGCCGAGGGCCTGACCATGTCGCAGGCGATCGAGAAGTTGCTGGACGAGCACGCTCCGCGTCCGAAGCCGACGTTCGGCGGGTTCCGAAGTGACCGGCCATTATCAGCTGAGGAGATCGACCGGGAGCTGGCCGGTGGCTTCGGTGAGTGGTGAGAACATCATCGTCGATACCAGCGCGATCATCGCGATGTACGACGAAGCTTATCCGGAGCACGCATCGCTTACCGAGATCGCGACCGATACGACGGGCTTGCTGATCGTCTCTCCGCTGATTGCGGCAGAGGCCGATTACATGCTTGCGACCCGCTTGGGTGCTGCGGCGGCCCGCAGGTTCGCCGAGGACATTTCCGCAGGAGCCTTCGAGCTGGCCGAATGGACGCGCGACTACCACGCCGCCGCCCTGGCCGTCGTCTCCAGCTTCGGCGACGACGACTATGTGGGCATGGCGGACGCCTCGATCGTGGTGCTTGCCGACCGGTACCGAACCACCGATGTGATGACGCTCGATCGGCGCCATTTTCGCAAGCTGCAGCCACTATGGGGCGTCGCCCACTTCACTCTGCTGCCGTACGACGCCTGAACGAATCAGCGACGAGTTCCCGCGGCTCGGTGGGCGACGCTTCAGAAGACTTCGGCCGAGAATCCGCTGACTTCGCGGACGCCGAAGACGTCGTGCAGCACGGTGGTGATGACGTGCACGATATGGTCGCGGTCGAGTTCGGCCTCGTCCGGCCGTAGTTCGTAGTTCGGATCGCCCGCGACGAACCCCAGTTCGGCCAGGAGAGCGAGCTCTCGCTCGGTGAGTCCGGCCGCCTCGGTGGTTTCGCGGCGGCGCAGGCGCTGGATCAGGGTTCTGCGCCGGTTCCGTGCCGGGTCGGTGACTTCGATATGGAAGACGCCCTCGGTCGTTGCCAGCCATTGGACGACGCCGGGACCGGCACTGATCACTACTGTGCCGTGCCCGGCGTCGCCGCGGCCGTCCCCCGACTCCATCGATCGATCCACCAGATCCCGGACGGCGTCGCGCACCGATTGCATCGCGGCCTACTTTCGAATCGCTGCCCCTGATCCGAACCTGGTGACATGCTGTTTCTCACCGAGGCGGCAGGGCCCCTTCTCCGTGCCGGTCCGGATACCGACAGCGTAGCGCCGCGATCTCGCCGGTATGACGGGTATCGCGACGACTCGTCGACGATGTGGTTCCCCCACCCGGGCAGGTGTTACCGAAGGTGGACATCCGAGGGCGGGCGGGTGTTTCGGGCAGGTCGGAGTGTCCAGGAGTAGGCAGGCGTTATCGAACGGCCGAAGAGTGCGTTCGGTAGCAGGGGGAGCACGGTGTCGCGGAGCGCGGTTGCCAGTGGTGAGTTCCAGTGGGCGGGTGCGGCGACCCGGCGCGAGAGTTGGGCGATCATCTGGGTGCGAGGTCTGCGGAGACGGTCGTATTCCCGCAGTCCGGCCGCGCAGCCGAGGGTGTCCACGGTGGCGGCGAGTGTGGCTGCATCTTCGAGTGCCTGACAGGCGCCCTGCCCGAGATTGGGTGCCATGGCGTGTGCGGCGTCGCCGAGAATCGCGACCTTCCCGCGGATGTAGGTGCGCAGATTCGGTAGCTCGTAGGTGTCGTGCTGCAGGACGGCATCCGGGTGTGCGGCGCCGAGCAGGGCGGGGACGGGGTCGTGCCAGCGCGCGAACCGCTCGCGAAGTAGGTCCAGTCCTGTCCGGGATCCGGCCGGCGCGTTTCCCATCAGATAGCAGTAGGCACGACCGTCGGGCATCGGCATGTAGCCGAATCGCTCACCCCTGCCCCATATTTCGACGCTGCTTTCGACGGCGTGGGGCGCGGTGAGCAGGCGCCAGGTGGTGTATCCCAGATAGCGCGGGCCGGCGGCGTGCGGCCAGATCGAGCGTCGGGTCACGCTGTGTACTCCGTCGGCGCCGATCACGAGGTCCGCGGTGGCCGTGCCGCCGTCGTGGTGGACTGTGCCGTCGGGTAGTACTTGCCGCACGGTGGTTCCCGGCCGCAGGGCGTGCGCGGGGAGGGCCGCACGCAGGATGTCCACGAGTGCGGCCCGGTGGATGATGGCCCACGGGCCGAAGCGTCGTTCGAGTTCTTCGATGTCGTTGCGGATCAACCAGGTGCCGCTGATGTCTCGGATGCCCTGTAGCGGGGCACCCTGCCCGCCGGTGCGCAGGAGGTGGCCGAGGCCGAGTGCGTCCAGGGCGCGCAACCCGTTGGGCTGGATCGACAGCCCCGCACCGATTTCGGTGATCTTCGGCGCGCGTTCGAACACCTCGACCTGCCAGCCACGCTGGTGGAAAGCCACCGCGGCGGCCAGGCCGCCGATACCGCCGCCCACGACGAGCGCCTTCATCGCCGGCCCTTTCGATCGCAGGGCGACCCGGCACTGTCGTGCATCCGAGCAGACCTGGATTGCCGCCACCACACCGCCGTCACGACCAGCAGAATCGCCGGAAGTGCCCACCACCGGTACCTCATGTCAACTCCTAGAGTCTCTAAATTATTTAGAGCCATTAAGACACCATAGATGCTCTAGGATGTCAACGAGTGCAGTGAACCGGCAGAAGGGTGACGATGTCGACGCAGACCGGCGGAAGGCGCGAGCGACTACGCAAGGCGACCTTGAAAGAGATCCACGAGGCAGTACGCACACTGCTGGTCGAGCAGGGGGCGGCCGCGGTGACCATCAACGCGGTGGCCCGGGAGGTCGGGATGAGCGGGCCGGCCCTCTATCACTACTACGCCGGCCACGACGCGCTGGTCGGCGCGGTGACCGCGGATTTCTTCGACGAGCTGGCCAGTGCGATGGAACATGTCCGCGACGCTCGTGCCGACGCGCCGGTCGGTGAGCGCATCCTGGCGGTCTGCCGTGCCATGCGTACCTGGGCGATCACCCACCCGGCCGAGTTCGGCTGGATCTTCGCAGCCCCGATCACACCGTTGAACCGGCAACCGGATGCCGAGCGCCACCGCGCCGGGCAGCGATTCGAACGAGTGCTGCTGGATCTGACCGTCGAGCTGTGGCAGACGAGCCCATTCCCCGTACCCGACCCAGCGGAACTACCCTCGTCGCTGCGCGAGCAGCTGATCACCTACTCGGCATCGATCGACAACCGGTTACCGCCGGAGGCCGCACACGTTTTCTTGTCCTCCTGGATCCGGCTGTACGGCCTGTTGTGCATGGAAGTCCTGCACCAGCTCGACTTCGCCTACTCCGACCTCGAACCGGTCTACGAAGAATGCCTCCGCGACCTCACCGGCGTCCTCGGCCTGGCGCGGCCGTGAGTCTCGATACCCCTGCCCCGGCCACGCACCACAACCGATCCCGGCTCGAGATGGACGGACGGCGCGGTCCAGCAATCGCTCTGTTCCGTCCCGACTTCGAGGCAGCAGTTCGCACACACCAGATTGAGGCCGTGTGTTCCGGACGGCCGGCAACATCCGGAACGCCGGAGATAGTCGTTGTGTGGTTTCACATTGCGGATGTCATCCGGGTTCAAGAGGATGGTGCCGCGGGTGGCCGCGGCACCGATATCCGACGGCCCGAAAGGCTCGGGGTCCACGGCGAACGCCCCGGGCCCCATACGTGGAATGTGCTGATATGTACAGGTCGGGTCATCGACAAGGATGTGGCAGGGAACGGAGACCCGGTAGAGATTCGGAGTCAGGCGGGTGCCGCAGCGGGCGCAGGCGAAAACGGTCATCGCGTCCACCCGGATCGGCGGAGGGATTGCGGCGGAGGCGTTCCGGCCTCCCGGCGGGCTCATCGGCCGGGGCGGATTCCGCCCTTTCCACGAGTGATCATGACCCGATTCTAGACCGGGGACGCGATATACGAATGATCAGAAGAACTCGGCCGACATACCGCCGCCTCGTCGGCCGGGTTCACGGTCGCTGGAATCCATCGGCCGGCGATCACTGCCCGACGTCCGGGGCCGAAACCGTGTCCCGCCCCGGGTCGTATCCGGTGCGGGACCTCATGGTGACTACGACTCGCCGACGATTTTGATCGCCCATTCCGGGCAGGCGTCCTTGGCGGTGGACACTGCCTCCTGGAGATCCTCGGGGATCTCCGTGTCGATCGCTTCGGCGTAGCCGTAGTCGTTGAGCGTGAAGACTTCCGAGCACAGGGTGGTGCAGATTCCGTGGCCCTTGCAGGAATCGGCGTCGACGATGACCTTCATGAGACCTAGCCTTCCTTACGGTCGAATTCGAGGTGCAGGGCGGTGATTCCGCGCAGGATGAAGGTCGGCAGGTATGTGTAGTTTCGGTTGTCTGCCGGGCCGTGCACACTCTCGTCGATCCGGATATCGGTGGTGCGTTCCAGCAGGCGTTTGAACGCGACCTTCGCCTCGGCGCGGGCCAGCGGGGCGCCGGGGCAGGTGTGGATACCGCGGCCGAACGCGATATGCGAACGCGCGTTGGAGCGCTGCGGGTCGAAGGTGTTCGGGTTCTCGAACCGGCGCGGGTCGCGGTTGGCGCCACCGTTGGCCAGCATCAGCACGGTGCCGGCGGGGACGTCGACGCCACCGACCGTGGTGGCCTTTTTCGCCATCCGGAAATCGCCCTTCACCGGGCTTTCCATCCGCAGCATTTCCTCGATGAAATTGTTGATCCGCTCGTGGTCCTCGCGCAGCCACTTCTGCAATTCCGGATCCTCGGCAAGCATTTTCATGCCGGAGGACAGCAGTCGCACGGTGGTTTCCTGGCCGGCCGAGAACAGGTTGGCCGCGACCCGGACAACATCCAATACCTCCGGCCGGCTGCCGTCGGGGAAAGTGGCCTCGGCGAGGCTGGTGAGCACATCGCCGCGTGGGTTCGCCCGCCGGTCCTCGATATAGGCCGAGAATTTGGCGTAGAGGAATTCGATCGGGTTGTGCGACATCCCGCCTTCGCCCTCGGTGCTGCCGACGGTTTCGGTGCGGTGCGGGTCGCGCTGCAGGGAATTCAGGAACTCGGCCTGATCTTCCTGGGGAACACCGAGCAGATCGGCGATGATGTAAAGCGTGAAGGGGCCGGCGAATTCGCGGATCATATCGCCTTTTCCGGCGGCCAGATACTCGTCGAGTACCTTATCGGCCATATCCCACATCGCCTCTTCGTTCTCTTTGAGGCGTTTCGGGGTGATGAGCCGCATGAGCAGGCCGCGGTGCGCGGTATGGGTGGGCGGGTCCAGCGTCGGTAGCTGATCGCTGAGCGGAAGCGAATCCCGGTGCTCGGCGATCAGCGCGTCCACATCGGAGGTTTCGTCGATCGGGACCGGGAAGCCGGGGAACGGGCCGGTGACCGAGATGCAGGAGGAGTACTGTTCGGCATCGTTGAGCACTTCCAGTGCTTCGTCGTAGCCGGTCACCATCATGACGTTGTGGTGCTTTTCCCGGGTCACCGGGCATTGGTCACGGAGAGCCTCGAAATACGGGTACGGATCGGCGACCAACTCCTGTCCGAGGAAGAAGTCCAGATCCTGGAAGTTTTTCACGTGACGGTTCCCTTCGCTCCGCCGGCTCCCACCGCCACGAGCAGCTCCGCCGGTTGACTTCCGCATTTGAGAATATAACTCTCATCTGTGAGTATGAGATTTCCACACGGCGTGCCGTGCGTCAACCGGAGGACCGGACATCATGACCCTCGATCTCACCGCTGACCAGCGGCTCTTCCAGCAGACGACCCGGGAATTCCTGGCGGAGACCGTCCCGGTGGCGACAGTACGCGCTCTCGGTGAGGCCGAGCGCGGATTCGACCGCGGCTGGTGGCGCTCGGCCACCGAACTTGGCTGGACCGCGATGCTGGTGGCCGAGGAGTACGGCGGCGGGTCCATCGCCGGCCGTCCGCATACCGAGTTGGCATTGGTGGCCGTCGAACTCGGCCGGGCCTGCGCGCCGGGGCCGTTCGTCACCACCAACGCGGTACTGGCCGGACTGGCGAGCGCGGGCGCGGGATTCGGCGACACCATATCGGGGATCGCCGCGGGTGAGCTGATCGCCTCATGGGCCGTCTATGAACCGGGCCGGGGCATGGACGTGATCAATGCCCTGGCCGGAAGCGACGACTCCGACGCGACGGTGCGGGCGGTACCGGACGGTGACGGGTACCGGCTGACCGGAACGAAGGACCGGGTCGAATCCGGCGATCAGGCCGATCTTTTCCTGGTGACCGCCGCCGGCCCCGACGGCCCGGTGCAGCTGCTGGTCCCCGCCGACGCAGCCGGAGTGACGGTCACCCCCACCTGGACCCTGGACCTCGTCCGGCGGACCGCGCGGATCGAATTCGACCAGGTCGCGGTGCCCGCCTCCGCGGTCGCGCATACCGGCGCCGCGGCCGCCGCGGCGATACGCGCCCAGCTGCACACGGCCGCCGTCCTGGCCGCGGCGGAAACGGTGGGCGCCACCGATAAGGCTGTGGACACCACCCTCGGCTGGTTGGCCGATCGCTTCACCTTCGGTCGCCCGCTGGCGTCCTATCAGGCTCTCAAACACCGGATGGCCGATAACAAGACCTGGCTGGAAGCCTGCCGGGCGACCGCCGGCGCCGCCGCCGGGGCCTGCGACGACGATCCGGCGACCGCGGACGAAGCGGTGAGCGTCGCGAAATCCTATGTGGGCGCCAAGGCGTCGGTGATCGGCCAGGACTGTGTGCAGCTGCACGGCGGGATCGGTGTCACCTGGGAACACGATCTGCATCTGTACCTGCGCCGGATCGGCTTGGGTCGCGCGCTGTACGGCACCCCCGAAGAGCATCGCCGCCGGATAACCGACCTTCTCGTCGCGGCGGCATGAGCGGGCCGGGCCCGGAGGTGGCAGCGGAGCATAACCACGTAGGCCCCCGCTCGGGCCCGATCGGCAGAGCATGAGCGGGTCAGGCCCGGAGGTGGCAGCGGAGCGTAACCACGTAGGCCCCCCGCTCATGCCCCATGGGAACTGCGTAGCACGACGGACATCCTGGAAGGCAGGACCATTATGAGCACCGATTTGGAACCCGTCGCCGAGTTTCGCGAACGCGCCCGGGTCTGGCTGCGCGACAATCTTCCGCCCGCCCCGCCCGAGCAAGGGCCGCCGGACAGCAAGGAGGAGTGGGATCGGATCCGCGAACTCCAGCGGATACTCCACGAGGGGGGATTCGCCGGTATCTGCTTCCCGAAGGAATACGGCGGCCTCGGGCTCACCACGGCGCATCAGCAGGCGTTCACCACAGAGTCCTACCCGTACGAGATGCCGGTCAGCCTGAACGTGCCGACGCTGTCCATCTGCGCGGCGACCCTGCTCGATCTGGGCACCGAAGAGCAGAAGCTCGAGCATCTGCCCGCGGTATTGCGCGGTGACGAACTGCTGGTCCAGTTGCTGTCCGAACCGAACGGGGGCTCCGACCTCGCCGGACTCACCACCCGCGCCGAACGCGACGGCGACCGCTGGATCCTCAACGGGTCCAAGATCTGGAGTTCGGGCGCCTACGCCGCCGACTACGGGTTGTGCCTGGCCCGCACCAACTGGGATGTGCCCAAACATCGTGGGCTCACCATGTTCCTGGTCCCGATCGGCGCCCCGGGCGTCACGGTCCAGCGGATCAAACAGGTCACCGGATCCACCGAGTTCTGCCAGGAATTCTTCGACGATGTCACACTCGGCGACGATGCGCTGGTCGGCCAGGTGGACAACGGCTGGGAGGCGGCCTCCCGGCTGCTGTATCACGAGCGGTCCGCGATCGGCGGGACCTCGCCCTACACCAGTGGTAAGCGCCCGCATATGGGCGGTGAGGATTCGCCGGTGCTGGAGATAGCCCGCCGGCTCGGCCGTCTCGACGATGTCCGGGTCCGGGAGGATATCGGCGAAGCGCGGGCCATGACGGTGGTGCGCGACCAGTTGATCGCCCATATAACCAGCAGCATCATGGCCGGTGATCTGCCGCCCGCGGCCGGTTCGATCACCCGGCTGTTCAGTGCCGAGAACTCCTGGCTGCAAACCGATATGGCGGTCAAGATCGCCGGGGCGGACGCGGCCACCCATTTGCCCGGCGACCCTCTCGATACTGCCAAGATCGGCACCGATTATCTGTTCCGGGCGGCGTGGAGCCTGGCCGGGGGTAGTACCGAAATGGCCCGCAATGTGATCAGCGAACGAGTCCTCGGGATGCCGCGCGAATACGCCGCCGACCGCGATGTGCCGTTCAACGAGGTCAAACGGGGCCGATAGATGCACCGGATATCGAACGCGCGGAGGCAGTGATGCGGTTTATCTTCCATTACCCGGAAACCGGCGGCGTAGACGGTGATGTCCTCGACGCGGGTCCGCTGGGCAAAGTAGCGGTGGCCGCCGAACAGGCCGGTTTCAGCGGTTTCTCGTTCAGCGAGCATCCGGCTCCCGGGGCACGCTGGCTGGGTGCGGGGGGTCACCAGACGCTGGACCCCTTCGTATCACTTGGTTACGCCGCGGCGCTCACCGAGCGGATCCGATTGATCACCTATCTTTCGGTGGCGCCCTATCGCAATCCCATGTTGCTGGCGAAAGCCGCCGCGACATTGGACAAACTGTCCGGCGGGCGGGCGATCCTGGGCATCGGCACCGGCTATCTGAAGGGCGAATTCCACGCGCTGGGAGTCGATTTCGACGAACGCAACACCTTGTTCGACGAAGCGCTCGAGGTACTTCCGCTGCATTGGAAAGGTGAGCCGTTCAGCTACACCGGGAAACATTTCAGCGCCCGCGATGTGCAGGCCCGCCCGACACCGATCCAGCAGCCGATCCCGATCTGGATCGGCGGTAATTCGGCGTTGAGCAGGCGCCGGGTGGCCCGCGCGGCGAACGGGTGGATCCCGATGTCCGGTGGGGCCGAGCTCAGCAGTACCGCTCGCACACCCGAACTCGGCGGGATCCGGGAACTGTCCCGCAAGATCGCCGAGGTGCGCGCCGCGGCCGAAAACGCCGGGCGCTCGGAACATATCGACCTCGTGTACTCCTACAGCCACACGGGTCTCACCGGCACCGGCACCGGTGCCGATCCGGGACCGCATCGGGAGGCGTTCGCGGAACTGGCGCGCGCCGGGGTGGACTGGATCGTGGTCTCCACCCGTGCCGATGTGCACGCAACTCTCGACCCGAGCGCCACCTTCGATTTCCTGGCGGACTTCGGCGCGACCTACATCGACCGATAAGGACACCGGGATGGGCTGGTTCGAGGAACGCAGCGGCCTCGCGGGCAGTGTGGCCGTCATAACCGGCGGGGCAGGGGGATTGGGCCGGGCGATCGTCTCGGACCTCGCGGACAACGGCGTCCGCCCCGCCGTTCTCGATATCGATCCCGTCGCCGCCGACGAATTACGGGCGTTGCTCGCGGACCGCGGGCACGATGCTCTGATATGTACGGGCGACGCACGGGATCCGGTCGAGCTGGAAACCTTGTTCGCGGACGTGGAGTCGCGGTGGGGCCGCCTCGACATTCTGGTGAACGTGGTGGGTGGCACGTTTCGTGCCCCGTTCACCGAAACCCGGCCCAAGGGCTGGGACGCGCTGCTGCGCACCAATCTGACCCACGTACTACACGCCTGCCACCTCGCCGTCCCTTTGATGCGGGCCGGCGGACGAGGCGGCAGCATCATCAACATCACCACCATCGAGGCGCACCGTGCCGCACCGGGTTTCGCTGTCTACGCGGCGGCGAAGGCCGCGGTGGAACAGTTCGGGCGGACACTCGCGATCGAAGTGGCACCGGACGGTATCCGGGTCAACAGTATCGCCCCGGATTTCGTACCCACCCCGAATCTGGAACGGATCGGCACCGGCGACAACGCCATGATGGACCCGGAGGGGGTGAAGGTCGCGATCCCCCTGGGCCGCGCCGGCCGCCTCACCGATATCTCGCACTGCGCGGTTTTCCTGGCCTCGCAGATGTCGTCGTACCTCACCGGCACCACCCTGCACCCGGACGGCGGAACTTCGGCGTCGGCCGGCTGGTTCAACTGGCCTGAAGAGGGGTGGGCCAACCACGCCCCGCTCCGAGTGCTGCGCGCGGACGCGGAATCGAGGACGGGCGGCAATGACGAGTAGGGAGGTGGCAACCGTCGAGTTCAACCCACCTCCGTGAGGTCGCGCTGTACCCAATCTTCGCATCACTGAAACATCCTCTGTTCTTGCGCCGATCATATGTCGCATCGATCGTGCGCGGCGCTCGGGCGCCTGCGCCACAACAGAACAGAGGAACAACCATGCGACGGACGTTAACGGCAGCCACCGCCTTCATCATGTGCGCTGCGCTGTCCGGATGTGGTGCCGAGACGGCACCCGTCGAAACCCCGGCCACTACTTCCGGCATCCCGTCCACGACGGCGATCATCTCGACCCCACCGCTACCGACGACCACTACGGCCACCCCGACGGTCGCGCCCACGACGACGACCTCGGCTGCTGTGCGGGTTTCGCCGCAGGCCGTTCCCGAATCGCCCCGGCTCGCCGTGCCGGCCGTTCCGGAACCGGCGTGGACACCGGAAGCCACCGTCGCGCCGCCGACAGCGCCCGCGCCTTCCTCGGCCTACTACGGTTCGTGTGCCGCCGCTCGTGCGGCCGGTGCCGCGCCGCTGTACCGGGGCGATCCCGGCTACCGGGCGGGATTGGACCGCGATGACGACGGAGTCGCCTGTGAGTGACGGTAGCGTCCGAACCGGCTGATCAGTCCGCTCCGGGATTGTCGTCTATCCCGTCCCGGGGCAGTTCGGCCAAGGTGCGGAGGGCGCTGAGGAATCCGCGGCGGTCCGCCGGTGGCAGGTGTCGCAGAACCTGCTGCTCCTCCCTGGACTGGATCTCGGCCTGCGTTCGCGTGACGATGCGGCGGCCCTCCGTGGTCAGTTCCAGCAGCCGGGCGCGGCGGTCGGCCGGGTCGGGGGTGCGGTCGATGAGCCCGTGTTTCTGGAGGTCGTCCAGGACCGCGATGATCCGGGTCTTGTCCGCGCCGATCTCCTGGGCCAGGACGCCCTGGCCGCGGGCGGGGCCCCGGCTCAATGCGATCAGGACGCTGTAACCCCACATGCTCAGACCGTGTGCTTCGAGAACCGGACGTTCCATGGCGATGAGACTGCGGGTCAGCGGCGCGAGCATTGCCGCCAGGTCCGGACGATCCGTTGATCCCATGGGTCGAATTTACCGGGAGCGGTACCCGCCGCCGCGCGGGCTGATGTCCGCCGGGCGGTCACCGTGAATAATAAGCATGGACATATAATATGCGAGCGCTTATTATTTGGGGTATGACTGACGAAGACATCCGCGAGCTGGACCGCACGGCGGTGCTCGCCACCGTGAAAACATCCGAACTCGTTACCGCGGACCTGCTGACCCACCCGACCCCCTGTGCCGGGTGGACCGTCGGCGACCTACTCGCCCATATGGCCGCCCAGCATCGTGGTTTCGCCGCCGCGGCCCGCGGTACGGGCGGCGACCTCGCTCACTGGCAGGTACGTACACCCGGCCCGCACACTCGGGAGGAATACGCGGAATCCGCGGCGGAGGTCCTGGCCGCGTTCGCCCCGGCCGACGTACCGGAACGTATGTTCGCGCTACCGGAATTCGGGCCCGATGTGACCGTGCCCGGGCAGCAGGCCATCGGATTCCACCTGATCGACTACATCGTCCACGGCTGGGATCTGGCGCGTGCCATCGGAGCCGAATACGAACTGGACGAGGCCTGCGCCGTACCGGGGCTGCGGATTGCCGGTCAGGTCCCCGACGGTCCGGATCGGGACAATCCGGAATCACCCTTCGCGCATGCGCTGCCGGGAGCCGGCTCGGGCTCCGCGCTCGACCGGATCCTGCGCATGCTCGGCCGGTCTCCGGACTGGCCCGAATCGGAGTGAGCCGGAGGTGCCGCCCGGGCGACAGAGTTGTTCTTGTCAGGCAGTGACTCCGAGCCGGGGCGCCCGCGACTCGTCCTCGCCGGTCTCAGAAGGCGGTGCACGGAATCGGGAATGTCCCGACTCGGTACGGCGGCAGTAGGAAGTGCGTGGTCTCGACAAGGGCAAGCCCGTTGTCCTGTAGGTCGGTCAACAGTGCCGACTCATCGCCGGTCAACTCGTCGACCCGGGTAGCCGCGGCCAAGGCACGGAACTGGGTTGCGTGTGGCTCGCCCAATGTGGCGCGAAAACTCGCTCCGGGTCGGCGAAGGTCCCGGATGGCTACGAAATCCGGGCCCTGCCGGTAACAACACAGGCCTGCGCGGTGACGTTCCCGCCACCGCGCCTGTATCTCTTTCGCGTTCCGGCCGTATGCGCGCGCGGGTGGAGGCAAGTGGACGATATCGTCGAGTTCCTGCGGCGGTGCGGAGGCGAGCGTCCAGTCGATCCGGACTGCGGCCTGCATCGCCGCCCCGAGCAATCGCAGCACGGCGAAATCGTCTGCGCCGCCGCTGAATCGCACGGGATCGGCGAGGGAGACGACCTGCCCCAGCCGCCGGGCGGCGGCGACCGTGGCGGCCGGATGTGTGACGTCGGCGGGGACGGTTTCCGGCCATCGCTCGATCGGGCCGGTCATATCGGTACCTCCAGACGCAGCAGTACCGGCTCGGGTTGCTCGGGACGCACGATCGAGCGTTCGATCCCACCCGGCGTCGTCGCCACCGCGAGCCAGCGTCCGCCTTCGGTGAACACCAGCCCGTGGGCCAGTTGTTCGGCGAGCCATGCCGTCAGTTCGGCCTCGTCCCAGTGGAAACCGGCCGAGGCGAGCGTGCGCTGTAATCCGCGGACGGTCCGGCCGTGCTCCAATTCGATCCAGGTCTCCCGCTCTTTCGGATCGGCGAACACATAGTCCTTCGCTGTCCAGCCGAACCGGCGATCCCTGATGATCAGGAGGCCGTCGATATCGTGACGCAGTAGTGAGCTCTCCGAATAATGCGCCTGCCATTCGGCGATCGCGGCATCCAGTGGGGCTATCTGCTCGTCGCTCAGCCCCTGGGCCGGAGTGTCGAAGTCGTAGACGAGGTCGGCGAGCACCTGCCGATCGAGGTCGTATACCGGGTCGTACCGCTCGGCCGGACGGCGTTCGACGAAGCCGGTGGCCGGATCGTCGAAATTGGGCGAAAAGCGTTGTAGGACGATCCGTGAGGACTCGCCCGGGGGCTGCAGGTGAATCAAGGCAGGGACCTGTTCGACCACCCGGCGATAGTCGTCCTCGCCCTCGCCGGGAAATCCGTACAGCCAGGTCCACTCGACGGTGATTCCTTCGGATTCCAGGTCCCGTAACGTGCGCACATTGCGCACTCCGTCGATGCCCTTATCCATTCTCCGCAGCGCATCGTCTACCAGAGATTCGATGCCCGGCTGCACAGACCACACCTTCGCCGCCCGCAACGTAGCTGCCTGCTCCGCGGTGATATTCGCCTTGATCTCATAGTGCAGTCGCAGGTCGACATCCATTTCGGCTATCGCTGGGAGTGCGGTACGGAAGTAGGATATATCGAGGATGTTGTCGACCACGGTGACGTCCAATACGCGGTGCTTGCGCACCATATGGTCCAACTCGGCAACGAATCGGGACGGTTCCTTCGCCCGGTAGGCCATGGTGGAGCCGTTCAAACCACAGAAGGTGCAATGGTGCTTTTCGCCCCACCAGCAGCCCCGTGAACTCTCCAGCACCAACTCCGGTTCAGTGAATTCACTGACCAGGCTGGTGTCGTAGGACCGAAACCAGTCGTCGAACAGGGGACTGTGCATATCGGTGGCCTCGACCGGGGCACCTCTGTGTGCGTTTACCCGCTGCGCGCCCTGTGGGTTCCGCCAGCAGAGGCCGGCAATCGCGCCGAGATCGCCAGGGTCGGATCCGAGCGCCCCCAGCAATTCCGGAAAGGTTTTGTCGGATTCGCCGCGCAGCACCAAGTCGACGAATTCGAATTCGCGGTGGATGGTGACACCCATGACGCCCTCGGCGTTGTAGCCCCCGAACAGGGTCAGGACTTCCGGTGCGTGCTGCTTTATCCGTCTGGCCACGGCCAGGCTCGCCACGTTCTGGCTGAATGTGGAGGTGAACCCGACCAGTGCCGGACCCATGCTCAGTACCTCGCGGGCCACCGAGGAGACGAAATCATCCGCGAGCCCGCGCATGCAGGAGATCAGCGCGAGGTCGATCCGGTGCTGCCGCGCGTAATCCGCCATCTGCTCGATTCCGAAGTCCGGGCCGTTCAATGCCCCGGCGAAGACCCAGTCGCCGAGTGCATGGGTAAATCCGTCGTCGGAGACGCTGCGGTAATCGTCCACGGTCAGCCCGGCATCCAGCAGCACTTCGGCCCATCGGAGATTGGCATAATATGCTGCGGGTTCGGCGACCCCGTGCTCGGCGCAACTCGCCTTCAGTACGCCGAGTGCAAGCGATGGACGAGTCAACTCGTGCCACGGCATGCACACCAATACGGTGCGCGGCACGCTCTCGGCACTCATTCGTGACTCCTCGGCGCCGCCCGGTGAATCGCGGCGATCGTGTGATAGCAGTAGTGCTCGACAGCGGGCGAGGGCGAAGGGGGCACGTTACTCATTGCGTCCACGCGGTGACCGGTTGTGGCCTCCAGGTGCCGGGCTGCGGCCACCACCACCAGCACCACCAACTCGTAATGGACCCTCAGCCGTCCGGTGCAATCGCCACCCACACCCTGGTGCCGGGGACACCGTGGTTCCCGGCTGCACACCACGATGCCGGGAACCACCGCGCTCAGCTGGTCGTCTACATCTTGGGCGGCAACCCCATAATGACGTTTCCACAAGCCCACGAGGAGACGCGGTCGTCGTACCGCTGACCAGAATCGCCACTTCCAGCTGATCGCGCGGATTCCCTGTACCGCAGCAAAAGCCTGCTCGTCGGTCAGTGGCCCGAGACGCGGAAGGGATTGCTCCAGCCAGGGCGGCAGCCCCGCCGGCACGGACCCCTCCCGCATCTGAGGGGAACTCTGTATCAAGCCGTCTCGATATCCTTCTTCAATCGGATATCCGAATCGACATAGCGCGTGGTGGGCTTGGTGCTGAGTTGCCGCACTTTCTTCACCGACAGTGCGGACTTGTCCCGGCCCGCACCGTCACGCCGGGTATTCGAATCGAAGGATTTCGGGTGTGCCATAGGATATTCCTCTCGGGGCACCAGACGGCTACCAGGACCCACATCGCTGACCAGTGGGTATGTAAACGATCTGGTTCTGCCCACTTTCGTCGGTCGCGATCTGTCCGGCCGCCGACATCACTGCCGACGGACGTCCGGCCGGACCAGGGGTCGATCATCGATGTACCTGATCCAACGTCGCGAAGGTACCGCAAATATCGGCGACTTCCCGTGGCTGGTGGGATGCATGATCGACCCGGATCCCGAACATGCTCGGCCGGTCTCCGAACTGGCCGAGCAGGACTTATCGTGAAGGCTGGGAGCCGAGGGGATGGGTGCACCGCGGCGGCCTTTGCCGCCGGCCGAGAGGTGCCATCGAGTGCCGGAACGTTGCCGGCTCAGGAAGGTCCGACGGCCGCGCGGATGGCAGGGTCGAGGAGGCCGAGGTCGCTGCCCAGCCGGTCGGCGAGTTCGCGGGCCACCGCGACATCCTTGCGCAGGAAATCCCCGACGGATTCGGAGAAGGCGGCGACCGAACCCTTGGCCGCGACACTGAGCACCGCGCGGCTCGAACTACTGGCATGGGGGAGTGCGGCCAGCACCTCGGACTCGGCGAGACCCAGCTGATCGGCCAGGCGCACCGCCTCGGTGACCAGTCCGATCTGGGCGGCGAACAGCGCGTTGTTGACAAGCTTCACCCGCTGGCCGTTACCGAGGGCGCCGACCGGCAGCACCGGGTCGGCGTACGCGGCCAGTACCGGCCGAGCATGTTCGACCGCCTCCGGACTGCCACCGAGGAAGACCGTGATCGCGCCGTCGGCGATATTGTGCGGGCCGCCGCTGACCGGCGCATCCACGATATGGCGCCCGGCTGCGGTCGGGGATCCGGCGATCGCGGTCGCGGTATCCGGGCTGCCTGTGGTGTGCAGGATCAGCACCGAGTCGCGTGGCATCGTCTCGAGCAGGCCGCTACCGAGACAGACCTCGCGCACCTGCTCGTCGGTGAAAACGCAGACCACCACTGCCTCCGCGTCCTGGCCCGATTCGGCGGCGGACCCGACAGCGGTGGCCCCGGTGCCGTTGATGGCGTCGCGGGCCGCGGGTGTGCGCCCGACCGCGCGGACATTGTGTCCGGCCGCGACGAGACGCCGGATCATGGGGATGCCCATCCGGCCTGCGCCGACGAATCCGATACGCACTCGTTCTCCTTGGATTGTGTCGCGGCGGATTGCACCGGCGCTCGCGTGGACGGGACAGGTCACCGGGGGCCCGGTGCTGGGCTCAGCGGGGCTTGCCCATCATGCCGAGGGTTGCGTCGGCGGTGTCGAGTACCGCCCCGGGGGTGATGTCATCCGCCGCCGCCAATTCGGCGATCAGACGCACATCCTTGCGCAGGAGATCTCCGGCGTGTTTCGCGATCTGATCGAGTGATCCGCCGCCGGCCAGGATCCGGCCCAGCGCGAAACTGTTACCGCTGCCGTTGCCGATCACCTCGCCGAGGCGCTGTGGGCTCACGCCCAGTCGCTCACCGAGTTCCAGGGTGCTCACCGCGGTGGCCATATGCGCGGTGAAGAGCAGATTGTTGAGTAGTTTGGTGGTCTGGCCGGCTCCGACATCGCCGAGATGCACCACCGGGTTCGCATAGGTGCCGAACACCGGCAGACAGCGTTCCAGAGTATCGGCGTCACCACCGGCCATCACCAGCAATCGGCCCGCCTCGACCGCCGGAGCGCCACCGCTCACCGGTGCGTCGATCAGTGAAATACCCTGTGCGGCCGCTGTTTCGGCAAGAGCCCGGCAGGTGTCGGGGTGCACGGTGCTGTGGATCGCGATGATGGGCCGGGTAGTGCGCCCGGCCGCCGAGGCGGCGAATCCGGCGAAAATACCGTCCTCGCGTTCCAGGACCTCCCGAACATCGGCGTCACCGACGACGCAGAGGCACACCAGATCGCTGTCGGCGGCCAGGGCGGCCGGGCTCTCGGCGATTTTCGCCGCGGTATCCGCGTAGGGGTCGGTCGAGGCCGTGCGGCGCGCCCACAGGGTGGTCTGGTACCCGCCCTCGACGATCCGGCGCGCCATCGGCCCGCCCTGACTTCCCAATCCGATGAATCCGACGCGCATGAGATTCTCCATTCGCACAGCTCAGGAATCGGCGCTCGCCGAATCCGCTTTCGGGGTGGCCGGCCGCCAGAACACGGCCAGCAGCGCGGCGGTCGCGAGTACCCCGACCACCAGCGCGATCGCGCCACCGGTCCAGCCGGTGATCTCGATATCGGCGGCACGGTCCAGTGACAACGCGCCCGGTCCCAGAATCCCGATGGCCACGCAGACCACGCCCAGTACGAGCACGTATTCGTAGCCGTCCTTCATCACGAAGAACCCGTTCTTCCGGTGGGCCAGCAAGGCCGCCACCAGCATCACCGAGATGACCGCTGCCGCGGCGAGCGGTGTGAGCAGGCCGACGACCAGCAGGACACCGGCACCGATCTCGGTGATCACGCTGAGCCACGCCTGCAGCACACCGTTGCGCAGTCCGAGGCTGCTGAACCAGCCCGCCGTACCGGCGATCTTGCCGCCCCCGATCCAGTGATTGACCCCGTGCGCGATCATGGTCCCTCCCACGACCAGCCGCAGCAGCAACAGTGCGATATCGGTGTCCATCGATTACCTTTCCGGCGCCGCGGCGCCGCCGTCGAATTGCAGGGTGGGACCGGAGAACTCGCCGGTCCGGCGGGCGGTGAGACATTCCTCGGCGAATGCGAGGACGGTGAGGTGGTAGGCCGGTGCCGTATAGCCGAGGCTGATGTTGTGCCCCGTATTGGGCTGCAAATTCACGACCACCCGGGGTGAACCGGTGAACAGCGCCCCGGCCGCTGTCATCTCCGCCGGGTCGTTGCGCCACACCCGTTCGTGCTCGCCGAGGGTGAAGCGCACCGGGATGCGGACGCGGGGTGCGAGTCCGAGGAACTCCCGGGCGGCCCATTCGTTGAGGGCCTTCGCTTCGATCCCGGAACCGCGGGCGGCGACGGCGGCGCCCCCGAGGACATCCTCGGGGTACAGCCGCCGCGGACTCCAGATCAACTTCCCGACCCCGGCCGGCCGTTTCCCGGGCACCCGGTTCGCACCCCAGAGCAGTTCCTGGGCTTCCGGCGCGTGCCGGCGCCCGGTGCCGGCGAGTTCGAGTCCGAGCAGGCCGGCACCCCGGTCGGCGGCGGCCATCCGGACCGCCAGTTCGCAACCCGCCGAATGGGCGAGCAGGAAAACGCCCGCCCCGCGGGGTAATCCGTCGAGCAGGGCGTCGATGGCTCCGTACATCAGCTCCACCCGCCGCCGCGGGTCTTCGAGCCGGTCGGCGTAGGGGCCGGAACTCCGGAATCCCGGCCGGTCGAGGGCGAGCATCGTGTACCCGAGTCGTTGCCCGGTACGCAGCAGCGAGAATTCCGGATGCCCGGGGCAGTCGAAATACCGGGCATCGACCGCGCCACCGTGTAGCGCGACCACGACCGCCCGGGGTGTGGCGGCCTCGGACAGCAGCCCGGACACCGGAATCCCGTCGACCTCCGGCACTTCGGCGACCACCGGCAGCGGACCGGTGGAATCCGCCGGGGCCAGATCGCAATCGGTCAGTGTCATAAGGCACTCCGCGCCAGTGTCATGAGGGCACTCCGCGCCGGGGTCATCGGGCACTCCGTACCGTAACGCCCATCAGGACGCGCTCCGTAGCAGCATGGCGCCGCCGGGGGTGAGTCCGCCGCTGGAAACCACGGCGACCCGCGCATCCCGGACCTGGCGTTCCCCGGCCGTTCCGCGCAATTGGACTATCGCCTCGTGCAGCAGTCCCATCCCGTGGGTGCGGCCGTGCGACAACTGCCCGCCGTGGGTGTTGAGCGGCAGGATTCCGTCACGGGCGATATTCTTCCCGCCGTCGAGGAAATCCTTCGCTTCACCGATCTTGCAGAAGCCCAGTGCTTCGATCCAGGACAGGCAGTTGATGGTGAACCCGTCGTAGAGTTCGGCCACGTCCACGTCGTCGGGTCGCATATCGGTCCGGGTCCACAGATGAGCGGCCGGGCCGAGGACCTGTGGTTCGTGGGTGAGGGTGCTCTGATCCCATTCGATCCGTTCGACTATTTGGGTGCCGACGGCCTCCACCCGGATACCGGGTACCGGCAGGTCCGCGGCCGCGTCGGCGGCCGAGACGATCACCGCCACCGCACCGTCGCACGGGACATCGCAGTCGTAGAGACCGAACGGCGTGGTGATCGGCCGGGCGTTGAGGTAGTCGTCCATGGTCATCGTGTCGCGATAGACAGCGCTCGGGTTCAGCGCGGCGTTCGCGCGCTGGTTCAACGCGATCCAGCCCAGGGTCTCCCGGGTGGTTCCGTAGTCGTGGAAATGCCGCTGCGCCTTCTGAGCCAGCGTATGGGCGGCGGAGGTCGATCCGAACGGATTCATCCAACTGGTGGTGCGGCCGCCGCCGGAAGCCTTGATGGTGCCGCGTTTCATCATCTCGTTGAACGTGGCCTCCCAGACCGTGCGGTAGCACAGCACATGTTTTGCCAGGCCGGCATGTACGGCGAGCATCGCCGCGATCACCGACCCGCCGGGGCCGAATGTCTCGATCCCGCCGTTGTGCCAGGTGGGCCGGATACCGAGCGCCGCCTCGAGTGCCGTGACACCGCCCTCGCCGAAACCGCCGAGGTTGCCACCGCCCGGGTAGGACGACAGGCCGTCGATATCGTCGAGGCTCAGCCCGGCGTCGGCGACGGCACGTTCGCAGGCGTCCACGGTGAGATCCAGCGGCGGCCGCATGAGCCGCCGCCCGATATCCGACATGCCGATACCGGTGAGCACGACGCTGTCCTCGAATTTATCGCGCCGCAGCATCGGGGCGACGTACTGCCCGAATTCGGCCGGCGCGATCTCGTCGACCGGCAGCGGAGCCGGGTCGGACTGCTCCGCGGCGGGACGGAACAGCGGCAGCCAAACATCGTCGTCCTGCTGGAATACGACTTCGAGCCGCATCCCCAGCGTGAGGTCCGTCGGATCACAGTCGATGATGTTGGTGGTGAGCCGGACCCGCGGGTCGTCTTCGAGCGCTACCGTCGCCACCACATACGGCGGTGGCAGACCCGGCAGCGCGAATCGGTGGTTGACCGTGAAGGAGGCCAGCGTCGCGGCACCCGAGACCACGCGTGGAGCCAGTTCGCGACCCCGGCAGTACCGGCAGATCGGTTGTGGCGGATGGATCAGCGCCGAACACGCCCGGCATTCCTGGATCCGCAGCTGCCCGTCGGCGCCGGAGGTCCAGAAGAACTCGGTGTCCAGGGACAGCAGCGGGAGCGGCCGCCCCGAACGGGGTGCCGGATCGTCACCGGTCGTCGATGCCATATCGCCTCCTCGTGTCGCCGGTGAGCTGCACTGCCCGCCGCGACCTCTGGTTCAGTGTTTCCGCGACCGCGGCGGGTGGCCGGCCGGCCACCCGCCGCGGAACGCCGAAATCCGTTGTTGTTGCCCTCAGATCTGCGCGGCGTCCTTCCGGACGGTGACGGGCTCGGCGAGACGCTGTTCGTCGCAGACCGTCTGCAGTTTCTCCAATGTCTCCGCCAGCCCGGGCCCCAGCGGTTCCCCGGGGGTGAACGTGGCAGGTAGGTGGCGCATCCCCTGGATCACCGCGATCGTCTCGTAGTGCACCGCCTCTTCCGGGATACAGCGGAAATCCGGTATCCGGTCGAGTACCGCCAGCAGCATCCGCTTGTACACCGCGCGGGCCACATTCGACCCGATACAGCGGTGGATACCGAGACCGAAACTGAAATGCCGATTACCTTTCCGGTCCAGGACAACGGAATCCGGCTCGTCGAACACCGCCGGATCACGGTTGGCCATCGCCCAGGACAGCCACAGCCGTTCTCCTTCGACGAACCGGGCGCCGGCCAGTTCGATATCGGTGTTGAGGGTCCGGCCGTCGCCCGGGGCCGGGGTGAAATAGCGCAGGAATTCCTCGGTCGCGGAATCGAGTAGTTCGTCCCGTTCCCGGCTGAGGGTTTCGCGTTCCACGGGGTGTTCGGACAGCCATTCCAATGAATGCGCCGTGAGCGCGGTGGTGGTGTCGAAACCGCCGCCGATCAGCAGCCCGAGCATGCCGAGAATCTCGATATCGGAGAGCGGTTCGCCGCCGAGTGTGGCCTCGGTAGCCAGCGCGTGGATGAGGCCCGGCCGCGGCTTTTCCCGGATCTCGACGAGATTCGTGTACATGTCCAGGCCCATTTCCTGGTGCATCAGATGCACCCGCTCGTACTCCGGGGAGTCCGGCGGCGTGTAGACCGTGGCATGCGCGGGTTCGCTGTAGACCGCCCAGTTACGCAGTGGGATCCCCAGCATCGCCAAGGTCAGCACCGCGGGCACGATATTGGCCAGATCGTCGACGAAATCGATCCGCCCGCTCGCGATCTTCTCGTCGAGGGCGGCGCGCACGAGTTCGTCGACGAACGGAATCCACCGCTGGACGGCCGCGGGCGAGAGATACGGGTTGAGCACCGAACGTAATTCGCGGTGTTCGGGATCGTCCATCTCGAGGATGCCGTTGCGGATGGCGGCCTGATTCGTGGAAGGGATCGTGATCCCCTGATACCCGCGCCGTACGCCCTCGATATCGCGATCGTTGGAGACGTACGGGCAGCGGGCGAGTTCGAAGACCTCCCGGTTACCCGCCGCCACCCAGTAACCGTCGTGGTTGTCGGTCCAGGCGATCGGGCAGTGCTGGTGCATATGCTCGGTGATCGTCTGGAACGACTCCCGGTATCCGGGTTCGTAGCGGTCGTAGTCGAAGCGGGGGTGCAGACGGTCGGTGGATTCGGTGGCGGACATCGGATGCCCCCTCGTGTTACTCGGTGAGCGAGATGGCGCGCTCGGGGCACGAGTGCACCGCTTCGCGCACCTGGTCCTCTTGGTCGTGGGCTACATTCTCGTCCACCGGCGACGAATGACCGTCGATTTCGCTGAGTTCGAACGCTTTCGGCGCGATCATCGAGCAGAGGGTATGTCCCTGGCAACGATCCTGATCGACATGGACCTTCACGGTTGTCACTTCCCTTCGGGTGAGATCGGCGGATACCTGGGGCTGTCAGGTGTTGCGTCCGCCGTTGACGCCGATGATCTGGCCGGTGATGTAACCGGCCTCTTCGGAGATCAGGAAAGCGCAGGTGGCAGCGATATCTTCGGGTTTTCCGACGCGCCGCACGGGAGTGCGCTGAATATGGTCCTCGACACTGCCGCCGAGCAGCCGGCGCTCTTCGGAGCGACGCAGCATCGGGGTGTCGATGAAGCCCGGGGGTACCGCGTTCACGGTGATACCGGAGGGGCCGAGTTCGAGCGCCAGCGATTTGGTCAGCCCGTTGACCGCCGATTTCGACGAGACGTAATGGGACATGAAGGGCTGGCCGGAATGCGCGCTCGACGAGGAGATGTTCACGATGCGGCCCCAGCCGGCCTCGAGCATATCCGGCAGAACTGCCTGAATGGTGTGGAAGACACCGTGCAGGTTGACCTCGATAACCCGTTTCCATTCCTCGAATTCGATGTTCTGGAAACGTTTGAATCCGTCCACGCCGGCCGCGTTCACCGCGACGGTGACCGGGCCGAGCTTTTCGCGGATGGTGCCCAGTGCCGCGGCGAGACTGTCCGGGTCTGTGACATCGGCCTGGTATGCGGAATCGTCGTCCGCGGAGGCGTTGCGGTCGAGTGCCGCCACGTGGAACCCGTCGCTGCGCAGCCGCTGCGCTATGGCCAGTCCGATGCCCGAGGCGCCGCCGGTGACAACTGCGGTTTTCACGCTTGCCTCTCCTCTCTCGCGCCCCACGGCGCAAGAACATGCATTCCGAATACGAGAACCGTACTCTCGTCCAGATCGGCTGCGCAAGATCTGCGAGATCCGCGCGACCGGGGCGTTTCGCGGCCGCGGATCGAATCGGTCCAGCTCATCGAATCAACAGTGCGAGCACCCTTGCCAAATGTACTATTCTCCTCAGACGAGAATGTTATTTCCACGAACTTCGAGGAGGCGGGATGTCAACGCAGGAAGAGGCGGTGACTGCCACCCAACGGCTGCTCATCGACGGGCAGCTGATCGAGACCGGGCGCACCCTGGCCTCGCTCAATCCCGCGAACGGTGAGGTGGTCGGCCACGCGCCCGAGGCGGGTGTCGCCGAGGTCGACGCGGCTGTCGCCGCCGCCCGCCGCGCGTTCGACACCACGGACTGGTCGACGAATCACGAATTCCGCGCGCGCTGCCTGGAACAGCTCTATCAGGCGCTGCAGGACAATGTGGAGCAGCTGCGCGCCCTGATGATCGCCGAGGTCGGCGCGAGCTTCATCCTGACGAAGGGTAATCAGCTCGAAACCCCGTTCGAGATCGTCAAGTACTACGCCGGGGTGCTGAAGGATTACACCTGGACCGAGGACCTCGGCCCGGTCGAGATACGCGGCGCGCAGCATCAGCGGTGGGTCGAGAAGGAAGGTGCCGGGGTGGTCGCGGCCATCGCCGCCTACAACTACCCGTACCAGCTGGCGTTCGCGAAACTCGCGCCCGCACTGGCCGCCGGCTGCACCGTTGTGCTCAAGGGTGCCCCCGATACGCCGCTGATCACGCTCGCACTGGGCGAACTCATCGCCCGGCACACCGATATCCCGGCCGGTGTCGTCAACATCCTGTCGAGCTCCGAGGTGGCCGTCGGTGAACGGATGACCACGCACCCCGATGTGGACGTGGTGTCGTTCACCGGTTCGACCCCGGTCGGCCGCAAGATCATGGCCGCGGCCGCCGACACCCTCAAGAAGGTTTTCCTCGAGCTCGGCGGTAAGTCCGCGGCGATCCTGCTCGACGATGCCGACTACAACCTGGGCGCCATGTTCGCGGCCTTCAGCATCTGCTCGCATGCCGGCCAGGGGTGCGCTATCACCACCCGCCTGCTGGTCCCGCGGGCCGATCACGACAAGGTGGCCGAACTGGTCGCCGCGAATCTGGCGAATATCACCTACGGCGACCCCGCCGACCCGAAGAACTATATGGGCCCGCTGATCAGCGAACGCCAGCGCGACAAGGTGCACGGCCTGGTGGAGCGTGCCGTCGCGGCCGGAGCCACCCTGGTGACCGGCGGTGAGAAGGTGGAGCCGGGCTACTTCTACAAGCCGACCTTGCTGTCGAATGTCGACCCCGACAGCGAGATCGCGCAGGAAGAGGTGTTCGGCCCGGTCCTGGCGCTGATCCCGTACGACGATATCGATCACGCCGTCGCGATCGCCAACAACTCCATCTACGGCCTGTCCGGTGGTGTGTTCGGCGCCGACGCCGAACGGGCCCGGGCGGTGGCCAAGCGCATCCGCACCGGCACCTTCAGCATCAACGGCGGCAACTACTTCCATCCCGACGCACCCTTCGGCGGCTACAAGCAGTCCGGGGTCGGCCGGGAGATGGGCGTTGTCGGTATGGAGGAGTTCATGGAGCGCAAGACCCTCGCCGAGGTGGTGGCATGAGCAAGCCGCTCGAGGGGATCACGGTTCTCGAGGTCGCGATGTACGGTTTCGTCCCGTCGGCGGGCGCGGTGCTCGCCGACTGGGGCGCGAATGTGATCAAGGTCGAGCACGCGGTCACCGGTGATCCGCAGCGCGGGCTGCGGCAGATCGGGAAGTTCAAGGTCGAGGGCGATCCGAACCCGAATATCGAGCACGCCAACCGCGGTAAGCGCAGTATCGGTATCGATATGTCGGTCGAAGGCGGCCGGGAGGTCATCTACGAACTGGCCAAGCGCGCGGATGTATTCCTCACCAGTTTCCTGCCCTCGGCGCGCACCAAGTTCGGGATCGATGTCGACGATATCCGGGCGGTGAACCCGAAGATCGTCTACGCCCGGGGCAGCGCGCTGGGTCCGCGCGGTGTGGAATCCGATCGCGGCGGCTACGATATGACCGCTTTCTGGTGCCGCGGCGGTGTGGCCGCCACCATCACCCCGGAAGGCACCGACGGGATGATCTCCCCGCCCGGCCCTGCCTTCGGTGACACCATCTCCGGCACCAACCTGGCCGGTGGTATCGCCGCCGCGCTGTTGAAACGGGAGCGTTCCGGGGAACCGTCGGTGGTGGATGTTTCGCTGCTGGGCAGCGGTCTGTGGTCACTCGGCCACACCGTCGCGCTGTCGGCATACCAGGGTGAACCGATGATCGCGCCGCCGCCGGGAACGCATGGTGCGATGTCGAATCCGTTGTCCGGTCTGTACAAGACGGCCGACGATCGCTACCTGTCGTTCGTGATGCTGCAACCCGGCAAGTTCTGGGCCGACGTCTGCCACCATATCGATCGGCCCGATATGGCCGAGGATCCCCGTTTCGCCGACGCCGCCCAGATCGCGGCGAATACCGATGCCGGTGTGGAGATCCTGCGCGAGGCAATCGCGCAGCGGACCCTGGCCGAATGGACGAAGAAGTTCGCGACCCTCAAGGGTCCTTGGGCTCCGGTCCAGGATTCCCGCCAGGTGGGGGACGATCACCAGATCCGCTCCAACGAATACATCCTGCCCGCGGGGGAATTGGAGTTGGTGTCGAGTCCGGTGCAGTTCGATGTCACCGCCCCGGAATTGCGGCCGGGCCCGGAGTTCGCGGCTCAGACCGAAGAGGTCCTGCTCGAACTCGGCTGGGACTGGGATCGGATCATCGAATTGAAAACCAGCGGAGCGGTCGCCTGAGTCCGGCGCTGCTGTAGGCGGTGTGGTACCGGCAGTCTCCGTGACCCGGTACCGCACTGCCGAGCTTTCCGGCAGGGGTGATGAGCCCTCAAGCTCCTTCGCAGCCGATGCCGTTGCCGTCGGCGTCCAGGTCGTACTCGTCGGGACCGATCACGTTGACCTGCCCGGTGTACTCCGGGCCGTCACCGTCACCGTCCTCGCAGTCGACATCGCTGGTGACGGGTACGCAGGGGTCGTACGAATCGTGACAATCGACCGGTTGGGCACCGGCGGGTCCGGCGGCGCCGATCAGGCCGAACGACGCGGCGGCCAGGGCTGTGACGCCCAGGGTGGCGAGTGCTCTCACGACGGCCTCCTTTCAGGGGGGTTGACGGACGGCTGAAGTCTCCCACGCGCCTCGGCGGCCGCAGGTGTGTTCGATGGAATAGTGACCTTCGGCAGTGAGCGTTACCGAATCCTGACCAGGCGGCCCTCGCCTCGCCGGCCGGTATGGGGCGGACAATGGAGGGGTTGTTTCGGACACCCCACCCGAGCGTTCCGGAGGACGGCGATGAGCACACCCCACGAGAACGGATTGATAGACACCACAACGGAATTCGGCATCCGTATCGCCGAACAGCTCGACCGCGAGGACATCATCTGGCTCACCACCATGAGCCCAGGCGGTACCCCGGCACCGAACCCGGTGTGGTTCCAGTGGCAGGCGGGTACCTTTCTGATCTTCAGCCGGCCGGACCAGCCCAAGCTCCGCAACATCGCACGCAACCCCCGCGTGGCCTTGCATTTCAACAGCACCCCCGGCGGGGGTGCGATCGGGATCTTTGCCGGCGCCGCCCGTGTCGAGATCACGGTGGATCCGGCCGAGCTCGACACCTATTTCGCCAAGTACGAGAAAGGGCTCGAGGGCCTGTCGATGACGCCGGAACAGTTCCGCGCGGAGTATTCCGTGCCGATCCGGGTGATCCCGGACCGCCTTCGTGGATTCTGAACTATGCCCGATCTGCGACTGCTCGCGGTTCGCGGCAAACGCGCGTGCCCGGGTGTCGACCCGGGATCAGTGCCCGGGTTGTTCCCGGGCCGAATCCTCGGGGGCCGCGATCGTACGCTGCCGTCGTCGTTTGGCCTCGAGATAGGCACGGCCGCGGGGGCTCAGCCCAGGGGTGTCGAGCGCTACCGGCGTGACTGCGATCCCGGCTTCCCGGACCGCGGCGACCTTGAGCGGGTTACCGGTCAGCAATCGCACGTGTGTCAATCCGATATCGCGCAGCGCACGGGCCGCGTCGGTATAGGTCCGGGCATCCGCCGGGTAGCCCAATGCTTCGTAGCTGGCGAAGGTGTCGACTCCGAACCGCTGACTGTGGTGGTAGCCGTGCGCCTTCGCGACCAGGCCCATCGCGCGGCCCTCCTGCTCCAGGTAGACCAGCACACCGGCGCCTGAGCTCTGAATAGCACTCAGCGCCGTATCGAGTTGGAGTCCGCAATCGCAGTCGTCGAATCCCAGGGATTCCCCGTAGAGACAGCGCGAATGAATGCGTACCGGGCAGCCGTCGACAGGATCGCCGAATATCAGGATATGCCCGCGTTCGGCACCTCCGGGCATCTCGACTACTCGAATCTGCTGATCGAGACCCTTGCGTGTGACGGTGTGGCTGGTGATCTCCCTCGGGTCTCCCATCGGCGATCTCCCTCCGGATCGAATCGCGTTCACCGCGGGCCGGCCTCCGCGCCACCGCCGTGGACTGCGCCCAGACCCGTCGAGTACACCGCGATGCCACTCGAAATAGCAAGCAGTGCAATTGTATTCGCAGCTGGCAACATGGTGGGAGGGTATTCTGCGAGGAGCGGGTCGGCGTATCGAACGTGGGCACAGTGCCCTCGGCCCCGCCGTGCCGCGACGTGCAGCGGTGCGAGACGACAGTGAGGGGACGAGGTTGTGGCAGATGCGGCGGTCGTACTGGTGCACGGGTTGTTCTCATCGGCGGCGACCTGGGCGGATATCAGCGCCCGGATAGCGGAGGATACGGTCCTCGGTAGCGCCTACGATATCCACTATCAGAAATACGACAGTCCGAAGATCCGGCTGAACCCGCTCAGGAGTATTCCGGATTTCGACGTCCTGGCCGCAGATCTCGCGGAGCTCATGGATTCCGCCGTGAGCGGATACGACGCGGTGGTACTGGTGGGGCACAGTCAGGGCGGGCTGGTCATCCAGCGGTATCTGGCCAGAATGATCGGACGGGACAGGGGTCTCGATCTGGCCCGGGTGAAAGCGGTTGTGTTGCTGGCTTGCCCGAATTCCGGTTCGGAGCTGGGAATGGTGCTGCGGCGGGCAGCGAAATTCTGGAACCACCCGCAGGAAAAGCAGCTGCGACCGATCAACGAGCGTGTGATGGACGCGCACACCACGGTGATCAACCGTATCCAGGACGCCACCGTTCTGGACGCACGGCACTGCCCGATACCGGTATTCACCTACGCCGGGACCACCGACAATGTGGTGACTCCCGCATCGGCGAGCGGTCACTTCCGGCAGGCGGCGGCCCTGCCCGGTGATCACTCTTCTATCCTCGAGGCCGCGTCGCCGTCGTCGCGTACCTTCGTGACCCTGCGCCGCCACTTGATCGCCGCGCTGGAATCGCGCGACGCCGCTGGTATCGCCCGGACAGCGCCGGAAGCGATATCGGACCAACATTCCGTGCGGCACAATCTCGCACCGCTGCAGGGCCGGTTCTTCGATCGGGAGCAGGAAATCGGGAAGACACTCGACGGACTCGACTCTCCCTATCCCGTGGTGTCGGTGACAGGCCTGGGAGGTATGGGTAAGTCCACCGTGGCGAGCCGTGCCGCGTGGCGGTGCGTCGAGGACGAATTCGTCGTTGCGCCACCGCGTTTCGATGTAATCGTCTGGTCGGATCAGTCCGGGGACGGCGCGACCACGGACACGCTGATCGACACGATTTCCCGGGTGATGGGCTATCCGTATCTGAAGGCGCTGTCCATGCCCGAGAAATTGGAGCGCGCGGTCGAGCACCTCAACAGTGAACGCTGCCTGCTGATACTGGACAATTTCAGCGCCACGGGTGAATCGGGGGTGCTGGACCTCATCGCGCGGATCGATCCGCGGCACAGTAAAGTTCTGGTGACATCCCGGATCGGTTATCCCGGTGAATGCTGGCCGGTCGAGGTGGGTGGCCTCGACGACTCGGCGGGCCGCGCACTGCTGACCGAGGAAGCGCAACGCCTGGGAATCTCCGCCACCGCCGGGGAGCTCGGCGCCTCGGCGGACGATTACCTTTCCGCGACCGGCGGAAACCCCCTGGTGATCAAACTGACAACGAGTCAGATTCGGTACGGCGGCGATGACCTGGCATCCGTAACGGCCAATCTGCGGAACGCCACCGATAGCGCGGTGTTCGATGCGATTTTCGACCGCTCGTGGAACGAACAGCTGGCGCACGGCGGTTGGGCACAATCGATCATCATGGCCATCGCCCTGCACAGCTCCACGGCGACCCGGGACGCCCTCGCCTACGCAGTCGGCATATCCGAACAGGAGCTGCGCGAGGAGATCGGCACGCTGACCGCCGCATCGTTCGTCGAAGTGCAGCGTGACCGGCCGTCTGCCGCCGGGCGGTTCCGGCTCCACCCGCTGACCCGGGCATACGCATTGAACAGGCTGAACAGTAACGCCGAACAACGGGCCGGAATCGAGAAGCGGCTGATCGAATACTACCGGCGTTTCGCCGGACGGAACTCCGATATCTTCACCGACCCCGACCGGGTGCACCTGCTCGAGGGCGAACGCCGGAACATCATCGACTTCGCCGTCCTGGCTTTCGAGCGGGCCGGTAGGTCCGATGACCGGTCGGATCTGCTCTCCGTCCTGGAGTTCGCCGAGGCGATGGCCGGATTTCTCTGGGGCCGAGGCTATTGGCGAGACCGTGTACGGCTGTGTGAAAATGCGGCGATCGCCGCGCGAGCGGCCGGCGAGCCGGTTGCACTGGCTCGTCAATACGCACTCATCGGCCGGGTCCATGCTTGGCTGGGTGATTTCCCCGCTGCCCGGGAGTTTCTCGATAGCAGTGAATCCGTGCTGCCGCCCGGTGCAACCCTGGCGGAACGGCGCGAGACGATCCGGCTGCGTGGGCATATCGCCTCGGGCACCCGTGATTATCCGAGTGCCCGCGCCTTGTTCGGCTCGATTCTCGATGTTGCGGAACGGGAGGCAGCGAACGACGAGGGCCGGGCGGCAACACTGGTGGAACTGGGAATCTGTGCGTTCCGGGAGGGGGAGTTGTCCGAGGCGATCGATCGGTTCGAGGAGGCGCGGCAGCTGGATCTCGAGATGGGGACAGACGAGGGACTGGCCGTTTCGGTGAGTCATCTGGCGAACGCTCTCTTCGAGGCCGAGCAATACGCGAGGGTGCGGCCGCTGTTCGAACAAGGACTCGAGCTGGCGAATCGGGTCAACCGGCAGAGCACGCGTGGCCGATGTCATCTGGGACTGGCGAGACTGGGCGTAGCGGAGAAGGAATACTCCGAGGCCGCCAGGCATGCGGTATCCGCCTGCGATGTCTTCGGCTTGCTCGGTATGCGGGAGATGTTCGAGGAGGCCGCGCTGATCCTCGACAACATTCCGGACGAACGAAGCAGCGATTCACCGCGTCGCGACAATATCTCGGGCCTGATCTCGGGGTGCCGTGCCGTGATCTTCGATTTCGACGACACCCTGGCCGCGACGATGCGAAGTCGCTGGCCGGTCCTTATCCGAACGGCCGGCTCCTTCGGTGTGGAATTGCGCGATGAGGTCATACGCGCGGCCTGGGGTATGCCGTTGGACCGCCTGATCTCCACGATTGTGCCCACTCTCGACCGGGAAATATTCAAGAGCGCCTATCTGCAGGCGATGGCACTCGCGAAACCCGTGCCGACCCTCGGCGCTGCGTCGCTTGTCGAAGCCCTGCACACGCGTGGTGTCCACTTGTCCATCGTCAGCTCCAGCACCAGCGAATTCATCACCGCGGACCTACGGGAGCTCGAGTTGGACCGGTACTTCCGGGCGGTGTTCGGGAGTAACGATTCGGGTTTCCACAAGCCCGATCCGCGGTCGCTGCGCCCGGCGATCAATGCGCTCACCGGAATGGGTATCGACCGCGCCGATATTGTGTGCGTCGGAGACAGCGTGCGTGATCTGCGCGCGGCCGCGGGCAACGGGTTACGGTTCATCGCCACGCTCACCGGTCTGGAAGGGCGCGCCGAATTCCGGGCCGCAGGCCTCCCCGATGGGCTGATGGTAGCCAACCTTGCTCAGGTGGGCAGGTGGCTGTGACTTTGTGGCGTCGCGCGGCGCATCCCGAGATACGGAGGTCCGGATGAACCATCCAGCAGGTATCGCACTCGAATTGCACGTCCCGGACTTCGGGCCGGTGCGACAGTTCTACACCCAGCTCGGTTTCGAACTTCTCTGGGAACGTGCGCCGGAGGCGAAGAAGGGCTATCTGGTGGTCGAGCTCGAGGGTAATGTCGTCGGCTTCTGGTGCGGGAACGACCGGGTATTCGATCAGAGCTACTTCCGGCGTTTCGCGCGGACCACCCCCCGTGGTTACGGCGTGGAGGTGGTCTTGACGGTGTCCGATATAGATGGTTTGTACGAAACCGCCCGGCACCACCCAGGGTTGGTGCGTGAGCTGTGCACCCAGCCCTGGGGTAAGCGGGATTTCCGCATGGTCGACCCGTTCGGGTACTATCTGCGATTCACCGAGCCGATGGACATTCGGGATCCTCGCTACGCCGTTCCGTGAGGTGAGGGCGGAATCGGCCGGAACTCCGGGGGACGATGACCGGTGAGATATTCATCGCGTGCCCCGAGGAAGCCGTTGTGCCGCGTGGCCCTCTCCGCTCGGATGCGCGGCTCGGCTCGTGTGGAAGCGCCTGCGGTGTCCCTGTGACACGGATACGTGAGGATCGGAACGGAAACATGCGTCGCCGGGAGGCGCCGTGGTTGGAAGGCGGATGCCGAACTGAACAGGCGGTGTTCGGTATTCGGTAGTTATGCTCGAGGGGTAAACGCCCCGCGATGTGGCCGGCAGCGGCTGCCATTGCACCCGAACTTGTTGGAGTATAGACGTTTTGAACACGCCAAATGCACCGGCGAACGAGTCGTCCTGTCCAGTTGTCCATGGTTCGCCGTTCGATTCCGATGAACAGCGGGTGCCCATGTACTCGCCGGGCTTCGTGGCCGACCCGCACCGCGCATACCGCGAAATGCGGCGAGAATACGGCTCGATGGCAGCGGTGGAACTGGCGCCGGGGGTGCCGGCCACACTGGTGATCGGCTATCAGACCGCGCTGCGGGTACTCAACGATCCAGATCGTTTCCCGGCCGATCCACGTGTCTGGCAGAAGGATATTCCCGCCGACTGCCCGGTACTGCCGCTCATGGAGTGGCGGCCGATCGGGAGCAAGAGCGCCGGTCTGGATTTCATGCGCTACCGCGAGGCGACCTCGGCGAGTATGGCCGAGGTCGACCTGCACGGCCTCCACGGCATCGTCGAAAAGTTCGCCCTCCCGTTGATCAGGGGCTTCTGTGCCGACGGTTCGGCCGATTTGATGAGTCAGTACATCTTCCCGCTGACGTTCGAGGTCGTCTGCGCCATGGTCGGCTGCCCGCCCGAAATCGGGCACCGGGTCGCCACCGGATTCGCGGCGATCTTCGAGGGCATCGGAGCCGAAGAAGGCAACGAGATGATCAGTTCGGCGTTGCAGGATCTGGTAGCGCTCAAGCGGGCCGAACCCGGCAACGATGTCGCTACGCTGCTGCTGCGCCACCCGGTCCAGCTCGGCGAGGAGGAACTGATCCACCAGTTGGTGGCCTTCTACGGTGCGGGAATCGAACTTCAGCTGAACTTGGTCGCCAATACCTTGCTGCTGATCCTCACCGACGACAGGTTCGGGGGCACGGTCCTGGCCGGAAGCCTCTCCACGCGCGACGCGCTCGACGAGGTCTTGTTCAACGACCCGCCCATGGCGAACTACCTGATCAGCTATCCTCGCCAGCCGACGCTGATCGATGACGTCTGGCTACCCGCTCATCAACCGGTCCTCATCAGTATGGCCGCGTGCAACAACGATCCCGCTATCCGGTCCGATAACCTGACCGGCAATCGCTCCCATCTCGCCTGGGGCGCCGGCCAGCGTGCCTGCCCCGCGCAGTCCGCGGCCTACCTGATCGCCGAGGCAACCATCGATCAACTCCTGGACGTGCTGCCCGATTTGAGTCCGGACCTGCCCGGTGGTGAACCGAGCTGGCGCCCGGGCCCCTTCCACCGGGCACTGGCATCGCTCCCGGTCACCTTCCCGCAGACCGATCCGGAATCCGTGATGCTGCCCGACACCGAGTAGCGGCAGGTCGATCGAGAAGCCGGCCGGTCAGAAGAAGTAAGCGGTGCCCGATGAGCTTCCCGTGCCGTAACCCATACTCTTCAGCCAATTCCGGAAGGCGATCAGGGCCCCGCCCACCGGGCCCGGATCGCTGCACGAACCACCGGCCGAGGAGAAGGTGCAGCCGTCGTCCGCCACCTGCGCCGGCGCACTCGCGCCCGGGTATCCGCTGTGGGCCGAGGCCGTGGCCGCGGGACCGGCCAGCGTTGCGGCGACAATGAAACCTGTCAGGACCAGGCCGCTGATTACACGTTTCACGGCGGATTTCGATGATCGCATGAGCCGAAACTACCGCAGCCGATGTACGGTATTGCCGCGCAGAGCTTTTCCGCTGCCCGCACGATTCAGGGTGATCCGGCCGCCTGCATCCGAGTCGCCGGGATCTCCGGGGTGCGGGCCGCCGCGGACCGTGCCGCCGTTCGTTGGGCGTACGCGATGACATCCCGGGTGTACTCCGACGGCTCGCGTCCGGCACAGCAGGCGTACAGCTGCTGTATCGCATCGTCGAGCCGCTGTCCCGGACCGTGGCCGGCCAGCAGGACGACGATGGTCTCCCAGGTCCCGATATGCGGATCGGCCCGGGCCACGAGCTCGTCGAGGTAGATGCCCGGTTCGACGAGTTGGAGTGCGCGGCGCGCGTAGGCGTGTATTCGCCGGGGGAGTTCGGCGCGAACGGAGTCGATATCCGCCTGCGGTACGTGCCCGTCCGGGGCGGTGCGCAAGATCCACGGTTCGGCCGGGTTCCGGGTGGTGATCAGATCGGGCCCGGTCGCCGCCTCCAGCGGTATCGCGGGCAGGCCCAGCCGGGAATTGCGCCAGTTGCCGAATTCCCACCAGGCGGTCGGTGTCGCGGTGAGATGCAGGTCGAACCGGAGCACCTGCTGCCCGTCCGTCCAGGTGCGGGAGGCCCGGGTACGTTCGACGGCGGCCACCCCGCCCGGCTCGACTCGTACCCACCGTGGATCACTGCCGTGGAAACCATAGGGCTCGAGCAACTTCTGTGTTTCGCGCAGCAGCCGCCGCAATGCCGGATCGGGTCTGACCATCTGGGCAGACTAGCGAGGCGGCCCGACAGCCGCGGTGAGCCGGTATGCCGGCGACGACGAAACCTGTCAGGACAAGGCGGTCGATTTCACGGATATGGTTCCGGCGGCCGGCACGGCCACGAGTTACTCGACCGACTGCGGAGGCGGTGCACTCGCCGACCGTCCGGCCCCGTCGGGGAGCACATCGGTGATCCGCAAGTAGTGTCCCAACATGCCGGCCGCGTCCAGCATCATGACCCCTTGCGTGACGAGTTTGCGGCGCCATTCGGCGAGGGCGGTCGCAAGGGCACCGGTGCCGCCCGCCGTGCGGATCTGTTCGACCACGGTGGCGATATGTGACAGCCCGTATCCGCCGCGTCTGAGTAGATGGGCGAGTTCGGCGTCACGGATATCGGGTGCGCGATAGACGCGGTATCCGGTGGCCGGGTCGCGGCGAGGGGTGAGGATGCCGGCTGTTTCCCATTTGCGCAGGGTGGCCCGGGTGACACCGAGGTAGTGGGCGACTTCGCCGACGCTGCGGGCGGTGGGGCCGGGTGCGCGGCCCGTATCGGTCTCGGCGGTGAGGTGGCCGATTGCCTTCCGCACCGCGTCCAAGGTTTCGCGATCGCGGATCAGCTGGTGGTGGCCTCGGTCGATCAGATCCAGCGCGGCGTCGAGTGCCCCGTCGTGCAGTTCGTTCATGATCCGGCCGGCGCGGGCGTGCCCGTACGCCGCGACGAGGGCGAGGTAGGCCCGCAACGCTGCCGCGTGTACCTCGGTGTAGATCCGGTAGCCGCTGGGTGTGCGTTCGGCGGGCGGGATGAATCCGTCCCGCTCGTAGTTGCGGACGGCCTGGGTCGAGAGGCCGTGCCCGCGGGCGAGGTCGGACGGTCGCAGGGTGATCACCGGTTTGAGACTTTACCCCACTGAAGACGAGTATAAGCGATAAAAGTCTCTACCGAGGTTTCAAAGATACGATTCAAGGAATGACGCACGGATCCGATACCTTTCTCACGCACCCCGTCGACCTGCTGGCATTCGGTGAAGCGACCCATCTGGAACCTGCCTTCGCCTGGACCCGTAACGACCTGTTCGCCGAGTTGTCCGGCCGCGGGTACCGGTCCATCGCCCTCGAGAGCGACCGGGTGGCGGCCCTTGTCGTGAACGACTACGTCCAGCAGGGGACGGGCACTCTCGACGACGTTATGCGGGAGGGTTTCTCGCACGGTTTCGGGGAGCACGAGGCCAACAGGCACCTGGTTTCCTGGATGAGGGAGTACAACGACAACCGTCCCGCGGAACAGCGATTGGCGTTCCACGGCTTCGACGCCGTGATGGAGACGATGAGCGCGCCCAGCCCGCGCCGGTATCTCGAATATGCCCGCGACTACCTGGGTCTCGACCTCGACCTGGCCGATCTGCTCGGCGAGGACGAACGCTGGCACCGCACGGAGGCGGTCATGGACCCGGCACAATCACCCGGCGCGACCGCCGCGGCCGATACTGCCCGGGTCCTCGCCGACGATATGCTCACCGTGCTCTACACCCGCGCCCCGGAACTGCGGGAGAAAACCTCACGCGCCGAATGGTTCCGGGCCGAAACGCACCTCACCGCGGGTCTGGGCGTGCTGCGGTATCACAAACAGGCGGCGCAGCGGGCCGAGCAGGAGGCCCGGTGGACCCGGATGTGCGCCACCCGGGACGCGCTCATGGCGCAGAACCTCCTCGATATCCGGCGATCCGAGGCCGGGCGGGGCGCGACCCTGGTCTTTGCCCAGAACGCCCACCTGCAACGGGAACCGAGTTCCATGCAGATGGGGGATATGCACCTGGTCTGGAACAGCGCCGGAGCGATCCTCGACACGCTGGTGGGCCCCGGGTACGCATGGATCATGGGCAGTCTGGGCCGGGATGAGTCCATCGGCCTGCACGAACCCGAACCGGACACCTATGAAGGGTTCCTGCAGACTCGTATCCCCACCCGGGGGTTGATCGATCCCGCCGACATCCCGGACGCCCGCACCCGCACGGATCACACTCCCGAGCACGGCCTCTTCCCGATGGACCGGGCGACCGTCGAGACCGCCGACGCGGTCCTGCACATCAACGACGGCGCCGCCATTCGGCGGCCGCGGGAGAACGAGTCGCGGGAACCCCTGCTCGCGCAGCGGGTGTGATCGACTCCGCCGCCGGCCGGTGAACGGTCGGCGGCAGACCTCGGCCCCGGAGCGGTTCTGGAAGAACAGGATCCGGCCGACGCCACCCTCCGGCCCGGACGCGGTGTGGTTCCAGCCGCGGCTGGGCGCAAACTACGAGAACAGGGTCGGTCGCCGGGTTCGGCCGATCACGTCAACGGTCCCCCGGACTCGGTGAAGTCCGGGGGACCGGTGGATCGCGAATACGGAAGAGTGGATGAGGGTTACCCCTCCGCGTCCGGGATCAGCTCGCGTGCCTGGCGGCGTACCGGTCCGCGTATTCCTTGCGGGTGGTGGTGGACAGGTCGACATCGGCGCCCTTGGCGCGCAGCGCGCCGACCGTCGACTCTTCCCGGGTCTGGTGGGCGAAGGGATCCCAGTTCAGGAAACGGCAGGCGTTCTGCCAGGTGATCTTGTCGATATCCGAATCGTCGGCGCCGGCACCTTCGAGTTCGTTCAGCACGAACTCCGGCGCGCCCGGCCACAGCGAATCCGAATGCGGGTAATCGCATTCCCAGGCGATGTTGTCGATACCGATCTCGTGGCGGAGCTTCAGCGAAGTCGGGTCGGTGACGTAGCAGGCCAGGACGTGCTCCCGGAACACCTCGCTGGGCATCTTGCCGCCGAAATCGCGGCGCAGCCAGCGCTGGTTGGTGTAGTGGCGGTCGGAGCGGTCCAGGAAGAACGGAATCCAGCCGACACCGCCCTCGGAGAGCGCGACCTTCAGTTTCGGGTAGCTGCGGAACGCCGGGCCCCACAGCAGGTCCTGCGTCGCGATGAGCGAAATACTCGGCGCGAGCACCATGAGGTTGTCGATGGGCGCGTTCGGTGCCAGTTTGAGAACGCCGAAGCCCTGCCCGATATGCAGGTTCATCACGGTGTCGTTGTCGCAGAGGGCCTGGAATACCGGGCCCCAGTAGTCGATATCGTGGTAGCTGGGCAGGCCGTCGATATGCGGCAGTTCCGGCATGGTGACCGAATGGCAGCCCTTGGCGGCGAGGCGGTTGATCTCGTCGACGGCCAGCTGGGGCTCCCAGAGCGGCAGTATCCCGATCGGGATGAAGCGGCCCGGGTAGGCGCCCGCCCATTCCTCGATATGCCAGTCGTTGTAGGCGGCGATCATCGCGACGGTGATCTCGTCCATACCGCCGCGGCTCAGATGCCCGGCGCTGAAACCGGTGAAGGTGGGGAAGCACATGGAGCCGAGGACGCCGTTGGCATCCATATCGCGCACCCGGTCGTGGATGTCGTAGACGGCGGGACGCATTTCGGCGTAACCGGCCGGGTCGTAGCCCCACTCTTCGGGCGGCCAGGAGACGACGGCGTTGAGCCCGGTGACACCGGTCGGCCGGTCGCGGTAGATCCAGCGATCGATGCCGTTGTCGTCCATGACGACCTTGGGCACGTACTCGGCGTATTTCTTCGGGGTGTGGTTGGCGAACATATCGCGCGGCTCGACCACGTGGTCATCGATGCTCACCAGAATCATGTCGTCGATATTCACCGGACTCCTCGCTGTTCAAGGTAGACGCCGGGGGTACCCGGACCTTGGAGATCGGAAATCTCCGAAAATGAGAATCGCACTCTCGATTGTGTTCGACGATACACCGTCCGCCCTGTGGAGGTCGAGATAGTGCGCCACCTGGATTTCGCCGCGGTCCGACGATATGGACCTACTGCCGGCCGGCGCCGGTAACGAAAACCAGGACGGGTGAACTCACTTCGGCGAACGATACCGAGGTGATCCAACCCGTCCTGCTGTTCCCGCGCCGTTCAGCGCAACTGGTCTTTCATAACCTTTCCGGTGGCGTTGAGCGGAAGCTCGTCCAGGAACACCACCGACCGCGGCGCCTTGTACCCCGCCATCCGTTGTTTGCACCAGGCCACCAGATCGGTCTCGCTGATCTGCGAGCGGGCCACCACGAACGCCTTGCCCACCTGGCCGAGTCGTTCGTCGGGGACACCGATCACCGCCGCCTGTGCCACGGCCGGGTGTTCGAGCAGGAACCCTTCGATCTCGGCGGGATAGGCGTTGAACCCGCCGACGATGTACATATCCTTCTTGCGGCCGATCACCTTCAGCCGGCCGCCCTCGTCCAGGCTGCCGAGGTCACCGGTGTGCAACCAGCCGTCGGAATCGACCGCGGCCGCGGTGCCTTCGGGGTCGTCGAGATAGCCCTGCATCACGCTGTAGCCGCGGATGAGGATCTCGTTGTCCTCGGCGATCCGCAGTTCGATACCGTCGCAGGCGCTGCCCGCGGTGGTCGCGATCTGTTCGAAGGTATCGCCGGGACGTGAGGCGGTGGCCGTACCGGCTTCGGTGAGCCCGTAACCGGTCATGATCGACTCGAAGGGTAATTCCTCGCGGACCCGGCGGATCAGATCGACCGGGATATCCGCGGCACCGGTCACCGCGGCCCGCAGCGACGAGATGTCCCGGCTCCCACGGTATTCCAGTAGTGAGTGGTACAGCGTCGGGGGCCCGGGCAGCATGGTGATCCGTTCGGTATCCACCAGCTCGAGCACCTTGTCGACGTCGAATACCGGTACCGGCAGCATCGTGGCCCCGCGGATCAGCGACGAGACGATTCCCGCTTTCAATCCGAAGGTGTGGAAGAACGGGTTCACCATCAGATACCGGTCGCCCTCGCGGAGGTCGGCCAGATCGCACCATTCGGCGTAGAGCCGGATCGTCTGCAGATGGTTCATCATCACGCCCTTGGGGCGGCCGGTGGTGCCCGAGGTGTAGATGATGTCGGCGATATCGGTGCCCGCGACCGCACGTTCGAACGGCTCACCGCTGGTGAGGAAATCCGATTTCAGGTCGAATACCGGCACCCCGGGGGGCGCCGGATAGTCGCCACCGAGGAAACCCTTCTGCACCAGCAGCGCCTTGGCCCCGCTGCGGCGGATGACATCGGCGGCCTCCTCGGCTTTGAACCGGGTGTTCACCGGGACCAGGACGCCGCCCGCTGTCATCAGGCCGAGGGCCGCGATGATCCATTCGGCGGAATTGGGTGCCCAGACGGCCGCCCTGTCGCCTTTGTCGATACCGGCTTCGGCGAACGCGCCCGCGGCCCGGCGAATCCGGTCCGCTAGTTCCGCATAGGTCAATCGCAGGTCCCCGTCCACGACCGCTTCGGCAGAACCGAAGCGGTCGGCGGTGGACAGGGCCAGCTGCGGAATGGTCTGCCAGCTCATACTGCCGCCCCCGGGCCTGACTCGCTCATACCCCGAGCAGCCGCGCCAGGTTGCCGCCCATGATCTTGGCCTGATTCTCCAGCGGCATGTCCTTGATCTCGTGGATGTAGCGCGCCGGCTCGGCCAGGCCCTCGGGATGCGGCCAGTCGGAGCCGAACAGCACGTGATCGACACCCATGACGTCGGACAGTCGCTGCAGATCCTCTTCCCAGAACGGGCTGACGTAGAGGCTCTGCTTGATGGCTTCCACCGGATCGCGGAAACCGAAGCCCTCCGGCGCCTTCTTGAAGACGTCGGTCAGCTGCTGCAGCAGCGGCTCGAGCCAGGCGGAGCCGTTCTCGATCACCGAGATCTTCAGATCCGGGAAACGGTTCAGCGCGCCGTGGCACACCCAGGAAGCGACCGCGTCGGTGACGGGGCGCCACTGGTTGGTCATCGCGAAGGTGTTGGTCTTGAACGGCAGCATCTCCAGGGCGCTGCCCTCCCACTCGGCGTCGAAACGCGAGTAGCCGCTGTCCGAGGAGTGCATGGTGACCAGCACATCGAGCTCGACGACCCGCTTCCAGAACGGATCGAACTCGGGCAGTGCGAAGGACCGCATGCCCTTGAAGCCGGGCACCGGGGCCGGGCGGATCAGGATCGCCTTGGCGCCGTGTTCGACGACGGCCCAGTTCAGCTCCTCGATCGCCTTCTCGACGATCGGCAGGGTGATCACCGGGACGGTGAAGATCCGGCCGGAGTGCACGAAGCTGCCGTCCTGGCCCCAATCCTCCAGCATCCACTGGTTCAGCGAGTGGATCACCGCGTGGATCAGTTCGGGGTGGTGCCGCATACGCTCTTCGACCAGGCTGGCCAGGGTCGGGAACATGAGCGCCCGCTGCAGCTGGAGGTCGTCCATCACCTTCAGGCGTGCCACCGGGTCGCGGAAGGCGTCGATGGCCTTCATCGACTTGCCGAAGATCTCGCGCCGGCTCTTGCCCTCGGGGTTGCCGTGCTTGAAGTAGTCCTCCATGGCGCCGGGGCGGGCCACGACGTCGAAGGTGGGGTTGGGGATGTACTCGCTGATCTGGCCGAGAACCGCGATCTTGGTGCGGCCGTTGATCTCGATGTACTGGATGGCGCCCTCGTACTCCTTCGGCAGGTGCCGGGTAAGCGCTTCTTTGGTCTCGTACAGGTGGTTGTCGGCGTCGAAGAGCTGGTACGGCAACTCGACTTCACTCATGGAATCCTCCTTGGTTCTTTATGAGAATGGTATTCTCATCAGGGTTCGGTCGCAACGGCCTCGGTGCGGGCCGCGGCGAGATCACGCCGGATGGCGAATTTCTGGATCTTTCCGCTGGGGGTGCGGGGGAAGTCCGCGACGATATGTAGTTCCTCGGGCCACTTCTGTTTGGCCAGCCCGGCCTGTTCGAAATGTGCCCGCAGCGAGTCGATATCGGGTTCGGGATGCGATGACAGACAGCGCACGACCGCGGCGGTGCGCTCCCCGAGGCGGGGGTCGGGCACGGCCACCGCCACCCCCTCGGCCACCCCGGGCAGCGTGAGCAGGACCTCCTCGACTTCGAGGGCACTCACGTTCTCGCCGCCGCGGATGATGATGTCGGATTTGCGGTCGGTGATCGTCAGGTAGCCGTCGGCGTCGAGTGTGCCGATATCGCCGGTGTGGTACCAGCCGTCGGCGTCGAAGGTGCGGGCGGTGAGCTCGGGATCGGTGTAGCCCAGGCACAGATCGGGTCCGCGGCTGATGATCTCCCCGTCCTCACCCAGCCGGAATTCCACCCCGGGTAATGCGTTGCCGTCGGTGAACATACGTTTCGGCGCCGGTGCGGTGGCCATCGAACCGGTGATCGAGGGGTGCTCGGTGCTCCCGTAGGAGCGGAACACCGTGATACCGAGCCCCTCGAGCCGGGTACTCACCGCGGCCGGCACCGCCGCGCCGCCGAGCCCGGCATAACGCAGCTGTTCGAGGTGGGTGGGTTTGTAGTCCGGATGGTCGAGCAGGCTGGTGAGGAAATAGCTGACTCCGCCGCCCACGCAGATGTTCTCGGATTCCATCAGCTCGAGCACCCACCCCGGATCCCAGAGATCGAGCAGGTGGATGGGGGCGCCGTCGAGTACCGGGATCAGCAGGGCGTTGAGCATACCGATGAAATGACCGACCGGCGCCGAGGTGAGCTGATCACCCCGGTCCGGTGGATACATACCGGCCAGCTGCCGGACTTCGTAGCCGAGGGTGTTGTGGCTGTGCACGACGCCCTTGGGCGCGCTGGTGGTCCCCGAGGTGAAGGCGATAACCGCGGGGCTGTCCGGATCGGTGGCCAGTGCACCGGCCATGGGTTCCGGGTCGAGGAGTTCGTCGAAATTCCGATCCACCACACCGACCACCGGGACCGCGGCGCACAGCCGCGGGTCGAATTCGTTGTGGCCGAATCGCTCGCAGGTGATGAACGCTTTCGGCTCGACGGCATCGAGGATGTACCCGAGCTCTTTGCGGCCGTAGAAGTGGGCGATCGGCACCACGGTGGTGCCCAGCAGTGCGGATGCCCAGTAGGTCGCCGCCGCCTCCATCCAGTTCGGAAGTTGGAACGCGACGAGATCGCCGGGCCCGACCCCGCGCCGCCGCAGTCCGGCGGCCAGTCGTCGCGCGATCAGTTCGACGTCGGCGAAGGTGCCGGAATAAGGGCGCAGCCGGGAGTGCACCGCGAACCGCGCATCGGGGGCCGCGGCGAGACTGCGGGCCAGGAGCTCGCCGAGGGTCTCGTCGGCCCACCAGCCCGCCTCGCGATAGCGAAGGGCCAGTTCGGGGGGAACTTTGCGCATAGTCGAACTCCCGATCCGAGCGCCGGAAACCAGCGGGAAAGTATATGGTTCTCTATGTAAGAGAATCATATTTCCGTCGAGGAGAACAAGTAGTGATCGAGCTCGAACTGACAGACGGCCTCGCCGTTGTCACCATCAACCGCCCGCATGCGCGCAACGCCATCGCCCTGGACACGATGGACGAGCTGGACAAGGCGATCGACGGGGCCGCCGGGGCGCGGGCGCTGGTGATCACCGGTGCCGGTGACAAGGCGTTCGTCTCCGGTGGGGATCTCAAGGAACTCGCCGCCCTGCGCACCCACGAGCAGGCCGCGGCGATGGCGAACCGGATGCGTCAGGTATGCGACAAACTGGCCGGATTCCCGGGGCCGGTGATCGCGGCCCTCAACGGGCACGCGCTAGGGGGCGGTGCCGAGGTGGCCGTGGCCGCGGATATCCGGATCGCCGCGGCCGATATCAAGATCGGGTTCAATCAGGTCGCGCTGGCGATCATGCCCGCGTGGGGTGGGGCCGAGCGGCTCACCCGGCTGGTCGGGCGCAGCCGGGCGCTGTTGCTGGCGGGGACGGGCGAGATTCTCACCGCGCCCGACGCCGAACGTCTCGGCCTGGTGGACCGGGTGCTGCCCCGGGCGGAGTTCGACGCGGGCTGGCGAGCGGTGGCCCGCGCGCTGGCCAATCCCTCGGCGGGTGAGATCAAGAGGGTGATCGACGGCGTGACTCCGCAGGAAGCGGTCGACGCTTTCGCGAAACTCTGGGTGTCCGACGCGCACTGGGCCGCCGCGGAGCGGGTGATGAACCGCGGCAAATGAACTACCTATTCCGCCTGCCCGCTCTCGAGCAGCCCGATCTCGCGTTCGGCGAACGCGAAGGTTTCGGCGTGCCCGGCTGTCATGCCGAGCGCCTGTTCGAGCACGACCATCCGGGCCGCGCTGGTCATCAGGACCGAGAGCACATCAGCGGGGAAGCGGCTCGTATCGACCCCGTACCCCGCGAGCATCCGGCCCAGCGCCTCGGTCTGGGCCGCGCGGAACTGTTCGGAGTAGCGGGCCACCTCGGCCCGGATGGCCGGATGGTGATTCGCCAGGCCGACGAACTCCATGGTGAAGCGCGCCGCGGTGGCATCGGTGCTGAAGGTCCACAGCGCGTGCAGCGGACGATCGGATTTCAGGACCTGCGCCAGGGCTTCGAGTCCCTCATCGGCGCGGCGGCGGAACAGTTCGAGGAACAAATCGTCCATCGAGCGGAAGTAGTAGTGCACCAGTTGCGGTTTCAGGCCGGCATATTCGGCCACCCGCCGGGAAGTCACGGCCGCCCAGCCCTGTTCCAGCATGAGCTGTTCGGCGGCGTCCATCAGGACACCGCGGTTCTTGGCGTCGGGTGCCCCGAGCCGGCGGGGTGTTGACATGGTCGTGCCTCCTCCTGAAAATCCGCGCGGCCGTTGTGGTCATGGGATCACCGGGGATGGTATCCCGCGAGCTGCGACTGTTGACGACGTCGGGCCGCGCATGCTAAGCATGTGCTCAGCATCACAGCTGAGCGCTCGCTCAGCAAGGGTCGTTCCGGATCGGCTCAGGCAACGACTTCGAATGAGATGTGTTCCGGCGCAAGGAGGCTGCTGTGGATGAACCGGAGCACCGCCATGCGTCGACGGCGGCGATTTCCGGCGGCAACAGCCCGAGTGAGCCGCGGAGCAAACGAGCCGTATCAACCGGTGATCCACGGTTGGCAATAAAACTCTGCTGATATCAGGAGGTTCCCGTGACCGATTTCGATACGGTCGACTACTTCACCGACCCCGCGCTGGTGCCCGATCCGCACCCCTACTACGACCACCTGCGCGCCAAATGCCCGGTGACGAAAGAACCCAACTACGGCGTCTACGCGGTCACGGGCTACGAGGAAGCCAACGACGTGCTCCGCGACTCCGATACGTTCTCCTCGTGTATCGCTGTCGGCGGCCCGTTCCCGCCGCTGCCGTTCACCCCCGAGGGCGACGACATCACCGCGCAGATCGCCGAGCACCGCCAGCAGATACCGATGTTCGAGCATATGGTCACCATGGACCCGCCGGACCACACCGCGGCCCGCTCACTGTTGAACCGGCTCCTCGTGCCTTCGCGACTGAAGGAGAACGAGGAGTTCATGTGGAAGCTGGCCGATAAACAGCTCGACGAATTCATCGACGACGGCCGCTGTGAATTCCTCGGCGCCTACGCCAAGGTGTTCACCCTGCTGGTGATCGCCGACCTGCTCGGAGTGCCCGAGGAGTATCACGACGACCTGCGGATCAATCTTGCCGGCGGCCCCACCGTGGGATCGATCGACAAGGAGATCGTGCCCATCAACCCGCTGGAATGGCTGGACAACCTGTTCAGCGAGTTGATTTCCGATCGCCGCCGCAACCCGCAGGGCGACGTCCTGACCTCGCTGGCCGAGGCGAAGTACCCGGACGGCTCGACGCCGGAAGTCGTCGAGGTGGTGCGCACCGCAACCTTCCTCTTCGCTGCGGGTCAGGAAACCACTGCCAAACTGCTCGGCAGCGCGATGCAGTTCCTGGTGACCCGCCCGGACCTGCAGGAAGCGCTGCGGGCCGACCGCAGCAAGATCCCGGTCTTCATCGAAGAGACCCTGCGTATGCAGGCGCCGGTGAAGAGTGGTTTCCGTCTCGCGAAGAAGCCGGTGGAGATCGGAGAGGTGCCGCTCACGGCCGGTGATCTGGTGATGGTCTGCCCCGGTGCGGCCAACCGCGACCCCCGCCGCTTCGAGAACCCGCACGAGTTCGACCTGAACCGGCCGAATTTCCGCGAGCACATGGCCTTCGGCCGCGGTGTGCACACCTGCCCCGGTAGCCCGCTGGCCCGCGTCGAGGGCCGGGTCTCGCTGGAGCGGATCCTGGACCGGATGCTCGATATCCGGGTCGATCCGGAAAAGCACGGTTCCCTCGACAATCCGGTGTTCAACTTCGAGCCGACCTTCATCCTGCGCGGCCTGACCGATCTGCACATCACCTATACGCCGAAATCCTGAAATACCCACCACTGCGACGGAAGACGACAGTCGAGCACTGCCGCAACGAGGAAAAGAGGAAGTTATGACCGGACGGGTCGAAGGAAAGGTCGCCTTCATCACCGGCGCGGCTCGCGGCCAGGGCCGCAGTCACGCGGTGCGGCTGGCCGAAGAAGGCGCCGACATCATCGCCGTCGATATCTGTAAGCCGATCGAGGGCGTGAAGATCCCGCTGGCGACGGCCGATGATCTCGCCGAAACCGAGGAACTCGTCAAGAAGACCGGCCGGCGGATCGTCACCGCGGAAGCCGATGTCCGCGATTCCGACGCGCTGAAAGGAACGCTCGACGAGGCCGTCGGAAAGCTGGGCCGGCTCGATATCATCGTCGCGAATGCCGGTATCGCCAGCGGCGGCGACACCCTGGCCGATACCGACGAACGGGATTGGCAGGACATGATCGACGTCAATCTCAGCGGTGTGTGGAAATCGGTGAAAGCCGGTGTGCCGCATATTCTCGCGGGCGGCCGCGGCGGTTCGATCGTGCTCACCAGTTCGGTGGGTGGTTTGAAAGCCTATCCCCAGACCGGCCACTATGTATCAGCCAAACACGGTGTCGTCGGGCTTATGCGGGCCTTCGCGGTGGAACTCGGCCAGCACTCGATCCGGGTCAACTCGGTGCACCCCACGCACGTGAGCACCGCGATGATCATGAACGACGACACCTTCCGGATGTTCCGCCCCGATCTGGAGAACCCCACCGCCGACGATATGGCGCCGATCTGCCAGATGTTCCACACCCTGCCGGTGCCGTGGGTGGATCCGATCGATATCAGCAACGCGGTGCTGTACCTGTCCTCCGACGAGGCCCGCTACCTCACCGGCGTCACGCTGCCGGTGGACTGCGGTTCGATGCTCAAATAACCGCGTCGCGGCAGTACTCTCAGCGCCCCGGCCGGGCCGATTCGCCGGCCGGGGCGTTGTGCGCGGTGCGGTCGGCGGTCGATGACCCCGGTGGCGGAGCACATATCGGGGTCACGCGAATTCGAATATCCGTCCGTAGACGCCCTGACCTGCGGCCTGTCATGATCGGTCAGTATGGACGGTATGCGGATCGGCCGGTGGGCAGTGGTGGCGGGACTTCTGATATCTGCGCCGGGTTGCGCCGCGTCGGCCGGGCCACAACCCGGTTCGGTGCCCGCGGAACTCGGCACCGAGTTCACGCTGGCGGTCGGCGATACCGGACTCGTCGACCACGACCGGGTGGCGGTGCTGTTCCGTGAGGTGGCCGAGGACAGCCGGTGTCCGGCCGGCGCGGATTGCGTATGGGAAGGCGATGCGACCGTCGTGACCGAGCTGACGGTGGACGGCACCCGGTCACCGGCCGAACTCCATTCCAGTGGCCGGTTCGCCACCGAGGTGACATCCGGCGGCTATCGGGTGGCATTGCGCGCGGTGCACCCGGAGCCGCCGCGGAGCGGACAGCTCCCACCGTCCGCCTATCGGGTGGACCTGCTGGTCACCCGGGCATAACCACGCGACGAACCTACTCGTGCCCCGGTATCGCTCCGGGGCCGGGCCGGCCTCCTCCGCCGCTACCATAAAGAGCATGTCCCGCCCATCCATCGAACAGCCCGACCTCCCGGAGTTCATGACCTGGGAGGAGCTCGAGCGTCTTCCGGAGGAGATCGCCGGGCAGATCGAGTTGTGGGATGGGCGCGTCGTCTGGGTTCGTCGTGGTCCGGCCGAACATCAGGCATTCACCTTCTCGCTGACAGCCGCGCTGAAACGGTGTGCCCGCGAAGCGATGTCCGGTAATCCACAGCGCTGCCTGCGGGTCGATTTCGAGACGAATGTCTTCTTCGGTTCCCAGGGGAAATCCGATTTCGTCACCCCGTACTTTCTCGCCTATCGTTGTCTCGACGGTCCGTACCGGGATATCCGCGCCACCGATGTGCTACTGGTGGGTGAGGTGCTCTCTCCCTCGAATACCCAGACCGATATGGACGAGAAGAAATCGCGCTACGCGAAGGCCGGTATCCCGTGGTATTGGGAGGTGACTCTGGCCCGCGAAGCGAGCGCGATCGCGATGGTGCGTACCTTCGCTCTGGAGGCCACTCACGGCCGCCTTCCCGCCGGTGTCCACCCGTTGTACCCCGCGAATTACTTGCTGACCGGCAAATGGACACCGAAGGATTCGGAACGAATCGCCGTCGACCACCCATTTCCGATCGATATCCCCTGGCCGGAACTCGCTTTCTGAAGCCTTGACGCCGCCCCCGATCATTCCGCCGGTAGCGCGCGGCGCAGTTCGGTGACCGCTATCCGGGCCGCTTCGGCGATCGCGGCATCGACCGCCGGTAAGGCCGGGTCGGCGCGGGCAGCGCGGGTGAACACCGCCACCGCGACCGGGTACTCACCGGGGAATTCGACCACGGCGACCTCGTTGCGGATGATGCCGATGGTCCCTGTCTTACCGGCGACGGAAACCCCGCGATGCGGGAATCCCGCCGCGATCCGGTGCGGCCATACCTGGCGGCGCATCACCGCTTTCGCGAAATCCGTTTGCCGCGCCGAAACCACCTCACCGCGCCACAGGGACGACAGTAGCCCGGTCATTTCCTCCGGTGTCGTCGCGCTCGTATAGGCGGGGTCGTAGGCGGAAACCGTCCAGGCCTCATCGTTGTCCGCGAGCGCCGCGAACGCTTCGAGCGTGCTGTGGGTATCGGTGTCCTCGATGAGACCGCGCTGGATATCCGCGGTCCCGCCCACCAACCGGGTCCGGGTGAGTCCGAGCGAAGCCAGCAGTTCGTGCACCCGGCCGAGACCGATCTCGCCCAACAGCAGATCCGCTGAGGCGTTATCGGACACCGTCATCATCGAGGTCGCCAGATCGCGGCGGCTCATGGTGACCGGGTCGTGCAGCGCGGAGACCCCGGTGGGTCCGGGAGTGCATTCCGCCGGAACGAGGGTCAGCCGCTCCAACGGGTCGAGACGGCCCGCGTCGACGGCCCGGCAATAGGCGAGCAGCAGGGGAAGTTTGTACACCGACGCGGTCACCACCCGGTCCGCGCCGCCGATCGAAACCTCCTCGCCGCTCTCGTCGCACCGCCGGGCGTGGAGGCGTCCGGTACAGCCCGCGTCGGCGAATACCGCGCGAATACGGTCGGTCGCTGTCATCGCAGCCGTTCCCGGTAGAGCACCCTGTCCAGGGCATTCGCCTGTTCCTCGGCACCCGCCCGGTGGATCACCCGGCAGCGCAGGGCGACGGCCTGGGGCGCCATCCGCAACCACGCGACGCCCGGGATATCCGACGGTGGGGTCGTGGTGAGACCGAAACTCGTTCCAGCCGCGACGGCGGCGAGCACCGCGCGATCGTCGTGGATGGTGACGGCCGGTACGTCCAAGCCGCGTTCGCGCAGCAGGTCCCGGACGGTATCGGAGGCCGGGGGATTGGCGGCGCGCGGATACGCCGCGTACGTGAGGTCCGCGAGCATCGGGAAGACCGGGCGCTCGGTGGCAGCGCTGCGATGCTCGGCCGGTACGACGATCCAGCGCGGTAATTTCACCACCGGCCGGGCCTCGACGCCGTCGACCAGCGCCGGATGTTCGATCACTGCCACATCGCACAGTCCCGACCGCACCGCCGACACCAGATCGACGGTCGCGGCCACCGTGGTGGACACGGCGTCGCCGCAGGTGTTTCCGGTGCGCAGGGTGGTGACACAGGCGGTGAGGATCCGGTCGGGTAGTGCGGTGGTCGCGCCCCAGTGCACGGTGCCGCGGGTCCGGGCGATGCGCTGGGCTTCGGCCAGCAGCCGTTCCGCGTCGTCGACAAGCAGCCGGGCCCGCGGCAGCAGTTGCCGGCCGGCGGCGGTGAGCACGGCACCCTGCCTGGTCCGGTGGACGAGTTCGACACCGAGCCGGCTCTCCAGCCGCCGCAACCCCTGCGACAACGGCGGCTGTGTCATATCCAGGACGGTCGCGGCCCGTCCGAAATGGCCCTCGTCCGCGATGGCGACGAAATAGCCGAGGTGGCGGATCAGGTCCATAGCCATATTGAACCAGTGGGCCGTCCGGGTGCTGTCCAACTGCGGATTCAGCGGTCAGAACGGGCACATAAACCGGGATCCAGCTGCGGTGATATCCAAATAGAATGATGTGCGGGAGTGTCGGATATTGGCGGCGGGTCCGGAGCCGGTGTGTGCTGCCGATGTGAAACCGAACCGATCCGTATCACCTGCCTCGGCGGGCCGCTCGCTCGTGGCGGTACTGGCCGTGACCGCGTTCGCCGCCGGCGCCTGTGGTTCAGATACCGGCACCGGAACGTCGCCCACACCTTCCTCGATCAGCGAACCGGCCATGGCCGATCTGAGCACCACGCTGATGGAAATCCAGGCGCGGCACAATGTCATGTTCGGGATCGCGGCCTACAGCCCGACCGGCGCGCGGACCTTCGAGTGGAACGCCGACGACCGGTTCGCGATGTGCTCGACGTTCAAGGTGTACGCGGTGGCCGCTCTCCTGCGTCTGGCCGAACGCGGCGAAGTGGACCTGAACGAAAGTGTGCCGATCCTCCGGGACCAGCTGGTCGCGGCCTCGCCGACCACCAGCTACCACGCCGACGAGACTCTGACCTGGTACGATCTATCCCAAGCGGCCATCGTCCGCAGCGACAACACGGCCGCCAATATGATCCTGCGCCGTATCGGCGGGCCGCCCGCGGTGACGGCGATGGCGCGGAAGGTCGGCGATACCGAGACCAGGCTGGACCGCTGGGAACCCGAACTCAACGAAGCGCTTCCCGGCGATATCCGTGACACGAGTACGGCGGCGGCGATGGCCCCGGGGTTGAACCAGTTGATTCTCGGCAATGCTCTTATTCCCGAGCATCGGCGACTGCTCACTGGATGGATGCGTGCGAGCGTCACCTCGGGCGAACGGATGCGCAAGGGGCTGCCGGTCGGGTGGGTGGCGGCGGACAAGACGGGGGCGGGGGGGTTCGGGACGGTGAATGATGCGGGGGTGGTGTGGAGCCCTACCGGTACGTCGGTGGTGCTGGTGATCTTCAGTCGCTCGACTATCGGGTATCCGACGGCGGCGCCCAGTAATCAGGCGATCGCGGATGCCACGACGGCGGTGCTGGAGGCAGTGACGAGCTGATTTGGAGGTAGGGGAGGGGAGGGGATAGGTAGTGGTGATAAGCGGGGGAGGTTGTGAAGGAGCGAGGGGGTTGTGAAGGTAGGGGCAGAGATTGTGAAGGTAGGGAGGTGAGCTAGTCCGCGGTTGGGCTGTGTTTTTGGCGCCGCCTGCGGCGTCGCGGGTTCGGGGCCCCCTTGGTCTCGTTCTTCACTCCCGGCGCTCACTCCCGGCGCTCAGTCGCTGCGCTCCTTCGCTCTGGTCGCTCCAGAACGAGACGGGCCCCGAACCAACAAGGTGGACGGGCCGCATGCGGGGAAACGGGGTGGGATCGGATGTGGACTGACTGGCGGTAGGGGATCAAACGCGCCTGACGGCGGCGGTGAGTTCGGCCGGTCGGTGAGTTTGGCTGGGCGGTGAGTTCGGCCGGTCGGTGAGTTTGGCTGGGCGGTGAGTTCGGCCGGTCGGTGAGTTTGGCTGGGCGGTGAGTTCGGCGGGGCGGTGAGGTTGGGAGGGGGAGGACGGATCTTGCGGGCCGAGGTTGGCTCACTGTGGGGTGGGCCGGCGAGTATCGCGCGGTTGCGGTGGCGCGCGATCACTCGCTGGACTCAGGGCTGCACGACCAGTCCGACGGCGGCGGCGAGTGTGGGCGCGAGGTCCATCAGCTGGGCCGGTGTCACGAGCGCACCGCGCAAGGATTCCACTCCGTCGGCGATGCCGATACTCTGCGCCTGCCGGAAGTCGACCTTCTTCAGTTGAGCGTTGCGCACCGACAGTTCCGATATCTCCGAACCGGGGAAACTCACGTCGGAGAGCTTCGCGCTGCCGAAATCGACATGGCGCAGTACACAATCGACGAACCGCACCTTCGTCAGCCCCGCGCTTCGGAAGTTCACCGAGTCGAGTTTGCAGTCGTGGAACTCCACGCGGCGTAGTTCGGCCCCGCTGGCCTCCACCCCCGACCAGGCGCCCTCGATCACCTCCGCGTCCATCCAGGCGGAATCCGGCATATCCGTCCCGGTGAACCGGACCCCGTGCAGCCAGACGTCGGTGAAGCGCGCGCCGCCCGCCACACCGCGGTCGACGGTGACCGACCGGAAGGCGCACTGGCCGAACGTGGTATGCCGGAGATCCGGTTCGGTCAGGACCGTATCGTCGAACCGGGCACAGTCGTACTCGCGGTCGATATCGAGGGCACCGGCCGGTTCCAGCCACTTCGCGAACGGTAGATCGGCCAGTTCCCGGGACATTCCACTCCTTTGCCGATACCGCTCGATCGATTACGCCGAGATGACCCCCACTGTAGGCGGAGAACCGTGGCCCTCGGCCTGGCAGGGCATCCCAGCGCAACCCCTGACCTGCGAGACGGGAGTTCGCGCTATCTCGGCAGACTTGCTCATTTCCTAAAAGGAGAATGATATTCTCCAAACCGTGGGAGCGGTGGTCGTCAAGCGGTCTACCGTGGCGCCGAAGGTGGTCGCGCCCACTCGGATACCACATGCTCGTATCTATCCTTACAAAGATTGCAATACTTATTGCGCTTGCCTGGTTGGGGCGTTAGATTCCTTACAAAGTCCTCGACATCGAGGCGGATCAGCGCTATCGGCCGGGTCGGTTGGGAGTCAGTCGGAATGTTGCAGCAAGAGGCTCGCTATCAGGGCGGTCAATCGATCGGACTCGCGGCGGGCTGGAGTCAGCGGCGAATGACGCCGCCGAGCCGGCTGTTCGGTGCCAACGGTCTGCGCACCGGGCCGGACGGCCGGATCTACATCGCCCAGGTGACCGGCAGCCAGATCAGTGCCCTCGATATCGATACCGGCGGAATCGAAACCATCAGCGCCAAGGGCGGCGATATCATCGCGCCCGACGATTGCGCCTTCGACCCGGACGGCAACCTGTACGCCACCGAGGTGATGGACGGCCGGGTCAGCGCCCGTAATGCCGACGGCACCACCCGTTTGCTGCGCGCGGATCTGCCCAGCGCCAACGGCATCACGGTGTATCAGGGCCGGTTGTTCGTCAACGAATGCCGGCCCGGCGGGCGGCTCATGGAACTCCCGCTCGACGGTGGCACGCCCCGCATCCTGCTGGAGAACATCGAACAGCCCAATGCCATGGAAGTCGGGCCCGACGGGTTGCTCTACTACCCGGTGATGGGCCTGAACGAGATCTGGCGCATCCATCCCGACGGCGGTGAACCGGAACGGGTCGCCGGCGATCTCGGTGTCCCCGATTCGGTGAAATTCGATGCGGACGGTTTTATCGTCTCCACCCAGGTGGCCTCCGGGCAGGTGTTGCGGATCAATCCGCGTAACGGCGACAAAACGGTGCTGGCGCAGCTCAACCCGGGTCTGGACAACTGCACCCTGGTCGACGGCAGACTGTTCGTCTCCAATTTCACCGGCGAGATCACCGAGATCCTGTCCGGCGGTGCTACGCGGACCACCCTGCCGGGCGGCCTGAACTGGCCGCTGGACCTGACCGTCGGTCCCGACGGGACCCTGTTCGTCGCCGACGGCACCTACTTCTACGCCGTCGGCCCCGACGGACTCCGGACTCTGGGCATGCTGTTCAGTCCGGGCTATCCCGGCTTCGCCCGCGGTGTGACCGCCACCGGACCCGGCGAATTCGTCGTCGCGACCGCCGGCGGTCAGGTCGCGCGCTGGCGCCCCGCGGCCGGTGAATGCGATTTCCTGGCCGGCGCGGAGGCTCCCCTGGACCAGCTGTACGGGATCGAGGCCGGGCCCGGCGGTGCCATCGTCACCACGGAATTCGGTACCGGCCGGGTACTCGGCGTGCGCGGCGACGGCGGGGTCGATGTGCTGGCCTCCGGGCTGAACAAGCCGATCGGTATCGCGTTCACCGCGGACGGCACCTGCCTGGTGGCCGAATCCGGTGCGGGCCGGATCGTTTCGGTGACCCCCGGCGGAGTGGACACCGTGGTGGACGGGCTGGACGCACCGCAGGGCATCCTGATCCGCGGATCGCAACTGCTGATCGTCGATTCCGGTGCGAAGAACCTCGTCGCTGTCGATCTGGAGACCAAGGCTCGTGAGGTCCTCGCCTGGAACCTGCCGGTGGGCGCGCCGCCCGGGGTGACACCGAAACCGCTGCTGGGTATGCCGCCGTTCTCCGGTCCGCAGGGGCCGTTCGCGGGAATCACCGCGGGACCGGACGGGACCCTGTATATCGCCGCCGATGCCGAGGGCAGTGTGCTCGCGTTCCGGAAGGACGGGTGAAAACAACCATGACAGGTGAATTCTTCGGGCTCGACGGGCGCGTGGTGATCGTGTCCGGTGCGGGTGGCGGCGGTATCGGCACCGCGGTGACGAGGCTGGTCGCGCAGGCCGGCGCGACCGTGCTCGGGGTCAGCCGGGGCGCCGAGAACCTGGCGAAACATGTGGAACCCCTGGCGGGCGAGGGCCTGAAGGTCATCCCGGTACAGGCCGACGCCGCCACCGACGACGGTGTCGCCACCGTGCTGGAAGCCGCCCGGCAGGCCGACGGTGACCTCTACGGTCTGGTGAATATCGCCGGCGGTGCCGCGCCCGCCACCTGGATGCCCGCGACGCGAGTGACCCGGGACGACTGGCGGGCGTTGTTCGCGCAGAACCTCGAATCGATGTTCTTCATGAGCCAGGCCGTCGCCGCGGAGATCAAATCGCAGGGGCGCCCGGGATCGATCGTCTCGCTGTCGTCCATCAGCGGGATGAACACCGCACCCTTCCATATCGCCTATGGCACGGCGAAGGCCGCACTGGTCGCCGCGACCCGGACGATGGCGGTCGAATTGGCGCTCAGTGATATCCGGATCAACGCGATCGCGCCCGGCGTCACCGAGACCCCGGCCTCGGGAACCTACGTCGACGAGGACGTCGATCGCGATCAGCGCGCGATCGCCATGGGGCGCCGCGGCCGGCCCGAGGAGCAGGCGGGCGCGGTGCTGTTCCTGCTCTCCCAGCTGTCGTCCTATATCACCGGGCAGACGATCCTGGTCGACGGCGGGCTCAATTTGAAATGGACCCATCTGGGCGCCGACAACACCTCCCTGTTCCTGAAGGACGAGGGATTCCGCGCCGCTATCACCCGCTAGCCACCGATATGTATTGCACCGACACCGACTGTCCCCGGACCCGGGGTGGGAGAACGCCATGAGCGAGCGCAGCGAGCGATCAATCGACACAGCCGAAACCGTCGACGATATCGCCACGAACACCGAACCGCTGTCCGAGCCGATGACGATCGGGGTGGACGCCTACCTGAGTCCCGACTACGTCAGGGCCGAGCGCGACAAGCTATGGCGCAAGGTATGGCAGCAGGTGGGTCGCGTCGAGGAGATCCCGCGTGTGGGGGACTATCTCACCTACGAGATCCTCGACGATTCGATCATCATCGTGCGTACCGCCGAGGACAAGATCCGCGCGTACCACAATGTGTGCGCGCACCGCGGCCGCAAACTGGTCGACGTCCCGCCGGGGGAGCGCAACGCCAAGGGACAGAAGAAACAGTTCGTCTGTGGATTCCACGGCTGGCGCTACGACCTCGAGGGCCGCAACACCTTCGTACCGGAACGCGAGGACTGGCCCTGCGGGCTCACCGAACGTAACGACGGACTGGTCGATGTGCACCTCGACACCTGGGGCGGCTGGATCTTCATCAACCTGGATCCGAATCCGTCGGAAACCCTGCAGGAATACCTGGAACCGGCCGCGACCCTGCTCGATCCGTTCCAGCTGCAGAATATGCGCTACCGCTGGCGGCGCTGGCTGGTGTTCGACTGCAACTGGAAGGTCGCGCTGGAGGCCTTCATGGAGACCTACCACGTGCCCTACACCCATCCGGAGTTCATGAACTTCGGCATGTTCCTGGGCTGGGCGCGGGCACAGGGCAAACACAGCAATATCGGCTACGACGCACCGAAGGGCCAGGAGGAGAGCCAGGGCAAGATCCGCCTCGGCCACGGGCCCGACGCCCGTAAATCCACCATCGAACTGCAGAACTTCACCTGGGAGAACGCCAACACCAACACCACCTGGACCATGGTGGAGGCGGCGCGGCGGCTCACCGAGGAACTCCCCGAGGGGACGCCGGCACCGGAGGTCATGCAGCACTGGCTGGCCTCGGCGCGCGCCGCCGACGAGAAGCGCGGGGTCATCTGGCCGACCGTCACCCCGGCCGATGTGGCGGCGGCCGGTACCGCGTGGCAGATCTTCCCGAACTTCCAGATCGGGCACGCGGTGAACAATATGCTCTGCTACAGCGCGCGGCCCTACGGGTACGACCCGGACAAATGCATTTTCGAGGCCGCGGTCTACGAGCTGTTCCCCGAAGGGGAAGCGCCGGAAACGGAGTGGGTCCACACGCCGCAGGACGATCCGGGCTGGCGCACGGTCCTCCCGCAGGACTTCGACAATATGGCCGCCGTGCAGCAGGGCATGAAGACGGCGGGCTTCTCCGGTCCGAAACCGAATCCGTATCGCGAGCGCAGTGTCGTCAACCTGCACCACAACCTCGCGAAATACATGGGCACCGGTGAACCGCGTGACCTCACCTGACCCGGCGTCGCCGGCCCGATCCACCACCGAGGACTCCGAATGAACAACTGCGCACCCACGCAGACCCCCGAGATCGACCATGCCGAATTACGGGCCAAATACCTGGCCGAACGTGATAAACGGCTGCGATCGGAAGGCCAGCAGCAGTACGTCGCCAGCGAGGACGGGTTCGCCGAGGTATTCGAAGGCGACCCATATACCCCGGTGACGCCGCGGGAACCCATTCACGAGGAAATCGACGTGGTGGTCCTCGGTGGCGGCTGGGCCGGCCTGACCGCGGGTGCCCGGCTCACCCAGGCCGGTGTCGATGATTTCCGGATCATCGAATTGGCCGGTGATTTCGGTGGCGCCTGGTACTGGAACCGCTATCCGGGTATCCAGTGCGATTCCGATGCCTACTGCTATCTGCCGCTGCTCGAGGAAACCGGGTACATCCCGACTCAGAAGTACGCGCGCGGTGACGAATGTTTCGAGCACGCACAGCGTATCGGGAAACATTTCGGACTGTACGAGAAGGCGATCTTCTCGACGATGACGAAATCGCTGGAATGGGATGAGGCGCTGCGGCGCTGGCGGATCGGCACCAATCGCGACGACCGGATTCTCGCCCGGTTCGTCGTGATGGCGCAGGGTCCGTTCAACAAGCCGAAGCTGCCCGGTATCCCGGGTATCAACGATTTCACCGGGCATACCTTCCACTCGGCCCGCTGGGATTACGCCTACACCGGCGGTGATATGAACGGCGGCCTGACCGGTCTGGAGGACAAGAAGGTCGCGGTGATCGGCACCGGCGCCAGCGGGATCCAGATCATCCCGCATATCGCCCGGTCGGCCGAGCACCTGTATGTTTTCCAGCGGACCCCGTCCTATATCAACGAACGCGGTAACGTCCCGACCGATCCGGAATGGGCGAAATCGCTGCAGCCGGGCTGGCAGTTGGAGCGCCGGAAGAATTTCCATACCGCCGCGTTCGAGGCCTTCGCGCCCGGTCAGCCGGATCTGGTGTGCGACGGCTGGACCGAGGTCAGCCGGAATGTGCAGGCCTACCTGGACGAGACGAACAGCTGGGCCGAGGTGACCCCGGAGAAGTTCATGGAGATCCGGGAGATCCAGGACTACCGGGCGATGGAGCGGGTCCGGCAGCGGGTGGACGAGATCGTCGAGGATCCGGCTACCGCCGCCGCCCTCAAGCCGTACTACCGGTTCCTGTGCAAGCGGCCATGTTTCAACGACGAATACCTGCCGACTTACAACCGTCCGAATGTCACCCTGGTCGACGTATCCAAGACCAAGGGCGTCGAACGGATCACCGCCGACGGCATCGTGGCCGACGGGGTGGAGCACAAGGTGGATTGCATCATCTTCGCCAGTGGATTCGAGATCACCACCGATCTGGACCGCCGCTACGGGATCCACCCGTTCACCGGCCGCGACGGACTGTCGCTCTACGAGCACTGGGCGAACGGTTACCGGACTCTGCACGGTCTGACCAGCAACGGTTTCCCGAATATCTTCTTCACCGGGTTCGTCCAGGGCGGGGTGACCGCGAGCACCACGGATATGTTCGATCAGCAGGCCACCCATGCCGCCTACATCATCGGTGAGGCGCTGAACCGGGACGCGAAGGTGGTGGAGCCGACGCCGGAAGCTGTCGAACAGTGGTGCACCACCATCAAGGAAACGGCTGTCGACAACAGTAATTTCCAGCGCGAGTGCACTCCGGGCTACTACAACAACGAGGGTGAGCAGAACATCCGCTCCCATCTCGGCGAACCCTACTGGCCGGGTTTCTACGCCCTGGAAGATTTGTTGCAGGAATGGCGCGGTACCGGGCGCCTCGAGGGTCTGGCTCTCGGCAAATGAGCGCGGAGAAGCGGTTCGACGGCAGGGTTGCCGTCGTGACCGGGGCCGGTCGCGGACTCGGACGTTCCTACGCGCTGCTGCTCGGTGCGCGTGGCGCGAAAGTCGTGGTCAATGATGTGGGCGGCGGTATACCGGGCGGCGATATCGACGCCGGTGTCGCCGGTGGCGTGGCCGCCGAGATCCGGGACGCCGGTGGGGAAGCGGTCGCGAGTGCCGATTCCGTAGCGACTCCGGAGGGCGGCCGCGCGATCATCGATACCGCCCTGAACACCTACGGTCGTGTCGATATCCTCATCCACAACGCCGGCAATGTCCGCTACGCCTCGTTGACCGAAATGACCTACGAGGACTTCGATTCCGTCCTCGACGTGCATCTGCGGGGCGCGTTCCACGTCGTCCGCGCGGCATTCCCGGTGATGCGCGAAGCCGGATACGGCCGGGTGGTCCTGACCTCCTCGATCGGCGGACTGTACGGCAACGAGAACGTCGCCAATTACGCCGTCGCCAAAGCCGGTGTGATCGGTTTGTCGAATGTGATCGCGCTCGAGGGCGCCGAGCACGGGGTGAAATCCAATGTGATCGTGCCCGCGGCGGTGACCCGGCTGGCCGACGGCCTGGACATCTCGAAGTATCCGCCGATGGAACCCGAGCTGGTAGCCCCTGCCGTGGGCTGGCTGGCCCACGAATCCTGCACGGTCAGCGGTGAGATGCTGATCGCGCTGGCGGGCCGGGTGGCACGGGCCTATATCGCGGAAACGCCCGGCGTCTACCGGCCGCAATGGTCGATCGAGGATGTCGGCGAACAGATCGACGAAATACGCGATACCAACGATTCGTGGTTGCTGCCGGTGGTCCCGTCGGCCCACAGCGACCATATCGGCCGGAGCTTCGCAATGGCCATGGGAGGACAGTGAATATGGCGGTCAAGGTTTACGAACGAATTCTGGATCTCTTCGAGGCCGAAGGTATCAACACCATTTTCGGTATCCCCGATCCGAACTTCGTGCACCTGTTCCACCTGGCCGACGAACGCGGCTGGAATGTGATCTCCCCGCATCACGAGGAATCGGCCGGGTTCATGGCCGAAGCGGTTTCCCGGATGACCGGTAAGGCCGCGGTCTGTATCGGCACCCTCGGACCCGGTATGGCGAATATGGCCGGGGCGATGATGTGCGCCAAGGTGGAGAATTCGCCGGTGATCTTCCTGGGCGGGCAGCGCGCGCGGATCACCGAACAGCGGGTGCGCCGCGGGCGGATCCAGTTCGTGAAACAGTCGGGCCTGCTGGAACCCTCGGTGAAATACGCGGCGAGTATCGAATACGCCGACCAGACCGACGAGATCATCCGGGAAGGCCTGCGCAAGGCGCTGTCGGGTGTACCCGGCCCGGTGTATATCGAATACCCCTCGCATGTCATCCAGGAGGAGCTCGACGTTCCGCCGGCGCTGCCGCCGCACCGCTACCGGCTGGTCGGCCAGACGGCGGGTCAGGACAAGGTCGACGAGGCCGCCGATCTCATCCGTAACGCGAAGCAGCCGGTTCTGCTGGTCGGGCACGGGGTGCACACCTCCCGGGCCGGCGCCTCGGTGAAAGAACTCGCCGATCTCATGGCCTGCCCGGTCGTGCAGACCTCGGGCGGCACCTCCTTCATCGAGGGCCTCGAGGACCGCACCTTCCCGTACGGTTTCTCGCCGTCCGCGGTGGAGGCTGTCGTGCAATCGGATCTGTGCCTGGCCATCGGCACCGAACTCGGCGAACCGGTCCACTACGGCAAGGGCCGGCACTGGCTGGAGAACGAAGCCAACCGGAAGTGGGTGCTGATCGAACAGGACCCCACCGCCATCGGTGTCAATCGACCCATCGACGTACCGCTGGTCGGTGATCTGCGCGCCATCGTGCCCCAGCTGTCGGCCGCCCTGAAAGACACGCCACGCACCGCCACACCGGAACTGGCCCGGTGGATCGAACAGGACGCCACCCGGCTGGCCGAGCTCGCCGAATCCGCGCCGTCCGGAATGTCGCCGGTGCATCCGGCCCGGCTGGTCGTGGAGGCCACCAAGGATTTCCCGGCCGACGGGATCCTGGTCCGCGACGGCGGCGCCACCACGATCTTCGGCTGGACCTACACCCAGTGCAAACCGCACGATGTGATCTGGAACCAGAACTTCGGGCATCTGGGCACCGGCCTCCCGTACGCGGTGGGTGCCTCGGTCGCCGACGGCGGGAAACGCCCCGTGCTGATGATCACCGGCGATTCGTCGTTCCAATTCCAGATCGCCGAACTGGAAACCGCCGCGCGGCTGAATCTTCCGCTCGTCACGGTTGTCGCCGTAGACTACGCGTGGGGCCTCGAAGTCGGCGTCTACAAACGCACTTTCGGCCAGGCCTCGCGGGAAACCGCCGTGCACTGGAGTAAAGCGACTCGCCTCGACAAGGTCGCGGAAGGGTTCGGCTGCTACGGCGAATACGTCGAAACCGACGCCGAGATCGCTCCCGCCATCAAACGCGCCTTCGCCAGCGGTAAGCCCGGCGTGATCCACGTAGCGGTGGACCCGAAGGCGAACTCCGAGGAAATGCCGAGCTACGACGAGTTCCGCACCTGGTACGCGGAAGGGATGCAGTAATGCGCGAATACCTGAAGTTCTATATCGACGGTAAATGGGTCGAGCCCGCATCCGATCGAACCTTCGAGGTGATCAATCCCGCGACCGAAGAGGTCTGCGGGAAGGTCGCACTCGGGTCGGCCGCCGATGTGGACGCCGCAGTCGGTGCGGCGCGAGTCGCGTTCCCTGGCTGGGCAGCGAGCACCGTCGCCGAACGACTGGACCTGTTCCGTGCCATCGGCGAGGAATACCAGAAACGCACGGGTGATCTGGCCGCTGCGCTCACCGAGGAGATGGGCGCCCCGGCCGGTCTGGCCGGCGGGTTCCAGGTCGATCTCGCGGCAGGGCACCTGCAGACCGCGATCGAGGTGCTGCGGAACTACCGGTTCGAGGAACAGCGTGGCGCCACCCTTTTCGTCAAGGAACCCATCGGGGTCTGCGGGCTGATCACCCCTTGGAACTGGCCGATGAATCAGATTGCGGTGAAGGTTTTTCCCGCTCTCGCCACCGGATGCACGATGGTGCTGAAACCGTCGGAGCGGTCGCCGTTCACCGGGCAGATCTTTGCCGAGGTGCTGGCTGCGGCGGGTGTCCCGGCCGGCGTGTTCAACCTGGTGCAGGGGGACGGCCCGAGCGTCGGCGTACCGCTGGCCTCGCACCCGGAGGTCGATATGGTGTCGTTCACCGGGTCGACCCGGGCGGGAATCGATATCGCTCGCAATGCCGCCGCCACGGTCAAGCGGGTTACCCAGGAACTCGGCGGCAAGGGCCCCAACATCATTCTCGACGATGATGATTTCGCTACCAATGTCGGCCAGGGCGTTGCAGATATGATGGGCAATTCGGGCCAGACCTGCAGCGCTCCTTCGCGAATGCTGGTTCCCTCGACTCGTATGCAGGAGGCCGCGGCCGCCGCCAAGGCCGCGACGGAGGGGATCACTGTCGGTGACCCCACCGGAGAGGTGGCGGTCGGCCCGGTCGTCGCGGGTTCGCAGTTCGAGCGTATCCAGGATCTCATTCAGAAAGGGATCGACGAGGGCGCCACCGTCGTCGCGGGCGGTCCGGGAAGGCCGGATGGGCTCGAAAAGGGTTATTACGTCAAACCCACAGTGTTCGCGGATGTCACCAACGATATGACCATCGCTCGGGAGGAGATCTTCGGGCCGGTCCTGGTGATCATCGGCTACGACACTGTCGACGATGCCGTCAGCATCGCCAACGACACCGAGTACGGACTATCCGGTTACGTCGCGGGCCGGGATCTGGACCAGGCCCGGGCTGTCGCACGTCGCCTCCGTGCCGGGTCGGTGGGTATCAATGGCGGGTTCGATTTCGGCGCGCCCTTCGGCGGTTACAAGAAGAGCGGTAACGGACGCGAATGGGGTGAAGCCGGCTTCGAGGAATACCTGGAGGTCAAGGGCATCCTCGGCTACGCGCCCGAACCGGCCGAGGCGTAGGGGTACTCGCCGTGGACGCCGACCCCGAAGAAGTCCGGACGATCCTGGCCCACGCCCGAATCCGTGACTGTATCGTCCGGCTCGCGCGGGGCGAGGATCGCCGCGACGCGACGCTGGTGAAGGATGCGTTCTGGTCCGACGCCACCGTGGATTTCGGTATCTTCGACGGCACATTCGACGAGTACCTGAACTGGGTGATCCCCGGATCTCCGGCAGTCGTATCGACCCAGCATCTGCTCGGTCAGACCTCGATCGATCTGCGTGGCGATATCGCGCTGGCCGAAACACAGCTGATCGCGTATCACCGGCTCGATACCGGCACCGAACACCGCGATTCGGTCCTCGGCGGCCGCTATCTGGACCGGTTCGAATCCCGGGACGGGCGGTGGCGGATCTCGCAGCGGATCATGCTGTACGACTGGGCGCAGGACCAGGGCGTTTCGGCGGACTGGTCCCAGGGCGTCATGGGTGCGCCGCTGCGGGATCAGCGGTTCATCGGTCGCGCGAACGGCGACTACAGCGAAGAATTCTTCGGGGATTAGGTGGGCGAGATGGGTTCACTGTCCGGCCGGGTCGCCGTGGTCACCGGCGCAAGCCGCGGTATCGGTAAAGGGATCGCCCTCGCGCTGGCCGGCGAGGGCGCGACCGTCTACGTGACCGGCCGGACGGTCACCGACGGTGAACATCCGCTGCCCGGCACGATCGGTGCGACCGCCGCCGAATGCGGCGAGCGCGGTGGGACAGGTATCGCGGTGAAAGTGGACCACGGCCGCGATGCCGAGGTCGCCGCCCTGTTCGACCGTGTCGAGTCCGAGCAGGGCCGGCTCGATATCCTGGTCAACAACGCCTTCTCGCTGCCGGAGGATCTGACCGATCCGGAGCCGTTCTGGGAGAAACCGCTGTCGAACTGGGAGATGGTCGATATCGGTGTCCGGTCGAATTTCGTGGCCGCCCGGCACGCCGCCCGGCTGATGGTGCCGCGCGAATCGGGTCTCATCGCCGCGATTTCCGGCTACACCGGAGTCTCCTACACCTACGGTGTCGTATTCGGTACCGCCAAATCCGCGGTGGACCGGATGGCCCGGGATATGGCGGTGGAGCTGAAACCGTTCGGCGTCGCCTCGGTATCCCTGTGGCAAGGGCTGACCATGACCGAACGCGCCGAACGCAATCTCGCGATGATTCCGGGGCTGTCCGGCCAGGCGGCCACCACCCCGGCGCACGGCTGCTCTCCGGAGTATCCGGGACTGATCATCGCGGCGCTCGCGGGCGATCCCGCGCTACTGCGACGTACCGGCGGGACTTTCATCACGGCCGAACTGGGTCGCGACTACGGCATCACCGATATCGACGGCCGGGAAATTCCCTCGCTGCGCGATACCCGCGGTGGCCCGATCTGGTCGCCGATCCCGTAACCCCCACGCATCACCGATATTCCGAGGACGCCATGAGCACCGCCACCGACCAGCAGGCCAGACTCGCCGCATTGCTGGACCGTCAGGACATCGTCGACTGCCTGACCCGATTCAGCCGGGGAATGGACCGATTCGATCGCGCCCTGTTCCTCTCGGCATTCCACACCGACGCCGAGATCGCGGCCGGTGATTTCGTGGGCGGGCCGGAGGATCTCTACGCCTGGGCATCGGCGATGCACGACAGCGGGCAATACGCGACCCACCACAATCTGCTCAACCACACCTGCGATATCGACGGCGATACCGCCCATACCGAAACGTACTATCTCTTCGCGGCACGTAATCGCGACGACTCCAATTGGCTCGCCGGCGGCCGCTATCTCGATCGACTCGAGCGACGCGCCGGACAGTGGCGGATAGCTTTGCGCACCAACGCTATCGAATGGTCGGGCGTTGTTCCGACGATGCCCATACCGTTCGCTGATATCCCCGATATCCACGCCAACGGTGTTCCGTCGCGCAGCCCGGAAGATCCTTCCTACACGCGTCCGCTGCGCAATACGCGCCGGCCGAATATTCCGGGCTGAAAACAGGAGTGAGGAGATAGTCATGCCGGCAGTCGCCACGCGAGAACTGAGTGAACAGGTCGGTGTCGAGGTTCTCGATGTCGACGCCGAGCGGCTCGTCACCGATCCTGATCTGCCGGAAATCTGTGAAGAGCTGCTCGAGCGCTACGGAGTTGTACTTTTCCGTGAGTTGCACGCCTCGGACGCGGCGCAGGTCGAGTTCGGCGCGAAACTGGGGGAGCTGGCTGTATTTCCGAAGTTCCCGAACAAGAATGTGATGGAGATCAGTTTCGATCCCGGTAATCCGCTGGCGCCGTATTTCCCGAGCAACGATTTCTGGCATATCGACGGGTGCCTGGACAAGATGATCGCCAAAACATCGATCATGAGTGCCCGGGTGATCACCGAGGAGGGTGGCGAAACGGCGTTTGCCAGCACCTATCTCGCCTACGAGAAGCTGACCGATCGGGAGAAGGAGCAGCTGGCCGATACCCGGGTCGTGCACCGGATGGCGCGGATCCAGAAGCTGAGCCATCCGAATCCCACACCCGAAGAACTCGCCGACTGGGACCGCTGGCCGCAGCGGATCCATCCGCTGGTGTGGGAGCACGAATCCGGCCGCCGATCTATGGTTTTCGGAGCCACTGCTTCCCATATCGACGGCACCGATCCGGCCGGCCGAGAGCTGCTCGACGATCTGGAGCACCGCGCGACCACACCGGACCGCGTCTACACCCACACCTGGTCCGTGGGCGACATGGTTCTGTGGGACAACACGGGCCTGGTGCACCGGGCCTGTGAATTCGACCGTTCACAGCCCCGGCGGATGTCGCGGTCCACAGTGCTCGGATCGGAGCCCATCGCATGAGTGAATCGGGCCCGGAGACGGAAGCCGAGCGTCACCACGCAGGGACTCGCGCACGAGCAGGAGGCACAGCATGACCCGCGTCGCGATCGTCACCGGTGGTGCGTCCGGAATCGGCGGTGCCATCAGTCGTCGCCTGGCCGCGGACGGTGCCGCTGTCGCCGTATTCGATATCAACGGGGAGGCCGCGGCCGCCGCGGCCGCCGAGATATGTGCCGAGGGTGGAAAAGCCGCCGGTTTCGCGGTGGATGTCGCCGATCGAACGGCCGTGGAAACCGGTGTGGCACAGGTCGGTTCCGAGCTCGGTTCGCCCTCGATCCTGGTGAACTGTGCGGGTATCACCGTCTCCGGGCCGTTCCTGGAACTCGATATCGACACCTGGAACCGGGTGCTGGCGACGAACCTCACCAGTGCGTTCCACTGCTGTCAGGTCGTACTGCCCGAGATGGTCGCCGCCGGGTGGGGCCGGATCGTCAATATCTCGTCGTCGAGTACGCACAGCGGAGTGCCCGGTATGGCCGCGTATGTGTCCTCCAAATCCGGGATGATCGGACTCACCAAGGTGCTGGCCCTGGAATTCGGGCGCAGCGGTATCACCGTGAATACCATCCCGCCCGGTTTCATCGAAACGCCCATGATGCGGGGCGCACTGGACAACGGGGTATTCGATCTCGACCGGCAGGTGGCGAATACGCCGGTCGGCCGGATCGGCAGACCGGAGGATATCGCCGCCACCTGCGCGTTTCTGACCAGCGAGGACGCGGGTTACATCACCGGACAGGTGATCGGCGTGAACGGGGGACGGAACACGTGAACGAATCCGGGACCCCGGTGGAAAAGGAGTTGGATATGGAGCGGATACCCCCGCTGAAACCCGCGGAATGGTCGGCGGAACTGCGCGCGTTCTTCGCCGATTTCCGGTCTCAGGTGCACCACGGCGGCCCCGCGCCCGCCAATACGAAGTCGGGAACCAATCTGCTCGGGACTCTCGCCCGGTACCCCGCGTTCACCATGGCGTTCCTCCCGTTCAACGGACACCTGCTCTACGGCGGCAAACTGTCCGACAGGCAGCGTGAGATGCTGATCCTGCGAGTAGCGCACCTCTGGGAGAGCGACTACGAATGGGCCCAGCACGCGGTGCTCGGTGGAAATGTGGGACTGTCCGACGAGGAGATCCGCCGGATCGCCGCGGGCCCGGACGCGACCGGATGGACACCGCTCGAGGCGGCGTTGCTGCGGGCGGCCGACGAGCTGCGGGAAGCGGGCACGGTCGGGGAGGACACCTGGCAGGCGCTGGCGGGCGACTTCGACGAACAGCAGATGATGGATATCGTCTTCACCGTGGGTACGTACGCGATGCTGGCCATGGCGATGCGTTCGTTCGGGGTCCGGCCGGACCCCGATATCGAGGCGTACCTTCCCGTACGACAGTGAGATCGGTGAATCGCCCGGCAGATCGTGCTCACGCCGGGCGGTTCGGTCTCGAGCAACAGCCGAGATTCGGCGCAGCGATGTTCGGAGCAGCAAATGAACGAAGAGGCCGTACCCTCCGGGTATCGGGATCACCCCGACTACCGGGTGGACCTGCTCGCCCGCACCAATACGTTCACGGCGACACTCGCCGGCCGGGAACTGGCGACCAGCGACGCGTGTCTGCTGGTGGACGAACAGGATCACGGCCTGGTGGTGTACTTCCCGCCGGACGCGGTCAACCTGGAACTGCTCGAATCGGTCGAACTGCATACGGTCTGCCCGTTCAAAGGGCAGGCGTCGTATTGGACGCTGCCCCGCAGTGATCGCCCGTGGATCGCCTGGACCTATCCGAAGCCGCATCCGCCGGTCGCCCGGCTGGCCGGGTATATCGCGTTCGACCAGAGCGTCGTCCAGGTGGTGCTCGGAAGCGGCCGGTACACGGGGGTGCGGTCATGAGCGCCGCGGACCTGCCGGATTTCGGGGCCGAGCCCGAATCCTCGATGGCGCGGATGGTGGAGATCTTCGATGTCCGGCCCGACCCGGTGGTTCCGGCGCGCTACCTCGGCGACAGTGACGGCGGTACCCGGCGGGTGGTCGACGGCAGTCAGATTCTCGGGCAGAGCATCGTCGCCGCCGCCAAGGCGCTGCCCGGCCGTACGGTGCGGACCGCGCACGCGCTGTTCGTCTCCGCCGCCGACCCCGATATCCCGCTGGACTTCACCGTCACCCCGATCAAGACCGGCCGCAGTTTCGCCAGTGCCACCGTGACGGTCCGCCAGGAGCTGAAGGTGCGCACGAGTTGCACTGTGCTGCTGGACAATCCACAACCCGACCTGATCCGCAGCGACGAACCGGCCGGATTGCCGGTGGCCGGTCCCGACGACGCCGTTCCGGCCGCCGCCCTGCCCCTGCCGGGCCGGGAGGTCCGCATCGTCGGTAGCACCGATATCAACGACCCGGGCGAAGTGGGCCCGCCGGTGGTGGACGCATGGCTGCGCTACGACGAGGTTCCGGCGCGCGACGAACTGCACCGTGCCGTCCTCGCTCATTTCACCGGCCATCTCGGCATCTCCACCGCGTTGCGGCCGCATCCCGGAATCGGCACCGCCCAGGCCCATCACACCCTGTCGACAGCGCCGATGGGTATCTCCGTCACCTTCCACGACCCCGTGAAATGGGACGGCTGGTTGCGCTATCACCATGAGGCGACCTACGTGGGAGCGGGTACCGCGTATATCCGCGGTCAGGTCAGCACCGAGGGTGGCAGGTTGATCGCGTCGTTCACCCAGGACGCGATGATCCGTGCGTTCGATCCGGGCCCGGTCACCGAGATGCCGAGCGAGGCTCGACTCTAGATCAGCGGCGGATCCCCTGGGCGCCGCGTATCGCCTGCTGGGCCATGGTGGACGACGCGTTCACGATACCGTCGTCGAAACGGTTCAGCAGTAGCGCCTGGGTCGCCGCCAGATGCGCGCAGGCCATATGTTCGGCGGCCGAGGCCTGGCCGGAGGCGATATCGTCGACGATCTTCTGATGGGTCCGCACCGCGGCCCGCGCCTGTTCCGCCGACGGATACTCGCCGCGGCCGGTCAACGCTTCGGCCCACGCCTCTTCCTGCGCCGACCACAGCGCGACCAGGCTGCTCACCACATAGCGGACCGTGGCGTTCGGCGTGAACGACACCACCATGTCGTGGAATTCGCGCGCGGTCTGGGTGAAGGCGACCCCGTCATCCACCAGATCCCGCGATTTCTCGATGTTCTCGGTGAGTGCGGGCACCACGACCTCGAGGCGATCCTCGCGCCGGGCGCATTCGGCCGCGCACATCGGTTCGAGCATCTGCAGGCCGGAGGCCAGATCGCGGAGCGTCACCCGCCCACCCTGCAGGGCGAGCCCGAGATGATATGCCGCCGAGGTCTCGTCGGGCCGGTGCACTTCCGCGCCGCCCACATTTCCGCGGCGCACGGTGACCAGACCCTCGGTTTCCAGAATGCGGATGGCCTCGCGGATCGAGGGATAGGAGACACCGAATTCCTGCACCAGTTGATCCTGGGTCGGGAGGCGGTAATCGTCGGTGCCGTTGAGGATCCGCGTGCGCAATTCCGCCGCAACGGTCTGTGCCACCCGATGCTGGGTAACCCGTCCCCGCCGGGGGGCCGTCACAGCAGCCGCTTACGGCCGGAAATGTGCACCATAGCCGCGAGTTTATAGCGAAACCACTAGTTCATCAATAATTGCAATATTTGAAAGGACAGCGGGGTTGTGTCGGCGCGCGGTCCGGGCCGGAATCACCGTACGGGCGGCGCATCGTCGGGGGTGCGGCGCAAAACCGCGAGGTACCCTTCGGCGGCGAGGCGTTGAAACCCGCGGGCCACCGGTCCGCCGAGCCGGGTGTACCAGGTGGCGGGCCGGGAGAACGCGGTGACCACGCCGTACACCGCGTCCGTAGCACGGTCGTACTCGACAGCGAACAGCTCCTCGCCGGATTCGGGATGTCCCGGCAAGGTGCCGTAGGCGAAGCCGCGGCGATCGTCCTCGTCGACGACGTAGACCACCCGGCACGGCGCGATCAGGCCGAGCCGGCCGATACCGAGCCGAACCCGGACACCGGTCCCCGGTTCCGCCCGGGGCGTTTCCGCGCCGGCGAGCAACCGCAGGCCGCGCTGCATCCGGTAGGCGAGGACGGCGTCGCCGAACCGCCGGAACTCGGTGCGGCCGTGGCCCAGCCGGCGCCGCAGGCGGAGATGGTGATAGCCGTCGGGCAATTCGCCACGGGTAGCGCCGACCTCCGCATAGGTGAAGGGCGGGTATTCGGCGGAATCTGTCACGGCACAATCCTCTCGCGTCACCGATCTCACCCGGTGGTCAGGGCATCACGGGCCGCTCAGGCGAGACGGTGCACGGCCGGCCAACGGCGGCCGGACCGATCACTCGCAAAGCTCCCGCGACTCACGTTCGGTCGGCTTTGAACTGGTTCACCGGGCCCTTGTCCATCCGCACCTCCACCTGCCCGTCGGGCTGCAGCGTGACGGCCGGCCGGTGTTCGGAGAAGCGACGGCTGTAAAGCTCCAGGCGTTCGATGAGGACACCTTCGGGCCGGTTGTAGACGATCCCCGGGACACAGGTGAAGATCCAGCTCGACTTCTTCGCCTGGTCGGCCGGGATGGTCACCGTATCCGCCCCGCTCTCGATGGACAGCGTCACGCGGTATTTGTGGAACGAACCGGTCCCGTTGTTGATCGCCGAATACGCCACCGGGACCACGGCCACGATCTCGGGCGACAACCGCACCTCGATGATCTCCTCGGTCTGCCCGCCGCCGCGCTGGATATCGCCCCGGCCGCGGTCACCGAGATGGCGCACCAGATCGCCGTGCTGTGGATTCGCCGGGATCCCGGCGGCCGGGAAAGTGGCCACATGTACGACCTTTCCGCCCGTCAGGACCACCAGGGCATAGGCCTCGTAGTCGGTACCGCTGGCCCACGCCACCCGCAGCCGGACGAGCGGGGACTTCTCCAGGAGCACCGGTCCGGCGCCCTTGGTGAGGGTTACGGCGCCCTTGCTGAAGTTCACCCCGGGCTGGGGCCGGGGAACGGACACCGGAGCCGGCGGCACCGCAGATCCGGCCGGTGGGCTGCCTGCCGCCGGAGCGGGCGGATACCCCGCCGGTGCCGGTGGCGGATATCCGGGCGCGTTCGGTGGCGGATATCCCGGTGCGGACGAGAGGACCGGAGACCCGGGTGCCGGTGGTGGGGTGAACCCCTGATCGGCCGGAGGGGCGCCCGCGTCCGGTGCCGGCGCGGTGGGGGCGGCCGGCGGCGATGCCGGTGCGGTGGGTTCGCCGTCGACCGTGATACCGAAATCGGTGGCCAGTCCTGCCAATCCGGTCGCATATCCCTGGCCGATATTGCGCAGTTTCCATCCGCCCGCCCGCCGGTACACCTCCGCGAGTTGCACCGTGGTCTCCGCGGTCAGGCCGGTGATGGGCAGCTCGTAGGATCCGCCACCCTCTTCGGTGATCCGCACCGCGAGCGCGATCGTGCCGAACGATCCGGTATCCACCGACGCGGCGACCACCAGCCGGTGGCTGCCGGGGGTGACCGCGGACAGATCGATCGAGATCGCACCGTCCACCAGGCGTACCGCGCCATCCGGTGAGACCGGCTGGTTGTAGAAGACGAAATCGTCGTCGCCACCGACCTTTCCGTTCTCCCGCAGGCACAACACGGTGAGGTCGATTCCGGCCGGTGTCGCCGATATCTGTAACCGTCCGCCCCGTAATGCCGTATTCGCACCCTTACCGATTACCTCGGACATTCGCATCCCTGCCGTTCGTCGGATCGTCCACCAGCCTAGGGCGGGAAGGCCCGTGGGGGAGGTGTCCGGCAGTCGAACTCGCCAGGGGCCGGGGTCGTGGCGTCAGTGGTGGTGATACTCGTGGACGACCGCGTGCCCGAGCCCGCGGCCGATCATCCATTTGTTCACCGGCACTGTCACCACGAACGCGATCGCGAGCGAGAAGACCAGCGACCCCCAGAACAGCCAGTTGGCGAGCCCGGCGTCCAGTGCGCCCGGAACCACGACCATGATCAGGTTGTCCACCAGCTCCATGACCGCGATGGAGACGGTATCCGCGGCCAGCGCCACCCGCAGTGCCCGCCGCAGGCCGACACCGGCCCGGAGGACACCGCGCATGGTCAGCGCATAGCCGAACACAAACGCCAGCAGTACCGAGAGCACCACCGTCGCCGCGTTGTGCAGGCCCAGGGCGGTACCGATCACCATGCCGAGTACCTCACCGATCGCGCAGCCGGTGAGGCAGTGCAGGGTCGCCGATACCGCGGGCCGCCAACCGCCCGAGGTCTGGTGCGGTGACTGCTCTCCGGGCCGCGCGGACGGCTGGTGCGCAGACATTCCGCTGCTCACCGCAGCACGCTGTAGGTGGTGGCCAGGGTGAAACCGTGTGCGCCGGCCGCGCAGCTCACCGTGCCCTGGAAGCCGACGCCGCAGGTGGTGTTCTCCACCGTGATCCGATGGCCCTCGGGCAGCACCTGGGCGCCCGGCAAAGTGAACGTCGGTGCTTCGGCGGCGACGAAATGCGCCGGTTCCTCGATCGCGGTCCGCAGCTGGGTGGTCCGGGGCGGTGCGTCGATGGGAACCGCGTCACAGCCGGCCGGGCCGCCCATCCACAGGATGCCGCAGTGCCGGCCGTCGGGAGCGGTGAAGAAGACGGATTCGCCGTACCGGGGGTCGGGGTCGTGGTAGGACGCTGGATCCACCGGGGTGTAGCTGTTGAGGTCGTCGGACTGTGCCGCGGCGGTGCCGCCCCCGGATATCACGGCGGCGGCCACGGCCACGGCGCCGGCCCGGGCCGCCGAATACTTCCGGACGATCATGCTCGCTCCTCCCGGTCGGGTTTCACCCCGGCGACCTCGCCTGATCCCAGCTGTCCTGACATTGTGCACCCCGTGGGCAGCGTCGCAGCGCGGGGCGGCCCGGCCGGGTCGCCGGGTCCGCCCCGCGTGCCGTACCGCCGACCGGCGGCGGCGCGTAGATCAGGAGCTCACGCCGCTGATCTCGTTCGGGATCTCGGGCAGCGTCACCGACTGGGTCACCGCACCGGTCGCCAGGTCGATGCGGTGGAGCTGCTCGGTGGCCGGGTCGGATACGTAGGCGATGCCGCCACGCACGAACAGCGCCGGCCGCGGCTGCTGCCAGTCGATGGGTTCCTGCCACGGGTCCAGGACGTCGATGGTCCGGGTGACCGCGCCGGACTGCGGGTCGAGGATATGGATGGCACCGTCGGTGCCGAGTACCAGCGCCTCACCCTGCGGGCCCCGTGCCAGCGACCGGAAAGTGTAGCTCGTGCCCAGATCGACAAGCCGCATCGTCCCCTTCTCGGTATCGATCAACGAGATCTTCTCGGGGCGTTCCAGTTCCGCATGTTCATCGGTCTTGTAGTCGCCGAGCACGATCGGCGATACCTCGCTGCCGGCCTGGTTACCGATCCGGCCGTACGGATCCGGGCTCGTCACCTTGGTGAGTTTGCCGTCCCGGTAGACCAGCACGCCGTTCTCGCAACCGACAACCAGGGTGTCGCCCGCCGCTGTGGCCTCCCCGTGTACTCCGGGGCATTTCTCGTTGCGCGCGATCTCCGTGCGATCGGCGTCCAGGATCGCCAGTCCGGTCCGCTCCTCCGCGGTCCCGAGCGTGACGGCGAGCTCACCGCTCTCCAGTTCCACCGCGACCCCGTGATGCGGCTCGGCGGCTTGATATTCGCGCGTCTCCGGTTCGCCGCCGCCGAGATCGGCGGGATCGAAGGAGATCACCTTTCCGGTCCCGTCCGAGAACAGCACGGTACGCCCGGCATGGCGGACGACGTGGCCCGGTTTCGGTGCGGGGAATTCGATATCGGTGAACTGTGCCGTCACCGCGTCGAGAATCCGGAAACTGTCACCCGTCGAGACGACGATATGCCGGTCGTCGCCCGCCGGATTGACCCGGTTGAATCCGGACAGCTCCACGCCGCCGCCCGGGGCCAGGGTCGTTCCGTCCAAGACGTGGATACCGCCGTCATAGGTGACCGCCAGCGGTTCGGCGATCGTGGTCTCCGTGCCGGAATCATCGCCACCGCAGCCGCTCAACGCGACGACCGCGGTGAACAGACCGGACAGCGCGGCCGCCCGTTTCGTACCCGACCGATTGTGCATAACGCTCCCTCATCTTCTTCGTGCCGGCTGCGGCGGCGGAATATCGCAGCGGTGAGTGGCTACGCGGGCGCCAGGCCGTCCACCATCGCGGTGGTGTTGGCGCGCATCATTTCCAGGTAGGTGGCCGCGCCCCCGCCCGGCGCGGTCAGCGATTCCGAATACAGTCCGACGATGCGCACCTCGACACCGGCCTGTTCGGCGAGTGCCCGGGCGAGACGGTCGGGCCGGGCGGAATCGACGAAGATCGCGGGGACGCCGGTGGTGCGAACGGCCGTCGCCAGATCGGCGAGATCCGCGGCGCTCGGGGACGCCAGCGTGGTCCCGCCCGGGATCACCGCGCCTACCACCTCGAAGCCGAAACGTTCGGCGAGATAACCGAATACGTGATGATTGGTGACCAGCTTGCGACGATCGGCCGCGACGGTGGCGAACCGGTCGGACATCCACCCCCGCAAGACGTCCAATTCGGCGAGATACCGGTCGGCGTTCGCGCGTACGGCGGCCGCGTCGATATCCGGAACCGATTCGATCACCTGATCGCGGATCACCTGCACTGCCCGGTGGACACGCTGAGGGTCGGTCCAGAAATGCGGGTCCGGCGCGCCGGCGGCATCGCCGGAACGATAGGGGAGCGGGTCGATCCGGGGACCCACCGCGAGGGTTGTGACCCCGGCTTCGGCGGCCGTGGTCACATGACGAGCCAAACCTTCCTCGAGGCCCAGCCCGTTCTCGACGATGAGATCGGCGTCGTCCAGCACTGCCGCTTCCTGTGCGGAGAGTGCGAAGGAATGCGGATCCGAACCCGGCGGCATCAGGACGGTGACCGGGGCGGTGTCACCGACCACGGCCCGGGTGATATCGCCGAGGATATCGGTGGTCACCACGACCCCACCGCCGCCGGAATCGGAGATACCGCAGCCGGTCAGGGCGAGAACGCCGGCCAGGAGTGCGGCGCAGAGCCGGAGAGTGCTTGTCATCGGCCGGTCTCCACCATCAGATCGGGGTCGATATCGAGTGCGAAATCACGGGCTACTCGCAGGTTGTCGGCGTAGTCGATCTCGTGGATCTCCCGGGTGGCCGGGTCGTTGACGTAGGCGCGGTCGGTATCGACCAGCAGGATCGGCGGCGCAGCGGGGTCCACCGGCCCCGGCAGCACCCGGTTGTGGGCTGTCTCCACCCCGGTTTCCGGGTCGTAGGCGTGCAGCACACCGTCCGGGGTCAGGGCGAGGATCGCGGTGCCCGCGCCCGCCGTCGTCGCGGCGGTCACCGGGCCGGTGTCGATCGGCCGCCAGGACCGCCGTCCGATATCGAGAACCAGCACTCGCGCGTCCCGGACCGCGACCAGTACATCGCTGCCGGTCCGGTGGAAGAACTCCTCCGCACTCCCTGTCGTGCCGGGCGGGTACGGCAGTTTCTCGGCCGTGAACTCGTCGTCGCGTTCGGTCACCAGCAGGGCGCCGTCGGCGCAGGAGAACACCGCGCCCCGGCGGGTCACCGTATGTCCGCCGGGATCGGGGCAGACCGGTGTCAGCGTCCGCACCGGCTCGTCTTCGCGGCTGCGGACCTCGATCTGCTCCGAGCCGGGCGGTGCGACGAGCAGATGTCCACCGTAGGGAACGGAGGTACCGGGCACTACGGGTCCGGGTCGCAGCTCGCCCGCGTCGAGCGCGGTGCGGTCCGCCAGTGCGGTGCTTCCGGAGTCGAGGACCGCGGCCGCCACCTCGGTATCGCTGTGCGCGGACCGGACGACACCGTCGACGACGCCTATGCGACGCGGCTGCGCCCGGTAGTAGTGCACATGGTCGCCGTGGTCGACCACCCAACTGCCGCTGTCCACGACGGTGGTCTCCCGCCCGGCGGCGAAGTAGGCGTAACGCCCGTCCCCGGCGAGACCGGCGACACCCGGGACCTCGTCCAGGGTCGTAGTCTCCTCGGACACCAGATCCAGTAGCCGGACCGCACCCGAATCCCGGTCGGCGATCACCAGCCGCGGCTGGGCGCTCGCGCTCTCCTCGGCACCCTCGACGTATCCGTGCGGTACCGGCTCGGCCGGCTGTTCCTCGCTCCCGCAGGCGGCGACCGGCACCACCAGCAGCGCGGAGAGCGACGCACGCGCAACGGCTTTCCCACCCCACACCCGGGTCTTCCCGCGCCACCGCCGACGAGCACCGGAGCGGGAATCCTGAGCGCTGGAATCACCTGGCCCGGTGACGGCCGCACCGAGATCGCCTGCGCTGGAATCGCGTGCGGCGGAGTCATCGTTGCCGGTACGGCCCGCGCTGGAAGCGTGAGCGTCGCGTGTTGTGCCGGAACTGACTGTGCCGGAACCGTGTACGTCCGGGCCGGGTGCGCTGGAATTGTCCGTGCCGGGATCGCCTGCGCCGGGACCGGTTCCGGATCGCCCGGTACGGACCTGTACCGCGTTGCGAATTCGCGCTGCCAGGGCGGAAACGAAGAATATCGCGACCGCGATCGCGGCGATCGTCGCTCCTGCCGCGGTGCCCGCGTGCCAGGACACCAGCAGGCCCGCCACGGTGGAAAACGATCCGATTCCCGCTGCCAGCATCATGATCCGGGGGATCCGATGGGTGAAGTAGGTGGCCGCGGCCGGGGGAGCGACAAGAAGACCCAGGACGAGCAGCGTGCCGACGATATGGAACGACGCCGCGATCGCCAGCGTGAGCAATCCCAGCAGCGCGATCTGCGCGGCTCGTGGACGCAGTCCCAGCGTATGCGCGGTACGCGGATCGAAACTCAGCGCGACGAACGCGCGATGGCCCGCCACGGTGATCACCAGCGCGACCGCCAGGGCCGCCAGCAGGAATCCCAGATCCCGCGGCCGGGTGGCGAGAACATCGCCGAACAGGAATCCGGTCAGATCCACCGCGAACGATTGCGACCGTGATATCAGGATCACCCCGGTCGCGAGCATCCCCACGAACAGCAGCCCGATCCCGGTATCGGTCGACAGCCGGCGGTTACGGCTGAGTACCGAAACCCCGGCCGCCATGGCCGAGGCGCTGATCAACGCACCGAGCAGCAGATTCCCACCGAGCAGTGCGGCGGCGGCCACCCCGGGCAGCATGCCGTGCGCCATGGCTTCACCGAGGAACGCCATACCGCGCACCACGACCCAGGTCCCGGCGAGCGCACACAGGCACGAAACGAGCAGTCCACCCCAGAGGGCTCGTTGTACGAAGGACACCTCGAACGGGGTGATCAGCCAATCCATGATCGAAGACTGTAAACTGATAACGATTATCATTACAAGTATGTCGCGGGAGTCACAGCATGCGCACGGCCGATATCGAAATCACCGATCTGGCAGCGGGATACCCGGGAAACCCCGTGTTGTCCGAGGTCACCGCGATATTGCCGGGCGGCCGCGTGACCGCGCTGATGGGACCCAACGGCTCGGGTAAATCCACCCTGCTGGCGGTACTCGCCGGCATCCTCGCGCCGACAGCCGGATCGGTGTCCCGCCCTGGCGGCAGCCGCCCGGCCCTGGTCGTCCAGCAACAGGCCATACCACCGACCCTGCCGATCACCGCCGGCGAAACCGTCGCCATGGGACGCTGGGCGCAACGCGGCCTCTGGCGCCGCCTCACCCGCGCCGACCGGACGGTGGTGGCGGACTGCCTGGCGCGCATGGATATCGCCGACCTGTCCGAACGCAGACTCGACACTCTGTCGGGCGGCCAGCGGCAACGCGTCCTCCTGGCCCGCGCGCTTGCCCAGCAATCCGACCTCCTGCTGCTCGACGAACCGAGTATCGGGCTGGACACTGCCGCGCAGGAGGCCATCGGTGCCGCCGTGCGCGAAGCCGCGGCCGCCGGGATCACGGTCGTCCACGCCACTCATGACCGGGCCGATGTGCGGCACGCCGACCACTGTGTGCTGCTGCGCGGTGGTCGAATAGTGGCGGCGGGTGAACCCGAAGCTGTCCTCTCGGTCGGCCGCGGATGACCTGACCTGGTGGCGGCGTCGTCACGTAGTCTGCTGAACGGGTCCACGGCGGACCGGTGGGAGACGAGTTAGGGGTGGCATGAAGTATTTCAATACGACCGGTCCCTGTGACGCGGAGTGGCACTACATGCTTCCCTCGGTCGAGCGTCTACCCGAGGCGTGCAGGTACATAGCGCGTGGCCAGTATTTCGTGTTGCACGCCCCCCCGGCAGACCGGGAAGACCACCACGATGGCGGACCTCGCCCACCAGTTGACCGCGACGGGCGACTACGTGGCAGTAAGGTTCTCCTGCGAGATCGCGGAGCCGTTCGGGGACGATGTCGGCAGCGCGGAGCGGCTGGTTCTGGGCTCTGTTGCCCGGGCCGCCGAAGATGCGGGCGTCGAACTCGAGTTCCGGCCACCATCACCGTGGCCGGAGGCGGAACCCGGCTCGCGGATACTCACCGGACTTCGGGCGTGGGTACAACAATGCTCGAAGCCGCTGGTGCTTTTCTTCGACGAGATCGACGCACTCCAGGGTGCGAGCCTGGTGAGCGTATTGCGGCAGTTGCGCGACGGATATACCGGGAATCGGCGGGCGTTTGTGTACTCGGTGGTGTTGTGCGGGTTGCGGGACGTGCGCGATTACAAGACCGCCGCGGGCGGTGACCCGACCCGGTTGGGTACCTCTAGTCCGTTCAATATCAAGGTGGAATCGCTGCGGCTCGGGGACTTCACCCGCGCGGACGTCACCGAGTTGTACACGCAGCACACCAGGGAATCCGGGCAGGAATTCAGCGCGCCCGCGCTGGATCTCGCTTTCTATTACACCCAGGGGCAGCCGTGGCTGGTCAATGCACTTGCCGCGGAGGTGGTCGATCGGATGGGTGTACAGACCACCATCACCGATGACCACATCGATCAGGCGAAGGAACGATTGATCGTCGCGCGAGCCACTCACCTGGACTCATTGGTGGCCAAACTGCTCGAGCCGCGGGTGCACCGGGTGATCGAACCGTTGATCGCGGGTGCGAGTCCGGAAGCCGATCCGGAGTTCGACGATGCCGTCTCATATGTCGCCGATCTGGGTTTGGTCGCCCGGGACAAGCCTGTCCGGATCGCCAATCCGATCTACAAGGAGGTAATCCTCCGGGTGCTGGGTGCCGGTATCGAGCACAGCATCACCTCGGAACCCCATCAGTTCAGATTCGAAGACGGACGGCTGGATTTCGCGCGCCTCCTGACGGAATTCGCGGCGTTCTGGAAACTGAACGGGGAGGTCATGTCCGCGGAGCAGCGATATCACGAGGTGGCACCACAGCTGGTGCTGATGGCATTTATGCATCGAATTGTCAACGGCGGCGGCTATATCGATCGCGAATACGGTGTCGGCCGGGGGCGGATCGACCTGTTGATCCGGCAGCCGTACACGGATGCGGATGGCCGGCGGGCCGAGCAGCGGGAGGCGTTGGAGCTGAAAGTCTGGCGGGACAAGCGTGCGGACCCGTTGGCGGAAGGACTGGTTCAACTCGACGGTTACCTGGACCGGGTGGGTCTCGATACCGGTGTGCTGGTGATTTTCGACCGGCGGTCGACAGCTGAGCCGATAACCGAACGTACGCGGTTCAGCGAGGTCAGCTCGCCCGACGGCCGGGCGGTGACTCTCCTACGCACCTGAACCTCCACGGCCTTCGCTACGACCCCTGGTGCGACGATGAGAACATCCTCTACTGTTTGTCTCACCTCGTGCCCGTAGACGACAAGGAGGTCGGATCGTGGACTCCAGGCGGATGGCCGCGGAAACGCCCACCGTGTCCCGCGGCGCCGGAATCCATCGAGGAGAGTCGTAGTGCAGAACAGACCCACGGCAGCGGAGCTGCTGGAATCACTCGCGGAGCTGCTGGAGGAGACCCTGCTGCCGGCCCTGCCCCCCGATCTGCAGCATCGTGCGCGGGTCGGGGCGAATCTGGCCCGCATCCTGGGGCGGGAAGTCGAGCTCGGGCCCGCGGCGGCGGCACGGGAGAAGGAACTGCTCGAGGCGGTTCCGGCTGGTGACGAGGATGCGCTCTGGCAGGCATTGACCGAGGTCGTGCGGGCCGATCTGGCCATCGCCAAACCTGGTTACGACAGCTGGGAGGGCGAATGAGCGAGCCGGGCCCGGAGACGGTGGAGCGCGATCCCGCCCGTGGCCTCGCCGATTTCCTTTCCGGTGAATTCGGTGACCGGGCCACCATCTCCGATTTCCAGTTTCTCTCCGCCGGAGCGCGGCGCCGCAATATCGCCTTCACCGCCACCGTCGCGGACACTCCGCGTCGACTGGTGGCCACCATCGTGCCGCCCGCTGTCGAACTGATGCCCGTCGACGCGGAAGCCGGTGTCCGGGAACTCGCGCGGGCCGAGGGAGTACCGGTACCGGCCGTCGTCGCGACCTGCACCGACACCTCTTACGTCGGGGAACCGTTCCTCGTCTCCGAACATATCGACGGCGAAACCGTGCCCCGCCGGGTACTGCGCACCCTCGCCGCCGCCGGGACCGCGGAGTCGACCGCCCGGCAATGGGGCGCGGCCATGGCGAGGCTGCATCTCATCGACCCGGCGGCCGCACCGGATTCGGTCCCGGCGGCTGGGGCCGACCCCGCCGCCGAGCACCTCGCCGAAGTGGCGTCGGTGGTCGCGGAGCTGCTGCCCGACCGGCCCGTTTTCGCCCTCGCTCTGCGCTGGCTCGAGAAACGGCTGCCCGGCCCGCCGCCGCGGCCCGCGCTGGTCCACACCGATATGCGCAACGGCAACCTCATCGTCAGCGAGGAAGGGTTGCGGGCCGTCCTCGACTGGGAGGGGACCCAGCGATTCGGCGACCCCATGCGTGATGTCGCCTGGCCCGCCCTGCGCATGTGGCGGTTCCGGGAGGACGCCGCGGAATTCGGCGGGTTCGCCCACCGCGATACTTTCGTGGCCGGGTACGAGGATGCCGGCGGCACCTTCGACCTCGACCGCTTTCGCTGGTGGAAGGTTATGGGCACGCTCTACTGGGGCGCCGGGCTCGCCCAGCAGGCGGCGGCCCATCTGGACGGAACCGTCCGGGATATCGTCATGGCCGCCAGCGGGCGCCGTGTCTCGGAAATCGAATGGGATCTGCTCATGCAGATCCGCCCCCGCGTGAAAGCATAGGAGACACCGTGGATTTCGAGCTGCCCGCCGAACTGAGCGCGTATCTGAGCGAACTCGACGAATTCATCGAGCGTGAGATCGAACCTCTCGAACAGTCCGACGACAATATCCGGTTCTTCGACCACCGCCGCGAGGACGCCCGCACCGACTGGGATCGCGACGGCCTGCCCACCGCGGAATGGGAAGCGCTACTGGCCGAATCCCGCCGCCGCGCCGACGCCGCCGGTCATTACCGTTACGCCTTCCCGAAGGAATTCGGCGGCCGCGACGGCACCAATCTGGGTATGGCGGTGATCCGGGAACATCTCGCCCGGCGCGGCCTGGGCCTGCACTGCGATCTGCAGAACGAGCACGCCGTCGTCGCCAACAACGTCGGTTTGCTGCTGATGCTGGAATACGGCTCGGACGCACAGAAAGAACAATGGGTCGACGGCCTCGCCGCCGGTACCCGGTTCTTCGCCTTCGGTATCACCGAACCCGAACACGGCTCCGACGCCACCCATATGGAAACCACCGCTGTGCGCGACGGCGACGACTGGGTGATCAACGGAACCAAGACCTGGAACACCGGCGTGCATATCGCCGACGCCGACCTCATCTTCGCCCGCACCTCGGGTAAAGCCGGGGACGGTCGCGGTATCACGGCGTTCCTCGTGCCCACCGACACCGCCGGCTTCACGGTCGAGGAATACCTGTGGACCTTCAATATGCCCACCGACCACGCGCGGATATCGCTCACCGATGTCCGGGTACCGGACGCGGCGATCTTCGGGCAGGAGGGTCGCGGCCTGGCGGTTGTCCAGCATTTCTTCAACGAGAACCGCATCCGGCAGGCCGCGTCCAGCCTCGGCGCCGCGCAGTATTGTGTGGACCGCGCGGTGGCCTACGCGAACGAACGCAAACCGTTCGGAAAACCGCTGTCGTCGAACCAGGCCATCCAGTTCCAGCTCGTCGAACTGCATACCCAGTGCGAGATGCTGCGCGCGCTGGTACACAAGACCGCCTGGTCGATGGACAAATACGGCACGTTCGCGGTGTCGGAGCAGGTATCGATGTGCAACTACTGGGCCAACCGGCTCTGCTGCGAGGCCGCCGATCGGGCCATGCAGGTGCACGGCGGCCTCGGCTACTCCCGCTACACGCCGTTCGAGCATATCTACCGCCACCACCGCCGCTATCGCATCACCGAAGGCGCGGAGGAGATCCAGATGCGCCGAGTGGCCGGGTACCTGTTCGGATTCATGGACCGGGCCGCGGTGAAGGGTGTCGGTACGGGCGGGACCGGACAGAAATAGGTCCGGTCTGCCGGGGGCTGCGGCGCGGAGCGCGGCGTTCGGCCCGTCCGGCCACGGTGAAGGCCCGGTGCCGGGTTGTGCCCGGGTAGCGTCGGATGCGGCCCGCGGCGCCGGGCGGGAGTGGAGGTTCGAGGACCGATGAGCACAGAGCTGGGCAAGGTTCTGGTCGCCAACCGCGGCGAGATCGCCCTGCGAGTCTTTCGCGCCGCGCAGTCGCTGGGAATCGCGACCGTCGGAGTGCGGTCGCAGGACGACGAAGGTGCGCTGCACGCGGATCGCTGCGATGAACTGCTGGTGCTGCCCGGCACCGGGCCGGCCGCCTACCTCGATATCGATGCGCTCGTCGCGGCCGCGGCCGAATCGGGCGCGACAGCGATACATCCGGGCTACGGATTCCTTTCGGAAAGCCAGGATTTCGCGCGTGCCTGCCGGAAAGCGGAGATCACGTTCGTCGGCCCGGCGGCGGAAACGCTGGAGTTGTTCGGTGACAAGGGCCGCGCCCGGCGGCTGGCGATGGACCATGAGGTGCCGGTCCTGCCCGGCACCACCGGCCCGACCTCGCTGGCGGAGATGACCGACTTCCTGGCCGATCGGAACGCCCCGGTGATGGTGAAGGCGCTGGCCGGTGGCGGCGGGCGCGGCACCCGCGTGGTGCGCACCGCCGAGCAGTTACCGGAGGCGTTCGAGCAGTGCCGGGCCGAGGCGACGAGCGCCTTCGGCGTCGCGGACCTGTACATCGAACTATTGCTGAGCGAAGCCCGGCACCTGGAAGTTCAGGTGGTGGGCGACGGCACCGGGGCAGTGGTCCATCTCTGGGATCGCGACTGCACAGTGCAGCGCAGACAGCAGAAACTCGTGGAGATCGCACCGAGCACCGCTCTCGCCGATGACGCCCGTGCGCGGATGCTCGCCGCGGCGGTGCGACTGGCTCGTGCCGCCGGGTTGCACGGCGTGGCTACCGTGGAATTCCTCGCACTCCCCGACGGGACCTTCTACTTCCTCGAGGTGAACCCGCGGCTCCAGGTGGAGCACACCGTCACCGAAATGGTTACCGGGGTGGATCTGGTGCACACCCAGCTCCGTCTTGCCGCCGGCGCCACCCTCGCCGAACTCGGCCTGACCCAGGACACCGTCGCCGAACCGTCGGGCTGCGCGATCCAGGTCCGCGTGAACGCCGAAACCGTCCGGCTGGACGGCACACTCGCTCCCGCCGCGGGCACGCTCACCGGTTTCGAGTTACCCACCGGTGCCGGTATCCGGGTCGATACCGCGGGCCGCGCCGGCGCGCCGGTCAATCCCCGTTTCGACACCCTGCTCGCGAAGATCGTGGTGCACGACCGCGACGGATTCGCCGCCGCGCACCGGCTGGCGGGCCGCGCATTGCGGGAAACAGCCATCGCCGGGGTGCCCACCAATATCGCGTTCCAGCGCGCCGTACTCGCGGACCCGGTTTTCGCCACCCACGAATTCGATACGACCTGGGTCGACCGCAGTATCGCCCAGCTTGCCGCGCGGGCCAGGGAATTCGAACAGCTCGCAGCGGTGAACGGCCCCTCTATCCGAGGTGGTCCGGTGCGGAACACATCCGCCGGTTCCGGCCGGCCGCCGGCCGTCCCCGGCGCGCCGCCGGCCGGCACCGGGGACGATAGCGCGGTCCGGACCGGGACGGCCGGCGTCGTGGTCGCCATCGAGGTCGAACCGGGTACCGTCGTCGCCGCCGGTCGAACGGTGGCCGTGCTCGAGGCGATGAAAATGCACTACCCGGTATCCGCCGGTCGCGCCGGAACTGTCGATGCCGTCCTTGTCTCGGTCGGTGATTTCCTGGGCGAAGGGGAGATCCTCGCTCGGCTGAGTCCGGTCGCGGGTGCCGCCGAAGCCGACGCTGCCGCGGAATCCGTTGTCGCCCTGGACCATATCCGCCCCGACCTCGCCGCTCTCCGGGAACGTCGCGCCGCGCTCGACGACGAATCGCGGTCCGCGGCCGTGGCCAAGCGTCACCGCCTCGGTATGCGGACCGCGCGGGAGAACATCGCCGCGCTCACCGACGCCGGTCTGCTGGTCGAGTACGGCGGATTCGCCGTGGCCGCCCAGCGGGGCCGCCGCGACCTCGCCGACCTCGAGGCCCGGACCCCCGCCGACGGCATCATCACCGGTCTGGGCCGCGTCAACGGCGACCGTTTCGCCGCCGACCGCAGCACCTGTGCTGTGCTCGCCTACGACTACACGGTTCTGGCAGGCACCCAGGGCTATTTCAGCCACCAGAAGACCGACCGGCTGTTGCGACTCGCACGCACCAATGGTTATCCGGTCATCCTTTTCGCCGAAGGCGGCGGCGGGCGACCCAACGACAGCGATCCGCCGATGGTCGCGGGCCTGCACTATCCCACCTTCGCCGCGATGGGCGCGCTGAGCGGCGTCGTGCCGACCATCGGAATCGCCGCCGGTCGCTGCTTCGCCGGTAACGCGGCCCTGCTGGGTAGCTGCGATGTGGTCATCGCGACCGAGAACTCGACCATCGGCATGGCCGGACCGGCGATGATCGAGGGTGGTGGGCTCGGCGTTTTCGCCCCCGAAGAAGTCGGACCTATCGATATGCAGCGCCACAACGGCGTGGTGGATATCGTCGTCGCGGACGAAGCCGAAGCGACCGCGGTCGCACAGCGGTACCTGGCGTACTTCCAGGGTCCGCTACCGGCTGGTGAGGTTGCCGACCAGCGCGCGTTGCGGCATCTGGTCCCGGAGGATCGCAAACGTGTCTACGACATCCGCGCCGTACTCGACACGATTTTCGATATCGGCTCTGTTCTCGAACTCCGCCGGGATTTCGCCCCCACCGTGCTGACGGCGCTGGCCCGGATCGACGGTGCACCGGTCGGCGTCGTCGCCAACAACCCGGCCCTGTTCGGTGGCGCGATCGACGCGCCCGGCGCCGATAAGCTCGCCCGGTTCCTGCAACTCTGCGACGCATACGGTCTCCCTGTCGTATCACTCTGCGATACGCCGGGTTTCATGGTGGGACCGGACTCCGAACAGCAGGCCGCGGTCCGCCATTTCCCGCGCCTGTTCGTCCTCGGCGGTCACCTCACGGTACCTCTGGTGACGGTCGTCCTGCGTAAGGGATACGGACTCGGCGCTCTCGCGATGGCCGCGGGCGGGTTCCACAACACGAATATGATCGTTGCCTGGCCCACCGGCGAATTCGGTGGGATGGGTATCGAAGGCGCGGTGCACCTGGCGGCCCGGGATATGCTGGCCGCCATTCCTGATCCGGGCGAACGAGCCCGCCGGTTCGACGAGCTGGTGGCGCTGGCCTATCAGCACGGCAGCGCGATCAACACAGCCTCCCATCTGGAGATCGACGATGTGATCGACCCGGCCGCCACCCGCGATGTTCTCGCCGCGGCACTGCTCGCGCGATCGAGTCCGCCGCGCGACGGCTGGCGCAACAGCAAACGCAGCGTAGGTATCGATACCTGGTAGCAGAGGAGACCCCATGACCACACCACCGGTACGGATCGAACGCGACGGCCCGGTTTTCACGGTGATCCTCTCGCGCCCACAGGCCCGTAACGCGGTCGACGGCCCCACCGGCACCGCACTGTTCGACGCGTTCACCGAATTCGACAACGACGAATCGGCGTCGGTCGCCGTGCTGTGGGGTGAGGGCGGAACCTTCTGTGCCGGAGCCGATCTCAAGGCGATCGGCACCGAGCGATCCAATCCGCTGACGGCCGACGGCCGCGGTCCGATGGGGCCGACACGGATGCGTCTGGGCAAACCTGTTATCGCCGCGGTCGCCGGGCACGCCGTCGCCGGGGGCCTGGAACTGGCCATCTGGTGCGATCTGCGGGTCGCGGCCGAGGACGCGGTATTCGGTGTGTTCTGCCGCCGCTGGGGCGTTCCGCTCATCGACGGCGGAACAGTACGTCTGCCCCGGCTCATCGGCACCGGCCGGGCCATGGATATGGTGCTCACCGGCCGCCCCGTCGGTGCCGCGGACGCCCTGTCCATGGGGCTGGCCGATCGCGTCGTCCCTACCGGTACCGAACGCGCTGCCGCCGAACAACTCGCCGCCGAGATCGCCGGCTTCCCACAGACCTGCGCCCGTCAGGACAGGCTCTCGCTTCTGCAACAGCACGGCCTGACCGAAGAAGAGGCGCTGGCCAACGAATGGGAACACGGAATGATCTCGCTCACCGCCGATGCCGCGGCCGGTGCCCGTCGCTTCGCCGACGGCGCGGGCCGGGGCGGCTCATTCGCCGACCCGGACCCGCGGGGAAAGTTCTGACAGCCGCGCGCTCATCGCCCGGCCCGCGGCGTGTAGCGGGGCGGTGGAGCGCAGGGTCCGGCTGAGGACGAAAGCGCCTTCCAGGGCGGTGAGGACGCCGAGAATCAGTTCCCGGGCGGCTTCTCCGGACAGGCCGCGATCGACGAAATACGCGGTACCGTCCTCGATCCACGCTGTGATGATCTCCGCGGCCACCGTCCGCAATTCCGGTTCGGCATCGGCGATTTCGCCCGCGACGGTACCGACCGGGCACATATTGATCCACCCGGTCTGCTCGATCTGTTCGGCGGCCGTGGTGAAGGCCGCGGGGATCGCCTCGTGCAGGTCTCGATAGGGGTCGAGCAGGAGCGGGATCAGCTGTCCGTACGCGACGCCTGCATCGCGGAGGGCCGCTGCGGCGAGCTCCGGTTTTCCGCCCGGGAAATGGTGGTAGAGCGATCCCATCGGTGCGTTCGCGGCCGTACTGATCTGCTTGACGCTCGTCCCGCTGTAGCCGCGGGTGCGCAGGAGTTCGATCGTCGCGGTCACCAGCCGGGCCCGGGTGCCGGTGGTTGACAGGTTCTCGGTCATTGTTCCAGACTAGAGCAATCACTCTAGAGCGATCGCTCGAAAGGGGTCGGAGGATGCCGACAGTCGAACTGGCCGCAGGTCGGATGCACTATGTGGAACACGGCGAGGGGCCGCCCGTGGTGCTGCTGCACGGCCTGCTGATGAATCACACAGTGTGGGACCGGATCATCGGCCTGTTGCCGCCGGGATTCCGCTATATCCGGCCCGACCTCCCGCTGGGTGCGCATCCGATACCCCTCGAACCCGGTACGGACCTGAGCATGCGGGGCCTCAACCGCCTGGTCGCGGACTTCCTCGCGGCGCTGGACCTCGACGATGTCGTTCTCGTGCACAGTGATTGGGGCGGCGCGCTGTTCCTGACCGCCTACGGCCTCGACGACAGGGTGGGCCGGCTGGTCGCGCTCCCGTGCGAGGCGTTCGACAACTTCCCGCCCGGGCTACCCGGGAAAATGGCGACCGCCGCCTGCCGGATCCCCGGCGGGGTCTCCCTGGCGCTACGGCAACTACGCATCAGGTGGCTGCGCCGCTCCCCGTTGCTCTTCGGCTGGATGGCACGCTACCCGCTGCCCGACGACCTGGTGCGCGGCTGGACCGAACCGGGCCTGCGCGACGAACGTATCCGCCGCGACCTGCTCGCCTACGGTCGATCCGGCTTCCCCGCGAACGAGTTGATCGCACATACCGAGGCGCTGCGCGGGTTCCGCGGCGATGCGCTGATCCTGTGGTCGGCGGCGGGCAAGGTGATGCCCCGCGACCACGGCCGCCGTCTCGCGGAACTGATTCCCGCGGCCCGGCTGGTCGAGATCCCCGACGCCTACGTGCTCTCCATGCTGGACCAGCCGGAGGCGGTCGCATCCGCCATGTCGGAATTCCTCCTCACCGACCGCGCCGGAAGACTCGAATGAGCTGGGTCGATAGTGCCACTCGGGCCCGCGTTCCCGGGCTCAGCCGGGTAGCTGCGGCATGACCTCTGCCGCGAACAGTTCCATGGTCGTGGCCGCCTGTTTCGCTCCGACCATGAAGATGACCGAATCGATACCCTGTTCGGCCCGCTCGGCCAGCCGGTCGACCAGCATGGCCGGAGTGCCGACGTAACCCTCGTCGAGCGCGAACGCCTCGGCGCCGTAATGGCGTCGCGCTCTGGCCTGGACCTCGGGGAGTTCCCGGTCGTTCTCGGCGATCGCCAGGATCGCCTGATGGGAGCGGCGGATCGAGGCGGGGTCACGCTCGACGCGGAGGCATTCGGCGTCGAGCAACTCGGCCGACCGGCGATGGTCCGGCAGGCCGTAGGTGGGGATATTCCAGACATCGGCATAGCGCGCTACCAAGGGAAGCGTGTACTTCGGGCCGATACCTCCGATATGGATCGGCGGCCGGGGCGATTGCACCGGCCGGGGCAGATTGGCGATATCGCTCACCTGATAGTGCTTCCCGTCGAACGAGGTGCGCTCCCGCGCGAACATCGATGTGATGATCTCCAGCGCTTCACCCAGCCGTTCGGCCCGCTCCCCGGCCGAGCCCCAGGGCAGACCGGCCTGGAGGTGCTCGTCGCGGATCGATCCGCTGCCGAGCCCGAATTCGAGTCTGCCGCCGGAGATCACGTCCAGCGTGGTGGCCATCCGGCCCAGCACCACCGGATGCCGGAAGTTGTTGCACAACACCAGGGATCCGACCCGCAACGTCGTGGTTCCGGTGAGCAGCGCGGTCGCCGCGGTCCACGCTTCGAGGGACGGGTGCTCGGGCAGTCCGGGCGACCACAGATGGTCGAAGAGCCAGAAGTTGGCGAACCCGGTGCGTTCTGCCGTTCGCGCGAGGTCGAGCAGCGGTGCGTACTCCGGAACGATCTGCGGTATATAGATGCCCAACTCCACCGCATCGAAGCTAGCAGCAACCGCTACCGGCGCGCGCCGGTTTCCGGGGCCCGGCCGCGCACCCATTTGGCGGCGAGCGGGAAGACCAGCACGGTCGTCGCCCCGGCCGCGACCAGTGTCGAGGCTATATCCGCGGTTATCAGCTCGCCGCGCAGCGCGACCTGGGTGACGGCGACGATGATCGGCAATCCGGTCGCCGCGTAGAACGCCAGCTGGACTCGCTCATGGGGGCGTTCCAGGTTGGCTCCGTGCGGGACGAAACGTTCGCTGAACCATACCGTCGACCCCCGGGCGAGCCCGATCGCCAGTACGAACATCACCCACATCACGGGTTCCGCGGCGACGGCCGCGGGATCGATACCCATCCCCGAGGTGACGAAGAAGATCGGGATGAGTACGCCGTAGCCGATCGTTTCCAGGGAATCCTGTATCCCGGGGTGTGTTTCGGCGATCAGCCGGCGCAGGATGAGGCCCGCCGCGAACGCACCGAGCACCACATCGAGGTCGAAGACCTCCGCGACGGTCATCAGGATCAACAGCAGCAGGAACACCAGTCGTACCGGTAGCTGGGTGGTGCCGGTGGCGAGCGCGGCGATCAGTCGTTCGGCGCCCGGCCGGCGGTCCAGAATCCGCTGCGGCACCCACAACAGCACGCCCGCGGCGGCCGCGAACAGGATCAAAACCACCAGCGAGGCCAGCAGATTGTGCCCGGTGAGCAGTATCGAGATCGCCAGCACCGGACCCAGCTCGCCCACCGCCCCGTGCGCCAGCACCGAGCGGCCCAGCGGTTGATCGAGCACACCGTCCTCTTTCACGATCGGCAGCAGGGTGCCGAGCGCGGTGGAACTGAGGGCGATCGCGACAGCGATGAGGGCGGTGAACCCGGCATCGGGGGCGGCCAGCCACACCAGGAGCAACGCCAGTACCAGCCCGGCGAGCCAGGTCAGCCAGGCGGTACGGCCGGGCCTGCCGCCGAGCAGTTTCGGGTCGAGTTCGTAGCCGGCGAGCAGGAACAGCATGCCGAGACCGAGCTCGCTGAGCAGATCGACACCGCCGCCGGTACCTGCCAGCCCCACGGCGTGCGGCCCCAGTGCGACGCCGAGTACGAGCAACAGCACCACATCGGGGATCAGCCCGCGTAGCAGCCTGGACAGCAGCGGCGCCGCCACCGCGGCAGCCGCGATCCAGAACAGCGAGACGATCGCCGACGGTTCCGGGTCCACGGCCGTCGCCGAAATCGTCATTCGATCATGGTCGCACCGCAGTACCCGTACCCCGGACGCCGACACGACAGACCTGTCATTCCGTCCCCGTGCCGGCGTGCCGAGGCCGGGCCCCGGTGCCGCCCAGAGCTCAGGCCCGCCCGGTGTCCCAGGTGGCGATGGCCCAGATGATCACGATATCCAGCGCGATGATCAGGATCGACCACAGTGGGTAGTACGGCAGCCACAGGAAATTCACCACGATCGAGAGCGCGGCCAGGCCTATGGCGGTGATCCGCGCCCACGTAGCGCCGGTCATCAGCGCCAGCGAGGTGAGGATCAGCAGGATGCCGAAAACGATATGGACCCAGCCCCAGCTGGTGAGGTCCAGTTCGTACACGTACTGGGGTCCGGAGATGAAGACCTCGTCACCGGCGACAGCCGAGATGCCCTGGAACAGGGTGACGAATCCGGCGACCAGCAGGAGAGCGGCCGCCGCGATCGAGGTGCCGCCGGCGACGGCCTGTTTCACCGGCTGCTCGTCGGGCACCGCGTGCGCTCCGGAAGTACCGGGTCTACCGGGGGCAGGGGTCTGTGCCGCGGGTTGGGTGGTCATGTGAACTCCCTTCGGGACGGGAGCGCCACACCGGACCCTGAGAACTGATCACTGATGACGCCCTCATAGCCACACTTCGATTCCCTTGTACTGATCGAGGATTATGCCACTGGCCAGGCCGTTCTCCCAGGAGCGGGCAAAATCGGAGCCGATTCGCGATACTTCGGGAGAATTCTCCGGCGGAACTGTCGATCCGCCGGGCGTCCCGTTCGACCTATGGGTGAAGGGTCCGAAAGGGGATCCGACGACACAAGGGAGACCAGATCATGAAGTACATGCTGATCATGCGCGCCACCGACGAGGCCTTCGCTCAGCTGGTCGATACCGACTTCACCGAGATGCTGGAGACGGTGGGCCGGTTCAACGACGAACTCATCCGGGCCGGGGTGCTGCTCGCCGCGGAGGGTCTCGACGATGCCGCCGAGGGCGTGGTCGTCGACTATTCCTCGGCGGATCCGGTTGTCACCGACGGGCCCTACGGCGAAACCAAGGAGCTCTTCAACGGCTACTACATCCTGAACGTCGCCTCGAAGGAAGAAGCCGTCGAATGGGCCAAGCGGATGCCGATGACCGGTGCGGGGTTCAAAACCGAGATCCGCCGGGTCAGCACCATCGACGAGTTCCCGCAGGACAATATCTGGATCCAGAAAGAACGGGCCTGGCGCGAAGCCACCGGTCAGCTCTGACCGGAGCGATCGTTGGGTGATCACGAGGGCCGCGCGGCGGTCGCGGCGGTATGGCGGATCGAATCCGCCCGGATCGTCGGCGCGCTCGCCCGCTACACCGGCGATTTCGCGCTCGCCGAGGATCTCGCCCAGGAAGCGCTGGCCGAAGCCCTGGTGACCTGGCCCCGGGAAGGGGTACCCCGCAACCCCGCCGGATGGTTGCTGACCGTCGGCCGGCGACGTGCGATCGACGGTTTCCGCCGCCGTGCGGCGCTCGACGAACGGTATGCCGCCCTCGCCCGCGACCTGGACGAGGGCGGCACAGCCGCGGGCAGCGATCCGGTCCGCGCGGCGGGGGAGGAACTCTGGGATCCGGACCGAATCGACGACGATGTGCTCGCGTTGATGTTCATCTCCTGCCACCCGGTGTTGTCGCCGGAAGCCCGGGTGGCGCTCACTCTGCGCGTGGTCGGCGGTCTCACCAGTGACGAGATAGCGCGCGCCTTCCTGATTCCGACGGCCACCGTGCAGGCCCGGATCACCCGCGCGAAGAAGACACTGGCCGCCGCCCGCGTCGCGTTCGAGGTCCCGTCCGCGGCGGAGCGCCCGGCCCGGCTCGCCTCGGTCCTGCGGGTGGTGTACGTGATCTTCACCGAGGGGGCGTCGGCGAGTTCGGGTGCCGACCTCATCCGCATCGACCTGGCGGGCGAGGCTGCGCGTCTGGCCCGCGTCCTGACCGGGCTTGTCCCGGATGAACCGGAGGCGCACAGTCTGCTCGCGCTCCTGGAATTGACCGCCGCGCGTTTCCCCGCCCGTACCGGCCCGGACGGTGAGCCGGTACTTCTCGAGCAGCAGGACCGCCGTCGCTGGGACCGCACCGCGATCGCCCGGGGGCGCGCCGCGCTGGCCCGCGCCGAGAAAGCAGGCCGCGGCCTGGGCAACTACGGTCTCCAGGCCGCGATCGCGGAATGTCACGCGGTGGCGGCGTCGGTGGCGGAAACCGACTGGGCGCGAATCGTGCTCCTCTACGAGGCGCTGGGCCGGCTGGCTCCCTCGCCGGTGGTCGAGGTGAATCGCGCCGTCGCGGTATCCATGGCCCATGGGCCCGCGGCCGCGCTGCGGATCGTCGACGAACTGGTGGCCGCCGACGCGCTGGCGAATTCGCATCTGCTGCCGAGCGTGCGTGGTGAACTGCTCATCCGCCTGGGCCGCCCGGCCGAGGCGCGTGCCGAACTGGAGCAGGCCGTGGCCCGCTGCGGTAACGAACGGGAACGAGCGGTGCTGGAAGGCAAGCTCCGCGGTATCGACTCCGCGAGTCCGCCGTAGAGCCGCATACGAGGTGGTGGCCGGTCGCGGCGCGGAGGCGGTCTATGCCGTTACGCGAGCCCGATCAGCTGGTCGTCGAAGCGGATCCGTTGCGGAATCTGCCGGCCAGCGCGGTGGGCACCCGGTCGTGCCGCAGGTACTCCCGGGTGAACTGTGCGACGCCGTGGGTGAGTGAACGAAGGTCCACTGCGTAGTGCGCGAGTTCGGCTTCCGGGACCTCCGCGCGGATCGATGTGCGACCGGCCTCGGCCGGTTCGGTACCCAGGATCCGGGCGCGGCGCACGGACAGATCGCTCAGGGCCGCGCCGAGATGTTCGTCGGGAACCCGGACCGCGACCCGCGCGATCGGTTCGAGCAGATCGGTCCCGCTCCGGTCCGCCGCGTCGCGCAGGGCGAGAGCCCCGGCGGTCTGGAACGCGGCATCGGAGGAATCGACCGAATGCGCCTTACCCTCGACCAGCGTGACCCGCACATCGACCAGCGGATACCCGGTTGTCACACCGCGGGCGGCCTGGGCCCGCACCCCCTTTTCCACCGAACCGATGAACTGCCGGGGCACCGTGCCGCCGACCACCTTGTCCACGAACTCGATTCCCGAACCCTCCGCCGCCGGTTCCACCTCGATATCGCAGACGGCGTACTGGCCGTGCCCGCCGGACTGTTTGACATGGCGCCCCCGCCCCGTGGACCTGTCCGCGAACGTCTCGCGCAGCGCGACCCGGTAATCCTCGATATCCACCGACACGCCGTACCGGCTGCGCAACCGTTCCAGCGCGACATCACGCTGTGCCTCCCCGAGCGACCACAGCACCAGCTGACCGGTGCGATCGTTGTTCTCCACCCGCAGTGCCGGATCCTCGGCCACGAGCCGGGCCAGGCTCTGCGAGAGTTTGTCCTCATCGGCCTTGCTGTGTGCGCGTACGGCCGTGGGCAGCAGCGGGTCCGGCATCCGCCACGGCTCTATCAGCAGCGGAGACGCGGTGCCGGAAAGCGTATCGCCGGTTTCGGCGTGACCGAGTTTGCTCACGCAGGCGATATCGCCTGCGACTGCTTCGTCGAGTGGGCGCTGTTCTTTCCCGAAGGGTGCGGTCACGCCACCGATCCGGTCCTCGGCGGCGTGGTCCGCGTCGCGGCCGTGCCCGCGGATATGGACCGTATCGTCGGCGTGCAATGTCCCGGAGAACACCCGGACCAGCGAGATCCGGCCGACGTACGGGTCCGCGGAGGTGCGGATGACTTCGGCTGCCAGCTCCGCGTCCGGATCGCAGCGCAGCGTGACGGGTTCGGAACCGTCGCTCGTATGTACCGCCGATACCGCGTGCTCGATCGGCGTCGGGAATCCGGCGGTGACCAGATCGAGCAGCTCGACCGTGCCCAGGCCCTGGTGACCGTCGCCTGCCGCCGGGGCCGCGAACAGCACGGGATGGAAACTGCCACGCACCACGGCGCGCTCGAGATCGGTCACCAGGGTGCTGAGTTCGATCGCCTCGCCCGCGAGATAGCGGTCCATGAGGGTTTCGTCCTCGCTTTCGGCGATGATGCCCTCGATGAGCCGATCCCGGGCCTGCTCGATCAGCGCCTCATTGTCCGGAGACCCCGGCACCCACCTCCGCTCACCTGTCGAATAATCGGCCACCCGCTGTTCCAGCAGTTCGGTCAATCCGGTGGCCGGCCGATGCCCGTCCGCGGCGGCGGGACCGTAGACAGGAAGATGTAGCGGGAGCACGTTCTCCGCGGAATCCCCGCCGAGCAATGCCTGGCAGGTCTGCGTCATCTCCTCGAAACCGGCCCGGGCCGTATCGAGATGCGTCAGCACGATCGCGCGCGGCATCCCGACGCTCGCGCATTCCTCCCACAGCGCCCGCGAGACCCCACCGACCCCCTCGACCCCGTCGGCCGCCGACATCACGAACAGTGCCGCGTCCGCGGCCCGCAACCCCGCCCGCAGCTCGCCCACGAAATCCGCGTACCCCGGCGTATCGATCAGGTTGACCTTCACCCCACCCCACCGCACGGGCACCACCGACAGTTGGACCGACCGGTGCCGGCGCTGCTCGATTTCGTCGTAATCCGAGAGCGAGGTCCCGTCCTCGACCCGACCCACCCGGTTCACCGCACCGGCGGCGAGTGCCATGGCGTCGACCAATGTCGTCTTCCCGGACCCGCTACCTCCGACGAGCACCACATTCCGGATATCTGCCGGTCGTGGTGCCCCGTTCGCTCTGTCCACCATGACTCACCGTCCTAGGGCATCGGCACGCGGTTACTACGAGCTTCCCACCTGCACGCGCGCGGGTCCACGGTCTGTGCTGTCTCGCGGCCCGGGGAGGCCGGGGTGTTCGTCCGGGTGTGGACCGCCGCGCCCGGCCGGAGAACGGTGGAATCCGGGCACCGATCCGGTTTATGAACTGCATAAATAGCGGTGTAACATTACTGAGGAAAAATGTGATCTACCTCCTAATGGCGTGAGAGGCGCCCCGAGCAGAGGAGGCACATTGTCGAACCCGTCCGGCGACCGGCCGCAGTATCCCAGCGCACCGCAGGGCGAGTACGCGCCCGCGGGTACGTCCGCGCGGGGCTACTACCAGCTGCGGAAGAGGCCCAGATGGCCGTGGATCGCCGGTGGGATCGTCGCGGTGTTCGTGCTCGTGGTGGCGGGGTGTATCGCGGTATTCGCGAACCCGGCCGACGAGAGCATCAGCGGTGAGGTCGCCGTGACCTATCAGGTGGAGGGATCCGGTACCGATGCCTCGGTCGCCTACCTGGGCCGGGACCAGGATATGACAGAAGAAACGGCGGTCACCCTCCCCTGGAAGAAGGACGTGACCATCGGTGGATGGGGCGAGATGGTGTCCCTGACGGCGAGCAACGGCGACGCCGGAGGCGATATCACCTGCCGGATCACGGTCGGCGGCAAGGTGATGTCCGAACAGACGTCGAGCGGCCCGCACGCGTCCGCGAGTTGTTCGGGGGACGTGGGGGAGCAGTAGGCCGGGCCGTGCCCGGGAAGCTCAGGCGAATGGCGCCGCAGTTCGACCTTACGGATCTTGCCGGTCGCGTTGCGTGGAATCTCGTCGGCGCGCGAGGGCGGCGCCGCGCCGCCCTCGCGGCCGATCACCAGGGGATCGGGCCGTGACGCGAGATGAACCCGCCTGCCGGCTCCGCTGCCGTGCAGGCTTCGACGATGGCGTCGCTGCCTTCGGCGACGGTTTGCGGACCGGAGAACCCGTTCAGTCCGGTCGCGGTGTATCCCGGGTCCACCGCGGTGACCCGGATATCCGGCAGGGCTTTCGCGTACATCGTGGTCACCATGTTCAGCGCCGCTTTCGACGATGGATACACCAGATCGACCACGGTCGATTCGACCCGCTCCGGGTCGGCGGTCATCGCGAACGACCCCAACCCGCTGGAAACCATCACCAGCCGGGGTGCCGCCGACTCCTGGAGCAGCGGCAGGAAGGTTTGAGTCACCCGTACCGGCCCGAGCAGGTTCACGCCGAAAACCGGTAGAAAAGCCGCCGGCACCGTCTCCGCGGGCGGGGTGACCGACCCCGCGATTCCCGCGTTGTTGACCAGAACGTCGAGCCCGGTGCCGGAATCGGCGACCCTCGTGTAGGCGGCCCGGACCGACTCGTCCGCGGTCACATCCAGTGTCAGCGTCCGCACATCGGCATCCGGCAGGTCCGCGTGGATCTTCGCCACGGCTTCCGCGCCGCGCCGCGGGTCGCGTGCGCCCAGCCACACCGTCGCGCCCAGGCGGGCCAGCCGGCGCGCGGTTTCGTAGCCGAGGCCCTTGTTGGCGCCGGTGATCAGCACCGTCGAATTCGTTGTTGTTGTCATAGCTACGACCGTGCCTCCCTGCCCCACCGCCCGGGAGGACCGGCGCATCGTGGGACTACCGGTACCACCCAGCGCCCTATCGCAGGTCGACCCTGGCGGGCATGCTGGTTCAGGTGAGGATCGATCGCCCCGGACTGGCCGAGGCCATCCGCCGTGCCCGCGCCCGGATCGGGCCCGAAGCGGCCGGTCTGCCCGCCGGGCACCATCGCCGGGTTCCGGGCCTGCGCCGCGAGGAACTCGCGCTGCTCGCCGGGATCAGCGTCGACTATGTGGTCAGGCTCGAACAGGCCCGCGGCCCCACCCCCTCGCAACAGGTACTCACCGCCCTCGGCCGGGCACTCCGTCTGGACACGGCCGGCCGCAACGAACTGTTCTACCTGGCCGGCGAATCCCCACCCACCGCCGGGACAATCGAAATGCATGTACGCCCCAGCGTCCTGCGTCTGATCGACCGTTTCGTCGACCTGCCCACACTGGTCCTCAGCGCGAAAAGCGACGTCCTCGCCTGGAACGCCATGGCCAGCGCCCTGCTCGGCGACTGGTCGGCATTACCACCCGGCCGCCGCAATATCGTCCGTCTGCGCTTTCTGACCGACCCCGCCGATCCGATCCGCAGTCAGGTCTCCGCGTCCATCGCGGAACAGGAGTCCACGGCCCGGCAGCACGTCGCGAACCTGCGCACCGCTGCCGCCCGCTATCCCAGCGACCAGGGGCTGGCCGAGTTGCTCGCGGATTTGCGGACGGGGTCGACGGAATTCACTCAACTGTGGGACGAAGCGGAAGCCGGTTCCTGGCGCAGCCACACCAAAACGGTCCGCCACCCCGAGCTGGGTGAACTGATACTGGATTGCGATACGCTCCACGTTCCCGACGTCGACCAGTCGGTGGTCGTGTATTCCGCGGCCCCCGGAACACCCGAAGCGGAGTCTCTGGCGCTGTTGCGGGTGGTCGGCACGCAGAACCTGTCACGGACCTGACCAGCGGTACGTCGTAGGCTGGCCACCCACATCCGAAGGACAGGAGATCGAGGTGGCCAGGACGACGGAAAACCCGGCAACGGTGGCCGAGGTGACGGCCGAGCTGGCGGCACTCGAGGAGCCGAGGATCCGTGAGGTGAACGCCGAACACGGAGATGACCACGGCGTGAACCTCACCAAGCTGCGCGCGGTCGCCAAGCGCCTGAAGACCCAGCAAGAGCTCGCCCGCGAACTCTGGGAAACCGATGACAGCGCGGCCCGCCTCCTGGCGATCCTGATCTGCCGCCCGAAGGCGTTCGACCGCGCCGAGCTGGACACCATGCTCCGTCAGGCGCGGACCCCCAAAGTGCACGACTGGCTCGTCAACTATGTCGTGAAGAAGAACCCACACGCCGAAGAACTGCGCCTCGCCTGGTTCGCCGATCCGGATCCAGTGGTCGCGAGCGCGGGCTGGGCGCTGACAACCGAGCGTGTGGCGAAGAAGCCCGAGGATCTCGACCTCGCGGGTTTGCTCGATATCGTCGAGGCGGAGATGAAGAACGCCCCGGACCGCCTGCAATGGGCGATGAACCACTGTCTGGCCCAGATCGGGATCGAGCATCCCGAGTACCGCCCCCGCGCCATCGATATCGGTGAACGACTCGAGGTATTGAAGGACTATCCGACACCCCCGAACTGCACGTCGCCGTTCGCGCCGACCTGGATCACCGAAATGGTGAGCAGGAAAGAGGGAAAGTAGGCGGTTCGGGCTCGGCTGCAGCCGGCCGGTCCCGTCGTAGTGGGCTCCGGGTGGATGGACCCTGGCCCATAAGCGCTCCCCGGCAGACGGTCCGGCGGCTGCGTGCCGGCCGCGTCCCGCTGGTCCGGTGAGGTGTCAGTGGCCGACGGGATGCAGGCAGTACGACACCGGTGGTTTCGGGTGATGGATGACGACGGTCTGATCGTGCGTGTCTTTCGCGGCCGCGCAGGCGCCGGAATCGTCACGTTCGACGCGGGTATTCACCTGGTGCGCTCCGGGAGCGGTGCACGGCACCTTCCGCAGCAGATCCAAGTGGGCGTACTTGTGCCCCGGATCGTTGAAGCAGTCGCCGACCTGCGCGTTCAGCTGGGTGCAGACGTACTGTCTGCGCTTCGCCCGGTCGGACCAGCTGAAGGAGTCATCGAGGCACGGCGCCCTGTCGATCTCGCGGACGACGACCAAAGCGGCTTCGGGGTCGTCGCAGGATCGGGGCTCGAAATTCCAGGAACGGTTGGCCTGTCCCTGCGTGAAGTATCCGCAGGCTCCCAGCTTCATGACGTCTCCTTTTGCGTCCCCGCATCCCGAAGCGAGGAGTGCGGTGCAGGCGAAGAAGGCAACAGCGATGCGCATACTGAACATGCGGCGCGGGAAGGTATTTCGGTGCATTCGCGACATAGCGCAAACCTGCCATATGGGATCGGGAAGAGCTAGACCGGTATGCCCGGTCGTCAGGGTCTACGTTCGTTGGGTAGGCGCAGCAGTATGGATTCGGGGCGGTGCGGAGACAATTCGTTTCATTGTCCGGCGCAGCCGATAACGATGGCCCGTCCTTCGCTGCGGCGGACGGCCGTTCTCGTGGGTAGCCGGTCGTGGACGATCGGGGGCCATTGCCGTGGGTCTGGTCACAATGAGCGCCGCTCGACTGTACTGCTGATGGCCGAGATGTACCCGAATCCATGGTGCCACAGAAGATTTCGGCGATACCGGTCGGTAACAAATTCCGATCCCGCTGCTTGTTACCGGAAAGTATTGTGCCGCAGGTCTCTTTGTGACCTATAAGGCATTTGACCTGCCCGTCTGCTGTTCTACTCTTATAGAGGCCGATGGGCGACGGGGCTCATCGGGAAACGCGAAGCGCACGCGCGTAATTCGCCACAGTGCGGAATCGATAAACCCAAAGGGTGAAATCAAAAATAAAATGAAATACCCATCCAGCGGACAGGCCGGCAATACCATCGGACCGAATTTCGCATTCTGTTCCGCGTGGAGATGCTGGTTACTCACAGCGCTGAGCCTGATCACGCTCGTTCTACTCTTTCAACCGTGGTTGACCGCGTCCGGTCCGTACGGTGACGTGCACACCGATGCTTTCGGCCGACTCGAAGGCTCCGTCCCCGCGCTCCGGAACACCGGTGAGCGCCCGACCGACGGTGTTGTGCCCCTGAACGGGATATGGGGCGTGCTCACCGGTATCGCCGCCGTGGTCACCCTGGCCGGCGTGCAGCTGTATCGGAGGACCGGTATCGGGCTGTCGCTGGTCTTCGGTGGCAGCACCGCCAACACCGTATTCGTATCGGTGACACTGCTGTATCTCAACGGCAAGGCGCCGGAACTGCGCGATATGACCGACGACCGTGACGAGCTGAAGGAAATGCTCAGTAGTTTCGTGAGCAGCGTCTTCGGTGACGGCGCGGAATCCGGTGCCGGAGAGGCCCAGCGGGCGGCTACCGCAGCCCTGACGAACCAGGCGCTGATCTCCGGTTTTGTCGCCGTAGCCGCGGCTGTGATCGCCCTCGGCATCCGGAATCGGGTCGCCTCGGTCACCGGCGAGGCCGGCGAGGTTTCGGCCACGTACGTGGCCGGCGAGGTGCTGAACCGCGACCCCGCCACGGAGGTCGGTGACGTTCACGGACGGAAACTCGATCGTGATGTGCGACGCGAACGCCGCCGGCCCGGCCGGAAGGCTGATCAGCCCAATCAGGCCGGGCGGCCCGGGCGCGAACGCCCGCCCGCGCGTCGGCGTCGGTCACGTCCCGCGGATCGGGTCGCGGCGGTGACGCACCAGTGAGCTCCGGGCCGGTCGGAATGCCGCGGCTTCCGGCGTCGTCCTGACGTCGCGGCGGCCTCGGCCGGCTCCCGCAAGACGATACCGGTGTTACCCAGCGTGCACGAGACCCGTTGTGCTCAACCGCAATTCGGCTGGAACGGATAACACACGGTGCGGGTGGGTGGAGTGTGCCGGGGAACCGGGGCGGCGGGCGGTGCCGGGGGAGGTTGTTCGGTGACCGAGCTGACCCGGAGCTGACCGGTGGTTTCCTGGGGTTGTGTGCGGTGGCCGCCGATCTGGGCGACGAACCATATTCCGGCGGAGAGGACGACGATCGCCGCCAGCGCGGCGGCAGTCCGGTAGCGGTCGCGGGGCCGATCACCGGAGGTGGCGGGGCTCTGGTTCCGGAGCGATCGCGGCTCCGGGGCCGGTTCGGCCGGGCTCGGATCCGGCAGCGGTTCGGCCGGTGCTGCCGCGCGGCCGGTGTCGCGACCGTGGTCTTCGATATGGGGCCGGGTCGATATCCGGGAAGGTGGGGCCGGCGGTGTCTCCGAAGTCACGGGCTTCGGTGGTATGCGCCGGGCTGGAGCGGGTTTCGGTGCGGAGGCAGTCCGCGGTGGCGGATCCTCCGGTGGCAGGACTGCCGGGGGCGCGGGCATTTCCAGCGGGAAACCCTCCGCCGCCAGGCCGTCGACGGTGGTGCTGTCACCGTGTTCGAGTGCGTCGACCAAGGCATATGCCTGCTCCGCGGTCCAGACGACGGCGCTGCGGTGATGGGCCCGGTGGAACCAGGCGCGGAGCGGGTTCTGGGTATTGCACAGCAATACGTCGCAGCCCTGGGGCGCTGATTTCTTGTCGAGTCGTAGGGTGGATTCGCGCGGCGGGACCACGACCACGAGCCCGGTGACGAAGGTCGGCCCGCCTGCCTTCGCGGCCACTGATTTCAGTTTGAAGACCGCGTCGCGGACCTGATCGTATGGTGTCGTATCGCTCTGTCGCACGCCGACCGGGTCGCCCTCGTATCCCGGCACCTTCCACCGGCTGTTGCTGGTGCAGTGCAGAACACCGGCGGTGACCCCGGGGTTCAAGCCTTTGACCTCGCAGACGACGGTGGTATGCGGCGTGATGATCACCAGGTCGACTTCCTGCCCGCCGACGAAACAGTTCGCGATCGCGATCCCGGGAACCCGGTAATCGTCCTGCCATTTCCGGAGCCAGGCGACGACCCGTTTCTCGGAACCGGATCTGAGCTTGTCGGCGATAACGAGCATCGAGCCACCCCTCCCTGTCGCTGGTGATGGAGCCACCCTATCCGCAGGGCTTTTTCGCCTCGAGAACGATTGCGGTAGAAGGTGTCCCGGCCCATCGGCATATCGGCCCCGGGTCAGGTGGGCTCAGCGGTGGAGGTTGAGGCGTTCATCCGGGGAGACAGGGCAGGTCGGCGAGCCGCCCGGCACCGCTTGCGGCGGTGCGGGATAGCGGCGAGCGTCCATTCGTGGCCGGACAAAGTGGCTGCAGTGGGACATGCGGCGTAAACGAGACGGAGGTCGTGGGGCGGGATCGCGTGACCGCCGCGGCGGATTCGTTCTCCGCCTGAGGATGGCGGTGAGTGCGACGTCAGCGGACCCGAGAGGAGGAGCGCTGGTGTGGCCGGAACCGGGGTGAGTCGGCGCCCGGTTCCGGCTCACGGTGTCAGACGGTGACGTTGATTTCGCCCGGATTCGTGGTGATGGTGACGATCACCGGGCCCGGGCCGGTATCGGCCAGCGCCCGCTGGTAACCGTGGTCGGTGGGGAAGGTCCAGCCCGGTTCGGGGACCGATGGAACCGTGACGTCCTCGGACCCGCTGGCTCCGGAGGCGATATTGCGCCACGACACCGTTGCCTTCGCGGCGCAGGCCGGATCCTGCCGGTCCGCGCGGAACATCACCACCACACCGACGCCGTTGGTATTGGTCGGGAGCGGAGTGACCGCGACCTCGGCGCGGACGGTGCCACCGCATCCGGGTGCGACCTCCACCCGGGCGTCCTGGAAATCGGCCGCTGTCTGGGCGCCCGCCGGCGCGGCGAACGGTAGCAGGGCCGATCCGGCCAACGCGCTGAGGGCCAGTGGACGCAACAACTTACGCAAAACAGGTGTTCCTCTCTGGGGGCTTCGGGCGCCGATTACCCCCCGTCGCGGTCGTGGTAAACACCGGGCGCGAAGCGAATCCGGCTCGTTCGGCGGGACTTGTTCCCGCACTCCCCTCACCAGCGCGGTTGCCGTCGGCTATTGCGGAACGGCTTACTGTGCGGTATTCGAATTAAGGGAGCTTTTTGTCAAGGGAGCTTCTGCTGAGGCGCCGCCGACCCGTCGGCTCCACGTGACCGCTGCGTGGCATCACACCCGACCGAGAGGTGGGCCGATCATATGCTGTTCGATATCACTACTGATCAGGAATTCTTCCGAGCGACCACCGCGAAGTACCTGAGCACCCGGGTCTCGCGGGACCGGATCCGCGAACTTCGCCACGACGACAACGGCTTCGAATCCGGCTACTGGCGTGGCGGCGCCGAACTCGGCTGGACCTCGCTGCTCGTGGGGGAGGACAGCGGTGGCGGCACGATCAGCGGCCGGCCCGTTGCTGACCTCACGCTCGTCGCCTACGAATTCGGCCGGCATGCGGCCCCGGGGCCGCTGGTCCCGTCGAATATCGTGGCCGCCGCGCTATCCGACACCGGAAGCCACCCGGATGTCCTCGCCGAGTTGCTCTCCGGTGAATCCGTCGCGACCTGGTGTCATGCCGGGCTCGTACACCGGACGCCCGGACAGGCCGGGGTCGATCTCCGGGGCGACGGCGACGACCTGGTGCTCAACGGCCTCACGCAGCCCGTCGAATCGGCCGCTGTGGCACGGTATCTCCTGGTCGCCGGGCGATACGGGGGCGAACTCACTCAGGTGCTGGTTCCGGCGGCGAGCCCGGGTATCTCCGTCGCACCGCGGGTCGCGCCCGACCTCACCCGGCGCTTCTACGCCGTCACCTTCGACGAGGTCCGCGTTCCGCGCAGTGCCCTGGTGGGCGAACTCGGGGCCGCCGCGCGGCAGCTGGAACGACAGCTGGACATCGCGGCCGCCGTGCAGTGCGCCGAGACGGTGGGAGCGATGCAGACCGGCTTCGATATGGCGCTCGACTGGGTGGCGGATCGTTACTCCTTCGGGCGGCCGCTGGCGTCCTATCAGGCGCTGAAACATCGTTTCGCGGATCTGAAATCGTGGCTCGAGGCGGCACACGCGATCGCCGACAGCGCCGCCGCCGCGGTCGACGAGCGCAGCCCGGAAGCGGGCGCGCTGGTTGCCGCCGCCCAGGCGTACATCGGCCATTACGGGCCGGAGCTGCTGCAGGACTGCGTGCAGCTGCACGGCGGTATCGGGTTGACGTTCGAGCACGATCTGCACCTGTTCCTGCGCCGGGCCACCGTGAACCGCATGCTCTACGGCACCCCGGCCGAGCACCGCCGCCGCGTCGCCGACCGTCTCATCGAACAGGAGCTATCGGCATGAGCGAGCTCATGAGCGAATCGTCGAATACAGACGAGATCGAGGATATCGAGAGTTTCCGCCGCCGGGCCCGGACCTGGATCCGCAGCGAGCTCGGCCCGTACCGCGCCGAAGCCGTCGCCGGGTTGCGGAAATCCGCGCCGGAGGACGATCTGGCGGCCGTCGAGGACGACCGGCGGCTCCAGCGTAAGTTCTACGACGCCGGGTTCGCCGGTATCGCCATCCCGGTCGAATACGGCGGTCGCGGGCTGACCGCAGATCATCAGCGGGCATTCCTCGAGGAACTGGCCGGGTTCGAATATCCGTCCCGGTGCCAGGTGCCGACGATGTCGCCGTGCGCCGCGGTCCTGCTCGATTTCGGCACCGAAGAGCAGAAACGCCGCCATATCCCGGCCATGCTGCGCGGTGAGGAGATCTGGATGCAGTTCCTCTCCGAACCCAGCGGCGGCTCCGATGTCGCGGGCGCGGTGACCACCGCCGTCCGCGACGGTGACGACTGGGTGCTCAACGGCGCCAAAATCTGGACCACCGGCGCGTGGTACTCCGACTGGGCGTTATGCCTGGCCCGGACCAACTGGGACGTTCCGAAACACCGCGGGCTCACCGTTTTCATATTGCCCATCCATCAGCCGGGGATCGAGGTGCATCAGATCGAGATGCTCAACGGCGCCCGCGACTTCTGCCAGGAGTTCCTCACCGACGTCCGGGTCCCGGATTCCGATCGGATCGGTGCGGTGGACGGCGGCTGGACCGTGGGGACCCGCTGGATGTACCACGAACGATTGCTGTCGGAATCGCCGTACGTCACGGTGCCCGATAGGCCCGCCATCTCCGATAGGTCGCCGGTGGAGATCGCCTGCCGGGCCGGGACCATCGACGAGCCCGGCGTCCGCGATCTCATCGGTGAGGCGCAGATGCTCGATATGGTCGGGACCGCGCTGCAGCGCCGGCTCGGCACCGGTATGGCGTCCGGCCGGATTTCCGATCAGTCGGCCGCTATCGGCCGGTTGTTCCGCGGTATCGCCGAATCACGCCGGGCGACGATCGAATTCGAGATCGCGGCAGCGGGGGATGCGGTCTGGTCGGAGGATTTCGGCGATGCCGGCGATGTGTTCCTGATGCGGCAGGTGAGCTGTATCGGCGGCGGTACCACCGAGATGGCGCGCAATGTGATCAGCGAACGGGTGCTCGGTATGCCGCGGGAGGCACGCTCCGACCACAATGTGCCGTTCCGGGACGTGCCGCGAGGCGGTCGCCGCGAGCGGTGACGGCGGCGGCCGGGTCCGGTCGAGTGCCTGCGCCCCGGCGGGGAACCGAATAGGCTCGAGCCCATGGGACTCGACGTGTATGCGGTCCGGCCGAACCAGGGCCGGGTGACCGATATGGCGGCCTTCCAGCAGATCCAGGAGATGCCGGAGGAGGAGCGCGGGGAATTCGGCTGGTTGCATCCGGATGATCTCGGCCCGTTCGAGGAACTACCGCGCGATTTCTCCCAGGGCGGCCTGTTCTGGCCCTCCGACGGTGACCCGACCGGGTTCCGGGGCCAGGTGTACGAGAAATGGGTGTCAGACGAATTCGGGCTGAGTTTCTACGAGCTGTTCGACCCCGAAGATGTACGTAACCTGCTCGAGCGGGTGGACGAATGGTTCGGCCGGGCCGGGGCCGACGAGGCGGCGGTGCCGCTGTTCGGCCACGACAGTGATGACGGGCACGCCCTCACCCGGGTCCGGTCACTGGCCGAGTATCTGCGGGCTGTGACGGCGCAGGACCTGTGGTTGTTCCCGGACTACTGAGCGGTTATGCGGCGGGTGTCAGGGTGTAGTCCCGCGGGTCGAATGTGCGGACGCGGCGGCGATACCGGGTGACCGTGCCCGGCCAGTTGTTGGTGATCTTGCCCGCCGCGTTGCGATACCAGCTGGAGCAGAAGTTCCACGGAGTGCGTTCCAGTCGCTTCTGCAGCGCGTCGTTGTAAGCACGCTCGGTCGCGGCACGGACCTCGAGGATATGGCCCGGTTCACCGGCGAGCAGCTGTACCGCTTGGCGGATATAACGGGCTTGGGATTCGATCATGTAGATGATCGATCCGACCCCGAGGTTCGTATTGGGGCCGTAGACCATGAAGAAGTTCGGGAAATCGGGCACCGTCATGCCGTAGTACGCGTGCGCGCCGTCGGACCAGGTATCGGCCAGTTCGCGTCCGTCCCGTCCGGTGATCCGCATCGGCCACAGGAACTCGGTGCCCTTGAAACCGGTGCCGTAGATGATCACCTCGGCCTCGTGGACCGTCCCGTCGCCGGTGCGCACGCCCCGCGGGGTGATCTCGGTGATGGCGGCGGTGGTCACCTCGACATTGGGCTGGGTGAGCGCCGGATAGTAGTCGCTGGAGAACAGGGTGCGTTTACAGGCGATCGGGTAGTCGGGGGTGAGCGTCGCGCGTAGTTCGGGATCATCCACGTTCTTGCGCAGATTGCGCGCCGCCATCCGTGCCACCAGCCGGCTGATGATCGGCAGCTCCACCAGCCCCAGCGACGAGATCTCGGCGGTGAGCCACCAGCCGAACCGCTCCAGCTGCAGCATGCCGGGAATTCTCGCGAACAGCTTGTGCTGGACCGGCGAATAATCGGTATCGAATTTCGGCAGCACCCACGCGGCAGTGCGCTGGAACAGGGTGAGGTGTTCGACCTGCGGCTGGATCTGGGGCACGTACTGGATGGCGCTGGCCCCCGTCCCGATACAGGCCACCTTTTTCCCGGTGAGATCGACCCGGTGATCCCACAGCGCCGAATGGAACGCCTGCCCGGTGAAACTGTCCACGCCGGGGATATCGGGGAGCTGCGGGCGGGACAGTTGCCCGACCGCGGAGATCAGCACATCGGCGGTCCGGGTGGCACCGTCGGCAGTGTGCACAGACCAGCGGCCGGTCTTCTCGTCGAACGCGGCCTCGGTGACCTCGGCGCCGAACTCGATCCGGTCGAGCAGGCCGTGCCGGCCCGCGACTGCGCGGAGGTACTCGTGAATGGCGGACTGCCCGGAGTAGCGCTGCGGCCAGTCGGGCTTGGGCTCGAACGAGTAGGAGTACAGCGGTGACGGCACATCGCACGCCGCCCCGGGGTAGGTGTTCTCCCGCCACACTCCGCCCAGGTCCTGGGCTTTCTCCAGGATGGCGATATCGTCGAACCCGTGACGTCGCAGTTCGATCGCCACCCCGATACCGCCGAATCCGGCGCCGATGACGAGCACCGATAGCCGGCGTGCCGCGCTCATACCTACTCCTGTCTCGGTGTGTTCCCTCTCACTGTAGGCCCGCCGTGCGGGTCCGGATCGATACTTTCGGCCAAGGGGCGGTCGACCGGCCGGAGGTGCCGGTGGGCCCGCTGTTCGCCGGCGCAGCCACGGCCGGCCGGCGCTTCGGTCCTGCCGTGAGGCCTGGTCACGTGCGGAAATGACGTTGCCGAGGGGGCAGTTGGGTCGATAAGGTGTCGCGGTTTGTCCGTACCGATCATCGAAGGAGAACCACAGTCGATGGAACCCATTACCGAACGAGAGATCAGAGCATCGTTCGTCAACTGCTCGAAAGGCGATGCCAAACGCCTCTCGATCCCGGCCGATCTGGAATCCCGCCCCTGGGACGATCTGGACTTCCTGGGCTGGTCCGACCCGGGGCTGCCCGGCCGGGCCTATCTCGTCGTCCCCGAAGGCGATGGTCTCGCCGGAATCGCGCTGCGCTACGAAACCGGTGGACCGCGCCGCTCCCAGATGTGCACGATCTGCTCGACCACGCATTCCAACGGTGGGGTCGTGCTGATGACCGCCCGCAAGGCCGGTGAGGCGGGCCGCCGCGGCAACACCACCGGCACCTACATGTGTGACGACCTGTCCTGCTCGCTGTATGCCCGGCGCAAGAAGACACCGTCCATGGGCCGTGCCTACCGCGACGATTTCGATACCGAGGACCGGATCCTCCAGATCCAGCAGAACGTGACCGCGTTCCTCGGCCGGGTCCGCACCTGATCGTCATCACCTGAAATGACCGATACGTGAGAAAGAGGTTGTGGCCGATGCGCCGACACTCGAGACCGAAACCGCGGACGGCTTCGGATTCCGTACTACGACAACGGAATCCGGAGTCATCCACATCCTCCCCGGCCGAGGCGGCCCGGCGTGCCGGGCCGTGCCGGTCGGGGAGGATGTCTAGCCTGGAGTGATGTACGAGCTCGGTGCTGCCGTCCCGGCGTCCGGGAATTCCGGACCTGCTGCCGAAGCGGCGTGATGGGACCCCGTGCCGATGCTGCCCTGCCCCGGGAGGTGGAGCCGTATCTGACCGAGTTGGTCCACCGGATCCGGGCCGTGTATCAGGGCGGATTGGTGAGCGCGTTCGCGGTGGGGTCGCTCGCGCTGGGAGACTATCGGCACGGGCGCAGCGATATCGATATCACGGTCGTCGTCGACGCTGCCGCGCCGGTGGATCGGGCGCATGAGCTGGCCGAGGCGCTGGCGCATCCGGGTCTCCACTGTCCCGCCGCCGGACTCGAACTCGTGGTGTACGACGCCGATTTCGCCGCGGCGCCCGGGCCCCGGGCCGGCTACCTGTTGAATCTGAACACCGGACCGCTGCTGCCCGCGGTCGCCGATTTCGAGCCCGGCAGGTCGCCCGGGTTCTGGTACGTGATCGATCGGGCGATCGGTTATCAGAGCGGCCGGTTACTGTCCGGGCGTGCGGTGCGCGAGGTGCTGGGCGCCCCGGTACGCAGGGACGTCCTGGCGTCCGTCGCGGCATCGGTTCGTGAGCATACCGCCGGGGAGGGGCACCTCGCGGACAACCGAGTGCTCAACGGATGCCGGTCGGCGGTGTTCTGCCGCACCGGTCGCTGGGTTGCCAAACGGGAGGCGGGCAGGTCACTCGCGGCTGCCGTGCCGGAGTTCCGTCCCCTGATAGAAGAGGCGCTGCACAGTTTCGAGCGGCCGCGTGGACGCGCTCTCGGGCTACCCGCCGAGGAGGTCGTGGCGTTTCTTCACTGGGTGCGCCGCATCGTCGCCGGAACTCCGGAATGAGCCGGGGATCCGCCTCGCGGCCCGCGTCACCGCTACGCCGAGGCCGTCGGCACGACCTCGGCGTAGGGCGCGTAGCGATACCCGGCGATCAGCCGATATGCAGCAGGGTCCGGCCGAGCGCCGTGCGCGTTTCGATGGCGGCGTGCGCCCCGGCCGCCTCTGCCAGCGGATAGGTCTGGCCGATCACGACCTCGATCGTGCCGGCCGCGACGGCGTCGAGCATGCGGGTGGCGTATCCGGCCCGGTGATCGTCACCGGTGTCCAGGTCGAACAAGCTCACCACCTCGACTCCGCGTTCGCGGGCAGGCTCCGCGGCCGCACCCGCGAATTCGCCCGCGGACGCCCCATATCCGATGAACCGTCCGCCCGCGGCGGTGATCGCGAGCGCGGAATCACCGGGTTCGCCGCCCGCACCGTCGAGTACGACCCGGGGCCCCTGGCCGCCCGTCGCGGTCAGAACGCGCTCGGTCCACTCTGGTTGCGAGTAGTCGATCGCGGTCTGCGCGCCCAGGCGTCCGGTGAGCGCGAGTTTCGCCTCACCCCGGGCCGCCGCGATCACCTGTGCACCGGCCCGCCGGGCCAGCTGGATGAGCAGGGTGCCGAGCCCGCCGGCGGCCGCGGTGATCAGGACCTGGTCGCCGGGGCGCACGGCGGCCCGGTCGAAGATGGCGAGTGCCGTGTGGCCGTCGTGGACCAGTGCGGTCGCCTGATCGATGCTCACCTGATCCGGGATCTCCGTGAGCAGATCGGCCACTGCCAGCGCCTGCTCGGCGTATCCACCGGCAGGGACGCCGCCGCCGATCCCGCTGGCCGCGGTGCGGGCGGCCACCCGGCGGCCGAGCAGGCCGGGGTCCACGCCGGGACCGACCGCGGCGACGGTACCGCCGATCGCGCCACCCGGGATGTACGGCGGCTGTACCGGGAAGAAATCTGTGCCCCAACCCGACCGCAACCGGGTATCGAGGAACATCACATCGGCCGCGGCGACTCGCACCAGGACCTGACCGGCTTCCGGCTCCGGTGCCGGAACCTGCCGTAGCTCGAGCACCTCGGGTCCGCCGAATTCCTTCACTTCCACCGCTTGCACGCTGTACCTCCTCGGTTGGCTGTTCCTGAGCCAGCCTTGACCCTCAACTATGGTTGAGGTCAAGCGCGGGGCTCCGCGACGGCTGCACCTATCGCATCGTGGACAACGGATCAGTATGACGAAATCGTGACACCGGCCCTCGGCTGTCCCGGTGCGGGCCGGGGAGCGGGCAGTATCGACGGCGTGCGAGTACTGCTGACCGGCGCGGCCGGATTCATCGGAACCCATATCCACACCACGCTGCAGGAGGCGGGCCACGAAGTGGTGGCCATCGACCTCATGCTGCCCACCGCGCACGGTCCCGGCGCCCGGCCGCCGGAGGGGGTGGCGCGGGTCGATATCCGGGAGCCCGCCGAACTGGACCGTGCGCTGCGCGGTGTCGACGTCGTCTGTCATCAGGCGGCCGTCGTGGGCGCCGGGGTAGACGCACAGGACGCGCCCGCCTACGCGGGTCACAACGACTACGGGACCGCGGTGCTGCTCGCGGCGATGGATCGAGCGGGCTGCCACCGGCTGGTGCTGGCGTCGTCGATGGTGGTGTACGGCGAGGGCCTGTACCGGGGCCCGGAAGGTCTCGTCGCCGTGGGAGCGCGCCGCGGCGACGATCTGGCGGCCGGCCGGTTCGAGCATCGATCCGGTGGTGCGGATCTCGAGTGGGCGCCGGTTCCGGAGGACACACCCGCACGGCCGCGCAGCCTGTACGCCGCGAGCAAGGTCGCACAGGAGAATTATGCGACCGCATGGGCAGCCTTGACCGGCTCGTCGGTAACCGCCCTGCGGTATCACAACGTCTACGGACCCGGAATGCCCAGAGATACCCCGTATTCGGGGGTCGCGGCGATCTTCCGGTCCGCACTGGCCGCCGGCCGGGCGCCGCGTGTTTTCGAAGACGGCGGCCAGACGAGGGATTTCGTGCACGTCGCCGATATCGCCGCGGCCAATCTCGCCGCCGTCGAAACCGGACTTCCCGGGTTCGAGCCGCTGAACGTCTGCTCGGGCCGGCCGATCACCATCGGTCAGGTCGCGCGGACGCTCGCCGCCGCCCACGGCGGCCCGGACCCGGTGGTCACCGGGGATGTGCGGCCCGGCGACGTCCGGCATATCGTCGCCGACCCGACCCGCGCCCGCCGGCTGCTCGGCTTCACCGCACAGGTGGCACCGGAGACGGGCCTGGTGGAGTTCGCGTCGGCACCGCTGCGCCCGTCCGCCCTGGACGTATCCGCCTGCTGAGGCGCGGGCGGATCTACCCGGTCTCGGCGGGTAACCGGATCTCGAAGCGGCAGCCGACCTCGCGGTTCGCCGCCGTGATCGCCCCGCTGTGCGCCTGGACCAGGCCCGCCGCGATAGCCAGACCCATTCCGCTGCCCATCGGGACACCGTTGTCCGCCACCGGCGACCGGGCCGCCGTGCCGCGGTAGGCGACCTCGAAGACCCGCGGTAGATCGCTCTCGGCGATCCCCGGACCCGAATCGTCCACCCGGGTCCAGATATGCCCGTCGCTGCGCCCGGCCGTGATCACGACCTTGCCCCCGGGCGGCGTATGCGCGATGGCGTTGGACACCAGATTGGCCAGGACCCGCCCCAGGGCGTGGTCGTCGGCCGCGACGGGCAGCGGCGCGGGGGGTTGCTCGGCGGTGAAACCGATACCGGCCCGGTCGGCGGTGGCGCGGTGCGCGGCGTAGATCTCGTCGATGAGTTCACGCAGATCCAGTGGTTCGAGATCGAGGTGCAGGGCGCCGGCGGAGATCTTCGACATCTCGAACAGGTCGTCGACCATCCGGGACAGCCGCCGGGTCTCGCGTTCGATCTGCCCGGCGTAGCGGGCGATATCGGAAGGATCGGCGACGACGCCGTCGATGAGCGCTTCGGTCATGGCCCGGATTCCGGCCAGCGGGGTCCGCAGATCGTGACTGACCCAGGCCACCAGCTCCCGGCGGGACTGTTCGGCGGCGCGTTCCTGCTCACGTATCTGCTTCTCCCACACAGTTTTACGGGCCTGATCCCGGCCCAGGAGAATGGCCGCGGGGACGGTGACGGCCGCGACCAGCAGTAGGACGAGAGAGGTCCGCCGGAACTCGGCGGTGAACATCAGCCCGCTCACCCCGGTGATCCCGGCCAGCGTCGCCAGGGTCGGAATGAGTACGAGCACCGCCATGCTCGCGGTGAGGGACCGGTCGCGCAGTGCGCGCAGGGCGAGTGCCCCAGCGATCACCACCGGCAGCGAACACGCCAGCGTATAGCCGATGATCTCCAGCAGATTCTCAGGCATCCGACGGCTCCCCGGTGATATCCGTGCGACCCCAGGCGTAGCCGCGACCCCAGACGGTGTCGATCCGGTGCCGGGAGCCGAGCTTGGCGCGCAACCGCTTGATATGGACGGTGACCGTCGACAGATCCCCGAAATCCCAGCCCCACACCTGTTCCAGCAGGCCCTCCCGGCTGTAGACCTGTCCGGGGTTGCGCAGCAGGAACACCAGCAGGTCGAATTCGCGTGGGGTGAGGGTGATCGCGGTGTCGTCGACGAACACCAGCTGGGCGGACGGGTTCACGGTGATGGGACCGTCACGCAGTATCCGCTGATGCGGGGCCGGTTCGGGCCGGGTGCTGCGGCGCAGGACGGAGGTGACGCGCAGGGCGAGCTCGCGCGGGCTGAACGGTTTGGTGACGTAGTCGTCGGCGCCGGCCTCCAGGCCGATTACCCGATCGTCCTCGTCACCGAGTGCGGTGAGCAGGATTATCGGCGTATCCGGACGCTGTCCGGACCGCACCGCGCGGCACAGTTCGATCCCGTTGGGTTCGGGCATCATCACATCCAGTACGGCGAGCTCCACCTCGTCGGGTGCGCTCATACCGTCCAGTGCGGCGCGGGCGGCGCGGCCGTCACCGGTTTCCACCACCGTGCGGCCGTCCCGTTCCAGATACCGGCGCACCACTTCCCGGACCACCGGGTCGTCGTCGGCCACGAGTATGCACATCGATCGACCTCACCAATTCGTCAGCAGTAGATGGACCAGTAGCAGCGCCCCGGCGGCCTGCACCGCCAGCCAGGGCCGGGCCCGGACCTGCGGAAGATAGGCCGTCGCCACGAGCAGCCACATATCGAACGGTAACCAGATCCGTTCGGTTTCGGCCTTACTGAGGCCACTGATATCCGCGGCGGCGACGGCGCACAGGCCCGCCGCCGCCAGCAGCGCGCCCGGTTCCAGCGCGCGTAGGCGGGTGAGCGTACGGGGGAGTGCCGCCGCCGTGGCCAGACCCACCGCGCAGACGGTCGCCGCGAGGTTGCCCCACCACCAGTACCCGTACGGGCGGTCCGTGGCGATGCCCTGGTAATAACGCTCGACTACCAGGTGATAGCCGTCGAACCACCAGAATCCGGCCAGCGTGAACCCGGCCACCACGACCAGCGCGCCCAGCACCGCCGGCACCAGTGGCCGTACGGTGCGGGCGGCCACCAGCACCGCCACCGCCACGAATCCCATGAGTATCAGGCCGTAATTCAGGTAGATCCCGAATCCGAACAGGATTCCGGCGACGACGGCCGCCGGCATTCCGGTCCACAGTCCGGGAGAATCGGCCCCCGTATCCCGGGCGGCGGGACGGGCGCCCGCGGCAACCGCGAGCAGCGCGACCGCCCACGCGGTCACCCCCGCGAACATCGCGTCGGCGGACACCGCGATCCAGATCGCCGCCGGGGCGAGGACCAGGAACGGCAGCGCGGCGCGCGCCCGGCCCTCGCTGCCGAGGGCGCGTAATGCGACCGCCACCGCGATCGGCGTACTGCAGCCGATGAGTACGCAGACGATCCCCGCCCAGGTGGGGCCGCCCAACCCGGCGCGGTCGAGGAGGACGAAGAACAACAGCGCCCCCGGTGGATGACCGGAAACGTGGGTGGTCCAGGAATCGGGTTGCCCGTCCAGGATCCGGTCGGCGAAGGTCTCGAGCATCGACCCGATATCGGTGACCCCCGGTACCTCGGCGAGGTATTCGTGCCCGTCCGCGAGACGTTCGGTGAAGCCCCGTTCCCAACCGTCCACGAGGGCGAGGACGAAGGCCCAGCCGAGCGCGGTCAGATAACCGGCACCGAGCAGCGGGCGCCAGGACAGGCGCTGGGCCAGGGCCGGCCCCTGGGTCACCACGGCGACCGCCAGTACGGCCGCGGGTACGGTGCCCCAGCCGATATGCGGCGACCAGTGGCCGAAGATGGGCGCGGCCGCGGCGAACAGACTGTCCCGCCAGGATTCGCTCGCCATTTGCGGAACGGCGAATGCCGCAAGCACGAGAAGCGCGGCGCCTCCCGCACCGAGCAGCTCCCCGCGGACCCGGTGGCGGGTCCCGGTGGTTTCGATCAGATCCGGCACAGAGGCCACCTTAGGCGCGGTCGTCACCGGAAACACCGCACCGACCAGGTACCGGACACGACGTCATCCTTTTGTCACAGGTTTCGAGCCGATTCGGGCTTAGCGTGGCAGCCATGGCGACAGACCAGTGTGCACCGGCCGGCGTCACCGTCGTGATCCCGTGCCGCAACGAAGCCGAAGCGTTGCCGGGTGTGCTGGCTGCGGTTCCGGCCGGTTACCGGCCGATCGTGGTCGACAACGGCTCGACCGATACCACCGCGGCCGTCGCGGCCGAATCCGGCGCGCGGGTGGTCAGCGAAACGCGGCCGGGCTACGGCGCAGCCGTCCAGGCCGGTATCGCGGCGTCCGGCACCGAACTCGTCGCCGTGCTCGACGGCGACGGGTCGATGGATCCGGGTGAACTGCCCCGGCTGGTGGCGGCGGTCCGTGCGGGCGCCGATCTCGCGGTGGGCCGTCGCCGGCCGGTCACCAGAGGGGCCTGGCCCTGGCACACCCGGCTCGGGAACCGGATCGTCGCCCACCGGCTGCGCAGCCGGTACGGACTGCCCGTGCACGATATCGGCGCGATGCGGGTCGCGCAGCGGGCCCGGTTGGAATCGCTGGGGCGTCTGCACGACCGGTTCGGTTACCCCCTCGAACTGCTCGTACGAGCCGCCGACGCCGATTGGGTGGTCCGCGAGATCGATATCAGCTACCAGCCTCGCACCGGCGGCAAGTCGAAGGTTTCCGGGTCGGCCCGGGGGTCGCTGCGGGCCACCCGTGATTTCCTGGCGGTGCTGCGATGAGCGGCGGAACGGAATCGTCCGGGCGGGGGACCGGGGATCGGCCGGATATCGCGATGAACACCGGTGCTCCGGATGAACAGCTCGGTGCTCCGATACCGGTGACTGTCCTGGTCGTCGCGAAGGCGCCGGTCGCCGGATTCGCCAAAACGCGGCTGAGTCCGCCGCTGACGCCGGTGCAGGCGGCGCGGCTGGCGGCCGCCGCGCTTCTGGACACCTTGGACGCAGTGCTGGACTGTCCGGCCGCACGCCGGGTCGTCGCGTTCACCGGTGATCTCGGCGCGGCCGAATACGGCGCGGAAATCGCCGACAAGCTGGCGGGTTTCGAGATCACGGCGCAGCGGGGAGACGGGTTCGGGGTGCGGCTGGCGAACGCGCATGCCGACGCCGCACGCACCGGGCTGCCGGTCCTGCAGATCGGTATGGACACCCCGCAGCTCGATCCCCGGCTTCTCGCCGACGCCGCCCGATCCCTGGCCGGCGGCGCCGAGGCACTGCTCGGCCCGGCAGCCGACGGCGGCTGGTGGGCGCTGGGACTGTCCGACCCCAGTGCCGCCCGGCTCCTCGCCGACGTGCCGATGTCCACCGAACGAACCGGAGAAGCCACCCGGAATGCCTTGCAGGACAGTGGTTATTGGGTCGGCACACTCCCGACCCTCACCGATGTGGACCACTACACCGATGCGCTGCACGTCGCCACCGACTGCACCGGCCGCTTCGCCGCCGAGGTCCGCAATCTCGCCGACCAGCGGGTGGCCCGGTGATCGGCCGATTCGATCCGGCGCTGACCGGAGGGGACTGCTGGATACGCACCGCCGACGGCGACCGCACCCGATTGCCCACCCGCCGCTGGCTCGGCGGATCCCGCATCACCGCGGCCGACAGACGCGTGGATTCGGCCCTGGTCAGCTGCTGCGACGGCCCGACCGTGGACCTGGGCTGCGGTCCGGGCCGCCTGGTCACCACGCTCTGCCGCCGCGGGGTGATGGCATTGGGCGTGGATATCTCGCCGACGGCCATCGCGGTCACCCGTCACCGCGGCGCCCCGGCGGTGGCCCGCGATATCTTCGGCCCCCTGCCCGGCGACGGCCGCTGGCACTACGCATTACTCGCCGACGGCAATATCGGTATCGGCGGCGACCCGCGCCGGATGCTGTGCCGGGTGGGGCGACTGCTCCGGCCGGGTGGGCTGGCCGTCATCGAATTCGCCTGTCCCGGAACCGGAATAGTGGTCCGGGACGTTCGCCTGGAAACCCGGAACCACGCAGGCGACTGGTTCCCGTGGGCCGAGGTCGCGATAGATCACGCGGCCACTCTCGCCGGCGATGCGGGCCTCGGACTGTTGCGCACCGCCGAGATATGCGGCCGCCATATCGGATGGCTACACCGGGCCGGATAAAACCTCGGATACCCGCTCCTCGCGGCCGGGCGGCAACGACCCTGACCACCGCGCTCGGCGTGGCCGGCCGGGTCGCAATGGGTGCCCGACGACTACACTCTTATATTTGCTGCACATTTACTGACCGCTGGCCGGTGAGCGCCCGTGTTGGTACTCGCCGCGCATTCTCGACCGGAACGGTGGTGTTCGTGCTCGCTTCGACCGCGTATGGTCTCCTCCCGGCTTTGTCTGCGCTGGTCGGGGCGCGGTTCGCGCGGGGCGCGGCGCAACCCGACGACGAAAGGAAGCGATAATGGCTCAGGAGCACAGCACCGGCTGGACCGGCGGGCAGCGCGCTTTCGGCGACTTCGCGCCCGGTCTTGCCCACTACACCGACAAGGTCCTGTTCGACGAGGTCTGGGAACGCGAGGGCCTGTCCAAACGAGATCGCAGCCTGATCACCGTCGCGGCGCTCACCGCGATGGGCAAAACCGACCAGCTCACTTTCCACCTCGATTACGCCCGCACCAACGGCGTCACCGAGACCGAGCTGAAGGAAGCGATCACCCATCTCGCTTTCTACACCGGCTGGCCCAACGGTATGAGTGCCATGACCGTCGCAAAGCAGGTCTTCGGCGACTGAAACCACACCATCCGCGCCCGCGGAACCCACACCGCGACGATCGATTCGGCCGGCACCCCCCACAATCACAGCATCCCACGTCACACGTGAACCGAGGAGTGAGTGGATCATGATCCTGCAGGAGACGTACACGCTGTCCAACGACGTCCGTATCCCCAAGCTGGGCTTGGGGACCTGGTTCATCGATGACGACAAGGCCGCTGGCGCGGTCTCCGAAGCAGTCTCGATCGGTTACCGCAATATCGATACCGCCCAGGCCTACGGTAACGAGCGAGGCGTCGGGCAAGGAGTCCGCGCCTGCGGCGTCGCGCGCGAGGAATTGTTCGTGTCGACCAAGCTGGCGGCCGAGATCAAGGATTTCGACGCCGCCGTCGCCGCGATCGACGGCTCACTGGCCACGCTCGGACTCGATCACATCGATCTGATGCTGATCCACAGTCCACAGCCCTGGAGCGACTTCCGCGGCGGAGACTACGCCGAGGGCAATCGCGCGGCCTGGCGCGCACTGGAAAACGCCTACACGGCAGGCAAACTCCGCTCTATCGGCGTCTCCAACTTCGAGCAGCACGACCTCGACAACATTCTCGGTGCCTGCACGATCGCACCACAGGTCAACCAGCTGCTCGTCCACGCGGGCAACACCCCTGCCGAGCTGATCGCCTACTGCGAAAACAACAACATCCTCGTCGAGGCGTACTCACCCATCGCCCACGGGGAAATCCTGAAAAACCCCGACGTCCAGGCGATGGCCGACCGGTACGACGTGAGCGTTCCGCAGCTCTGTATCCGATACACCCTGCAACTGGGAACAGTCTCACTGCCCAAAACCGCCGACCCCGGCCATATGCGCAGCAACGCCCAACTCGACTTCGAGATCACCGGCGACGATATGGACGCCCTGCGAAACCTGCGAGCCCGCGACTACGGCGACCACAGCGTCTTCCCCGTGTACAGCGGCAAGTGACGGCCCGCTTCTCGAAGTCGCCGAAGGCCGGGCCGCTGCCCTCGGCGGATCGTCAATTCTCGGTGGGAGTATCGGGAAACCAGTTGCCGTGGAATCCGGCCGGGATACGGACGCCGAGATGGACCTCCGCCACCGGCGCGGCCGCCGGATCACCTGCGTCGAGGATCGCGAGATCACTCGTGCCGGTTTCGGGGCGGAACACGAACAGCAGCAGGTAGCCGGTACCGGTGGACGCGGGAACGAACACGGCCTCGCCGGGCTCGTCCACGCCGAAATCGTGTGTCCGGTGGTGCCCCGAGTTCACGTCGTACCGGGTGAGGTGGTGTGTCCCAACCGCGTACACACCGGAGTGCGGTAAGCCGGTCGACGGCCGGGTCGTCGCGGCGGAGAACGCCGATACGCGCTCCGTAGCTGGGATCCCAGCGGTACGGCATGGTGGCCTGCTGTGCCGATTCGAGACTGAATACGACGGGCAGATCCAGGAAGAGGACGTACCTCTCGGTGATCGCGAAATCGTGCATCATGGTCCGGCCGGGGACGTCGATCGGCTGGTCCACGACGAGGGTGCCGCCGGCATCGGCGCGGTGGTAGCACCGGCTGCTCGCGACCCCGACGCGATGCTTCTACCAGGTGACCGGAAGCTGTCGCACGCCGTGGATCCCCAACCGGTCCGGACGCATCACGATGGCCTCTGCCGGAACCGCGAGGCGCAGATCGGGAAACCGGGAGATCAGCGCGGGCAACGCTGTGCGCATTTCGACTCGGGCCAGCTGCTGGCCGAGGCATTGATGGATTCCGTGCCCGAAACTCAGATGTCCCACGGCGTTACGGTGCAGGTCGAGTGTGTCCGGATCGTCGAACCTGGCGGGATCGCGATTGGCGGCTTGTACCGAAAGCGCCACCGTCTCACCGGCTTCGATCATCTGCCCCGCGAGCTCGACATCCTCCAGGGCGGAACGGGTGAAGGTATGGCCGACAGTGAGGTAGCGCATGAGCTCTTCGACTGCCCGATCGACGAGACCGGGCTCGGCGCGCAGCGCGGCCAGCTGTTCCGGGTGGTTCAGCAGCGCGAAAGTGCCGAGGCTCAGCATGTTCGCCGTGGTCTCGAATCCACCGATCAACAGCAGGACCGCCACCCCGGTGAGCTCACTGCCCGCGAGATCGGTGGCGGTCAGATCACTGAGTAGATCGTCGGCCGGGTCGGCTCGTTTGGCGGCGACCAGGTCCCGCATATATTCCTGAGTCTCCTCGACGGCGGCGAAGCCCTGTTCGACGGGAACGTCCGGATCGCTGAACGATATGACCATGTCTCCGATCAGCTGCCGGAACCGATCTCGATCGACCTCGGACACACCGAGTACTTCACAGGTCATCGACGCCGGAACCGGATACGCGAACGACGCCATCAGATCCACCGGGCCACCGGCACGTTCCATCGCGTCCAGGTATTCGCTGCTTATCTGTGTCACCCGCTCGCCGAGCTGCCGCATCCGGCGGACGGTGAACGCACCGGTCAGCAGCTTTCGGTAGCGGGTGTGCTCGGGTGCGTCCAGGTTGAGGAAGTTGCCGGGCGGTGCCGGGGGCAGTGGGCCGAGATCGGCCAGCGCGGAGTGCATGAGCTCCGGTCGCGCGCTGAAGCGCGGATCGGCGAGAACAGCGCGCACGGTGGCGAACCCGGTCGCCAGCCAGCCTCGGTGGCCGTCCGGGAACACCATGCGGATCAGTGGGTTTCGCTCACGGAACCGCGCCAGCTCGATGGGTGGATCGAAGGGGCACCCCGGAGGCCGGGCGGTGGGCAACGATAAGGCGGCGGTCATCGGTTCGGTCATCGAATTACCTCCGACATAGGGTTCGGTATGAGGTGAACGCTAAGTTGCATTCATCGGATGCTCAACTGAATCTGTGTGAGAAGTTACGATTTCTGATGGTGAAACTGTTTTCGTCAATGCAATGACTTTGCCGCCGAATGCAACGGGGAAGATTGAGATTGCAATGAGATGCCGATGAACGCATACTGGCCGGCATGCCGGACCCGAAGGAGGTCGAAACCGGATGCCAGGAGGCAGGCTCACCGCGCGTGAGCGGGAATATATCGAGACGGGGCTGGCCGATGGGCTGGGATACACCGAGATCGGGCGCGGTCTCGGGCGGCCGGCTTCGACCATCAGCCGGGAGGTGACCCGCAACGGCGGGCCCGGTCGCTATCGCGCCGATCGGGCACACCGTGCCACCGCGGTCCGGGCCCGGCGAAGCGCGGTGCGGCGACCCTCCACAGCGGAAGTAACGGTCGACGATGAGGCGCTACGTGATTTCGCCACGCAGTTCACCGAGTTGTTCGTCTACGACGGTATGCCCAGGATGCAGGCGCGGGTGATGACCTGCCTGCACCTCACCGACTCCGGCAGTCTCACCGCCGCCGAACTGGTAGACCGGCTCGGGGTGAGTCCGGCCTCCATCTCTACGGCAGTCCGCGCGCTGGAGAAACGCGATCTGATCCGCCGGGAACGCGATACCCGCCGCCGCGACCGCTACTCCATCGACGGCGACACCTGGTACCGCACCACCCTGCAACTTGCCCGCGCCGCCGAAGAACGAGTCCGAGTCGCCCGCATCGGAGCCGAAATAGTCGGTGCAACAAGCCATTCCGGTAAACGTCTCGATGAGATCGCTGACTATCTCGAATATCTCGGTCGGGAAATGGTCATGGTCGTCGAACGCTGGCACGGCTCGTGACGAGCTGCGCCCGAGCTCCGTGCGGACAATGCGCTGCCGGAGGTTCGGTCAGGCCGAGGTCGGGGGCTGCTGGGTGAAGCAGGCGCGGTAGAGGTCGCGGACCTCGCCGGCCACCTCGTCGACCGGTCCCTCGGTGATCGCGCCCGGGACGATATCGCCGATCGGGAGTGCGGCGACCGGGGCCGCGGGGACACCCCATTCGCGCAGCCAGGCCGAGAGTTGGCGGGTCGAGGTGGCGTAGACGATACGACCCAGCCCGACCCAGCCGTGGCTCGCCGCGCACATGGGGCAGTGTTCACCGGAGGTGTAGACGGTGGCGGCGGCTCGTTCGCCCGGAGTGAGATGCCCTGCGGCCCAGCGGGAGATCGCGAACTCCGGATGCTGCGTGGCGTCTCCGTCTTTCACCCGGTTGCGGTCCTCGAACAGCACTGTGCCGTCGGCTGAGACGAGTACGGAGCCGAACGGTTCGTCACCGTCGGCGAGCGCCTCGCGGGCCAGGTCCACGCAGCGGCGGAGATGGGCGAGATCCTGTGCGGTGATGGTCATACCGGCATCCTTGCCGATCGTCACCGGCTTCAGCGAGGAGTGGGGTGCCGTGTCGGAAAGGTTCGAACCGGGTGTCTGTGCCGCCACGATCGTCCCGGAGACGTAGGAGGCCGGGACCGAAGATCGGCCCCGGCCTGCTGTGCGGGCTGATTCGATATCGCGCCCGGGTTGTCAGCGCGTAGTCTGCGCGACCGATTCGCCGACCTGTGGCGCGGGGGTTTCGGTTGTTGTGGATTCGGTGGTCCGCGGCACGGTCGTGGTGGTTGTCGGGGCGGCTACCTCGGGTGCCGATGTGCTCGTGGGTGCGGTGGTCGAGACGGGCGGTTCGGTCGTCGGTGAGGGCGGTACGGTCGTCTGCTCTTCGGCCGGCGGTGCGGTGGTGGCCTCGGCTTGCGAGGTGGCGACGGTGGATGTCGGTGCTGCCGTGGTGGTGCCGGCCGGCTCGGCTGCCTGCTCGGTCGAGGTGGCGGCCGCGGCCCGGTAGGCGTCGTCCAGATCTTCGGGTGCCGGGGTCGATTTCGTGTTCACGGGTTCGCCGGCCTGCGCCTGTTTTGCGAGGTGGGTGAGCCAGGCCGCCGCGTATTCGGCGGAGGTCAGCGGTCTGCCGTTCGCCGCGTCGGCGTTGCGCCAGTAGTCGAAATGGTGGCCGGTGGCGTTCGGGCCGAGGGTGAGGTTATAGGGGTCGGACAGGATCACCGGGATGGTGTTCTGGTTCGTGACGATGAGCCCGATGATCTCGTTGAGGACCTTCTGCGGCAGATAGGCCAGCGGCGAGATCTCGTCGGTCGAGATGGAATCCGCGGGCTCTTCCGAAGCGGGGGGAGTGGTTCCGGGTTCGTAGCCCGGCTCCGAGACCCGCAGCAGAACTTCGAGGAAGGTTTCGTCACTGGCCATCCAGTTCGGCTGCGACTGGATATCGGCGAGTGCGAGCAGCGCGACCCGGCTCAGGACGACCGCGAGATCCTGTCCGGTCGCCGGGGTCAGGCCCTCGCGCTCGAGCGCGTCGGCATTCAGCTGCCGCGAGACATTGACCACGAGCTGCAGTAGCGCGATGTTCTCCGGTGCCGCGCAGGTGAGGTCGCCGTCGGAGCAGAACGAGGCGATCTTGCCGTTCAACGAACCGAAGTCCCCGCCGGTATCCGGTAGCGCGCCCTGGCCGGGCACCGGTGTTTTCCCGTTCTGGTACAGCTGGTCGAAACCGTCCGGGTTGCCGTAGGGGTTCTCGGCGCCGGGGAAGGGCCCGTCACCCGCGGCGCGGCCGGCGTCGGCCAGGATGACCACTCCGGTGACCTTGTCCGGATCGACGATGGCGTAGCCGCCGTCCTGCTGCTCCTGATGTCCGATCTCCATGGCGACCCGGCGCACCACATCGGCACCCTCGCTGTATCCGACGATGGCGAACCGGGTGTCCGGGCAGGCCTGGGATATTTCCCGCATCACCTGCTGGGTGTTGGCGACACCGGTGGTGACGGCGTCTTCGTAGGTGGCCATATTCGCCGGATAGGCGATATAGACCGCGGCGTAGGAACCGGGATCGACATCGTCGGCGGGGGCGTTGACCACCGGGTCGACCCAGTCGCTGCTGTGATCGCCGGACAGTGCCGCGGGCAGCGGGTTGCCGTTCGCGTCGACCAGCATTCTCGTCGTGCCCTCGGCGGGGGTATCACCACGACCGGCCACCGAGATGGTGACCATATCGTGGCATTCGGTGACCGAGGCCTTCAGCTGCGTATCCACCTGCTGCGATGACGAGGTCATCGAATACGAGGCGGCCACCACGGCCACCACACCCAGTGCCGTGGGTGCGGCGATCGCCGAGGCGATGCGATGCTGCGCGAACCATCCGCGAGATCGCAGGATCCAGCTACTCCGGAAAGCCATGTCCCGTGCTCCATTCCACTTCGGATAAATGGACGGACAGGCCCCCCGACGGGCCGTTACGTCATCGGAGACGTCGCGGCCGGGGCGTTCGGTGTTACGTGGTCACAGTGGATCGAGCGCGCCGGCGTGGTATTCCACGCTGGGACTCCACAGGAAGAAACTGTCGATCCCGGATCTGTAGGTGGCGTCGATCTGCGCTCTGACCTGGGCATCCCCATAGTTCGCGCCCAAGCTGAAGTCCTGCAGCCAGGGGATGACCGTGGCGCCTGTGTCCTTGGTCGCGGACAGGAAATCCCGCAGCGAGGCGGCGACGATATCGAACGGCTGCCCGTTCGGATCCGCGACACCGTATTCGCCCGGGCCCCAGTGCGAGGGGTAGATCATCGGCGCCACGAAATCCACCTGGTGGGCGATGAGACGAATATCCTGCGCGATCTGGTCCGGCCGGGTCGCGGCGATACCGTAGACCGCCGCGCCCTGGTGGGCGCCGGCCGCGTGGACCGGATCGCGGCTCTGCCCCAGGAACGCGGCGACCGCCTGGGTGGCGGGGCCCTTCAGGCCGGGGAAACGCATACTCGACAGGCTGCCGTCGGGGCGGCGGACGTAGTCGTACATGACCCCGTCGAAGCCCATTTCGGCGGCTTCCACCGCGAGCGCGATGTTGTAATTGCGCACCTCGGGGTGCGCGAAGTTGGTGAACGCGATCGCGCCGTAGTGGCTCGAGTACGGCTGCCGGGCCGGATCCTGCACCACCCAGTCCGGGCGGCCGTGGTGCCAGGCCCATTCGGCGAGGGTGGGGTCGCGGAATGCCACGATCCGGCCGACCACCGCAACGCCCATATCGTGGAGTTGCCGCAGCGCCGCCCGCGCCTCGTAGATCGGGGTGGCGGCGCCGGTGGTCCGGGCCAGCGGCACCTTCGAGGCGTAACCGACGACCCCGTCCTCGTCCTTGATATCGAGCTGAACGGTATCGATCCGGCCCTGCCGGGCCATGTCCAGGACGGCGTTACGCATCCCGTCGTCCGACCAGGCGTACGCGGTGACGTGGACCGCGCGGATCCGCGGGAGGTCGATACCCGTGGTGAGCGCGCGGGTGGTCGCGTTACCCGCCGCGTCCACCGCGACCACTTCCGACCCGGTGGGACTGTGCGGTAGTTCGCTGACGAAATTTCCGTCGGGGCCGGGAGCTACCGAATGCGTGCCGATGGACACCTGTTCCGCGTCCGGTGCCCGGCCGCGAACGGTGACCGGGTCCCGGTAGGACGCGGCGGTCTCCGGCTGTGTCACATCCAGCTGCGGTGCGGCGGTGTCCACGGTGAAGGTCGCCGCGGCGCTCGGGCCGTCGCGCAGCCATCCGGTCACTCCGCCGGGTGGGATCTCGGCGGTGAAGGTGTGTTCCCCGTCGGCCAGCTCCTCTGGGTGGTAGAGCACGTTGTTGCCGTCGACCTGTCCCGTTACCGGCGAACCGTCCACCGCGAGCTGGACCGCGTGGGGGTCGTGACCGGTGGCGTCCACCCGCAGGGTCAGATCCCGTAGCGCCGCGGCCCCGACGGGGCCGGCCGGTAATCCGCTCAGTGGAAGATCGGGCGCCGGTGATCTGCCGGCGCCCAGACCGGCGAATACCAGGAGAACGATCACAATGACACCGAAAACAAGGGCAACCAATCGTTTTCGATCGGCTGCCCGGACCCGCATGAGCACAACGCACCAACTTCCACGAACAGCTTCGCGCCCACTATGACGAGTCCGCGGCAGCGGCGATCTATTTCGCGGAGATCAACCGTAAATCGTTGTCGGCACGTAATATTCGAGCGATGGTGCGGTACCCGGGGACTTGTGTTCGGGTGGTCGTGGCGGCGCTGGTATGCGCGGTGGCCACCGCCTGCGGAGCGGCGGGGGAGCCCGCCTCGGCCGGGTCGCCGCCGAGTAGCTCCGCCCCGCCGCCGGCGCCTCCCGCGCCCCCGGACCCGGCGGCTGTCGGTGCCGACGAACTCGGCGAGGTCCCGATTCTCATGTACCACCAGGTGACCGCCGCGCCGGAGGGTGAATACGATCAGAGCCCCGGGGAGTTCCGCGCGGAACTGGAGCGCCTGTACCGCGAGGGTTATCGCCCGGTCACCGCCGCCCAGTACATCGCCGGGGATATCGATATTCCGGCCGGAACGCATCCGGTGGTGCTCACCTTCGACGATTCCACCGGCAGCCAGCTACGTTTCACCGCGGCCGGTGAACCCAGCGCGGATTGCGCGGCCGGGGTGCTGGAGCGTTTCGCCGCCGAGCACCGCGACTTTCCGGCCCGCGCGACCTTCTACGTCAACAACGATCCCTTCGAGAACGATCCGCGCGCGCTGCCGTGGCTGTCCGAGCACGGTTACGAGATCGGCGCCCACACCGCGAGCCACCAGGATCTGGCGGAGCTGGATGCCGCCGGCGTACAGCGGGAGCTGGGGCAGAACGTGCGGGCCATCACCACGGCGGCGCCGGGGACAGCGGTGCGCACGATGGCACTGCCGCTGGGCAGCTCCCCGGCCGATCCGGGTCTCGCGCTCGCGGGCGCGTGGGAAGGGACCACGTACCGTTTAGACGCCGCCATGCTGGTCGGCGCGAACCCGGCGTCCTCACCGTTCGGCCCGGTGGATCCGCAGGCAGTCCCGCGGATCCGGTCCGGGCTCGGCGTGGTCCCGTTCGATTCGGCCTACTGGCTCGACCAATTGGCGGCCGATCCCGCCCGCCGCTACACCTCGGACGGAGACCCCGGGCGGATCTCGTTCCCGCGCGCACAGGCCGGACAGCTCGCGCCACGCTGGGCGGATCGGGCGAATGCGTTCTGACGCATCCGGTCCGAGGGCCGGCGTTCAATCGGGCAGCCGGTGCATTTCGATCACCGTCAGACCCAGATTGTCGATCCGGGCCAGGATGCCCCGTACCCCTGTCGGGTCGCCGACCGGACCCGACAGGACCGTGGTTCCGCGCGCGTGATCGCCGGTGAGCTCTGGAAATGCGGCGAGCGCGCGTTCGGAGAGTTCGCCGTCGATGGTGAACTGGTATCGCATCGCCGTCTCCTGCCTCGTCCGGACCGGGTCGCGACGGCAGGCGTCGCCGCGTCGATATGAAGTGTGTTCCGCGGCGGTACCGCCGGACATCGTCCGCACCGGGTGAAAGCGATCCGGTACCGGGTGAGCCGCCGGGTCAGAGCAGTCCGCTGCGCCGGGCTTCCTGGAGGGTTTCCATCCGGGAGCGGGTGCCGAGTTTGGCGTAGATCCCACGCAGATGGGTTTTCACCGTATTGATGGAGACACTGAGATCGTCGGCGATGTGCTGAGTGGTCCGGCCCGAGGGCAACTGCTGCAGGATCCGCAGTTCGGTGGCCGTGAGCGGTGGGTGCTGGACCCGCCGCCTCGACCGGTGGCCGGACCGGACACTGTCGGCGAACGCGCTGGTGTGCCCGAAACACCCGGCGTAGTAGTCGAGCAGGTCGATGGTGCCGGGGACATCGAAGAACGGGCGGCTCACCCGATGGGTGGCGCCGATCCGCAGACCGTTGTCCACGGCCTCCCGGGTTTTCGAATCGTTGCCCAGCTGGTGGTGGGCGCGGGCGTAGAGCAGCCAGCCGGTGAGCCGGGCGACGGGATGGGCTCCCGATGTCGCTGTCAGTACCGGTTCCACCTGGTTGATGACCGTGTGATGGTTCCCGGTGACAGCGGTCAGCGCGGCGGTGGACAGGACGGTATCGGGGGTGACACCCAGGACCGTGCGGGCCCGTTCGACGACCTGCCGGGCGGCGGTGGTCTCGTTGACCCCCAGCAGCGCCCACACCGCGGCGCTGAGCAGACTGCCGCCGAGGATGGGTGCGGGGTCGGCGTCCAGGAGCCGGCCGATACTGCGGCGCAGCCGGTCGGTGGCTGTACCGGGGGCCTCGGAGCATTGGCAGTCGAGCAGAGTGCCCACCACATGGGGCAGCCAGCCGGCCACCGGGCCCGGTGTGCCGTCGCGGCGGATGTGCTCGGCGCACAGGATCCGGATCTGCTCGGGGTGCGGATCCGACCCCTGCAGGTACGCGCCGTAGGCCTCGAGTGCGGTGGCGTGCACGGTTTCCGGTAGGTCCAGTAGTTCGTGATCGCGGGCGATGGCACAGGCGCGTTCGGCGCGCTGGCGCATCGTCGTGATCGACCCGGCCAGGCCGGCGGTCACGGCGAGCCTGGTCACCGCGATCAACCGCAACCGGGGATGGCAGCGGGACCTGGTGCGGCTCAACGCGATCCGCAACCGCTCCTCACCGCGGGCGAGTTCACCCCGCAGCGCCAGCGCGGTACCGGTGGTGACGGCGAGATAGCCGTCCAGGTCGGGGCGGTCGGCGGGCGGCATCCGCTCCGGGAACACGATCGGTTCGGTATCCGCGCCGGTCGCCACCGCCAGTTCGGCGTCCACGGCCACCGTCAGCGCGTCCAGGCGGTACGGGCCCGCGATCGAATGGGGGTCGTCGTCGGCGAGGATCCGGGCGCTGTCCCGGTAGGCCTGGGCCGAACCGCTACCGCCGTGCAATAGCGCGTCGGTGGCCTGCAGCAGGCGCAGGAACGGATCGGTCAGCACATCGGGGGCGGCGGCGGCGAGCGCGTCGAAAAGGGATTCACCGTGATCGGCGAAAACCAGTGCCAGTGCGTGCTCGGACAGGAACGATGCCAGCGGACGATGGTCGGGAACCGCGAGCAGATGGGTCAGCGCCGCCTGGAGTTCACCCACGGCGGTGAGCTGACGGGCGGCCCGGAGATGCAGATCGGCGCACAGGTCCTGGCCCAGCCGGTTCGCCTCGGCCAGAAAATACGCCCGCAGCATCGGATGATACGAGTACCAGACCCTGCCGCTGCGGGACATCGTGGTCATCGGGAAGTTGATCCGGTCGAGCTCGTAGAGCAGATGCGCCGCCCCGCCGCCTACCAGTTCGTCGGCGAGTTGTTCGGTGAACTCCTCCGGGACGCTGGTGCAGGTGAGGAACTGCCGCAGCGCCGGGGACAGCGTATCGATCAGTTCACCGACCAGCAGATCGGCGAACGCATGCGGTGGCCGGGCCAGCGCGGTGAGCGCGTCGGTGTTCTCGCTCGAACTCGCGGTCAGGTATATCGCCGCGATCCGGACCAGTGCCGCCCAGCCTTCGGTGAGTGACATCAAGGCGCGCAGTCCCTGCTGGTCCAGTGCGCATTCGTGCCCGTCGCAGAGCCGGGTCGCCTCCTCCGGCGACAGCGCGAGATCGGGGGCACTCCAGCGGGTAAGCCGGGAATGCAGTTGGAGTAGATGCCAGCGGATCGGCGGATCGAAGCGGGCGCACAGCACGGTGGTCACCGTCGGCGGCGCGTTCTGCAGGAAGTATTCGAGCCCGGCCAGGGCGAGCGGGTCGGTGATGAGGTGGGCGTCATCGATCACCACCACGGTCGGTTCGGCGCTGCCGGCCAGCGCCGTGAGGATCGCGTCGGCCTCACCGACACCGGCGGCCGGTTGCCCTGTCCCGGCGGCGTGCACGCGCAGCCGGGAGCGCAGTTCGGGCCACAGCGCGGTCTGCTCCCGGACGGTGAGCCAGGCGGTCCGGGTATCCGGATGCGAACGCGGCAGATATGTTGCCGCCCAGTCCGCCACGGCCACGGTTTTGCCGACTCCCACCGGACCACAGACCAGCAGGACACCACCGTTGTGGTTGTCGACCACAGCGTCCAGAGCGGTATGCAATCGCGGCCGGGATACCGGGGCGAAGGGGAACACCGGGATATGTGACTGTGACCGAGCTCGCGATATCGGGCGGCCCGTCGGATCCAGTGTTGGCGAAGTGGTCACGGTGCCTCCCGAAGAAGATTTCCGAAACAGCACTAGCACTCACTCGGCCGGAGCCTACCCGAGTTGAGGGCACCCTCAGCGGGACGTGAACCAACCTGTTACCAGCGCGTATCCGAGAATATTCATCCGTATCGGGTGAGTCGGCGGGCTACCTGCCCGCCATAGCGTGAAACGGATCCCCGCTCCGGGGACCGCTGTATCCGACGTAAGCGAGGTGGACCGTGTCGTTCTGGGAAGCGATCTGGCTGGTTGTCGTGAGCTTCGCGTTCATCGCGTACCTGCTGCTGCTCTTCTACATCATCGGCGACCTCTTCCGGGACCGGGAGACGTCGGGATGGATCAAGGCGCTGTGGGTTGTGCTGCTGATCGTGCTGCCGCTACTGGCCTCGCTGGTCTACCTGATCGTCCGGGGTAAGGGGATGACGGAGCGGTCGATGGCCGAGGCGCAGCAGGTGCAGGCCGCGGAGAAGGAATACATCCAGCGTTCGGCGGGCACGAATCCGGCGGCGCAGATCGCCGAGGCGAAACGGCTGCTGGCCGACGGCACGATCACCGAAGGGGAGTTCGAGCGGCTCAAGGCCAAGGCCATCTCGTGACCGCACCGCCCCCGGAGGCGCCGCAACCCGCGGCGGGGGGCGGCCGGTCCGCGCAGTGGGCGATCCCGCGGGGTCTGATCGTCCTGCTCGTCGCGGCCGCCACCGTGGTGGCCGTCACCGGGGCGAAAGCTTTCGCCGGGGTGCTGGGCCCGGTGTTCCTGGCGCTGATGCTCACGATCGCGGTGCAGCCGATCCAGCAGTGGATGCAGCGCCGGGGCCGTCCGGCCTGGCTGGGGATGCTCGCGGCGCTGGTGGTGGTGTATCTGATCCTGCTCGGACTGGTCGCGGCGATGGCTGTTTCGGCTGCTCAGCTGGCGACCTCGCTGCCGGACTACTCCGACCGTTTCGGGGATCTGCTGGATCAGGTCCAGAATCTGCTGGCGCGATTCGATATCGACCAGGAACGGATCGACCACGCGCTGAGCGGATTCGATCTCGGCAAGTTGGTCGAGGTGCTCGAAGATCTGCTGCGCGGGCTGGCCGGTGCCTTCTCCAACCTGGTCTTCGTGGTCACGCTGCTGCTGTTCATGGTGTTCGACGGAATGAGTATCGGGCGCCGGATGGATGTGCTGCGCGGTATGCGGCCCGATATCGCGCAGGCACTGGGCTCGTTCACCGCCGGTACCCGCAAGTACCTGATCGTGTCGACGGTGTTCGGTCTCATCGTGGCGGTCCTCGACGGTGTGGCGCTGGGACTGCTGGCAGTACCGTTTCCGCTGCTGTGGGCGCTGCTGTCCTTCATCACCAACTACATCCCCAATATCGGCTTCGTCATCGGATTGGTGCCGCCCGCGCTGCTGGCGTTGCTGGACAGCGGCGTGACGAAAATGATCTGGGTGATCGTGCTCTACTGCGTGTTCAACGTCGTGGTGCAATCGGTGATCCAGCCCAAATACGTCGGCGACGCGGTGGGGCTCAGTGTCACGATCACGTTCCTGTCGCTGGTGTTCTGGTCCTGGGTGTTGGGCGCGCTGGGTGCGCTGCTGGCCATACCGCTCACCCTGCTGGCCAAGGCGCTGCTGTTCGATATGGACCCGTCGACCAGGTGGATGGACGTCCTCATCGGCGGGAGCACTCCCGGGGGCGGGCCTCCGGCGCCCGACGGATCCCGGGCCGGACGTCGGTGAGCCGATACCGGTTCACCCACCCGGGGTGAAGCGGAACCGGCCGGGCAACGGCGACAGTCGTCGTAGGACGGCGCCCGGAAGGAGCGGAGATGACCACTGCACCGCACTACGTCCCCGTGGCTCCCGAGGGTCCCCCGCTGGCCCAGGGATTGGCCGCGGGTACCTCGATCGCCGCGGCGGTCCTGATGCTGACCGTCGGCGCGCTATCGCTGTTGGAGGGGATCGCCGCGGTCGTCCGGGACGATTTGTTCATGCTCGGCGGCGCCTACATCTACCAGATGGACATCACGACGTGGGGCTGGATCCATATCGGCATCGGCGCCGCGTTGATTCTCGCCGCGGTGGGCCTGATCACGGGTTCGATATGGGGCCGGCTGATGGCAATCGGTTTCGCGGCGCTGTGTATTGTCGCGAATTTCCTCTGGTTGCCCCACTACCCGTGGTGGTCGACCGTGATCATCGCCCTCAGCGTCGTGGCGATCTGGGCCATCGCCACCTGGCGAACGCCCACCTGACACGGACTCGTCGCGTCGTATCCGGCACCGATGCCGGACCGCAGGTCCGCATTTGTCCGGTCCATGGTCCTACTCCACGAAGGGCACGGTGAGTTGTGAGCGACGAGCCCACCCGGCCTTCCGGCGCAGGCCACGAAAGCCCGGTGCGGGCGATCGCCGCGCAACTGTTCCCCTCCCTGCACGGTTATCGGCGCGGCTGGCTGCGGCCGGACCTCATCGCTGGTTTGACCGTATGGGCGGTACTCGTCCCGGAGGCGCTGGCGTACGCGACGATCGCGGGTGTGCCGCCGGTGGTCGGGTTGTACGCGGCGGTCCCGTCGCTGATTCTGTACGCGCTGGCCGGCAGCTCCCGGCACTTGGTGGTGGGCCCGATGTCGGCGACCGCGGCACTGTCGGCCGCGCTGATAACACCGCTGGCCGGGGCCGACGGCGGACGGTATATCGCCCTCACCACCGGGCTCGCCATCGCGACGGGAGTGGTCGGCCTGCTGGCCGGACTCCTGCGCCTCGGCTTCATCGCCTCCTTCATCTCCGAACCGGTACTCAAGGGATTCATCGTCGGGCTGGCGCTGGTGATCATCATCGGCCAGGTGCCGAAACTGCTCGGAATCGAGAAACACGAGGGCGATTTCTTCGAACAGCTGTGGGGCGTGCTGACGGGTCTGGGGGATACGCAGTGGCGCACGCTGCTGGTCGGCGGACTCAGCCTGGTCCTGGTGCTCGCCGTGAAGAAATGGCTGCCGCTGATTCCGGGCGCGCTGCTCGCGGTTCTGGCCGGAATCCTGGCGGTGCGGGTGTTCGATCTGGATGGCAAAGGGGTGGATATCGTCGGGCCGATCGATTCCGGTCTACCTGTTCCGGGCCTGCCCGGGGGCGTGAGCTGGGGTGACTATCTCGATCTGCTCGGACCCGCCGTCGGGGTACTGCTGATCGGATTCGCCGAGGGGCTGGGCGCGGCCAAGACGTATGCCGCCAAGGCCGGCTACGAGATCGAGCCCAACCGAGAACTGTTCGGGCTGGGCGCGTCGAATCTGGGCGCCGGCTTCTTCTCCGGAATGGTCGTCAACGGCAGTCTGTCGAAGACCGCGGTCAACGGCTCGGCGGGGGCGAAAACACAGATGAGTGGTCTGGTGGTCGCCGTTCTGACGGTTTTCACCCTGGTGCTGCTCACCGGCCTGTTCGAGCAACTGCCCGAAGCGACCCTGGCGGCGGTGGTGATCGCGGCGGTTGTCGAACTGGTCGATATCGCGGCGCTCCGCAGGCTCTACCAGGTGTGGACGCAATGGCTGGGCAATATCTACGGACGTGCCGCCCGCGCGGATTTCCTGGCGGCGATCGCCGCCATGCTCGGCGTGCTGCTGTTCGATACCCTCCCGGGGCTGCTCATCGGGGTCGGTGTCGCCATCGTCCTGCTGGTCTACCGCGGTTCCGAACCGCATATCGCGGTACTCGGACCCCGCGACGGTCTGTGGCTGGACGTGCACCGTCATCCCGGACTGGCGCAACGCCCCGGCCTGCTGGTGGTCCGGGTGGAAGCGGGGCTGTACTTCGTCAACGCCGACCACGTCCGGCACCGCATCGAGCAACTCTGCACGGAGCACACCCGGTTGGTGGTGCTGGATGCCGAGACCTCGCCCGCCATCGATGTGACCGCCGCGTCGATGCTGGTCGATCTCCGGGACAGCCTCGCCCACCGCGGTATCGACTTCCGCATCGCCCGCTCGATCGGGCAGTTCGGCGATGCGCTGGCGGCCGCGGAATCCGGGACCCACCGCATTCCGGTCTATGCCAGCGTCACCGCCGCGACCGCCGAACCGCCCGGCTCCGGATAGTGGGTCAGCGTCGCGCCCGGCGCTTGATCAGCAAACCCGCGACCGCACCGACGAGGAAGATGATCAGCAGGACCAGCCACATCGGCGAAGTGACGGTGACGAGCAGGAAATTGATATCCACCCGGTCCCGGTTCTGCGCGATGAACACCACGGCCAGCACGATCAGGACGGCGGCCAGCCATTGATTCACCGATATGCGCGACAGCAGGGCCGGCTTCGGCGCGTTCTCGGTTGTCATCCTGTCCTCCGAACGGTGTGCCGACGGTGTACCGGTGACAGTGTGCCGTTCTCGCGCCGGACCGGTATCACCCACGGCGGATGAGTTGCGCACTGCTGCCGCGCACATCCCGGCATCCGTCTGCCGGGGCAATCCGATGCGGGGAATCACCCGTCGCAGGTGATACCCGTACGGCCCGGCTCCCGCTAGCGTCGGAACAGCCGGTACGCCCGCGCCCGGCCCCGATATCCGGAAACCACCGGACGGGTGACCGGCGGGCGATCGAACCTCCGCGCCGGGCCCGAAACGTCAGCCGAGATATCGCAGAGTGAGGTAACGATGACCATGCAGGTGGACTTCGACGACACTGCCGACTTCGGCAATGCGACACGGGGCTTCATCGCCGAACTCGACCCACCGGTGGTGAGGGCCGGTGACGGACGGGTGGTCTGGGATATCGGCGCCTACGAATTCCTCGACGGCGACTGCCCGCCGACCGCGAACCCCAGCCTGTGGCGGCAGGGGCAGCTCTGCAACAAACAGGGGCTTTTCGAGGTCACCGAGGGGATCTACCAGGTACGCAACCTGGATCTGTCGAATATGACCTTCGTCGAAGGCCGTGACGGTGTCGTCGTTATCGACCCGCTGCTGTCGGCGGAAACCGCGGCCGCCGGCCTGGCCCTGTACCGCGCGCAACGCGGTGACCGGCCGGTCACCGGAATGATCTACACGCACTCCCACGCCGACCATTTCGGCGGCGCCAGGGGCGTGGTACCCGAAGGCCATCCGCCGATCCCGATTCTGGCTCCCGCCGGGTTCCTGGAGCACGCGGTCAGCGAGAACGTGTACGCCGGCAACGCCATGAACCGGCGCGCCATCTTCATGTACGGCGCGGTTCTGAACAAGGCACCCGACGGACAGATCGGGGCCGGGCTCGGCATGACCACCTCCACCGGGACGATCACCTTGATCCCGCCGACCGTCGATATCACCCACACCGGGCAGGAGGAGGAGATCGACGGGGTCCGGATGGTCTTCCAGCTCACCCCCGGGACCGAGGCGCCCGCCGAGATGAACTTCCTGTTCCCCGACCACCGTGCGCTCTGCATGGCGGAGAACGCGACCCACAATATGCACAATGTGCTGACCCTGCGCGGGGCACTGGTGCGTGATTCCCGGGTCTGGGCCCACTATCTCGACGAGGCCATCGCCCGGTTCGGCGATAAAGCCGATGTCGCTTTCGCGTCACATCACTGGCCGACCTGGGGCCGGGAGAACTGGACGGCATGGTTGGCGGGCCAGCGGGATATGTATGCCTACCTGCACGATCAGACACTGCGGCTGACGAATCAGGGTTTCACCGGGCCGGAGATCGCCGAACAGTTCGAATTCCCACCCGAACTCGACAAACTCTGGGCCAACCGCGGCTACTACGGCTCGACGAGCCATAACGTCAAGGCGATCTACCAGCGGTATATGGGCTGGTACGACGGAAACCCGGCGCATCTGTGGGAGCATCCCCCGGTCGACCAGGCCCAGCGGTATGTCACCGATTACGGCGGTATCGATGCGATCGTCGCGAAGGGCCGCGAATACGCCGAGCAGGGTGACCTCAGGTTCGCGGCGACCCTGCTGTGCCACGCTGTTTTCGCCGAGCCGGACCACGAGGGCGCCAAACAGGAACTGGCACAGGTCTATGACCGGCTGGGTCAAGGGGCCGAGAACGGAACGTGGCGAAACTTCTATCTGGTCGGCGCCCAGGAGTTGAGGCAGGGCCCGAGTCCCGCCGAACTCAAATCGGGCAGTCCCGAGATGATGACGGCGCTGACCCTGGACATGATCGTCGACTCCCTCGCTGTCCGGATCGACGGGCTGCGCGCCGCGTCGGCCGATTTCATCATGGACTGGGAGTTGACCGACGAGAACCGTGTGCACCGCCTGCGGCTCTCCAATGGTGCTCTCACCCACCGCACGCCGACGGCCGACGCGCCGGCTACCGGGCCCGCGGATCTCACCTTGACTCTCACCAAGGCGCAACTGCTCAAAGCTGTGGGTGGCGGTGGATTCGAGGGGGTCACGATGAAGGGCGACGAAAGTCTGCTGCAGACCTTCATCGGACTGCTCGACACCCCCGATCCGCGCTTCCCGATCGTCACACCCTGACCGCTATTCCTTGAAGCGGTGGCCCATCCCCGGCTCGGTCACCAGGTGTTTGGGATGGGACGGATCGTCCTCCAATTTGCGGCGCAGCTGGGCGAGATAGACACGAAGGTAATGGGTTTCGGCCTGATAGGCCGGACCCCACACCTCGCGCAGCAGCTCCTGCCGGCCCACGAGTTTGCCGCGGTTGCGCACCAGCATCTCCAGCACGCCCCATTCGGTCGGGGTCAGATGTACCTCGACCCCGGCCTTCACCACCTTCTTCGCCGCCAGGTCCACCGTGAACGAATCGGTGACGACCACCGGTTCGTCGATATCGGCCGAGGCCGCGGACCGTCGTAGCGCGGCCCGCAGACGGGCCAGGAACTCGTCCATGCCGAAGGGTTTGGTCACATAGTCGTCGGCGCCGGCGTCGAGGGCGTCCACCTTGTCCGCCGAATCGGTGCGGGCGGACAGTACGATGATCGGCACGCTGGTCCAGCCGCGTAATCCCGCGAGGACCTCGATTCCGTCGATATCGGGCAGTCCGAGGTCGAGGACCACGACATCGGGTTTGCGTTCGGTCGCCGCGCGCAGGGCGCCCGCACCCGTCGACGCGGTCACCACGTCGTAGCCGCGTACCGAGAGATTGATCCGCATCGCCCGCAGGATCTGTGGTTCGTCGTCGACCACCAGAACCGTGGGATGCGGCTGCCGCGGCCCGTGCTCCGGCTGCGCTGGGGCTGTCATTGCGATACCTCCATGGGCAGCGAGTCGTCGTGGGCCGCGGTCGCGAGATCGACGGTGACGGTGAGACCGCCGCCAGGGGTGGGTGCGGCGCTCACGGAACCGTCGAGGGCATCGGCGAAACCGCGTACCACCGATAGTCCCAGTCCGAGTCCGCTGGTGTTGTCGCGGTCGCCGAGCTGCTGGAACGGGTCGAAAACCCGTTCGGGATCGGTATCGGGCAGGCCCGGCCCGTGATCGACGACCCGGACGAGAGCCCGGCCGTCCACCGTCGCGGCATCGATCGTCACCTCCGATTCCGCGCCGTAGCGCAACGCGTTGTCGACGAGATTGGCCAGGATCCGTTCGAGCAGATCTGGGTCGGCCGCGACCGCGCTGGTCCCGACCCGGACGCGTACCCGGTCGAGTGCGCCGCGGCGGGCACCGCGCGGACTCACGCCCACGCTGACCAGTGACCGGTGCACGACCTCGTCCAGATACACCGGGCGCAGCCGCGGCCGCACCACACCCGCGGCCAGCCGGGAGGAATCGAGCAGATTGCCGACCAGCGCCGTGAGCTGATCGGCCGATTCCTCCACGGTGGCGAGCAGTTCGGCCCGGTCTTCCGGGGAGAACTCCACATCGTCGGAGCGCAGGCTCGAGACCGCCGCCTTCACCGCCGCCAGCGGGGTGCGCAGATCGTGGCTCACCGCCGAGAGCAGATCGCGGCGTAACCGGTCGGCCTCGGCGAGGGCCGCCGCCTGGTTCGCTTCCTCGGTGAGCTCCCGGCGCTGGACCAGGCCGACGGCCTGGCCGGCCACCGCCTCCAAGACCCGCCTGTCCCGGGCTCGCAGGGTCGGGCCGGACAACAGCAGCCGGTAGTCGCCGTCGCCGACCTCTACCGCGGTATCGGCCGCATCGGCACTGGCGGGTGGATCCGTGCCCACCTCGGCGAGCGCCCCACGGGAGCGGTGCCGCAGGCTCACCGCGCGCTGGCCGTAGGTCTGGCACAACCGGTCCAGCAGCGCCGTCGGATCCGCGCCGCGCAGCACCGAACCCGCGAACAGGGTGAGCAGTTCGGCCTCCCGCGACGCCTGTCCGGCCTGTTCGGCGCGGCGCGCGGCGGTATCGACCAGCACCGCGACCGCCACCGCGACCACCAGCAGCAGCACCGCCGGCAGAAAACTGTTCGGATCGGAAACGCTGACGCTGTACCGGGGGTCGGCGAACAGGATATTGAGCAGGATCCCGGCGATCAGCGCCGCCGCGATCGCCGGGAGCACCCCGCCGAACAACGCGACCGCGAGGACGGCGACGAAGAACAACGCGCTCTCACTGACCAGGTCGAGCCGGTCGTCGAGCCAGGCGGCGATCAACGCCGCGATGAGCGTGGGCACGGCGAGTGCCGCGATCCACGACGCCGTATGCCGGCGCAGCCGCTTGGGGCGCCGCCGGCGGCGGCGGTCGCGGGCCTCCTCATGGGTGACCATATGCACGTCGATCGCACCGGAGCGCTGCACCACCTCGGCGCCGATGCCCTCGTCGATCATCCGGGCCCAGCGGGAACGGCGAGAGGTGCCGAGCACCAGCTGGGTGGCGTTCACCATGCGGGCGAAATCGAGCAGGGCGATGGGGACGTCGTCGCCGACGACGGTGTGCAGTTCGGCGCCGAGATGTGCCGCCAGCTCCCGTACCGCCGCCATCTGCGGCGCGGCCACACCGGTGAGTCCGTCGCCGCGGACCACATGCACCACGATCAGCTCGGCACTGGATTTGGCGGCGATCCGGCCGGCCCGCCGCACCAGGGTTTCCGACTCCCGGCCACCCGTCACGGCGACCACCACACGTTCGCGGGTCTCCCAGGTGGCGGTGATCCGGTGATCGGCGCGGTATTTCGCCAACGCGGCGTCCACCTGATCGGCCAGCCACAGCAGCGCGAGTTCCCGCAACGCGGTGAGGTTGCCGCGCCGGAAGTAGTGCGCCAGCGCGGCATCGGCTTTCTCGGGTGCGTACACATTGCCGAGGGTGATCCGGCGCTGCAGCGCCTCCGGGGTGATATCGACCAGTTCGATCTGGTCGGCGGCCCGCACCACCGCGTCGGGCACGGTCTCCCGCTGGACGACACCGGTGATCTGCTCGACCACATCGTTGAGGCCCTCGAGATGCTGGATGTTCACGGTGGACACCACGTCGATCCCCGCCGCGAGAATCTCCTGTACGTCCTGGTACCGCTTGTGATTGCGGCTACCGGGTGTGTTGGTGTGCGCGAGCTCGTCCACCAGCACCAGATCGGGCCGGCGCGCGAGCACCGCCTCCACATCCAGTTCGTACTGGACGGTGCCGCGATAGGAGATCGCGATCCGGGGCAGCTGCTCGATGCCCTCCAGCAGTTCCGCGGTCTGCGCCCGGCCGTGCGTCTCGACCACCGCGGCCACCACATCCTGGCCACGGCCGAGCCGGCGATGTGCCTCACTCAGCATCGAGTACGTCTTCCCGACCCCGGGGGCGGCGCCCAGATAAATTCGCAGCTCACCCGGGGTTCGGTCGGATATCGTGGTCACTTCGGCATCATGCCACCGCTGCGGCTCGACACTTCGCCTCCGTTCCGACAACCCGGCCCGGCCCGGCACAATCCGGCGGCCCGACCGGCTCGAAACTACGATCCGCTTCTCCCGGCCGACCGCACGTTGACGAGTTCTTTACGGTCCACTCGGCTGCCTTGACGCCTTCCTTGCGCGCGGCCTATCCGCTGAGTCTCCGCTGCTTCTGCACCGCGAGGAAACCGGCGCGGTCACGGGTGGATCGACCCGCGTACCGGCGGGCCGCGTGGCTACCCGGGACGAGAGGACGCGAAGTCGATGTGGAGCCGTGTCCGGCGAATCGGCGCGCGAACGGAATCGAGAGCGCACCCTTACAGAGAACGCAGCACGCACGGAACATGCCCGGCCGGCCCCGGCCCCGCACGACGGAGGACTGTTCATGCACCCGTTCGCTTACAACCCGGCAGACCTGGCCGACGCCATCATTCTGGCTGTGCGATGCGTACTACACGTGTACTCGTCGGGTACGCCCTGCGTCCCCGTCTGAGCGCTGTCCGCGTAAACGAGAGCCGGACCCGCGGTGAGCGGATCCGGCTCTGAAGCAGGCCTTCGGGTCGTCTGGGCTAATCGGCCGCTGCGGCGAAGCCCGTACGCAGATCGTCGAGGATATCGTCGATCCCCTCGATACCGACGGCGAGCCGTACCAGCCCCGGCGTGACCCCGGAACTCAACTGCTCTTCGGGCGTCAGCTGGGAATGGGTGGTCGACGCGGGGTGGATGACCAGCGAGCGCACATCGCCGATATTGGCGACGTGACTGTGCAGCGTCAGCGCGTCGACGAACTTCTTACCCGCGTCCACACCGCCGGCGAGTTCGAACGCGACCACCGCGCCGGTGCCCTTCGGCGCGAGCTCCTTACCGCGCTCGTACCACGGTGAGGAGGGCAGACCCGCATACGACACCGAGGTGACCTCCTGGCGTTCGGTGAGGAACTCGGCGACGGCCTGAGCATTCTGCACATGCCGTTCCACCCGCAGGCTCAGCGTTTCCAGGCCCTGACTGATCAGGAAGGCGTTGAACGGGGCCACCGCGGAGCCGAGGTCGCGGAGCAACTGGACCCGTGCCTTGAGGGCGAACGCGGGTGCGCCGAGGTCGGCGAATACGGCGCCGTGGTAGCTCGGGTCCGGTTCGGTGAATCCGGGGAACCGGGGCGCGTCACCCGCGCGGACCGTCCAGTCGAAGGTGCCGCCGTCGACGATCACACCGGCGATCGCGGCACCGTGCCCGCCCAGGTACTTCGTCGCCGAGTGGACCACGATATCGGCGCCGTGCGCGATGGGCTGGATCAGATAAGGAGTCGCGACAGTGTTGTCGACGATGAGCGGGATCCCGGCATTGTGCGCGACGTCGGCGATACCGCGGATATCGAAGATATGGTTCTGCGGGTTGGACACCGTCTCCCCGTAGAAGGCCTTCGTATTCGGGCGGATCGCGGCGCGCCACTGATCGAGATCGTCGGGTTCGTCGACGAAGGACACCTCGATCCCCAGCTTGGGCAGTGTGTAGTGGAAGAGGTTGTAGGTGCCGCCGTAGAGACGCGGGCTGGAGACGATGTGATCACCGGCGCCCGCGAGGTTCAGGATGGCGAGCGTTTCGGCGGCCTGCCCGGAGGCCAGGAGCAGCGCCGCGACCCCGCCCTCCAGGGCGGCCACGCGCTGTTCCACCGCGTCCTGGGTGGGGTTCATGATCCGGGTGTAGATATTGCCCGGCTCGGCCAGCCCGAACAGTGCCGCCGCGTGCGCGGTGTCGCGGAAGGTGTACGAGGTCGTCTGGTAGATCGGCAGCGCCCGGGCGTTGGTGGTGTCGTCCGGAACCTGCCCGACGTGGATCTGCTTGGTCTCGAAACTCCAGCCGGCGCTGGGATCGGCCGGCGGGTTGGATTCGGTCATCGCGGAGTACTCCTATGGGGTCGAGGTAACAGCCGATCGCACCGGACGGCGCAGCGAAACAGCTTCGGGCACACGCATTCCGGCCTGCCGCGGCCGTGCACCGCTGCGGCCCGTCAAAGCTATGGTCGCCGGCTCCGGAATGTCCATGGTTATGTTCGCTCCGATTGCAACTATGCCCCGTCACCGCCGCAGGCGCGAGGGCACCGCCGCCGAGTGAGTGGAGAGGCCTGGTTATACGCCGGACGGGGATGGAATCGATGGCACGGTGGACCGGAATGACCCGTCGGCCAGGTGACTTATCATGACCATATGTCCTGGCCGGAGATCGACCGCCCCGACCTTCCCGAGTACATGACCTGGGAGGAACTGGAGCAGCTACCCGAGGAGATCGCGGAACAGATCGAGCTCTGGGACGGTCGCGTGGTGTGGCTACGTCGGGGTCCGGGCGAGCATCAGACGTTCACCCGCCGCATGACGAACACATTCGAACGTTGTGCGCGTAAGAGCATGTCGGAAGACCCCGAGACCTGCTGGACCGTGAACCTCGAGACCAACGTTTTCATCGGTAGCAGCGGGAAGTCCGATTTCCTGACACCGGATTTTCTGGTGTACCGCTGTCTCGACTCGCCGTTCGGAGATGTCCGGGCCGCCGATACGCTGCTGGTCGGCGAAGTACTGTCACCGTCGAACAAGCAGGCGGATATGGAAGCGAAGAAGGGCCGCTATGCGGCCGCCGGTATCCCCTGGTACTGGGAGGTCACCCTGGCGTCCGCGCGCAGTGCGATAGCCGCGGTCCGCGCCTACGCCCTGCAGACCGGATACGGATCCCTGCCTGATGATGTCCATCCGCTGTACCCGACCAACTACCTCTTGGTCGACGAGTGGACACCCGCCGACGAGAACGGCATCCACATCGACCATCCGTTCCCCATCCGCATTCCCTGGACCGAGCTCGAATACTGACCGAGCGCCGGGCCGGTAGCGCGAGCGGTATCCACTCCGGCCACGTCGATATCTTCGCCAGCAGCGGCGGGGCAATCGTCGCGCTCGCGCTCGTAACCGCCCACCCCGACGAGGTGAGCACAGTGGTGGCGCACGAACCGCCGCTGCTCGCCGTGCTCCCCGATGCCGCGGCGGCCGAACGTGCGGCGGCCGGGTATCGCGAGGCCTATGCGGCAAAAGGCTTCGGTGCGGGAATGGCGGCCTTCATCGCGATGGCATCCTGGCAGGGCGAATTCACCGACGACTATTTCGCCGCGCCCGCCGCGGACCCCGCGGCATTCGGGCTACCGGCCGAGGACGACGGTGCCCGCGACGACCCGCTGCTGTCGGAGCGCTCGTGGCAGGTCGTCGGCTACCGCGCCGACATCGCCGCTCTCGCCGCGGCACCGACCCGGATCGTCATCGGCTACGGCGAGGAGTCAACGGGTACGGTCACCGCCCGAACCTCGACGGCGATCGCCGGCCGACTCGGTCTGCAGCCGGTTCTGTTCCCCAGCCACCACGGCGGCTTCACAGGTCCCGAGTCCGGCTACCCGGGCGAGCCGGAGGCCTTCGCCCGTACCCTCCGGGGAGTCCTCGACAGGATCAGCTGATCAAATATTCCCAATTAGCTACGGCCGCAACGGGTCTCTGGAGCAGTCAGCTGTATCGTCCGCCTGTGGGGCGACGGATACGGGAGAGGTGTTCGCGGTCGGCGTGAGTGCGGACGAGCCCAGGAGCGCCGGCTTCGGCGTCTGCGGGGCCCGGTTCGGCGTGGTGAATGATCAGCGTGATGCCGTCCGTTCCGCTGATCGCCAGCCGTTCGCGATGAAGCCGGACTTCTCTTACCTGTGGGTGGTCGAACGGGATCCGGCGCTGCGCTGAAGGGGCGCCGCAGCCGTGCCGAACTCTGGAGGGCGGGGCCTGGATGCCCGCCTGAAATCCACAGTCAGATGTCGTCCTTGTCGGCTGAACCCTCGACCAAGTGCAGCTGGCGGGGGTCGCCCCACTGCACGAGGAGGTAGGCGTCGTCCTGACACGAATCGGGGTCGTCGTAGCGCCAGTCCTCGATCAATCTGTTCAAATACTCTGCGGCCATGTGGCGATTGATTTTCGAGTACAGGTTGATAGCTGCGAATCGAGAGTCGTACCAGGGGCTATCCTCGGCGAGCATGCCCAGTGCTGCTTCGGCCCGTTCGTCGGAGTTCTCCAACAGGATTTCCGCAGCTCTCACCCGCACCAACTCGTCGAGGTCCTCGTCGTCGAGTACGAGTTGCATCAAGGCGTCCGCTCCGCGGCGAGTATCGAAATGCATCAGCGTTCTGGCGGCCTGGAGCCGACCACTGAAATCCGGTGAGTGCGGATCTTCGTTGAATTCGTGATCCAGGGTTGGTTCTTTCGCGAGCGATTCCAGCGCAGAAAGTCCAGGGGCCTCGTCGAGTTCGGCGAGTATCGTTGCCGCCCAGACCCGCGTTGCCGGATCTTCCTCGACCTCGATGACGGCAGTCGTCGAACGAATCGCTTGATCGATGACAGGTTGCCAACTTTCGGGTTCGAGGGATCCGAAGTGGTTGATCATTGCGACGAGCAGACAGCAATGCAGATTTGCTCGTGTGACGCTGTCGTACAGCTTCCGGTGGGCGATGTCGCGTAGTACCGATCGGTCGGCTTCTATCAGGAAGCTGATATAAGATGCTGTCTCCAGCGGCGCGCCCCAGGGATTCAACCCCCTGTTATGAATCCATCGTTGAAGGCTCCTGTCCAGCTCCCGCTCGTAGGCCTGTGGGGTGCGCATAGCCCATCGTGCAGCGCAATATTCCTGCACGGTCTTGTGTGCGAACTCGAGCCGGTCACCTTCGCGGACGAGGAGGCCGCATCTGGCCAGCGCAGATACAACAAAGTCCGTCCACACCTTGCGTGTGATGCCAGGTGGGCGCTCGCCTGCCGGGCTGCGCGAAATCAGCGTGTTCCAAGCCTCGATACTGTGGTCGGGAAGGTATTCGGGCCTCGCGGGACGGATGTATATCAGTGGATCAACCGGCCGCGATTCGTTTGCTGCGGCCATTTGCCCGATGAGATCGAGCAGTTCGCTCAGGAGCGATTCGGCATGCTCGGCCACTGCCGGGCCGAATCGCTGCGTCAGGTGCTCGCTCTGCGTGCGAAATCCGGATGGCCCTCGACTGTGCATTCGCTCGTGCAGGAGGTCCGCGAAGCGCGAGTAGAGCGCATTTCTGCTGTCGGGTAGCACACCGTCCGGATTCATCGAATAGACCTGGCACAGAAGAGAGGTCATCAGCGGTGTTCGCGCCGGCTTGGACATCCCAACAGAGCTCAACGCTGCAATGAAAGTGTCCGTCGAGGTGTTGGGCCGAGGGAGGCCGAGTTGGCGAAACCATCCGTGGACTGCGCTGTGAAGATCGTCGGTGGAGAACTGCTCGAGTCGATATTCGGGAACGGCGCCCAGGAGCTTGCGCTCGGTATCGGATATCGGTCGTCCGGCCACGACGAAGGAGTGAACGGCAGGTTGGCGATCAACGCACTGCACGATCCATTCGATGACTTCCCTGCGGAGCTCGGGGTCGGTGATCTCGTCCATTCCATCGACGAGGACGAGCCATGTGGTGCCGGGTCGTGGCGCTGTTCGGAAGAACTCCTCATCGAGTGTGCGCTCGAGGCCGAGCCGCGACAGGGATTCGTTCGCCGCCGAGGCGAGTGCGGCGGCGAGGGGCCGATGCGGAGTCAGCGCCGCGGCGTTGACGGTGAGAGCCAGCGGCTGCGTTTCGATTCCTGCCAGCCATTGCGCTGCCGAGCGAGCCTGAATCGTGCGCAGAAGACTGGTCTTACCCCCACCCGGTCCAGCGGTCAGCATGCACAGCGCGTCCTGCCCGAGGCAGGTGTCGGGAAGCGTGTCACTGCTCGCGGCGATCGAGAAGGGGTCGGGGGATATGGGTGGGTACTCAGGTGGAAATTCGATCGCCAACCGAGTCGTTCGGCGTCACGCTCTACGTCATGGAAGAACCACAACACAGGATCCGCGCGTTACACACGGCATCCACGGTCACCGTCTACCAGGCATACTCCTCGGCTATCGGCAGGGCTGCTGTCCGCGACGGTCGCTTTCCCGCAGCGTGGAAGCGGGATCGGATGACGTGGATCAAGCCGTCGTTCCTGTGGATGATGTATCGATGCGGCTGGGGTATGAAGCCGGATCAGGAGACCGTCCTCGCCGTCGAGATCTCGCGCAGCGGCTTCGAGTGGGCGTTGCGCCATGCGTGCCTGTCGAGCTACAAGTCCGGGCTGCATCCTGACCGCAACACCTGGCAACGTCAGCTGAAGCGCTCTCCCGCCCGCGTCCAGTGGGATCCTGAGCGTGATCTGTACCTGCGGCCCCTTCCGTATCGCTCGCTGCAACTCGGGCTCTGCGGTGAAGCCGTACGACGCTACGCGGACGAATGGACGGTCGCTATCAGCGACATGACTCCGCTCACCCGCGAGATCCACGCGCTGGTCAGCGACGGCGCCCTCGACTCTGCTGTCCGCCTGCTGCCTCAGGAGCGCCCATACCCTGCTGCGGATGAACTGCTGACGCACCTTCGTCCATGACCGCTGACTCGCACGTGCGGGTAGTCCCACATCCCGGGCACGAGCGTTCATTTTGGGCGAATGCCGCTGTCCGGCAATTGGATTGCGCGGCCTGTCACGCATTGGTGGCGGCGAGGGCGTTGTAGATCGCAGTTGTGAGCAACGAAATCAACAGCCTCGCCACTGCACCCTATGTCAAGACCGACGACCTGGGGGCTGCTGCACGGATAGGTGTCATGCCACACCAACCAGGCGCCGGCGATCTCGGCTTCCGCGGCGAGGGCGAACAGCAGGATCGACCGGACAACACTCATGGTCGGCGGGCCTACGCGACGCCGGCGCGATCGTTCGACGGGTGCAGTCTAAGGAATCCGGCGCATTCCTTAGACAAAATAGTGATTGTGTCTTACCGTTACGACATGACGGGTCAGACGTATCAGGATGAGGCGCACTTCGAGTTGTGCTCGGGGGAGACGTGGCGGTCGCCGTGGGCGATGTACGCCGGGCTGCGGGAACACGACCCGGTGCACCGGGTCGTGCCGGCCGCGCATCCGGAGAACGACTTCTGGGTCCTCACCCGGCACGAAAACGTGTACGCGGCCGCCCGGGACGTCGGGATCTTCTCCTCCGGCCAGGGCCTGACCGTCGAGTACGGCGAGCTCGAGCAGATCGGGCTCACTGCCAATCCGCCGATGGTGATGCAGGATCCGCCGCAGCACACCGACTTCCGCAAGCTCGTCGCGCGCGGATTCACCCCGCGCCAGGTGGAGGAGGTGGAACCGGTGGTCCGTCGCTTCGTGCGGGAACGGCTGGACCGGCTGGCGGAGCAGGGCGGCGGCGATATCGTGACCGACCTGTTCAAACCCCTGCCGACGATGGTGGTGGCCTATTACCTGGGCGTCCCGGAGGAGGACCGGCCGCTGTTCGACGGATGGACCGATGCCGTGGTCGCGGCCAGTACCCAGCGCACGGAGGACGCGCAGGTGGCGTCGATGCAGATGCTGGGGTACTTTGCCGAACTGATCAAGCGGCGGCGCACGGACCCCGGCGACGATACGGTGTCGCTGCTGGTGCAAGCGGGGATGGCGGCCGACGACTCCGATGTGGACGGGCTGGTGCAGATCCTGGCCTACACCTGGACCATGGTGGCCGGTGGTAACGACACCACCACCGGGCTGCTGGGTGGTGCCGTGCAGTTGCTCCAGCAGAACCCCGAGCAGCGGGCCGCGCTCGCCGCCGATCCCGAACGGATCCGGGTCGCGATCGAGGAACTCGCTCGCCTCACCTCGCCGGTCCAAGGACTCGCCCGCACCACGACCCGCGACGTGGAGCTGAACGGCCGGACGATTCCGGCGGGCCGTAAAGTGCTCCTGGTGTACGGCTCGGCGAATCGCGACGAACAGGCCTTCGGCGCCGACGCGGCGGACCTGAACATCGACCGCAATCCGCAGCGCATCATGACTTTCGGTCACGGCCCCCACCACTGTCTCGGGGCGGCCGCCGCGCGGATGCAGGCGCGGGTGGCGCTGGAGGAACTGCTCGACCGGTTCCCCGACTATCGGGTCGATATCGACGCCGTCACCTATGCCCCTGGTCCTTATGTCCGCCGGCCCACCAGTGTTCCGTTCCGGTGCACGGCGTGAGCGAGTCGGGCCCGGAGACGGCATGGTGTGGCCGTGAGTGGTGACTGGCTGGCCGCCGGGCGCACCGAATTGGCCGCGGAGCGCATTCTGGACGCGGTGCGGGCGCTGGTCATCGATAAAGGCGCCGGCTCGGTCGGGATGGCCGAGATCGCCGAGGCGGCGGGATGTTCGCGGGCGACGCTGTACCGGTATTTCGACAGCCGGCAGTCGTTGTACGTGGCCTTCGCCGGACGCGAGGCGACCCAGTTGATCGAACGGGTCTGGCGCGAGCAGCGACTGGACGGCCCGGACCCGGCCGAGAGTCTGCTGGACGGGATCACCGCCACCCTGGCCGAAACGCGCAAGACACCGCATCTGGCTGTGTGGTTCGAACCGGCCAACGCGGGGATCGTGGCGCGACTGTCGGATTCCTCGGCGGTGATCGACGCACTCGTCACCGCCTTCGTCACCCGGTTCCGGCCCGAACTGTCGCCCGCGGCGGCACAGCGGCTGGGCCGGTGGGCGGTGCGGATCATCGTCTCGTTGCTGACCCTCCCGCCCGCGGACGAGGCCGAGGAACAGGCCCTGCTGCGGGATTTCCTGCTGCCGTTCCTATTGGACTCGCGGCTGCCGATCGGCTGAAGCCGCCGCGTCAGACGAGTTCGACCTCACCGGCCAGCCAGCGGTCACCGACCCGGTCCATGGTCATGATGATGCGGTTGCGGTCGAGCCGGGGCTCCGGTGTGGTGGTGTTGGTGATCTGGGCGTCGACGAACAGCAGAACCACCACCCGGTCCCGGGACGCCGATTGGACACTCGACGCGACCACTCGGCCGCTGCTCACCGATTGTGCTTCTGCCAGAAGATGTTTGAGCTGTTCGGCGGATCGGGTGTACATATCCTTGAACTTCCCCGTCGCGCCGTCGGCGAGGGTGGCGAAGTCCGCGTCCATCCGTTTCGCGTCGATGCTGGTCAGCGCTACCGCGTACTGCTGGGCGGCGGTCAGTGCCGCGGTGGCCGCGCGGTCGACATCGCGGCTGTCCTTCCATTGCCAGCCCAGAACGGCGGCGAGACTCGTTGTGGCGATCAGCAGGAGGACCAGGACTCCGACGAGTGCGCGCACGGATCTGCTGCGCATCGGTGATTCGGCGGGGGAGTGGCCGGGATCCGCGCCGGGTTCGGCGGCGCCGGCCGGGTCTTCGGTTGTGCCTGCGGGTTCGGCCGTGCTTTTCGTATCCTTTCCGGATTCCGGGTCCGAGGTGAGTTCATCCGTTGCGGTCACTGCGGGCTCCTCAGTTGGGCGGCACATAAGTCGGCGCGTGCGGTCCGCCGTAGGGGGTCGGGATGGTGAGCGGGCCGATCGGGGTCGGATCGGCGGTGGCCGCCGGGTCCGCTCCCGGTGGCACCCCCGGCGGGCCGACACCCGGCGGTCGCGGGGCGTTGCGGGCGCCGCGCGGCAGCAGCGCGGGATCCGGGTCGGTGCAGTCGGTGTACAGGTACGGTTCCGGATAATCCGGTACCGTCCCGGGACGGCGGGGGACGTTGTAATCGCATTGTTTGCGCGGGTAGATACTCGCCATCGCCCAGACCGAGCCGTCGTGGAAGGCCGAGGCGACGGCGTCGAGCGACGAGCCGGCGCGTTGTTGCGGGAAGAAGAACTCCTCGAACGCCGGTACTCGTGAATTCGCCATATGCGCGACGGTGGTGAGATCGCCCAGTAGCCGCACCATGGTCGGTGAGTTCTGGGCCATGATGGCGTCGATCGCGGCCAGGGTTTCGGGGGTGCGTCCGACGAGTTGTTCGAAGCCTCCGCCCATGGCGGCGATACCGCCCATGGTCGCGGACAGGTCGGCGGCGGTATCGCGGAGCCCGGCACCGGAGTCGGCGAGCGTGGTGAGCAGGACCCGGCTGTTGCGCAGCAGGCTCACCGTCTGCGGCAGGACCCCGTCGAGGGTGGAGATCATGAAGAATCCACCGTCGATGATGGCCGCGAGCTTGTCCGGGCCCGCCTCGCCGACACCCAATTCATCGGAGATGGCACGTAATTGTCCGGGGTCGACCTGCGCCAGAATGCCCGACAGACCTTCGAGCATGGTGGACAGCGGAACCGGGCTGGAGGTCCGGTCGGCGGTCACCACGGCGCCGGGGGCGAGGAAGGGCCCGCTGTCGGTATCCGGCAGGAAATCCAGGTACTGTTCACCGGCCGCCGAGAGCGCCGCGGTACGCACCCGGCCGCCCATCGGGATCCTCGTCCGCTCGTCGATGGACGCGACCGCCACGACTTTGTCACCGGCCACCTCGACCGAGGCGACCCGCCCGATCCGCACACCGCGCAATGTGACGTCCTGGCCCGGTAGCAGCCCGCCGGATTCCCGCAGTTCCACCCGGACCTGGTATTTCGCGGCGAGGGGATTGATATCGAGCGCGCCGAACAGGAGATAGCCGGTGCCGATCAGGAGGACGAGCAGCAGCCCGATCAGCGATGTCGTCGCGCGATAGCGCCGGACCCGGCCGACCGTCCCGACCACGATCCGGGCCGGCCGTTCCACCAGGGCGCCACGGGTACTCATCGCGGTGGTCCGTTCAGTCGTCCGCCGAGACGCTGCAGCATGTATTGCAGCGATCCGGCGAAAGCGGTCCAGTCGGTGGCGTCCGGCAGCCGGGCGCCCGGATCGCCCGGGAAGTTGGGATCGGGTACGGCGCCGAGCGCGAGCTGTGCGACATCGATTTCGGCATGCGCCGACGACGCGTTGGTCACCTTCAACACGATGGACAGGACGCTGTTGAGGGCGTTCAGGTCGGCCTGCGGGTTCTTTGCCGCGGTATCGAGCCCCGCGGCCAGTCCGTTGATATCGACCGCCATACTGCCCTGGTTCGTGCCCTGGATCGACGGGAACCGGGCCAGCTGCTGGGTGACGGTGTGCATCCGGTCGACGAGTTCGATGATCGAATCGGTTTCGGCGCCGACCACCTGCGCCGCGGGCGCGGCCGCGGCCACCGCGTCGCCCAGGGCGGTGTGCTGTTCGGCCAGCGTCGCGCTCAGGTCGGCGGAACTCGCGAGTATCGCCTCGATCCGGCCGGAGCGGGAGGTGAGGGTTTCCAGGAGCTGCCGCGTCTGCTCGAGGATATCGGCGAGCCGTTCACCGCGCCCGTCGAGATGTTCGCCCGCCGCGGTGGCGAGTTCGGTCAGGCTCTTGATCGCTCCGCCGTTCACCAGCAGCGATGATCTGCTGAGGACTTCCTCGATCGTCGCGGCCGCGGAGGTGGATTCGATCGGGATGGTGGCGCCGTCCCGGAGGAGTCCGCCGCCCGGGGGCGGGGCCTCGGGAGCGGTGAGCGCGACGAAGACATCACCCATCGGTGTGGCTGAGCGGAGTTCGGCCGTTGTGCCCGCCGGAAGTTCCACTTCGGGCCGGATCCGCATCGTGACCACCGCGTGGTAATCGCGGGCCGACATCGACTCGACCAGGCCGATATCGACACCGTTGAACCGGACTTTCGCCTTCGTCGGCAGATTGAGCGCATTGGCGAAGGTCGCCGTGAGCGACCAGGACTCGCGCGGCATACCGGGAGCGGGTAGCGGCAGTTGGTCCAAGCTCAGCGAGCAGCCGGTGGCGGCGGTCGTACATACGACGATCGCCCCCGCCGCGAGGAATCTGGTGAATCTGCGCGCTGTCATCGTGGCTGTCCCTCCGCCAAAGCCTGCAGAATCGCGGTGAGACCGAAATCGGGTCCCATATCCCGCATGGTTCCGGTATCGCATCCGAGTTCGGTGAGGTGCAGCAGATTGCATACTTCCTTCACCATCTGCCCGTCGAGCAGGAACCGGTTCAGATCGAAGGTCACCCGCAGGGCGCCGATGTCCTGGTCGATGGCGTTGTAGACGTTGTCGACCAGCAGCGGGAAGACATCGAGGAATTCGCCGACGTTCCCCTGATAGTCGGCCAGCGCGCGGAAGATCGTATTCGAGTTGCCCGCCAGGCCGCTGAGTGTTCCCTGGTTCTGCTGGAGCAGTTCGGTGACCGTGGTGACGATCCGGTTCAGCCGGGCGCCCGTATCGCCGGTGCCCAGGCCCTGGGTGGCCAGGAAATCGCTCAGCTGATGTATCCCGGATCCGAATTCACGCAATGTCGTATCGTTGCGGGCCGCTACGGCGACCAGCGCGTCGAGGTTGTTCACCACCGCGGTGATCGCGTCGCGCGTCGCGGCGCCCTGATCGCTGCCGAGTTGCATCGCCCGGGAGAGTTCGCCGAGCGCGACGCGCATCTGTTCTCCCTGACCGGCGGTGACACCGGTGCCGAGATCCAGCAGATCGCCGACCGGCCCGTTTCCGGCGCCGTCGCCGCCGAGGGACCCCGCGAGCTTCTGCACCATGGCCAGCAGGCTGTCGAATTCCACGGGGGTCCGGGTGCGTTCGGCGCCGAGCACCGCGTCGCGCGGCAGTTCGGGGCCACCGCGGTAGACCGGGCTCAGTTCGATCCGGCGGTCGGTCAGCAGCGAATCCGAGACCGCCACCGCCAGCACATCGGCCGGGAGCCGGATCGAACCGTCGACCGTCAGTTCGATATCCACACCGGTGCCCCGCGGCCGGATCTCGCTGATCTCGCCGACCCGCATACCCAGGACCGAAACCGCGTTACCGGTGTAGAGACCGTTGGCGTTGGCGAATCGGGCGGTGATGGTGGTGTCGGAATCGCGCAGGCCGGGTGCGCTCGAGCAGCCGGTGAACGCCATACCGAACACGATGAGGGCGAGCGCGATCCGGCGGGTGAGTCGTCTCATTTGCAGTCCTCGTAGTACGGAGCCTTGCCTACCTGCGCGGCCCGCCCGCTCAGCGCGCACAGGAAGGAATCGATGAACGCACCGTCGGGAGCATTGGCGGACAGCTCCATCCCGGTGCCGGTGGCATTGGCGAACAGACGCCAGGGCACCGGCAGGATCTGCAGAATATTGCGGAGCAGAGCGTCGTTGTTCGCGATGAGCGTGGTCATCTCCCGCAGATCGTCGAGCAGGCCCTGGATCTTGCCGCGGTCACCGACGACGATCGGTTCCAGTTCCCGCACCAGCGTGGTGGTGGCGTCCATGAGCCGGCGCAGCGCCGCCTGCCGGGCGGTGATCTCCTGGAGCACGGTGCGGCCCTGGCCTACCAGCGAGGACAGATCCGCCTGCTGGTCCCGCAAGACGGTGGTGACCTGTTCGGTGCTCTGCAGCAGCGCACCGATCTGGTCGCGGCGCTGCGCGATGACCCCGGCCACCGTCTCGATATTCCGCAGGGCCTGCGGAACCAGCGGGGGCAACCCGCGTAACTGCTGTGCCAGGGTGGTCATCGACCCGGCGATCTGGTCGGCGTCGACACCGGCGAAGGTGGCCGTCGCGTCCTGCAACGCGGTTTCCAGGTCGTAGGGCACGGCGGTCCGTCCCAGCGGGATCAGCCGATCGGGCAGAGAACCGGTTCCGTCGGATTGCAATTCGACATACCGCGTACCCAGCAGCGTGGTGAGTTTGATGGCGGCCCGGGTATCGGCACCGAGCCGGATCGACCCGTCGATTTTCATCGTGACGGATACGTGGTCACCGTCGAGGCGGGTACCGCTGACCGTGCCCACCGGGACCCCGGCGTAGGTGACCGAATCGCCGGCGGCGATACCCGCGGCCTGCTGGAAATGCGCGCGATACGTCGTCTTTCCCAGGTCGAGGGAGTTGATGAAAACCGTGACGACGAGAAGCGCCGCGACCACAACGACCGCGATGATCCCGCGCCGCAGCGGCCCGGCCGTCTTGCCAGGTCCGTCGCGGCGCCGCCACCGGGTCCGTGCCCGATCCCATAGTGCCGCCGAATGTTCGGCCGCTGTGCGCAGTACCGGTTTCATCCCCATCACCTGCAGATCGCCGAATGTTCCACTTGCCCGCTGGGCGACGCGAGCGCGAGTATCTGGGCCATCAGCGGGTCGAACCCGGGCACCATGCTGAATCCGAGATCGCAGATATAGGCATCGAGATACGCTCCCTCATCGGTGATGCGCGAGAGCGATTTCAGCATCGGTGGCAGGTTCGCCCCCAGATAACCGAACTTCTGTTTGTTGTCGAGGAAGTGCCGGGCGAACCCCGGTTCGCGGGTGACGAACTGCGCCAGCGACGGCGCCGCGCCCTGTACCACCTGCGCGGCCCGGTCCAGGACCGTGGCGATCTCGGTGGTCTGGGTGAGCAAGGTATCGCGCCGGGCATGGAGCCCGTCGAAGATCTTGCGTGTCTGCGCGATCGTGGTCTGCAGTTCGCCGCTGTGCTGCGCCAGATCGGCCAGCACCCGGCCGAGGTTGTCGATGATCGAACCGAGAACCTGATCGGGGCCCGCGAACGATTCCACGAGTGAGCTGGTTTGGGTGATCAGGGCCAGCACCGCCCCGTCCTCGCCCTGCAGCGCCCGGACCAGCGCGGCGGTGATGTTGTCGACGTCCTGCGGGTCCAGCATGCTGAACAGGGGCTGGAAACCGTTGAGCAGACCGGAGATATCGAAGGAAGGTTCGGTGTGCTCGACCGGTATCACCGAACCCGGTTCGAGACGTTCGGGGCTACCGGAATCATCGGGCGCCAAGCCGAGATAGCGCTGGCCGATCAGGTTCTGGTAGGTCACCGTGGCGAGAGTGTTGCCGTACAGCGTCTGGTCCCGGGTGACCTCGAAGGTGACCCGGGCATGTGTACCGTCGACGGCGATCGTATCGACGCGCCCCACCTTCACCCCCGCCATCCGCACATCGTCACCGGAACGCAGGCCCGAGACATCGGTGAAGACCGCCGCGTAGGAATCGGTTTCGCCGGACACTCCGCGCTGCAGGGTCAGGTGGACCATCCAGGTCAGCACGAGAGCGATGACCAGGAATATCGACAGTCCGATCAGGGGTTTGCGGTAACTCATCGCGGACCCTCCGCTGCGGTAGCCGGTGTGACTGTCACGTTGTTGCCGCGTACCAGCGGTCCGAGGACAAGCGCGGACAGGTTGTCCGGTTCGTTTCCCAGGACGGCGGTGACCTGCTGACGCTCATCCGGTCCGCCGACGGCTCCGGTGCCGGAGTCCGCGCTCGCGGGGGTGAACCCACCGGGGATCACCGGCGCGGAACCGGCCGGGCCGGTGGCGCAGCTGGGACCCGCCAGATTGCCGTAGCGGGGACAATCGGCGCGGGTGTACTGCTTGTGCGGGGTGAGTTCGACAATGACCGAACCGGTGGCGCTCTGCGTATCGGCGCGCCAGAACTGGGTCCTGAATTTCGTCGCCAGGCGGGCCTGCGAGGTGGTCATCTGCACGAAGTTCCGGCTGCCCCGGGCCAGCACGTCGAGGACGGGCGCCATCGAACCGGTGATATCGGTGAGTGTTCCGGTGTGGTTGGTGAGCGCGGTTCCGATACTCGTGGTGGTGACCAGGCCCCCGGACAGCAGCGCGGCGAGCTGCCCCCGCTGCTGGGCCACGATCTGCATCGGCGCGACCGACTGGTTCACCGCCTGCAGTAGATCCGGCGCCGAGGCCTGCAGACCCGCCAGCGCCTGGGCGAGGGCATCCATCGTCGAGGGTCCGCCGTCGGGTGCGGTGACCTCGTTGAGTGCCTGCGCGATCCGTCCGAGTTGCGCCCCGGCCCGCAACATTTCCGGGCCGCGTCCGCTGGTGGCGCGCGCAACCGTGGCCAGGATGCCGACCGTCGGGTCTGTGGCGGAGCGGCCGGCGGCCTCCGCGATCCGGCTCAGGGCCGTCAGCGAGGTCTGTAGCTGGACGGTGGCCAGACTGTGGTCCTGTGCTATCTCGGCCTCGGCGCGCAGTGCGGGGGCCGGGCCGTTGTCGACCAGTTGTACGGACGGCACCGCGAAAACGTTGCTGGGTACGACGCGGGCCGTCACCGTGGCCGGGATACCCTGCGCCTGCTGCGGCCATAATTCGATCCCGACCCGGTTCGGGCCGTCACCGGTCGCGGGTGCGACCTCGGTGACCATGCCGACGATGACCCCGCGGTACTTGACATCCGATTTCACCGGAAGACCGTCGCCAACATCCGCCATCAGCGCGGTGATCCGGACCGTGGATTCGAAAGCGCCCTGTGATCGGGCGATTCCGGCAGCGACCAGCGCGGCCGCCACCAGGGCGAACGCGATACCCCGCACCAGCAGTTTCCAGTCGGCCAGATTCCGGTCGTCCGCTTCGAAAGCACTCGGCATCGCTACCCCCTATCCGCTCAGCCGCGATCCGGCGTCGAAACCCCACAGCGCCAGGGTCATCAGCAGATTCACCGAGATCATCACGGTGATACTCGCCCGCATCGCGCGCCCGGCCGCGACCCCGACGCCCTGCGGCCCGCCCGCGGCGTAATAGCCGTAGTAGCACTGCACCGTCGTGGTGATCATGACGAAGATCAGTGCTTTGAGCAGCGAGTACAGTACATCGGTGCCGCCGAGTACCAGGTCGAAATAGTGCTCGTAGGTGCCGAACGATTCTCCGCCGGCGATCCACACGAAGAACTCCACCGCCAGATAGTCGGCGGCGAGCGCGGCCAGATAGAGCGGGACCACTGCGATCATCGCCGCCAGCAGCCGGGTGGACACCAGATACGGGATCGGCCGGATCGCGACGGCGTGCAGTGCGTCGATCTCCTCGCCGATCCGCATCGCACCGAGCTGGGCGGTGAACCGGCAGCCGGCCTGGGCGGCGAAGGCGATGGAGGCCATGATGGGCGCCAGTTCGCGGGTGGCCGCGGTCGCGGCGATCATCCCTGTCGCGGGTTCCATTCCGAGCAGCTTCAACGCGCTGTAGCCCTCGATACCGACGATCGCGCCCGCGGCGGCACCCAGCACGATGATGACCCCGGCGGTTCCGCCGCCCACGACCAATGATCCGTTGCCCCAGGTGACATCCGAGAGGATTCGCATCGATTCGCGGTTGTAGTGGCGCAGCGCCGCCGGTATCGAGAGGACCGCCCGGACGAAGAAGGTGATCATATGGCCGAGCTCGAGGAACGTGCGGCCGCACGCCCGGATCGCCGCGAGCGGTAGCGCGGTTCCCGGAAACTGGTAGGTCGCGGCCATTACAGCGTCGTCCTGGGGAACAGGATCGTGTACATCTCGGTGAACCCGACGTTCACGACCATCAGGAACATGATGGAGGCGACCACCGTGGCGTTCACGGCGTCGGCCACGCCGCCCGGACCGCCTTTACTGCTCAAACCCTTCTCGCAGGCGATCACCGTCACGATCACCCCGAACACGACGGCCTTGACCATGGCCAGGTACAGATCGCTCGCGGTGGCGAACGAGGAGAAGGTCGCCATGAAACTGCCCGGAGTTCCGTCCTGTACATAGACGTTGAACAGGTAGCCGGCCAGGAATCCGATGAAACAGCTCAAACCGGTCAATGCCGTGGCGACGACGATCCCGGCGGCGAGCCGTGGCACCACCAGCCGGCGCAGCGCCGAGACGCCCATGACTTCCATGGCGTCGATCTCGTCGCGGATGGTGCGCGCGCCGAGATCCGCGCAGATCGCCGAACCGACAGCCGCGGCGAGCAGGATCGCGGTGACCATGGGCGCCGATTGCCGGATCACCGCCAGACCGCTCGCGGCGCCGGCCAGCGAGGTCGCCCCGACTTGACCGGCCAGCAGCCCGAATTGGATCGATAGCGTCGCGCTGATGGGAAGTGCGACCGCGACGGTGGGTAGCCAGGAGGTGCGAACCATGAAGGCCGCTTGGTGGACGAACTCGCCCACGGGAAACCGGCCGGTGACCAGATCGGCGAACAGGTAGCGCAATGCGAGCCGGCCCATGAGAACTTGGCGTCCGAGGGTTTCCAGCGCGGCTACCGGATGGCGTTGCAGGTAGCCGCGGAACCAAGCGGATATCTGGTCGGCTGCCGGCGTCTTGTTGTTATCGAGGATTGGTCCGATGCTCACGAAACCTCCGCCCGTCCGCTGGGTGAATCAGCCTGTGCTCAGCGGCGCTGGAGGCAGGCTAACGGATTCGGATACCCCGTGCTAGCCGATCGGCTAGAAAAAGTTGATCTGTGCGAAAGCGGGGTACAGAACGGCGTGCTGTGTGGTAGCGGCCTGTCTCGCAGCGGAAGTCGGCAAACGGGCATCGACAATTTCTGATGATCGGTTTACAGTCGACCTAGCCGATCGGCTAGGTCGACGGGGTGATGCCCGGAGCGACGCATTCGGGAGTACGCCCGGGGCCGATCCGGAGTGAATCGAGGTGCGATGCAGATTCCTGCCGAGGCGGAGGAAACCGGTTCCGCCGCAGATCTGGAGATCCAGTCGATCAGTGTATGGACCGGGCCGGCAGCGGGTGTGATCCTGCTGATCGCCTTCGTGGCATTTCCGGGATTCTTTCCACCGATGTCCCCCGAAATGCCGGCGGAACAAGTCGCTGCCTTCTATGCCGATAATCAGGCGCTGATCCGATTCAGCATGATCACGTTCAATCTCTGTGGAATCATGCTGATCCCGTTCTTCATGGTGATCGTCGCGCAGTTGAAACGGATGGCCACGCAGAGCCATGTCTTCGCGTACTGCTATCTGACCGCGACGGTGAGCGGTGCGACGATTTTCGCCCTCGCCGATATCTTCTATCTGGTCGCGGCCTTCCGGCCCGGACGCGACCCCGAACTGATCCTGCTGCTCAACGATATGGCCTGGATCGTATTCATCGCGCCGGTGGGCATTCTGGTCGCCCAGAACCTGCTGCTGGCCGCGGCCGTCTACTTCGACCGCGGGCCGCGTCCGGTGGTCCCACGCTGGGTAGCCCATTTCGCCGTCTGTACAGCGCTGGCGATGGCCCCCGCCACCGCCGCCGCGGTGGTCACCAGCGGGCCTCTGGCCTGGGACGGCATCATCTCGTTCTGGCTGCGAAACGGCGCGTTCGCCGTATTCACCGTGGTGATGTTCTTCGTCCTGCGAAACACCCTGCGGCGCCAGGCCGGAGAATCGGGCGCGGCGCGATGAGAGTTCTGCAACCCGTATTCGACAGGGCGGCAGGCCAGGACGCGCAGCGGCCCGCGAAACCTGCTGGGAAAAAGGATGTCTGGCTCTGCTTCGCGATTGTGCCGGCCTTCTACACTGCTTTCGGGCTCATCTTCGTGCTGCTCGCCCGGGTGATGCCGCCACCCCGGCCCGATACCGGCCCCGAACAGATCGCGAATTTCTTCGATGCCCACACCGTCACCATTCAGATCGGTTTCGCGATACTCCTGTTGATCGTCGGCGGCGCGGGCGTATCCAACGGCATAGTCGTCTATCACATGAAGCGGATGTCGGTGGGTTCGGTAGGTGCCTACATATATATGGGCGGTATGGCCGTCGGTGCGCTACCCGGCTGCCTGCTCGTAGCGTTCTGCTTCTTGGTCGCGGTGTACCGCCCCGGCCGAGACCCCGAAATATTGGCCCTGCTCTACGATCTCGGCCTGCTCTCGTATGTGGGCTCACTCGGCTGTTTCACGACCGCGTACTTCGGATTCGCGCTGTCGATTTTCTACGACCGCAACGAGATATTCCCGAAATGGCTCGGCTACGTGACGATCTGGCAGATCGTCACCGAAATCCTCGCCACACCCGTATTCATTTCCACGGCCGGGCCCTTCGCCTGGAACGGGTCGATATCTTTCTGGATGGGCACGGTCGTTTTCGGATTCTGGCTGATGTGTGTCATCACCTTCCTACGGAAAGCCGGGCAGCTGCAGCCCGCCGACGAACCACCACTGCCATGACCCGGCCGGGCGAACCGAGATCACATCCCTGCGAGAGGGGTTCGCGATGACCGACACCGACCGGTCCCTCACCACCACCTCCGAGGAAACGGGCGAACCGCGTCCGCCGGTCGCCGCCCGCCTTCCGCTGCCCGGCGACGGTCATATGTGGGTGATGGTGCTCGGTGATCTGCTGATCTTCGGCGCGTATTTCGTGATCTTCATGGTGCATCGCGCGATGGCGCCGCGGGAATTCCTGGCCGCGCAACAGCATCTGAACCTGGACCTCGGAACGGCGAATACCCTGATCCTGCTGACCAGCTCGTGGTTCGTCGCGCGCGGCGTGCACGCGATGCGGGCGGGCTCATACGACCGAGCGCTGCGTCTCATATATTCCGGTGCCGCGCTGGGTGTGCTGTTCATCGGCGTCAAAGCCTACGAATGGTCGGCCGGGGCGGGCGCGGGCCACACCCTGAATTCCGGCGAGTTCTTCACCTTCTACTACATGCTGACCGGTATTCACCTGTCCCACGTCGCCCTGGGGCTGCTGATTCTGGGGATAGTGGTCCGGGAGCTGCGTGATCCCCGCCGGCGGCGTATCGCGGTTGCCGAATCCGGTGCGATTTATTGGCATATGGTCGATTTGCTCTGGATCGTCATCTTCGCCCTTCTCTATGTTCTGAGGTGAACGCAGTGATCCGAACCGCTCCCGTGCAGGCGACCACCGCGGTATGGCTCCTGCTGTCCGCGATAACCCTGCTGTCCTGGGCGCTGGCGCCGGGGCACGGCGAAGCGCCGGTATCCCCGAGCACATCGATCACGGTGCTGGTCGTCGCGCTGGGTGCCGTCAAAGGGCGGCTGATCATCCGGTACTTCATGGAAGCGCGCACCGCGCCGCACTGGCTGCGGATCGCTACCGACGCGTGGCTCGTCGTGCTGTGGGGCGCGGTGCTGGGCATCTATCTCTGGTGAGCCCGCGGCGCGTTCAGTCCGGCAGGTCGAGCATTCGCTGGGTCAGCTGGATCAGGGTCGCGCGCAGGGTTTCGTCATCGAGATCGGTGACCAGGGGGTTGACCACGGCGCCGCCGATCGCCGCCGACAGCACGGCCGCCGAGACTCGAGTCAGCGTATCGTCGTTGTGCCGTTCGTCGAGCAGAACCGAGTACAGCCGGTTCATGAACAGCCGGAACGGCTCGTGCTCGGCCAGGATACGGACGATCACCGGATCGCCGGTCAAGGTGCTCACCCAGCGCCGCCGGGTCACGGCGAGATCGATAACGCTGTCCAGCAGCACCTTGCGGGCCCGGGGCAGATCCGGTTCCGCCTCGGCGGCGATCAGCGCGTCCTCCAGGATGGCCAGTTCGTGGGCGGTGACCGCGATGACGATCTCCTCCTTTGTCTTGAACTGGTAGTACACCGCCGCCTTGGTGACCCCCACCGCGTCGGCGATCATCTGCAGGGATGTCCCGCTCACCCCGTGCACCCCGATGAGGTCGAGGGCGGCCGTCATGGTCCGCCGCTGTGCCGCTGTCCAGCGGATACTGCTGAATGGCCGCTGCGGCGGACTGTCGGCGAGCATGTATGCAGGCTATCGGACCGCGCCGGAGGCGTATCGGGGCGTACAGGCGGGCGACCCGAGACAGGTGTTCCGCGCCGGAGCCGGTGCGACGGTGCGGGGGAGAGGTATGCCACCCGGCGCCGATCGATGGGTGCCGCGGGTGACGATCGGCGGTAGTTTTGCGTCATGAGCGCGCACACCGGCCTGGACTTTCCGCTTCTCCTCGCCGAGTACCAGGGGGAGTTCCTCGCCTCCATTCCCGACGCCGACCCGGCGGCCACCATCCCGGGCTGCGGCGTATGGACTGTCCGCGAGCTCGTCGAGCATCTCGCATTCACGCACCACTGGGCCGCCGCCAACGCGCGTGCGGAGAAGGCGACGCGTCTCGGGAAGGGCCCGTTCGACCTCGCCGATCACTACGCCACCTACGCGACCGAATTACGGGAAACCCTGGCCGAACTGGATCCCACGGCGACCGCACGAATTCTGGCGCACCCGGAACCGATGGGCCCCGGGACGGTCTCGTTCTGGCATCGCCGGCAGGTGCACGAAACCCTCGTCCACGGACACGACCTGCGCGCGGCGATCGCGGGCAAGGCGGCCTTCGGCCTCATGCGGGCGGTACCGGAAGTATGGGCCGATACGGTGGACGAGGTGGTGACCGTCTTCTATCCGCGCCAGGTGGGCACCGGGAGAATGGAGCCGCTGCGCACCCCGCTCGCGCTGGTGGTAACGGATCTCGAAACCGCTCCCGGATGGGTGCTCGGTGGGGTGGGAAGCGAAATCGACGACGTGCCGCTGCGTGTCTCGGGTTCCGCCGAGGGACTGGCACTGCTGCTGTGGGGCCGGATGACCCCGGACGAGGCCGGGCTGACAGTCGACGGCGACCGTGCCGAACTCGATGCGATCCTGCGACAGCCGATCGTTCCCTGAACGCCGCGGCTCGGTCGCCGGTTACGCCAGTTCCGCGAGGCTGCGGGACCATCCGGCGAGTTGGGCGGGGTCGGCCGGGGCATCCGCCGACACGTGGGTGGCGAGCACACGGTGACCCAGCCGGCGGATACGCCGATGCCGGGTCCAGTGCGCCTGGGCCCAGCCGGGTTCGTTGTGTGCGGCGTCGATCGCGCTGAGGGTCGAACCCATCAGTTCGAATTCCAGTTCCCGCCGCGCACCGGGTAACGCCGCACGCTCGTGCGGGAGCAGTGCCATCGACGGCAGTATCCGATCGATCGCTTCGACAACTCGCTGGTCGTTGCGCAACAGCACCCGCCGGTGCGCTCGGCGGTCGATCGACCACAGTGCCGCCAGACCGATCAGCACACCGATCACGCTCTCGATCAGCCGGTCCCGGACGACGGGCAGTACATTGCCGTACTGTCCGCCGCCACCCATCAGCAGCGCCAGCGGCGTGATGAACACGACCGCCAGCCCGTAGTTGCGCGCGACGAATATCTCGATCGCGAACTGCAACGCCATCAGCACCAGCACCAGGGCCCAGCCCCGCGGCTCCAGGGCGTAGAGACCGGTGAACAACACCAATCCCAGCGCGGTACCGCCGATCCGGTGCACGCCCCGATAGGTACCGCGTATCCGGTCCGGGCCCTGGTGCAGCAGCACCGTCACGGTCAGCACCGCCCAGTCGGGGCGTCCCAGCTCCAGCGCGACGGTGACGCCACCGGCCAGCAGCCCGGCGATCCCGATCCGGACCGCCGAGACCGCGGCGTGGCTGTCCGGCGACAGCGACCGCAGCATCCGGTACCGCAGCGACGGGCGCGGTGTCGGGGCGGGACGGCCGGTGTCGAACAGCAGATCCGATTCGTCGTCGTCGCTACCGGTCCGGTTCAGCGCCTCGGCGAAGTCTCGCTGGGCACCGGCAAGGGTGTCCACCAGCTCGTCCGCGCCGGACCCCGGTCGCCGGGCATCGTCGAGCAGCGCCCACGCCGTCTGTACTTTCATCGCGGTCGCGTAGCGGGCGTCGGTGCGATCGCCCGCGCCGCGGTCGAGGCCGGCGAAATCGCGGACCGCGGCGACCGCCGCGGCCACCGCCCGCTGTTCGGGTGCGTGGGCGCGGGTGAGTGCCGCCGACATTCCGACGATCAGTGCACTGACCCCGCCGATGAGTGTCCACAGGCCTACTTGAACTGGTGGCACCCCGTGGCCCGTGATCAGCGCGCCGACCCCGGCGGCGAGAACGAAGAAGAACCCGCCCGGCGGCCCCAGGCGCAATGCCGAATTGACGAAGGTGCCGGCCACCGCGACCGCCGACATCAGCACGACCAGTATCAATTGCCACCAGTGCGATCCGCCCGCGGCGAGCCGCGCTTGGATCAGCTCACCGGTGAAACCACCGGCGAACGCCGCGGCGGCCAGCGACAGCGCGGCCGCGCTGATCACCCGCCAGCGGCGCCGGTAGACCTGGCCTTCGCCGAAGATCACCGCCAGTGCGCCGGTCGCGGCCATTAGGCCCTGTTGTTCGTGCCCGAGTGCAACCGCGAGCAGCGCGGGCGCGCCGAAGGCGACGGCGGCCCGGGTCGCGCCGGGAAGCCGGCGGCCCGCGGGCGGTAATCCGAACAACACCGATCTGGCCGGTGCGGGAGACGGGATCTTCGGGCCGTCCGGGTCAACCAATCCGCCGCCTCCTCGTCCCGTTGTTCACTCCGCGGTGACGAACCCGTTCGCGACCATCCAGTCCCGCGCGACGTCCGCGGGTTCGCGGCCCTCGACATCCACCTGCCGGTTCAGTTCCGTGATCGACTCGTTGGTCAGCAGCCGGGAGATGGGCGCCATGGTCGCCACGATCTCCGGGTGCTCGTCGGCGAACGCCGCATTCATCACCAGCGCAGCATTGTACTTCGGGAAGAAAGTGCGATCGTCGTCCAGCAGCACCAGGTCGAGTGCCGGGATCCGGCCGTCGGTGGCCGCCACCGAACCGAACGAGCACTGATCGGCGTCTGCCGTCGCCTGGAAGACCACGGCGTCCTGCACGATGCGTTTGGGAACCCGGCTCTCGTCGATACCGTAGGCGCGTGCCATTCCGGGATATCCGTCCTGGCGCACATTGAACTCGGTGCCGACGCAGGTCGCCGCCGCGGCCGGATCCTTTGCGACCAGCTCGGCATAATCCGACAGCGACCGGACACCGGTCCGTTCGGCGGTGCGCCGGGCCACGGCGATGGCATAGGTGTTGTTCATCGGGGCCATCGCCTCCCACGTCATACCGTGGTCGGCGCGGTCGGCATCGCGGACCGCCTCGAACTGGCCCTGTTCGTCCGGCACCGGTTTCTCGTTGCCGAGGTAGTTGACCCAGCCGGTACCGGTGTAGTCGTAGGCGATATCGATCTGACCGTTGAGCTGGGCGTCACGCAGACTGTTCGAGCCCTGGATATTGGTCAGATCCCGCACTTCGGCACCGGCGGCGACCATCGCGAATTCGATGATGAAGCCGAGTATCTGCTGTTCGGTGAAATCCTTGGACCCGACCGTGATGGGTACGCCCTGCAACGCCGGCACCGGGCGGATACTGCCGGGACCCACCCGCAGCGGTACCGCACCACCGGATTGCAGACCGCAGCCCGCCAGCAGCAGTACACCCGCGAGCAGCAGCGGGCCGAGCACCCGTATTCGACGCAAGCCGACTCCCCGGACGGGACGCCGCATACTCATACCAGCCCCCGGGGTCCGAGCAGGCGTTCGGCGACCGCGCCCAGCCAATCCACCAGCAGTGCCAGTGCCACCGCCAGAACCGCGCCGACGACCAGGGTGACGTTATCGCGCAACTTGTATCCCGTATCGATGAGAATTCCGAGACCACCCGCGCTGACCAGGAACGACAGGGTGGCGGTGCCCACGGCCAGGACGAGCGAGGTGCGCAGCCCGGCCAGGATGTAGGGCACGGCCAACGGGAATTCGATCCGCCGCAGCACCGTCGCCGTGGACATTCCCTGGCCGCGACCGGCGTCGATGAGCAGCGGATCCACCTGCTGGTAACCGAGAATGGTGTTGCGCAGCACCGGCAGCAGCGAATAGAACGCGATCGGCGCCACGCCGATCCAGAACCCCGTGGTCCGGGTGACGAGATAGAACAGCACGATGAGGCCGATCGCGGGCGCGGCAGCACCGATATTCGCGATTCCGACGAAGAACGGCGCCAGCCTGCGGTACCCGGGCCGGGTGAGCAGAGTGCCCAGCGGGACCGCGACCACGACCACGATCAGCACCACCGCGGCGGTGATGAGCACGTGCTGCCAGGTGACGGTGGCGATATTGCTCGCGTTCAGGCTGGCCTGCTGGGTGGTGGTGAGGTCGCGTCGCAGCGCCCAGACCAGGACGCCGACGGTGAGCAGCAGGACGAGAACGGGTTGGACGAACAGCCGCAGGCCGTCGCCGCGGCGTACCGCCGCCGGTGTGCCCGTTTCGGTGGCGGGCTGCGTGGTCGCGGCCGTCATGCCGGTGCGTCCGTCGGAACCGGTTCGCCGCCGTGTTCGGCGCGCAGTGCGGACAGGTGGGCGACCAGGGTGTCGATTGTGATCAGTCCGGCGTATTCGCCGCGGGATCCGGTGACCACGCCCGTGGCGTTGCGGTCGGTGAGCAGCGCTTCCAGCCCGTCCTGCAGCGTCGATGCCATGGACAGGGTTTCGCCCAGCGGGGTCCCCGCTGTCCGCACCGACGTCGCGTGCGCCAGGTGCTCGGGGGAGATCCAGCGCAGCGGACGGCGGCGGGCGTCGAGTACCAGTGCCCACGGACCGTCTCCGACCGCCGCGCGGGCGGTTTCGAGCGAATCGTCGTCGGAGACGGTGGGGCAGCCGGCGAGTTCGACATCCCGGATACGGGTCAGCGTCAGCTGTTTGAGGGAGGCGTCGGCTCCGACGAAGCCGGCCACTGTCTCGTCGGCCGGGTCGGCCAGGATGGCGGCGGGAGTGTCGTACTGCAGGATGCGCGAGTGATCACCGAGTACCGCGATCCGGTCGCCGAGTTTCACCGCCTCGTTGAAGTCGTGGGTGACGAACACGATCGTTTTGCCGAGGTCGGCCTGCAGCCGCAGCAGTTCGTCCTGGAGCAGGCCGCGGGTGATCGGATCGACGGCGCCGAACGGCTCGTCCATCAGCAGCACCGGCGGGTCGGCGGCGAGCGCGCGCGCCACCCCGACTCGCTGCTGTTGCCCGCCGGACAGTTGCCGCGGGTAGCGCCCCCGGTAGGTACCGGGATCCAGACCCACCAGTTCCAGCATTTCGTCGGTGCGGGCGGCGATCCGCTTCCGGTCCCAGCCGATGAGCCCGGGAACGGTGGCGATATTCCGCGCGACCGTCATATGCGGGAACAACCCGGCCTGCTGGATCGAGTACCCGATCCCGCGGCGCAACCGGTCCGGGTCCATCCCGGCGGCATCGCGTCCGTCGATCGTGACCGTGCCGGAGGTGGGCTCGATGAGCCGGTTGATCATCCGCATCGTGGTGGTCTTCCCACAGCCGGACGGCCCCACCAGGACCACGATCTCACCGGCCGGAATCGTCATCGACACCGAATCGACGGCCGGCTGCTCCTGTCCCGGGTAGCGCTTGGTGACAGTGTCGAGCACGATCTCGACACCGGAGACCGCCGAGTTCCCGGTGGCGGTATCGGATTCAGTCACGGATCCCCCTCGGGATGGTGAAACGGCCGACGAGCAGGAAGATCCCGTCGAGCAGCAGAGCGAGTACGACGATGAGCACCGTGCCGGTGAGCGCCTGCGGTACGGCGTTCGGGCTGCCGAGCCGGGCCAGGCCGGAGAAGATCAGGTTGCCCAGTCCGGGGCCCTTGGCGTAGGCGGCGAGCGCGAGGATGCCCATGATCAGCTGGGTGCTGACGCGCATTCCGGTGAGGATCGCCGGCCAGGCCAGCGGTAACTCCACCGACGCGAGCACCCGCAGCCGGTTCATCCCGACCCCGCGCGCGGCGTCGACGACCGCGCTGTCCACGGCGGACAGGCCGACCAGGGTATTGCGCAGTATCGGCAGCAGCGCGTAGAGCACCAGCGCGGTCACCGTCGGCACGACACCCAGCCCGAAGATCGGGATGAGCAGGCCGAGCAGGGCGAACGACGGCACGGTGAGGATGGTGCCGGCCGCGGCCGTCGCGGCCGCGGAGCCGATCGGGCTGCGATAGACGAGGACACCGATCAGCACCGCCACCACCGTGGCGATCAGCAGGGATTGCACCACGGCCGATACATGCAGATACGAATCCACGAAAAGCTGATGCCGCCGCTCGACGACGAAGGTCCACAGCGTATCCAGGGTCAGACCTCCATTTGTCCGGTGCGGCGGGACTGTCGCGGCCTCACCGCGTCCGGACCGGGTGCCGGCGCGGCGCATCGCCGGCGAGAGCATAGGGCGGGTGCCGGCGACAGCGCGCCGCGCCCACCAGTCCCGGTGAGTAGGGTACCTCGCCGTGACCTGATCGAAACCTGACGGCGTCAGGCCGCGACGACTCGGACCGAACGCAGGCGGCGATCCGACGCGTCGGGCACATTCATTCCGTGCTCGTGACCGGTGCGCAAATACTCGAGCACGCCCGGGTCCAGGAGCTCGCCGGGAACAACGACGGGTATTCCGGGGGGATAGGGCGTGAGCTGTTCGGCCGCGATCCGGCCCGCGGCCTCGCCGATCGGCACCATCTCGGTGGGGCCGAAGAACGCGTCGCGCGGCAGCATCGCTGTATCCAGTTGCAACTCGCCCGGCTCGGGTAACCGGATCTCCCGCGGCGCCGCCGTGGGATGTGCCTGTGCCCGCCAGTCGCGCACGGCCGCGATCAAGGTGCCGGCCGTCTCGGCGTCGTCCGCGAGCGAGAGGGTCGCGAGCATTCGGCGATGATCGCTCATCCCCAGGTCGATCCGGCGATGTTCGCGCAGCCACGCCTCCGCGTCGTACCCCGTGACTCCGGTCGCCGAGATATCCATCAGTACTTGCAGCCGGTCGAGGTCGTGCGAGGCCTCCACCCCGAGCAGTTCCTCCTCCATCACCCGGATCCCGTGGATACGGTTCAGTTCGGCCCGGGCGTGCGCGGCGGTGTGTAGCGCGGAATCGAACATATCGTGCCCCCGCTGCACCATCTGCCGGCGCCAACCGTCGAGCGCGGCGTACATGAGCACGCTGGGGCTGGTCGTCATCAGCAGGTCCGCGCAGTGCCGTAGCCGCACCGGGTCGACGAGATCGCCCTGCAGATGAAAGACCGATCCCTGTTCGAAACCGGCGCCCATCTTGTGCACGCTGACCACACAGACATCCGCGCCGACATCCATCGCCCAGGTCGGCAGGCCCGGGTGGAACGGTAGATGTGCCCCCCACGCCTCATCCACGATGAGCGGTTTTCCCCGCTCATGGCATACCCGGGCGATACCTTCGATATCGGCGCAGGTTCCGTAGGGGCTGGGGCTCACGATCAGGGCACCGGCGGCGTCGGGATACTGCTCCCAGGCCCGCCGCACCTGCTCGGGTGACGGGGGATGGGAGATATGGCGTCCGGTATCCCAGCGTGGTGTTATCCAGCGCGGCAGCACCCCCGAGAAGATCAATCCCGCCACGATCGATTTATGACTGTCGCGGGCCACGAGCAGCCCCTGCCCGCTCCCGCCGGCCACGGCCATCATCGCGGCTTTGACCGACAGGGAACTCCCGCAGGTGGAGAAGAACGCATGATCCGCGCCGACCGCATCCGCCATGAGTTCTTCCGCTCGTGCCAGATACCCGCCCTGCGAGAGGCGGTCGTCGAGTCCCGGGGCAGCGAGTACATCGGCACCGAACGCGTCCCGGCCGATCACCTCCAGAACGCGTTCATCGACACCGCGCCCCTGCCGATGCCCGGGCGGGGTGAATCCGTAGCGGCCCAGCTGCCCGTAATCGCGCAGGGCCTCGAGTACGGGCGCCCGCGAATGGTCGAGATCACCCCGGTCGTCAGTGACCACGCGGCTCCCGCAGGGTCGCGCCTTCTCCCGTCTTGATCCGGCGGTGCTCGAACACCACGATCGCCACACCGGCCACCAGACATATGCCGCCGCAGATACCGGCCACGATCGCCCAGCCCTCGAAACCGTAACCGGCGGCGGTCAGGGTGAGCGCCACCAGCACTATTCCGAGCGCCGTCAGGATGATCCCCGGCCAGTTCCGGGCGTCTTCGATCGATTCCCCGGCGTGCGAACGGGTCGTCCGCGTGTCGTCGGGGAAGCTGTGCTCGTACGGTTCGTCACTGCGTTGCGGCTCGTGTCCGGCCACCATGGTCGTATCCTTCCTGTCGAGCTCGGGACCAGGGGTTTCGGCCCGAATACCCGCTGCGCGGAGGTTGAACCAGCGGGCCGGATCGGGTCCGGCGGCATGCCCCCGGGCCGCACGAAGTCAGCTCAGTCGCTGAGCGAGCAGGGCCTTGGCCTGCTCGGCGCCCTTCTGGCTCTCGTGTTGTGCGCGCCGGAAGAATTCGGCGATCTCGGAATCGCCGGCGCGTTCGGCGTCTCGGCTGTAGACCTCCATGCGCAGCGCGTTGCTCAGGCATGCCTCGGTGAACCAGATGAGGTTGTAGTCCTTGTCCTTGGTTCCGGTGAACTGGCCGGTTTCCTGCTGAATGCTCATAACGGCCTCCTTCTGCCCGTTCACGCCCGGTGTGCGGGCGTTCCTTCGTTCGACGATGTTCGATACCGTCACGGGCGCCCTACCCGGCCGCACCGGCGGTAAACCGCGGGGCAGCCCGTTGCTGGCTATGCTGCGGTCGCAGTTCTTCGCAGCACACGGACCGAAAGGCCTTCATGCCACGAATCGCCAGTGCCACCGCCGTCGACCGCGCAGCCCTGCTGGAGTTCCTGCGGACGCGCCACCGCGGCGTGCTCGTCACCACCCGATCCGACGGGTCACCGCAGATGTCCCCGGTGACCTGCGGCCTCGATCCGCAGGGCCGTATCGTCGTCTCGACCTATCCCGGCCGCGCCAAGACCCGCAATATCCGACGTGCCGCCCAGGCCTCGATCTGCGTGCTCTCCGACGATTTCAACGAGGCCTACGTGCAGGTCGACGGGCGGGCCGAGGTGCTCGATATGCCCGAAGCGCTCGACGGCCTGGTGGACTACTACCGGGGTATCGCCGGGGAACATCCGGACTGGGACGAATACCGGGCCGCGATGGCCCGGCAGAACAAATCGCTGATCCGGATCACGATCGAGCGCTGGGGTCCAGTCGCCACCGGCGGTTTCCCACCGGAGCACGATCCGGACAACTGAGTTCGCCGGCGCCTCGCCGGTATCCAGCCGGAACGGTGAGGCGCGGTTCTGCCCGGTGGCGGTAGCGGCTACCGCCGGCCGTCAGCGATACCGTTCCCCGATATACCGGCCGGCCGCATGCATGGCGGCGGCGTCGGAGGCCACGATCACCTCGGCGAACCGGGAACGATAGTCGCCGAGGTCCGCGCCGACCGAGCCCACGACCGCGTACACCGGGGTATCGCCCGAGCGAGCGAGAATCGCCGAGATGATCTTCCCGGCCCGGGTCTGATCGTCGAGACGGCCCTCGCCGACCACGACCGCGTCCGCTCGCGCGGCCGCCGCATCGAATCCGGCGGTATCCAGCACATACTCCGCGCCCGACCGCAATTCGGCGCCGTACTGTGCCCACATGCCGCCGGAGAATCCGCCGGCCGCACCGGTGGCATCGACACCGGAAGGATCCCGCGGCAGGCGGCGCGCCGTCTCGGCGAGGCGGCGCGTGAGCAGCTCCACGGTGGCCGGATCGGCACCCTTCTGCGGTCCGAAAACCCGGGCGGCGTCGAGATATCGGGTGGTGACGTCGGTGAGCACGGTGATCGCGGCCCCACGCAGTCCGCCACCGTCCGCGATGGCGGAGATGGCCCCGACGCCACCGTCGGTGGTTGCCGAACCCCCGGCCGCGACCACGATTCGCCGGGCGCCGCGCCGCACCGCCGCCGCGATCACCATGCCGGTGCCGTAGGTATCGGCCGCGACCGGGTCCCGTGGGCCGTCGTGCGGTGTGGTGATCCCACCGGCCGCGGCGATCTCGACTACGGCGATACCGTTGTCCGCGATACCGAAGTTCGCGGAACAGGCTGTGCCCCAAGGGTTGCGCGCCTCGACGGTCACCAGGCGCAGACCGAGCGGTACCATGAGTACATCCAGGGTCCCCTCGCCACCGTCGGCGACGGGAAGCCGGTTCGCCCGGCCTCCGGCCTCTTCCACGCCCTTCCCGACGGTCTCGGCGACCTCCGCCGCGGTGAAAGTGCCCTTGAAACTGTCCGGGGCGATGAGCACTGTCACAGCGGCATTCCCACGTCGAGCCGGTTGTCATCGGGAGCACGTCCCCCTGAGAAGCCCATGGCCGCGATTCTATCGATGCCGAGGTAGCGCTCGGCCCGGGTTGGAAGTACGGCCGACTTATAAAAGCTTGACCGATCGGTATAGACCGCAACTTCGCCGTAAATTGGTAGAGACCAAAATGGATTCATCGGTTACTGTCATTGACGACTCGGAGTCCGAAGATTTCGATGTTCGACGAGAAATCGTCCGCATTCCGGGGATTGGAGCCGGTGGCGAGATTGCGCCCGAGAGGGCCTTGCCGGTAAGTGGCCTAGACCATTGGTGGGTCCAGGTTATTCGTATTCGACCGACCGCCCTGACCGAACTACCCGTGTGTGGCACAATGCAATTCGTGTCTCGGTCGGTCCATGGCAACCCTGCGGTTACGGCGCCGCAAATGCAGGCGACTGCTGAGTTCGCGTGCTGCAGAATCCAGCGAGTACCCGCGCCCACCGAGGAAGCGGAGCCAGGCTGCCATACTGGCACGGACTGTGGGCGCGACCGGCAGTACCGCCCGGTGGCAGGCGCCATGCGCCACCCCCTGCCTCTCTGGAGGCGCCCACCGAGTGCTCGAAACGCTGCCGGCGACCTCCTCGGCCGACCCCCATCGAATATGCAGTAAGTCAGATCCAAAGGAGATCTTCGGTTGCAATCTCAGCAGGCCCCGCCCGACCTCGCGATCCATCCGGCCAGCACCTCCGACGGCCCCCGCGAGCCACTCTGGAGCGAGCAGTTCGCGGCGGATCCCCAAGGGGCGTACAAGCGCATGCGTCAGCGTTACGGGACGCTAGCGCCTGTCGAGATCGCGCCGGGCATCCCCGCGACACTCGTTCTCGGCTACCACACGGCGGTCAAGATCCTCAACGAGCCCGAACGATTCCCGGCCGATCCCAGGGTATGGCAGGCCACCGCCCCCGCGGACTCGCCGATCATGCCCATGGTGGAGTGGCGCCCGAACGCCGTGCGTTCCAGCGGAGCGGCCCATACCCGGTATCGCTCGGCGACCGTCTCCGCGCTCGACGGGGTCGATCTGCATGCGCTGCGCGTGATCGTCGAGAAAACCGCACGTCCGATCATCAACTCGTTCTGCGAGGACGGGATGGTCGATGTAATCGGCCAGTACGCACTGCCGTTGATGTTCGGCGTGCTCAACGGCATGCTGGGGTGTTCCCCCGACCTCGGTGCGCGAATGGTGCAGGCGATGGCCGCGATATTCGAATCGTCGGATGCCGATGCCGAAAAGGCCAATGCGATGGTCGCCGAGACAATGCTCGAGCTCATCGCGACGAAGCGCGCCGAACCCGGCGATGACGTCACCACCCGGCTGCTGCAGCATGAGACCGGGCTCACCGATGAGGAATTGATCCACCAGCTGGTCACGCTTTACGGCGCCGGCATCGAGCCGCCACAGAACCTCATTTGTAACGCGCTGCTGCTGATGCTGACCGACCCTCGATACAGCATATCGGAATCAGGTTTCCCGCCGTCTGCCCGGGCGGCTCTGGACGAAATCCTGGTGAAGGACCCGCCATTCGCGAATTACTGCATGAGCTATCCTCGGCAGCCTGTATTGATCGACGATGTCTGGCTGCCGCCGGATCAGCCGGTGCTCATCAGCATTTCCGCCTGTAATAATGATCCGGCGGTCAACAACGGTGACTATCTCAACAACCGCTGGAATCTCGCCTGGGGCGCGGGTCCACACTCCTGTCCGATGCATGCGCAGTCGTCGGCGATGCTGATCGCGGCCGATGCGATCGACCAGTTGCTGGACGCCCTGCCGGAACTCCAGCTGGCGGTCCCGGCGGAGCGGCTTACCTGGCGTCCGGGTCCGTTCCATCGCGCGCTGGCGTCGCTGCCGGTCGTCTTCCCGCCCGCCCCGAAGCTCTAGTAGCAGGTATGGCCGCCGCGAGCCCGAAACATACTGTTATCAAACATTATTGGACAAATAATGGTACAATCGTACCAATCAATCCGAATCCAGCCGCGGCGACGGGGCTGGCTCGGCTTGCTCGAGGTGGTCGTCATGGGGCAGTTCAGTAGATCAACAGCGAAGTGGCCAGACGTTGTCCCGTCCGTTGCCGGTCGGCGGACGGGACAACGGAATTGGTGCGGGCGAGGATGAGATGACGTTATCAGCAGTTTGGTCCGCACCGACCCTTGGCGAGGCCCTGGATTCCCTCGCCGCGAGTGCTGCCTCGGGCGACCGGGTTATCCGCTTCCCCGACCGAGCGGGCGGTGATGAACGGATCAGCCCAGCCGAGCTGGCAGAGGCCTCGAAGCGTTTTGCTCATGGGTTGCTTTGCGGTTCCGAACCCGGTGGTGTGGTGGGGATTCTGCTTCCGCCGAGTCCCGAGTTCCTCATCGCGTGGTTCGGCGTCATACGCGCCGGGAGCGCGGCGACCGTCCTTCCGGTGACTCCGGCCCACCCGGCAAAGCAAGCCGTACACCTCAAACAGCTCGTCGACGTGGCCGGACTGCAGACCGTGGTGACCGGGCCGGAGTACGAGTCCCTGGCGAGCGAGCTGCGGAAGGTCTGTCCGGGGCTGCGGCTCATCACTGTCGCGGAGAGCACGCCCGGCGCCGGAGCGCTGCCGGCCCTGCGGCCGGACAGTGCCGCGTTCGTGCAGTTCACATCGGGCAGCACCCGGGCGCCGCGCGGCGTCCTGCTGACTCACGCGAACATCATGGCCGGCCTGACGGGGATCGTGCGCTCAGGAGAGATGACGGCCGCTGATGTCTGGGCGCAGTGGACTCCGCTCTATCACGATATGGGCCTCTTCGGCATGATGTCCGGGCTGCTCTCCGGGATGCAGGTCAATCTCGTCGCTCCGCAGACTTTCATCCGGCGGCCGGAGCGGTTTCTGCAGGTCCTCGCCGATACCGGTGCCACTATCACCACCGGCCCGAATTTCAGCTATGACCTGATCGCCCGCGTGGCCCGTGCCAACCCCGATCTGATCGCGGGACTCGACCTTTCCCGATGGCGACTGGCCATCAACGGCGGGGAGGTGCTCTCACCGCAAACGCTCGACGACTTCGCCGCCGCGCTCGCGCCGGCGGGTGTCGGTCCGTCGGTGATGTTTCCGGCCTACGGAATGGCCGAGGCCACCCTGGCCATCACCTTCCCGCAGCCGGGCAGCCGACCGGCCACCCTGTGGGCCGACCGCAATACTCTGGCGGAAAGCGGTGTGGTGCGTACGCTTTCCGCTGGGGATCCCGCCGCTACCGGTCTCGTCTCCACCGGGCGCCCCGTGGTCGGACTGGAAGTGCGCATCACCGCGGGTGACGGCTCGCAGTGTGCTGAGGATCAACTGGGCGAGATCCAGGTTCGCGGCGCGGCAGTGACTGCCGGCTACTACCGAGATCCCGGATCCACCGCCGAACTATTCGACGGTGGCTGGCTGCGTACCGGCGATCTCGGGTTCTGGCACGAGGGGCAGCTCTACGTCGGCGGCCGGCGTAAGGAAATGGTGATCGTGAACGGCCGCAATTATTTTCCGTCCGACGCCGAACATGTTGCTCGCACGGTGCCGGGTGTTTACCGGGGCCGGGCGATAGCTTTCGCCGATACCGAACACGCCGCGGATGGCCGGGTCGGGGAATATATCGGCTTGATAGTCGAATCCGACTATCCGGAAACCGATTACCCGGTATTGATCGATCGGGTTCGCAAGCAGGTGACCGCGGAGCTCGATCTTTCCGCAGTCCGGGTGCATCCGGTTTCGCCCGGCTTTCTCACCCGCTCCACCAGCGGAAAATGGCAGCGCCTTGCGGCTGCGGCACGACTTGCCGACGGGGGGCACACCTACTCGCCGACAGGGTAATTCGCGAATTGTGCGGATGTAGACGCTCGACCAGGTTTTGCAGGAGTAGCCATAATGACAAGCACGACGGAAAAGCATGACCTCGGCATAATGACCTATTTGGCGCCGGTTGTCGCCGAGAACCTGGACCGGCATCTCAGCCTCACCAAGGAATGGTTCCCCCATCAATTCGTCCCGTGGAGCGAGGGCTCGAACTTCGACGGGCCGCTCGATGGCGACCCCTGGGAGCCGGGTCAGAGCAGGCTGTCCGAATCCGCACGAGCGGCACTGATCGTGGGGCTGCTCGGGGAAGACAACCTGCCGAGCTATTTCTTCACCCTCCTGTCCGCGTACGGAAACCACGGCGCCTGGGCTGAGTGGATACGTCAATGGAGCGCCGAGGAAGCCCGGCATTCCGTGGTGTTACGGGATTATCTGCATACCACCCGGGCGGTGGACCCTATCGCGCTGGAGCGGGCGCGGATGGCGCATATGGCGAACGGGTACGTCAACGCACACGAGGGCGATGGGGTGCTGCGCACCATCATGATGCTCAGCATGTCGGAATTACAGGCCCGTGTGATTCACCGCAATACCGGAATGCTCAGCGGCGACCCGATCTGTGACCGCATCATGGCCAGGCTGGCAGCCGACGAGAATCTGCACATGATCTTCTACCGGAATCTGGTGGAGGCCGCACTCGAAATCGATCCAGAGGACGCGATGGTCGCGCTCTGCGATGTGATCACCGTCTTCGGCGGACCGGCCCAGCAGATACCGGACTTCACCGCGCTGTCGCGTCAATTCATGAAGGCCGGCGTCTACACCAGCCGCATGCATATCGACTCGGTTATCAACCCATACGTGCGTCATCTGCGTCTGCTCGACCGGACAGACCTGGGCCCGGCCGGACGGCGAGCGCAGGACCGGATCGGTCGCTATGTCAACCGGATCGAGTTGGCGTGCCGCCGCTTCGAGGCCATGCGCCAGGACCCACAGCGCCAATCGAACTGATCGAGGGATCGACTATGCCAAACCCCACCGAAACAGCCGCCGTCGCCGTATGCGATCTGTTCGCCCAGGAACTGAAGACACCGGTGCAGCTCGATGACGTTATCGAGCAGCTGCCCAATATCGAATCGGTACGGTTCATGCGGATCCTCACCCGCATCGAAGACCACTTCGGGATCGTATTGGACGACGAAGCGGTTTTCGCGGCGGCGACCGTCGGCGAGCTGGCGCAGATCGTCGCGCAACCATCGTCGGGCACGCACGTCTGATGGGATTACTCGCTGCGATAACCGGATCCAGGCAGGCCGAACCCGCCACGCAGCCTCTTGCGAGAGTGCCGCTTTCGGTTGGGATCGCCGGGGCGACCACCTGCCTGCCGGACCGGCGCGAGACCGCGCGGGGCAGCGGTATCGACGAAGACGATGCCGAAATATGCGACCTGGAAGGCTACCGGCGGATTCCCGTCTGCGACGGGAATCCGGTGACGGATCTCGCCGTACCCGCCGCGTTGGACGCCCTTCGGCGCAGTGGTCATCAACCCTCCGATATCGATCTCGTGATCTACGCGTGGCTCGACGACCAGGGTGACGCCATGCCCATTCCGCATACCCGGCTGGCGCGGCTGATAGGTTGCCAGGACGCGGTGACGATCGGTATCCAGCAGAAATCCGGCGGCGGTGCCATCGCGCTCGAACTGGCCGCCGAATTGCTGAACAGCGGCCGGTACCGGACGGCGCTGGTGGCGACCGGCGACGTGTTCGACCACGACCCGCACACGAGGTGGGTTCGTCACGGCAGTCAGGGCATTATGCTCGGCGACGGCGCGACAGCCGCGGTACTGGACCGGCGCCCGCGCCCGTTGACGGTCCACGCCGTGGCCTCGGCGGGGCGGCCGGACACCGAATTGCAGTTCTCCCAGCCATCGGCAACATCTGGTTCGGAACCCGTGGAACGGGTCCTGAACCCTGCCGCGGTTCCCGCTATGCGGAGTGCGATATCAACCGCTGTCGCCGAGGTCCTGAGCGCCACCGGGCTCGAACCGGATGATCCCGGGATCCGTTTGGTCGCGTTCAGCAGATTGGGGCGCACCCTGCTACGCCGGGTCTACTATCCCGCACTCCCCAAGGGGCTGCCACGGCCACTCGAATTGACCAGTGAGACAGGGCATCTCGGTGCCGGCGACCTGCTCGCCAACCTGGCGCACATCCAGGACAATCGGCTGATGTCGCCCGGTGAGTACGCGTTGCTGGTCAACGTCGGCATGGGTTTCAATGTGACCGCCGTCATCGTACGGGCCGACGCCGCGGACGCGTGACCGCCGCGGCGCTGCCTTTCGACAATTGTTCGCGTACCTTGCCGGGAGTTGTCTTGTAGTAATTCACGAAGGCCTGGTGGAAGGTTGCGACGTGATTGAATCCGGACGCAGTGGCGACTTCGTGCATGTTGCGGTAGGTGTCGTCCTGTAGCCGATCCCACGCCTTTTCCAACCTGAACCTACGCAATAGTTCCGCCGGTGTTTCCTCATCGCCTTCGAGGGATTTGTACAGCTGGCTGACCGAGCACTTACAAGCGGCAGCCAGGGAGTTCAGCGAAAAATCCGCGTCATCAGAATTTTCCCATGCGACCTCGCGGATTCTTTTCGCAAGGGGGGATCTCGTATCGAATTCGAATTCCCGCTCGTCGAGCGCATATGCGAAGAGCTGGAACATGATTTCGGTGCCGCGCTTGAACTGGCGAGCTGTCATTGTGTCTGCGAAGGAGTTCATTTGCTCGATATGGGACGCGAGCATCGCCACCATGGGCTGATCGCGTTGCAGTATCGGCGGTACCTCGGCTACGAGACGACGCGCCAGCGCACCGTCCGGGACCGTCGCCATGAGGGCGACGATTCCGCTGCGGTGTTCGAGGGACATGGGGTAGTCCATACGGAAGACCCCGACCGAACCGGGAGCGAGATCCACCGTCTCATTGCGTCCGGCGGTCAGGCCCAGATGTCCCCGAATCGGGACGATCAACCTCTGGCCGGCATCTCCGTCGGAAGCTGCTTGCCGCGCAGTTCGGTCGTATTTCATGTCTGTGGAGCTGAACTGGGCGACCACCCGGTTCTGCCAGCGTTGGACCCCGCTCGATGCAGTGAAGTTATCGGTGTCTCCGAAGTGGAAGGTGAACGCGCCCTGCATCTCTGTGACATGGTCGGCCCACATACCAGGGAGGTCTTCCTGGCCGGAATCGTCGGGCTCGAACCCGGTGACCTCCAACTGCTCGTCCACAACACCCCTCGGCCGTACAAGATTTCACGGTCGATATTACAAAGTTCCATAGCTCCTGTTCCGCGATGCGGCATAGCGTCGCTTCTGCCGCAACACAGATACGACGCCGCTGGACATCCATAACCGGGAGGGGAGTGATGGATGTCGGCTCCTGTGCCCGACTGATCAGAAGCCTCTATGCCGCGGAGGCAGAAGAACCGCTCGGGGACCGCGGCCCTGAGCCGCGTGAAGCGCGCTTCACGCGGGGGCTGCAGTTCGGAGCAAGACCACGGGAAGGGGACCGCTCCGGACCGCGCCCAGCGGTTCTTCTGGTATTCGAGCCGGAGTGTGGCCGCCGGTATACCCCGGCGACCACACCGGACAACCGTCGATCAGGACTGTGCGCGGACTCCGTTCTCGATCCGGTCGCCCAGCTCCTTGTCGACATTGCGCCAGTACTCGAAGGCACGCTGGAGGACCGGCTCGCTCACACCGTCCAGGAGGTGGCCGACGATATTGTTCACCAGGCGTTCCCGCGCCGCGTCGTCGAGGACCGTGCGGACCATCGTGCCCGCCTGGCCCCAGTCGTCGTCCTCGGCGTGCAGTGTGTACGCGGACCGGACGATCTCACCGTCGGTATGCCAGCCGGCCGGTTCGCCGTAGCGGTCGGTGTCCGGCCGGACTCCGCCTTTGGAGTTCGGGGTGTACACCGGGTCCGCGACGGGGTGGATGCGCATCGCGCCGTCCTTGCTGTAACTGCGGACCGGCACATGCGGTGTGTTGACCGGTATCTGCTGGTAGTTCGCGCCCAGCCGGGCCCGGTGGGCGTCGGCGTAGGAGAAGATACGGGCCAGCAGCATCTTGTCGGGGCTCGGACCGATACCCGGCACCAGGTTGTTGGGCTGGAATGCCGCCTGTTCGATCTCGGTGTGGTTATCGGTGGGGTTGCGGTCCAGCGTCATCCGCCCGACCTCGATCAGCGGGTAGTCGCTGTGCGGCCACACCTTGGTGAGGTCGAACGGGTTGAACCGGTAGGTTTCGGCGTCGCGGAACGGCATGATCTGCATGTACAGCGTCCAGCTGGGATATTCGCCCCGGTCGATGGCCTGATACAGATCCCGCATGTGGTAGTCGCTGTCGATACCGGCGGTCCGGTCGGCCTCGTCCTGGGTGAGGAACTCGATGCCCTGGTCGGTTTTGAAATGGTATTTGACCCAGAACTTCTCACCCGCGGCGTTCACCCACATATAGGTGTGGCTGGAGTAGCCGTTCATATGACGCCAGGTTTTCGGGATACCGCGATCACCCATCAACCAGGTCACCTGATGGGCCGACTCCGGGGACAGCGTCCAGAAATCCCACTGCATATCGTGGTCGCGCAGGTTGTTGTCGGCGCGCCGCTTCTGGGAGCGGATGAAGTTCTGGAACTTCATCGGATCGCGCATGAAGAAGACCGGCGTGTTGTTGCCGACCATGTCGTAATTGCCCTCGGACGTGTAGAACTTCAGGGCGAATCCGCGGGGATCGCGCCAGGTGTCGGGGCTACCCCGTTCGCCCGCGACGGTCGAGAACCGGGCGACCATCTCTGTCTTGGTGCCGGGCTGGAATACCGCCGCCTTGGTGTAGGCGCTGACATCGCCGGTGACCTCGAAATGGCCGAACGCACCGCTGCCCTTGGCGTGCGGCTGGCGCTCCGGGATACGTTCCCGGTTGAACTGCGCCATCTGTTCGATGAGGTAGTGGTCCTGCAGCAGGATCGGTCCGTCGGGTCCGACGGTCAGTGAATGCTCGTCACTTTCGACCGGAATGCCGGCGTCGGTGGTCAGGATTTCGGGCTTTTCGCTGGTCATGCTCGCGGCCTCTCCTTCCGAGCGAATGGGCCGGCTCCGGGACTGCGGAGCCGGTGGCCTGATCGCGTGGCCGGATCGAGCGCGAGGAAGGAATCCTGCCCGGGACCGTCCACACACTAGCTCTTCCCAGAATGTCACCGGGCAATCAGGAGGGCCACATATAGGTGGATGCGTGACGTAGCCGCGACCGGCTGACGACCGCCATGAGCGTTCTGATCGCCGGCGTGAAAATGTTCGCCGAAGCGATCGCCTGGCGCCGCATTCGGGTCGCCCCTACTGTACCGGCACCTTCCCGGCGGCACTCACCTGCTGGGGCCATCCGGAAACGTTTACGTCAGGATCCACTTCGCTACCTGATTCTCCCTGGCGCCCCGGATCTCGCCGGACCATTTCTCGCCGGTGATCCGGCCGTGGGTGCTTATCTCCCTCAGCCGGTCGAGTGCTCCTTCGATGGCGTCGTCGCCCAAGCCGGTATCCCGCAGAGCAGTCCGCAGCTGGTGCGGGTCGATAGCGCGGACGCTGTCGAGGACCTCCTTGCTGAGTTCTTTGTTGTGGAATTCCCTGACGAAATCGGATCGGATCCCGTAACGGGAATCGGGTGTTGTGGGAAATGTCAGTGAGTGGTCGATCGCGACGAGTTCCCCGTCGCGGCCGGTGCGGTAGTTGCCCCAATGGCGGTCGGTGTTGCCGATGACGTAGTCGAGCACGGCCATCCGCTCGCGCTGCACCTCAGGGTATTTCTTGTTCGGACGCAGCCACTCCTCATAGATGGCGGCTCGCTCTTCTTCTGACTTCGACTCTTGCCATCTCGTAAACGAGGCTTCTCGCTCTTTACTCGGTCGCCGTAGCCACGCCACCTTCGCATGACCAGGGGACGACAAGACCCATTGCTGGTTCGACCCCGGGCCGTAGGGCCCCTTCTCGACGAGCGTGGTGGGTGGCACGAGGCCGAAACCCAAGGCCTCGTCCACCCGGTAGGTGGCATTTTCCCGAGCCGCGTGCTGCCCGTAACCACGAGGGATCCCGTAGCGCAGTGGATAGCACGCGGGATAAGCCGTCGCGGGCATCATCAAACTCTCCAGATAGGAGGGCTTGTATACGGTGCGCGCACCGCCGAGGGAGCGGCCGATGAAGCTGGCACCGAGGCCCTCGCTGATCGGGATCGGTTTTTCGGGACTCAATGTCCGCAGCGCCCGCTCCATCGTGCTCGGCCGGTAGGTGCGCTGCGCCATCTCCAACGTGCCGGGCCGGTACCCCTCCTCGATCGTGTGCGCACCGAACCGGTCGGACCTGGACAAAAGTGCCGTACTGCGGGTCGTGTGCACGAAATCGCGGTAGTTCGTCACCACAGCCCCCGCTACCCGATCGGCCAAGCCGTCGGTGATCCGGCAGAGTGCGGCGGCAATCCCGATGCTCAGACAGGCCTCCCCATGAACTGGTCGCACGATCTGCCCGAAGTATCTCACGTGCTCGCCGTACCGGTAACTCCCCAGTCGTGGCGGCGTCGGGTGGGGGACAGGCCGGAATCATGTCCGGGACCGGCAGTGGACAGTGCCGGTCCCGGACCTGTGGTCAGGCGGGCATCAGGGCCGACGCGCGGTCGGCGATCTCGGTACCGGCCTCGGCGGTGGTGGCGGTGCCGCCGAGATCGGGGGTGCGGGGTCCGCCGCTGCCGAGGACCTCGGTGACCGCCCGGTCGACCGCGGCGGCGGCGACGTGTTCACCGAGATGGTCGAGCAGCATGGCGCCGGCGAGGATCTGCGCCACCGGGTTGGCGATGCCCTGGCCGGCGATATCGGGTGCGCTGCCGTGCACGGCCTCGAACATCGACGGTGCGTCCCGTGCGGGATTGATATTGCCGGAGGGGGCCAGCCCGAGTCCGCCGGTAACCGCGGCGGCCAGGTCGGAGAGGATGTCACCGAACAGGTTCGAACCGACGATCACGTCCAGCCGGTCGGGGTGCAGCACGATCTCGGCCGCGAGCGCGTCCACGTGCATCTGCCGGGTCTGCACCGCCGGGTATTCGGCGGCGATACCGTCGAAGATCTCGTCCCAGTACGGCATGGAATGGATCAGGCCGTTCGATTTGGTCGCCGAACACAGCAGGCCCTTGCGTTCGCTCGCTCGTTCGAAGGCATAGCGGATGATCCGTTCGCAGCCGACCCGGGTGAACACCGATTCCTGCAGGACGAATTCGTCGGGGCGGCCCGGGTTGTGCCGGCCGCCGATCTCGGAATATTCGCCCTCCGAGTTCTCCCGCACGATGAGCAGGTCGAGATCGTCGGCGCCGCGGTCGCGCAGGGCCGAGGTGGTTCCGGGCAGCAGCCGGACCGGGCGGAGGTTGACGAACTGCCCGAAGGCCCGGCGCAACGGGATCAGCAGACCCCACAGCGAAATATGGTCGGGTACCCCGGGAAACCCCACGGCGCCCAGCAGGATCGCATCGAATCCGGCGAGCCGCTCCGGGCCGTCCGCGGGCATCATCGACCCGGTCCGCAGATAGTTCTCGCAGGACCAGTCGAATTCGGTCCATTCGATACCGGGCAGCACCCGGTCGAGGACCTTCACCGCTTCCACGGTCACGTCGACGCCGATGCCGTCGCCGGGGATGGTCGCGATCCGATATGAGCTCACAGGGCCACTCCGATGTATTTGATCTCGAGGAATTCGTCGATACCGACCAGGCCGCCTTCACGGCCGAGGCCCGATTCTTTCACCCCGCCGAACGGTGCGGCGGGATTGGACACCACACCCTGGTTCAAGCCGACCATGCCGGTGTCGAGGGCTTCACTCACCCGCAGCCCGCGCCGCAGATTCTCGGTGTAGATGTAGCCGACCAGGCCGTACGGCGTGTCGTTGGCCCGGTCGAGCGCTTCGTCTTCGGTATCGAAGGTGCTCAGGCAGGCGACCGGACCGAAGACTTCGGTATGGCAGATCAGTGCGTCGTCGGGTACGTCGGTGAGCACCGTGGCCGGATAGAAGTTGCCGGGGCCGTCGACGGGGTCGCCGCCCAGCAGGACTCGGGCACCGCGGGCGCGGGCGTCGGCGACCAGTTCGGTGACCTTCGCGACCGCGTCGGTGTCGATCAGCGGGCCGACGACGACGCCGGGTTCCGTGCCGGGCCCCAGCGGCAGTTGGGCCATTCGAGCGGTGAGCCGCTCGGCGAAATCGGTGGCCACGTCACGGTGGACGAAGAACCGGTTCGCCGCCGTGCACGCCTGCCCGATATTGCGCATTTTCGCGGCCAGCGCGCCGTCGACCGCCGCGTCCAGGTCGGCATCCTCGAAGACGAGGAAGGGGGCGTTGCCACCCAATTCCATAGAGGTGCGCATCACGGTGCGCGCGCACTGCTCCAGCAGCACTTTGCCGACCGCCGTCGACCCGGTGAAGGACAGTTTCCGGGAGCGGGGATCGAGAATCAGCGGGGTCATCAGACCTCCGGGATCCGAGGTCGTCACGATGTTCACCACTCCGGAAGGCGCCCCGGCCCGCTCCAGGATCTCGGCGAGCGCCAGCGTGCACAGCGGTGTCTGCTCGGCGGGTTTCACGACACAGGTGCAGCCGGCCGCGAGCGCCGGTCCGATCTTGCGGGCCCCCATGGCCATCGGGAAATTCCAGGGCGTGATGAGCAAGCTCGGACCCACGGGCTGTTTGGTGACCAGGAACCGGGAGCCGCCGCCGGGAGCGGGCATATATCCACCGTCGAGCCGTACGGCTTCCTCGGCGAACCAGCGGAAGAACTCGGCGGCATAAGTGACTTCGCCGCGGGCCTCCGCGAGGGGTTTGCCCATTTCGAGGGTGGCGATCAGCGCGAGGCGATCGGCCTCGTCGAGCATCAGGCGATGGGCGCGCATCAGGATATCGCTGCGCTCGCGTGCGGGGGTCCGTGCCCACGCCGACTGAGCTGCCGCGGCCGCATCGAGTGCGGTCAGGCCCTCCTCGGGTGTGGCGTCGGCGACGGTGCGCAGCTGTCGCCCGGAGGCCGGATCGACCACCGGCATGGTGGCCGCGGCCGGGCGCCATCGGCCCCCGATGAAGAGGCCGTCGGGTACGGACTCGACGGCAGCGCGTTCGGCGTCGGTGAGTGTCTCTTCGGTGAGCACGGCGACGGCTCCTCCCTATCGGCGCCCGGTAATACCCTGGGCTGAATTGTCGACAATCCTACAATAGAGGTTGTCTTGGCGGGGCGGGGCCGGGGGAGTGAATCGGGAATCGAACACCTGACCTTTCCGCTGAGAGGGCCGGCCGTCCGCCTCGAGCAGCGAGACGCCGCTCGGAGTCGTACTTCGTTCGCGGCGGCGACGACTTCCACGTCGTCTCGTCGCCATACCGGGGCTTGGCACGCACGGCCCTGGCCTACGGGTTCTGCCTCGAATCCGGAACCTTCTGGTGGCTGCCTGCGCGTGTCCCTCATGCTCGACGGCGGGAGTTGAGTCGTGTACGGCCGGTCGTCGCGCCGGGCGGAGCGGTACGAGCAAGGTCGCCGCGTGCCGAAGTGCGGCGGCGCGCAGCGTATGCCGGAGGTGGCGCCAAGCATATTCCCGTTCATGGGAATGAGTTGCCGATACCTTTTGTACTGTTAACTAGTCCGTTGCCGGGAGGTGACCCGGCGCTCGCGCCCGGGGCACAGAATCTCCTGGTAACGGGAACGAGAGAGTGCGGGTGTTGGATGGTCATCGGTCACGGGCTGGGTCAGAGTTCGAATCCCCACCGGGATCTGCCCGATGACAGAGGCCGCTTCGGAAGATTCGGCGGCAGATACGTTCCCGAGGGTCTCATGGCCGCACTGATCGAACTGGACTACGCCTACGAACGGGCACGTGCGGACGAGGGATTCGTCGGTGAACTGGCCGAGCTGCTGCGCGCCCGGGTCGGGCGGCCGACGCTGCTGCATCAGGTGCCGGGTTTCGCGGCGCGGCTCGGGGTGCCGGGCGTGAAGGTCTATCTCAAACGCGAGGATACGGCGCATACCGGGTCGCACAAGATCAACAATGCGCTCGGGCAGGGACTGCTGGCCAAGCGTATGGGTAAACGCCGGATCGTCGCCGAAACCGGTGCGGGGCAGCACGGGGTCGCGGTGGCTACTGTCTGCGCGATGCTCGAAATGGCCTGCACCATCTATATGGGCGCCGACGATATGGAACGGCAGCGGCACAATGTGGTGCGGATGCGGATACTGGGCGCCGAGGTCCGGGCGGTGGAAACGGGTAACCGCCGGCTCAAGGAGGCGATCAGCGAATCCGTTCGCGACTGGGTCGCGCATGTGGACAGCACCCACTATCTGTTCGGTACGGCAGCCGGGCCGGCTCCCTACCCCCGGATCGTGCGCGATTTCCAGACGATCATCGGCGTGGAAGCCCGCGCGCAGATATTGGCCGCGGAGAGTCGGCTGCCCGATTACGTACTGGCCTGTGTGGGCGGGGGAAGTAACGCTGTCGGCACATTCCACCCCTTCGCGGGAGACGCCCACGTGCGGTTGGTGGGTGTGGAAGCAGCGGGCAGCGGTATCGGAACCGGTGCGCACGCGGCCTCGCTCAGTGCGGGTTCGCCGGGCGAGATGGACGGCAGTTTCAGCTATCTCCTGCAGGACGACGACGGACAGATAGCGGTGACGCACAGTGTGGCCGCCGGTTTGGACTATCCGGGAGTCGGACCAGAGCTCAGCCACCTCAAGGAGATCGGGCGGGTGCACTACTCGGCCGCGACCGATGCACTCGCCCTGCGCGGCCTCCGGATGCTCAGTCACAGCGAAGGGATCATCCCCGCCCTCGAATCCGCCCATGCCGTGGGCTATCTCCTGGACCTGGCCGAACGCGGTGACCTCCCGGACGATTCGGTCGTCCTGCTGTGCCTCTCCGGCCGGGGAGACAAAGATCTGGAGGTGGCCGCACAGCGGCTGGGCCTCGGCTGAGAACTGTGCCGGGCACTACTCGCCCGTAGCGTCGCGATTCCTTATCCTCCCAGGCGACAACGGAGTCGGAACCGCTTTTCCCCAGACGAACAGATCGGCAGACTGTGAACGCCACGACCTCTGACTCCCTCCCCAGCCCGGCCGTTTCCGGTAGACGGTCCGAGGCGATACACCGTTTCCTGGTGAAACCCGCCGACGCCGGGATCGCGGGCACGGTCGACGGCGGCAGGCTCCTCGAATGGATCGATAAGGTCGCCTATGCCGCGGCGGCACAGTGGAGTGGGCACTACTGCGTGACGGCCTATGTCGGCAATATCCACCTGGACCGTCCGATCGCCGTCGGGGAACTCGTCGAGCTGCACGCGAATGTGGTCCATACCGGGCGCACCAGCATGCATATCCTCGTCAGCGTTTATTCGAGCGACCCCACACGGCAGAAGCCGGTGCAGTCGGCACAGTGCCTGACGATTTTCGTCGCGGTGGACGACCAGCGGGAGACGGTGGCGGTTCCGCAGTGGGAGCCGACCACAGCTCTCTCGTTGCAGTGGCATCGGCAGGCGCAATCCAGGGTTCTGGTGCGGAAGCAGATCGAGGACGCCATGGCCGCCCAGAGCTACACCGCCGCGGGCACCGCGCCGAGCGCGACCTTGCGATTCCTGGCGGCTCCGTCGGATATCAACTGGGGTGGCAAGGTCCACGGCGGACGGACGATGGGCTGGATCGACGATGCCGCCTACGTCTGCGGAGCCGATTGGGCCGGGGACCGGGTGATCACGTCCTACTTCGGGGGGATCCGGTTCTATCGGCCCATCGTAATCGGCCATATCGTCGAGGTCACCGCACGATTGATCCACACCGGGCCGCGCAGCATGCATGTCAGTGTCCACGTGACCTCGACGGATACGGTCTCCGACGAACCCGCTATGGCGGCGCACGGTCTCGCGGTGGTGGTCGCGGTGGACGAGAGCGGGAAGCCTCGTCCGGTCCCGCAGTGGACACCGGTCTCCGAGGAAGACCGGACGCTGGCGGCTCACGCCCAGCATCTCATCGAGCTGCGCTCCCGGGTGGAGCCGTTCACCGCTGCCGATGAAGTACCGGCCGACGTCGAGCCGAGTTACTTCCGCGCACCGAGCCCGCGCTGACCGGTCGCCACCCGTTTTCCCGGGTCGGCATCCGACAGTTGTCGGAACTGTCCTGCGAACGCAGGAAGGCTACCGACCTCCGGAACGCGCCGAGGTGCGGGCGATGCCTTCCTGATCGTCGGCATGACTTCGCTCACAGCCGGGAGTCGGCTCGTCAGGCGCGGACGCCGCTGAGCCGCCGTTTCCACGGCGGGCGGGGAATAGAGCGGCCGAAAATCGATTTACCTCACAGGTAGTTATAAGAAACACTGGCGCCTCACCGATGAGCCGGGTGGATCGTATCCGTCTGCTCTCGTATACGGCCCGGCCCGGTCGACGACGACCGCCCGGTGCCCGCAAGTTCGTTCACGACACCCGGAGGTAACCGATGCCCGTACTGAACTCTGTGCGCCGGGACGGTGGGGGTACCCCCGCGGTGATCCGGCTGCTGGTGTTCGCGACCTTCGTGGTGATCCTGAACGAGACCATCATGATCAACGCGATTCCGCGGCTGATGGGCGATCTCGAGGTCACCGAACGGGCCGCGCAGTGGGTGTCCACCTCCTTTATGCTCACCATGGCCGCCGTTATCCCGGTGACCGGCTGGTTCCTGCAGCGGGTCACGACCCGGCGGGCCTATGCGCTCGCGATGGGGATCTTCCTCGCCGGAACGGCACTGTCCGCGGTCGCCCCGTCGTTCGCGGTGCTGCTCATCGGGCGGATCATCCAGGCGGGCGGTACAGCGGTGATGATGCCGCTGCTGATGACCACCCTGATGACGGTGGTGCCCGAACACGATCGTGGCAGGGTCATGGGTAATGTCACGCTCGCCATCTCGGTTGCTCCCGCCATGGGTCCGGTCATCTCCGGCCTGGTATTGCAAGTGGCGTCTTGGCGGTGGCTGTTCGTGCTGGTGCTGCCGATCGCGGGGATTGTCACGTGGTTCGGTCTGCGCAGCCTGGAGAATGTCGGTGAACCTGAGGCCGGTGCGATCGACTGGTTCAGCGTGGTGTTCGCGGCACTCGGCTTCGGCAGCCTGGTCTACGGACTCAGCCGGTTCGAGGCCGGCAGTGTCACGACCCCGGCGCTGATCACCGTGGCCGGTATCGTTCTCATCGGCTTGTTCGTGGCCCGGCAGTTGTGGTTGCAGCGCAACGGGACCCCGCTGCTGGACCTGCGGGTCCTGCGGTCGGCCACCTACGCCAAGGGCCTGGTCCTCATGGCGGTCGCATTCCTCGCGATGCTCGGTTCGATGATGCTGCTGCCGCTGTACCTGCAGAATCTGCGGGAACTTTCGCCGCTGCTCACCGGCCTGCTGGTGATGCCCGGCGGGCTCGCCATGGGTCTGCTCGGCCCGGTGATCGGCCGGCTGTTCGACCGTTTCGGCGGCCGGGTCCTGGTTATCCCGGGTTCGGTCGCGATCACGGCCGCGCTGGCGGGCTTCACCCAGATCTCGATCAGCACACCGTACTGGCTGTTGCTCGCGCTGCATGTATTGCTCATGGTCGGTTTGGCCGCGGCCTTCACCCCGGTGTTCACCCTCGCGCTGGGTGCGTTGCCGGAGGATCTCTACTCGCACGGCAGTTCGATGCTGGGCACGCTGCAGCAGGTGGCCGCCGCCCTCGGTACGGCTCTGGTGGTGACCGTGATGGCGACCCGGGCCGGCACGCTGGAAGACGGCGGTGCCGATCCGGTATCGGCGCAGCTGGGCGGGATGCAGTGGGCGTTCGCGGTATCGGCCGCCCTGGCGGTGGTTGTGATCGTCACGGCTGTCCTGTTGCCGAACCGGTCGAGCGCGCCGGACGACGCCGACTCCGGCGAGAAGGCCGAGGGCGAATTGATCGAGGCCTGATCGTCCCGGTTCCCACACATTTTCGGCACCGCGTGTCATATTCTTACGGCGGTAGCCGGATCGAGTGACGGAGATGGCAATGGGGACACTGGACGGCAAAGTCGCGTTCATCACCGGGGCCGGCCGCGGCCAGGGGAGAAGTCACGCGGTGCGATTCGCCCGGGAGGGTGCCGACATCATCGCCGTCGACACCACAGCGCCCGCCAAGAGTGTGTCCTACCCCCTGGCCACCGCCGGCGATCTGGCCGAGACGGCGCGCCTGGTCGAGGCCGAGGGACGGCGGATCATCGCCCGCGACGCCGATGTCAGGAACTACGCCGCGCTGGCGGCGGCCGTCGACGAAGGTGTGAAAGCCCTCGGCCGGCTCGATATCGTGGTCGCCAATGCCGGGATCTCCGCTCCGGCGCCGACGCTGGCCATGAGCGAGGACACCTGGCAGGAGATGATCGATATCAACCTGACCGGAGTCTGGAAATCGTTGAAGGCCTCTGTGCCTCATATCGTCGAATCCGGGCACGGTGGTTCGGTGGTCATCACGAGTTCGGTGGCCGCCCTGGTCGTCAACGAGAACATCGCGCACTATTCCGCCGCCAAAGCGGGATTGGTGAGCCTGATGAAGGTGCTGGCCAAGGAACTGGCGCCGCACAGTATCCGCGTCAATACTGTTCACCCGGGCTCAGTGGGCACGGATATGGTCTACAACGAGTCCACCTACCGGCTGTTCCGGCCCGATCTGGAGAATCCGGGCCGAGCCGATTTCGAAGAGGTCGTCGGAAAGATGAACCGATTGCCGGTGAACACTCTCGAAGCCGAGGACATCACCGATACGGTGCATTTCTTGGTCTCCGATGCCGCGAAATACATCACCGGCACCACCCATGTCATCGATGCCGGAATCGCGCTGTAGGTACAGGCGGAACTACCGCTCCGGTGACGGACCCTCTTCCGGGATCAGAGGAAGCCTCCGTTCCGGTCGCCGGGCATCACCGCTGATGCGAGGATGAACGCGGCGAATTCGCTCGACCGATAATGGAGAGGCGGAAAGTTCATGATGGCAAAGGCTTTTCGGAGGTTTGCGGTGACCGCGGCATCCGGTGCGGTCGCGCTGCTCGCGGTACCGCTGCTGTCCGCGCCCGCGGCTAACGCGGCGGTGGCGCCGATCATCGAACTCGGGGTGAGCGGTAAACCGACCACAGCGTCGGCGAATACGGTGCCCACCGGATGCGGTGTCCGGCTGGAGGCGACCGTAACCCTGCCCGACGGTAAGCCGGTGGAGTACGGCACCGTGCAGTTCTTCAACCGTGTACCGGGTAACGGCGATGTGTTCCTCGGGAAAGTACCCGTGTCCTATGGCATGGCCAGTCTGACCTGGACGGCGAGCGCGGTCGGTACGAACGGGCTGAGCGCGTCCTATTCCGATGGTCTGCCCGATATCCTGCCGGTGTCGACCGGTACGGAGGTGACGGCACGACCGGGGCTCCAACTCGGCGGGCTGTGCCTGTAACCGCAGGTAATTCGGTTCGCCGGGCGCCGGGACGCCGGCTCGCGGTGGCGGCCCGGCGTCGACGGGCATCGGGCGCGGCGTAGATTCGGCGTATGTCCAGGGATGACAGTGCGGCGGCCGCGAACCATCAGCCGCTGCTGGTGCTGGTGAAGATCACCGAGATACTCGACGCTTTCTCCTTGGCGCGGCCGTCACTGACGCTGGGGGAGATCCAGCAGGCCACCGGTTTCCCGACCTCCACCGTGCAGCGGCTGGTAACGAATATGGTCGCGCAGGGTCTGCTGGACCGGGCGGGCGACCAGATCCGGATCGGGCTGCGGATGAGTTATTGGGCGGCGACGGCCGTGAAAGGCCTGGACCTGCTGTCGATCGTCGACCCGGTACTGCGCGAAATCCGCGACGAAACGGGTGAGACGGCCTGTGTGTTCCGGGCCGACCACGGTTTCCGTGTCTGTGTGGCCATCGCGGAGACGCGGCACGCGCTGCGCCGGGATATGTACGTGGGAAAGATCATTCCGCTGTATGCCGGATCGGCGGGCCGGATTCTGCTGGCCTGGAATCCGGACCTCGCCGAGCGGGTGCTGGCGGCACCGCTGGAACCGCTCACCGAGATAACGGTAACCAGTCCGGCGGAGTTGCGTGCGCTCATCGCGCAGGCGAAGGCCGACGGTTACGCGATCAGCGCCGGTGAGCGGGAGGATTCGGCGTCCGGACTGTCGGCGCCGATCTTCGATGCGGCCGGCACTGTGGCGGCCGCGCTGACGATCAGCGGCCCGACCATCCGGATGCCGCGGGAGCGGTGTGAGGAATGGGTGGACCTGCTCGTCGGTTACGCCGAACAGCTCACCCGCACGCTCGGCGGCCGGATCCCGGTCTGAGCCCCGGCGGTTCCGTTCGCCGCGCGCGTCAGCGGGCCAGCGCCTCCGGGTTGACCGGGTACGGCGGTCGTTCGCCGCGCGCCATGGCGACCGCGTTCTCCGCGCAGCGGCGGGCCATCTCGGCGCGCACCGGGACCGTCGCGCTGCCGACATGCGGCAGCAGCACGGTATTCGGCAGTTCGGCCAGCCCGGGGGCCAGCCGCGGCTCCTCCTCGTAGACATCGAGTCCGGCGCCCGCGATCGTGCCCTCCCGCAACGCCGCCACCAGAGCCTGCTCATCGACGATCGGCCCGCGCGCGGTGTTGATCAGGATCGCCGAACGTTTCATCGCGCTCAGCACGGAGGCATCGACGAGATGGCGAGTGTGGGCGTTGAGCGGGACGTGTACGGAGAGATAGTCGCTGTTCGCGACCAATTCCGGCCAGGGCACCTGGCGTACGCGGCCGGCGAATTCGCCCAGCTCCTCATCGCTCACGACGCGGTCACCGGGTGGGCGCGGGCAGAACTCGACCGTCATCCCGAACGCAAGGGCCCGCCGGGCGGTGGCCCGCGCGATCCGGCCGAATCCGGCCAGGCCGAGGGTTTTTCCGCTGACGTCGTGCCCCAGCAGTAATTCCGGTTCCCAGCCGTGGAATTTCCCGGCGCGTACGAACGTATCGGCTTCGACGGCGCGCCGCGCGACCGCCAGTATCAGCAGCAGGGCGATATCGGCGGTGGCATCGGTGAGCACACCGGGGGTGTTGCCGATGACGATGGAATTCGCGGTGGCCGCCGTAACGTCGATGTTGTTGTAGCCGACCGCGAAATTACTGATCCCGCTGATCCGGGCCTTGTCGAGCAGGGGCGCGTCGAACTCGTCCCGTAACTGCGCGACCACCACCCGGTAGTCGCCGGAGGCGCAGGCCTGCGCCAATTCGTCGCGGGACATCCGGGTTCCGGCCACCGTGACGCTTCCGGCTGACTCGAGCAGCCGCATTCCGGGGTCGGGCAGGGGCGTGGTGACGAGGAAGTCGGTGGCCGTCACGCCTGTCCGCCGATCACCCATTCGAAAGCGTGGGCTTCCGACCGCGCGCCCTGGGCGGCCTTCGAACGGTTGGGTTCGCCGAGTTCGCCGAGCATCCGCTCACTCATATCGATCATCCGTGCGAGGGTGGCCGGGGTGAGCCAGTCCGGGCGGGTGGCGAACAGAATGTCCTCGCTGGCGGTGTTACCGCTCGCACCGGGTGCGAAGGGGCAGCCGCCCAGGCCGCCCAGGCAACCGTCGACCATTCCCGCGCCCGCATCGATCGCGGCCAGGGTGTTGGCGACGCCGAGCCCCCAGGTGTCATGGCCGTGGTAGACGATGCGCCGGTCCGGGGTCGTGGTATCGACGGCCTGGATCAGCTGCCGGACCTGCGCCGGAACCGCTTGGCCGAGGGTATCGCAGATGACGATATCGGCGGCGCCGTCGGTACGCGGGTCCGTGGCGATTCCCAGCACCCGTCCGGGATCGATAACTCCCTCGAAGGGACAGGTGAACGAGGTCGCGATACAGAGCTGGATGGATCCGCCGCAGTCCCGGGTCAGCTCCACGGCCTTCGGCATGGCGGCCACACTGTCCTCGGTGGTGCGTCCGATATTGGCCTTGTTGTGCGAATCCGAGGCGGAGAAGCAGTACTGGAAATTGCGTGCGCCCGCGGCGGCCGCTTTCTCGATATGCCTGGGCGTGGCGACCCACACCCAGCATTTGGCGAGTTCCTCGGGAGTCAGCTCGGCGATCACCTCGAGGGTGTTCGCCAGCGGCGGCACCAGGTCCGGCCGGGCCATGGAACCGATCTCGAGTTCCGGTACGCCCAGTGCGAGCAGTTCGCGCGCGATCTCCACCTTGCGCTCGGTGGACAGCAGTTTCCCGGTGAGCTGCAACCCGTCGCGCAGTGTGACATCCCGCAGTTGCGCGGCCGGCGTGTACGTGAAGGTCATACCGTCACCTCGGTCTCGGAAGTGCCTGCGATGGAATCGATTTCGTCGTCGGTGAGGTGGAGCACCGACGCGAGCACCTCGCGTGTGTGTTCACCCAGATCGGGTCCGATTGTACGGATCGGCAACGAGGCCCCGCCGATCACCGGGACGATGCCCGGGAAACCGACGGTACTGGGTTCGGCCGCGCCGGTATCCACCGTGAACTGCTGGATCATGTTCCGGGCGGCGTACTGGTCGTCGTCGCAGATATCGGCGGCGGTATAGATCGGGCCCGAGGGCACGCCGGCGGCGTCGAGGATTTCCAGGGCCTCGTCCCGCGTGTGCCAGCTCGTCCAATCGGAGATCGCCGCGTCGAGTTCCTCGCGGCGGCGCCAGCGCGCGGAATTCTCGCGCAGATCGGGATCGGCCGCCAGGTCGGGGCGGCCGATGATCTCCATATAGCGCTGGAAGATCCCGTCACCGTTGCCGGCGATGATGATGCTGTAACCGTCGCTGCACGGGTAGGCGTTGGACGGCGCGATACCTTCCATCCGGCCGCCCACCCGCTTCCGCTCCACTCCGTAGGCCTGGTAGTCGGGGACCAGCGATTCCATCACCGACAGGATCGACTCGTTGAGCGCGACATCGATGATGCGCTGTTCCAGTGGGATCGCGGAGGTGCTGCGGGCCCGCTGGAACAGCGCCATCACGGTGCCGAACGCGGCATAGATCCCCGCGATGGAATCGCCGATGGAGACACCGGTGCGTACCGGCGCGCGGTCGGGATCGCCGACCAGTTCGCGCAGGCCGCCCACCGCTTCGGCCACGGCGGCGAATCCGGGTCGCGCGGATTGCGGACCGGTCTGGCCGTACGCCGAGATACGGGTGATCACCAGGTCCGGGTTGACCTGCTGTAGTTCCTCCGGTCCGAGGCCCCATTTCTCCAGCGTTCCGGGGCGGAAGTTCTCCAGCAGCACATCGCATTCGCGGACGAGATCGAGTACGAGCGCGCGCCCGGCCTCGGTTTTCAGGTCCAGCACTATGGACTTCTTATTGCGATTGATCGTGCGGTACAGCATGGAGGTGTCGCCGCCGTACAGTCGCCACCGGCGCAGTTCGTCACCGGTGACCGGGCGCTCGACCTTGATCACCTCGGCGCCGAAATCGGCGAGCATCCGGCCCGCGGTGGGCGCGGCGATGTAGTTGCCGAGTTCCAGGACGCGGATATCGGCCAGCGGACGAATTGCCTGGTTGCGCATAGCTTCCTTTTCGTTGCGGGGGTCAGAGGACCAGGCTCAGCGGCATGATGAGCAGGATCGCCACCACCGAGGCGACCGAGACACCGACCGAGCAGGATTTCAGGGTGCCGCGGGTGGTCTGTCCCATCAGCGACTGCAGGAGCCAGAAGGTGTTGCTGGTGACGTGGACGGCGAACAGCGAACCGGCGCCCGCGGCGAGGGCGATGAGCACGGGATCGATCCCGAGGGCGGGCGCGACCGGGGCGAGGATGCCCGCGGCGGTGATCGCCGAGATCGTCACCGAACCGACCGCGACGTGCAGGACGGCGGCGATCACCCACACCATCAGCAGTGGGGCTGCGCTGCTCGCGGTGAAGTATTCGCCGAGGATGTCACCGAGACCGATCGCCGAGATGGTGGCCGCGAGCGAACCGCCGACACCGGTGAGGATCAGGATCTGACCGCTCTCGCTGAAACCGGTGGCGATGGATCGCTGGATCCGTTCGATACCGACCGCGTGACGGCCGACGAAGCTGGTTCCGACGAGTCCGATCAGCAGGGCGATAACCGGGGTCGAGAGGAATTCGACGATCGGATTGTGGATCTCGGCGACGTCCAGGATCGCGCCGACGGCGATGAGCACCAGGGCGGTGCACAGCGGCGCGAACAGCAGGGGCAGCGGAGTCTCGGTGCGGGTCTCGGCCGCGGTCTTGGTGGCCACGCCGCCGGTCCCGGCATCGAGGTCGCCGTCGTCCCCGGCGGTCTCCTCGGGCGGAGCCTGCTGTTCGTCACGCTCCTCGTTCCACCAGCCGCGGTCGAACAGGAAACACATCACCGCCACCGCTATCGCCACGGTCGGGATCACCAGAACGAGCCCGAAGAGCAGCATTTTGCCCAGCGGTACGCCCAGCAGGCCGGCCAGCGCCAGTGCCCCGACACCCGGCACGGTGAGCACGATGCCACATTCCCCGCCGATCGCCAGGGCGGTCGCCATCTTGGCGGTGCCCTTCTTCCCGATCTTCGCGGCGGTGCTGCGGGCCAGCGGCGCCGAGATCACCATGAGCACGTCGAGGTAGATCGACTGCAGGAAGGTGGCGAGAGTCAGCGACATCGCATAGGGCATCCGGTTGGCGCCCAGTAACCGGATCAGTGTCCCGACCAGGCGCTGGATCGCGCCTGTTTCCTGCAGCATCGCGCCCATGAGGACACCGAATGCGACCAGCAGGCCGACCTCGGCCATGATGTCGCCGAAACCGGTGGTGATCGTGTCGACGGTTTTCTCGACTCCCAGCCCGGAGGTGAGCCCCAGGTAGGCCGCGCCGATCACCAGCGATACCGCGGGATTGAATTTGAACCGGGTGATCAGCACGACGACGGCGAGGATCGCCGCGGCCGTATTGATCATCGTTGCAAGGTCTGACATGTGCTTGTTCCCATCGAGTCGCACTCGGGTGAGTGCTGTCCCCGCAGTCGAGCGGGCAGTACGCCGTGACTCAGGCCACAGCAGGCTCATATTATGAGCAGTGACTCACAATATAAGCAATACCGTCTGCTCAGTCGGGAGTGGGTCGATAGCTGGGGCCGCGCTGCCGGACCGCCCGGAGCAGCCCGCTCTCGGCGTACTCCGGCTGAGGTTCCCCGTCCTGGGGTTCACCGATCTGACCTCGGTAGTTCAGCCGGGTACGGACCCGTGGACTCATCAGATACGCGCCGGCGAGGACGAACGTCAGCAACTGGAACCGGGCGGGTTCGGCGGCCATGAGGTGATCGCAGAACGCCCGCGGATCGTGGTCGCGGGAGCGCTGTAGCAGTTCCCGGAAGGGGGACACCAGATCCGGGCGCAGCGTGAGCACGCGGTCGAGGAACTCGGCCGAGACACCGGCCTGGTCGGCGGACAGATCGTCGCCCTGCGGCGGGATGAGTTCCTCACCGAGCAGGTAGGCCGCCTCGCGTTCGTCATCGGTCAGTTCCGGCGCGGTCATCGGTTCCGGCCCTTCGTCTCGATCAGATGTTTGCTGCTCCACAGCGCCAGCGCGGCCTGGGTGGCGGCCGGGTTCACGCCACCGCTGGTCACCCAGGTGCTCGAATCGAATACGAACAGGTTGTCGATATCGTGGGTGCGGCCGTAGCGGTCGGTGACCGAGGTACGCGGATCCGTACCCATCCGCGCGGTCCCCATCAGATGCCAGCCGCTCTCCTTGACCATCGGCCCGACGATGGTCTCCACGGCACCCGCGGCCTCGAACGATTCGGCCGCTTTGCGGGTATGCCAGTCGAGCATCGCCCGGGAGTTCTCGTCGGTGCGGTAGGTGATCTTCGGTGCGGGCAGTCCACTGGGATCGGTGAGGGTATCGGACAGGGTCACGCGGTTGTCCGCGACCGGGAGATCCTCGGCGACGATGCTCCACATCGGTGTGTGCCCGAGCCGGCTGCGCAGGGTCCGGTGGAAATCCTCGAACCACATCGGGGCATCGGACTGCGCCCACGGATAGGACCGGGTGATTCCCAGCGGACCGCCGGTCGGCTGCAGGCCCCATTTGGCGCCGCGCACGAAACCGCGTGACTCGTCGGTCTCGTAGAACTGCATGCTGTGGATCTGCTGTCCCCAGGATCCGGCGGTGGTGCCGAGGTCCTGGTCGAAGACCCCGGCCACCGCGCCGAACGGGTGCATCATCAGGTGGGTGCCCAGGAGGCCGGAGGAATTGGCCAGCCCGTCCGGATGCTCGGGGGTGGCGGACATCAGCAGCAGCCGGGGCGTGCCGAGGCCGTTTGCGCACAGCACCACCGCGTGACCGTAGACAGCATCCACGCGGCCGTCGCGATCGACGTATTCCACGCCCGCCGCCCGGCCGTTCTCCATGAGAACGCGGGTCGCGCGCGCCCCGGTGCGCAACTGCGCGCCGCGGCTGCGGGCCGCCGGCCAATGGGTGATATCGGTGGAGGCTTTGGCGCCCTCCGGGCAGCCTGACATACAGGTGCCGTGCTGGCGGCACGGTTTGAGATCGCGGTACACCCGGGTGGAGATCGCGTTCGAACCGGGCCACCAGTGCCAGCCGAGATCGTTGAGCGTATTCGCCATCAGACGTCCGGCGGCGCGGATCGGGACCGGTGGGTTGGGCGGACCCTCACCGGCCGGATAGGCCGGGTTACCGGCGAGCCCGGAGACACCCATCTGGCGTTCGGCCTCGACATAGAAGGGTTCGAGGTCCTCGTAGGTCAGCGGCCAGTCGTCGGCGACACCGTCGAGGGAGCGGACCCGGAAATCGCTGGGCGTCATCCGATGCCATTTCGCGGAGTACAGCACCGTGCCGCCGCCGACCCCGTTCCACATCAGCGGGCTGATATCGGAATCGCTGTCGTCCACGGGATAGTCCGCCGCGCTCCGGCGCTGATTGGGATTGCGACCCCAGTGCAGATCGGCGGTTACCTCGTAATCGTCGAAATCGGCGCGGGCGTTCGCGTAGTCGGGCCAGTCACCCTGTTCGAGACAGACAACGGACATCCCCGCCGCGGTGAGTTCGGCGGCCGTGATACCACCGGCCAGACCGGCACCGACAATGACCACGTCGACCGGATCGGATCGTTTCATTTGACCTGATTCACTTTCGATTCCTTCTCTCCGGCGCGGTCAGCGCGGCCAGGTGACAACCTTCTCGACCGACATTTCGCGTATCGCCGAGGCGGGTCCTTCTTTGCCGTATCCACTGCCTTTCACCCCGCCGTACGGCATGTTGTCGGCGCGGAAGTTGGAGCACTCGTTGATATGCACACCGCCGGCTTCGAGTGCGTCCGCCACGGCGGTGGCCGTCTCGATGGAGGTAGTGAAAACGCCTGCCATGAGACCGAATTCGAGCCGGTTGGCGGCGTCGATCGCCTCGTCGAGCGAATCGAACGGGTAGACGGCGACTACAGGCCCGAACGCTTCGTCACGACTGATCTCGGCGTCCTCCGAGGGGGCGAAGAGCACCGTCGGCAGCACCGCCCGGTCGCGGACGCCGCCGGTGAGCAGCGTGGCACCCCGGGCGACCGCATCGTCGATCATCGACCCGAGCCGGGCGGCGGACTCCGGTGAGATCACGTTCCCGAGTTCGGTTTCCGGGTCGTACGGATCACCGACCCGCAACTGCGCCGCATATCCGGCCATCGCCTCGGCCAGGTCCGCGGCGATCGAACGATCGGCGAAAACCCGCTGGACGGAGATGCACGACTGTCCGGAGGACACCATCGCGCCGAGCGCGCAGCGCCGGGCGGCGAGGTCGAGATCGGCGTCGGCGGTCACGATGGTCGGGGCGTTGGATCCCAGCTCCATGACGGTGCGTTTGAGCCGGGCGCCGGCCGCGGCGGCGATCGCGCCGCCGACCGCGGTGCTCCCGGTGAACGATACGAGCCTGACCACGGGGTGCTCGACCAGTGCCTTGCCGACCGCGGCGTCACCGTTGAGCACACTGATCGCGGCCGGTGGCCACCCCGCGCCGACGGCGTATCCGGCCAGGGCGATGGTCGCCAGCGGTGTCCGGTCACTGGGTTTGAGCAGGACGGGGCAGCCGGCTCCGATCGCCGCGGACAGTTTGTGTACAGCCAGCAGCAGCGGGAAATTGAATCCGCAGATGGCGGTGACCACTCCCACAGGTTCCCAGACCGTGTAGGCGTGCCGGCCACGCCCGGACGGTACGGCGTCGACCGGGATCTCCCGTCCGGTCAGGCCCGCGGCGGCATGGGCGGCGGCGCGCAGTGTCGCGACCGCGCGGTCGACTTCACCGAGTGAATCGCGTAGTGCCTTGCCGACTTCCCGGGTGATCACCCTGGCGAGAACATCACGGTCTCGGGCGATCGCGGTCGCCATGTTCTCCAGGATCAGCGCGCGCTCGCCGCGATCCAGCTCCGCGCACCGGGCACGGGCGGCGTACGCGGCGGCCGCGGCCTCCGCGACCAGGCCGGGATCGGCCACCGCGCACCGGAAGATATCCCGATCGTCGGCCGGTGAGCTGATCTCGATCTGCTCGTCCGTGCGGCGCGGTAGTCCGGCGATGACCAGCGGTGCCGGCGCGTTCGCGCCGCCGGGCGCGAAAAGTTCTGGGGAAAGCGCGTTTTCGGTGCCGGAATCGGACCGCACCTGATCGAGTTCGACGCCGGTGGTCACAGTAGCTCCTCGTTCGTGGTGGCGCGGAAGGACGGCCCGGTGGCCGGTGTGCGCTGGTCCTGGCCGGCCAGGCGATTGAGCAGGACGGACCGGGCCGCGAGAATATGGGCCTGCTGGACGCCGGCGGCCCAATCCGGGTCGCCGGCGTTGAGCGCGTCCACCAGCAGATGGTGTTCCTGCAGAGTCTTTTCCATCTCGGTGCGCGTGTAGACGAAGAAGATCCGGTGCACGAGCGGGACGTGGGTGACACTCGTCAGTGCCGCCACCAGCCGCGGACTCCCGGCGGCTTCGAAGACGAGATTGTGGAACCGCAGATTCAGTTCGCCGAGCAGATGGCGGTCGGGTTCCTCGGTCTCGCCGATCCGGGTCATTTCCGTGGCGAGATCGGCCAATACGGCGATCGGTACCTGTTCGCAGCGCTTGGCCGCACGGCGGGCGGCGAACGATTCCAGCACCGCGCGCAGCTGGTAGATCTCGTCGATCTCCTCCCACGACCACTGCGGAACCTCGAAACCGCCGGCCGGGCGGGCATCGAGGATGCCTTCGCCGCTGAGCAGCTGGAAGGCCTGCCGCACCGGGGTCCGGCTCATCCCGAGCCGCGCGGCGACATCGACCTCGCGCAGGCGTTCGCCCGGTTCGATCGCACCGTCGAGTACCCAGCGGCGGATCTCCTCGGCCGCGTTGCGGGTCAGTTCACTTGCTCGGGATGTGGGCATCTGTGGTCCTTGCTCTGAGGGAAGGCGGCGCGGCCGGTCAGTGGATCGGGTCGGGTGCCCGGGCCGGTTCCTCCGCTGTCGTGGGCGTGGCGGCCTTCTCGTCGTCGACGAGATCGTCGCCGTGTAGATCGTCGCCGGTGAGCAGGAAGGACGCGACCGCACCGCAGATCGCGGTCAGCAGCAGGTAGATCGAGGGGGAAGGGGTCCAGTCGGTCTGCTGGATCAGGAAGGTCGCCACGAACGGTGCGCTGCCGCCGAACACGGCCGCCGGAATATTGAATCCGATCGACACACCCGACGAGCGGATCGATGCGGGGAACAGTTCGGGCATGGTGGCGGCCGACGCGGACAGATAGATCGCGGTGAACACGCCCAGCAGCAGCTGGCTCAGCAGGGCGAGAGCCGGGTTGCCCAGGGTGATCGCGGAGAACACCGGGAAGACGATCACGGCGAAGCCGATCGAGCCGAACAGCAGCACCGGTCGCCGGCCGATCCGGTCGGACACGGTGGCCACCAGCGGCAGCGTCACCATTGTGGCCGCACCGGCGCACATGGTGGAGATCAGGGAGAAGGTCGAGCCGTAGTCGTTGACCGTGCCGATGTAGGTCGGCATATAGGTGAACACCGCATAGAAGCAGGTCGCGTGCATCGCGCCGATTCCGATGATCAGGGCCAGCCGGCGGCCGCGGCTGAGTACCTCCCGTGCGGGGGAGCGGCTGAGCGAGCCGGTCTCGCTCATCTCCTGGAAGTCGGGGGTTTCCTCGAGCTTCGAGCGGATGTAGAGGGCGATGGCGGCCAGCGGCGCGGCGAGCAGGAACGGGATCCGCCAGCCCCATTCGGCCATCGTGTCCTCGCCCAGGGCAGCGGTGAGCACGGTGACGACCGTGATACCCAGCATCAGCCCGGCGGTCGTGCCGAAGGTGAGCCAGCTGATCCCGAAGGCGCGGCGGTTGCGTCCCGCGTATTCGAGCAGGAAGGCGCTGCCGCTGCCGTACTCGCCGCCGGCGGAGAAGCCCTGCAGGGTTCGCAGTGCGACGAGAACGAGCGGGGCCGCGATACCCCACGAGTCGTAGCCGGGGAGCACCCCGATGCCGACCGAACAGGCCGCCATCACGGTCAGGACCAGGACGAGCACCCGTTTACGGCCGATCCGGTCGGCCAGTGGGCCGAGTACGAATCCGCCCAGCGGCCGGGCGAGAAACGCCAGCCCGAATACGGCGAAGCTGCTGAGTAGTTCGGCCGTCGGGTCGTCGGACGGAAAGAATGTCGCCCCGATATGGACGGCGAGGAAGCCGTACACCGTGAAGTCGAAGAACTCGATGGTATGGCCGACGGTGGCTCCGACGATGGCGCGTGCGCGCTTCGGCGGGCGAGCAGGTGCCCGAGTACTCATTGGTCACTCCTGACTGGCGACGGAAACCACCCGGTGGTCCGCCGGTGATGTGCCGTGATCGGCACGGTGCTGCTGATGCGGATGCGACTGGTGGGCTGCTTGTGACTGGCCGCACATCCGTCGGCATACTGTATTCATAATGTGCCGGAGATCGCAAGAATTTGGATAAAAGGCCAGGTGGATATGGATAGAGACGGAGAGATGTATACATTTTTGCGATGGCTGGCGGCGATCGCGGGGGCAGACAATCGCCCGCCCGCACACGCTTGCCCGCCCCGGCGGGCCTGGCTAGGGTTACCCGCGCACTCGCTGTGATTCCGAACGCGTCGGGCGTCCCATCTCGTGCTGGGCCGTTATCGCCGGTCAGGCCGGCTCCTGCTCTCCACTCGTGTGAACCGATGAACGGAGGACACGATATGCCGATACGTGAAACCCCCTGGCCCGCCGGCACGCCGTGCTGGGTCGATTGCCAGGTCGACGACACCGACCGCGCCCGCGTTTTCTACAGTGCGCTGCTCGGGTGGGAGATCGCCGATACCGCGCCCGAAGCCGGCGGCTACCTCATGGCGACGGTGCGGGGCCGCCCGGCCGCCGGTATCGGGCCGAAACCCACCGGACAGATCATGCAGTCGACGTGGACGACCTATCTCGCGACCGACGACGCCGACGCGACCGCGGCGGCCGTCACCGGGGCGGGCGGAACGGTACTGGCGCCACCGTTCGATGTGATGGATATCGGCCGGATGTTCGTTGCCGCGGACCCCACCGGGGCGGTGTTCGGCGTCTGGCAGGCGCGGCTGCATTCCGGCGCGGGGATCTACAACGAGCCCGGGGCCTACTGCTGGAACGAGGTGCACACCGACGGCTACGAACGCGCACAGAGTTTCTACTCGCAGGTGTTCGGCTGGAACTTCACCGAAGTGGGCGCGGGCACGGAGATGACCTACGCGACGTTCGCCCTGGAGCCGGGCGGGCCGCCGGTCGGTGGCATCGCCGATGCGACCGGTATCCCGGATTCCGGCCCGTCGCACTGGCTGGCCTGGTTCCAGGTCGCCGGCACCGACGCGACCCTCGCTTCTGCGGCCGAACTCGGCGGCGCGGTGTTGATGGGCGCCCAGGACAGCCCGTTCGGACGAATGGGTGTGCTCAGCGCCCCGCAGGGCGAAGCCTTCGGCGTGATCGAGATTTCCGAATCGGCCGAGTCGACGTCCTGACAGATATCCGGCACGGCCCGGTGCGGGACCGGACACGCGGCAGGACCGGCGGCCGCTGGTGCCGGACTCGGCCACGCCACGGCAGCCGGCCGGCCCCGAACCGAATGGGGTTCGGGGCCGGTAATCGGCTGGTCAGACTCCTACGTCCGGCGGGCGCTCGGTTCGATCCACCCGTTCGTTGATCAATTCGTCGTCGTCCGCGGGCGGTTCGGGATCGTGCCATTCCTCCGCCCGGCTGGACCGGTTGCCGCGCAGCGTGCCCTCCAGCTCATGGGCGAGCTCGTCGTCGCGGATGGGGCTGTGCTTACTGCTTCCTCGTTCCATCTCGTCCCTCCTACCTCCGGCGGCGGGGTCAGGTATAGCGCAGCAGGGCGCCGACGCCCTCGCTCGGTGCGACCCCCTCGTCGATCGGGGTGATGGTGCCGCCGCGCACGAGAACGCCCACCGGTAACGCTTCGTCGGCGCGGCAGCTCTGGGCCGACGTATCGGACAGTGCGCCGAGCGCGGCCGGATCGCGGAGCGGTTGCGGATCCAGCCGGACCGTACGGTCGCCGAGTGCTGCGGCGTTGATCAGCAGATTCTCGGTGTTCGCTGCCAGCAGCGCCGATACCGTCGCGGACAATCCGGCCACCGCCGGCCCGTCGTCACGGCCGCGGGCCTTGTCGAACCGTGCGACCGTTTCCGCGCGCAGCTCCTCGGCTTCCCCGGCGACGAGATCGCGGACCTCGGCGTCGAATTCGCCGGTATCGGCACCAGCGGCTCGGCCGCCGGATTCGAGCTCGACAACCCGGGCCCGGGTGGACCCCAGCGCCCGGCGGACCTCCGCGCGGGCGGTGACATCACCGGCCAGCACCACGATCCGCGCGCGGACCCGTTCGGTCAGGCGCTTCAGCTCGGCGGCGATATCGTCGGCATTGCGGCGGACGGTCTCCTCGACTCGCCGTTGCATCGACCGGTGCGACCAGCCGCCACCGTGCCGCACCTTGTGGATCGGATGGCCGCTGCCTTCGATCGTTTCCCCGACCACCTCGCCGTTATCGTCGACCCCGTACATTTCCGAGCCGACCTTGTCCACCACCGCCACCACGTGCGGAACTTCGGCGGTTTCGTATTCGATGAGCGGGAGCAGATACGGCAGGGGCGATACGCGGACGATCTCCGGCTGTATCGGATGCGGCAGCCGGCGGTCGATCAGCACCGCGTCGGAGTCGGCGATCAGTACGCGTCCCGCGCGTCCCGGCTCGGGCTCGCTGCCGGTGACCGCCGCGCCGAGTAGCTCGACCATATGGTCGGAAGCCCCGGCGTCGGTGAGGCGTTCGGCGAGCGTGCGCCAGCGCAGCGCACGCTGCTGTTCGGCGTCCTCCGTGTCGTGTTCGGCGTCGATATACAGCGAGGCGAACGGACCGGGTCGTTGCGCTAGTTCTCTGATATTCATGCCAGTCACGTGGGCCGCGTACCCGGCGCCGCCGGATCGAATCCGGTCATCCGGGGTCGATCTCGCCGGCGCCGGCGCCGGGTACGGAAGAACCCGGAATTCGCTCGCGGTCTCTCACGTCACGCCGGTTGCGCCATCAGCTTGCGCAGCGGTTCGTCCAGTTCGGCGCGGTAGAAGTCCATGAAACCATCGGGGTCGGGTCCGGCGTTCTGCATCACCAGGTGGTCGAACCCGGCGTCCACGAAGGGCTGCGCCACGTCGAGGTAGCGCTGCGGGTCCGGGCCGCAGGCGAACTTCTTCAGGATGTCCTCCTCGCGGACCGTGGCGGCCGCCGCCGCGAAATTCACCGGATTGGGCAGTTCACTCATCACTTTCCAGCCGGTCAGCGCCCAGCGTGAGGTGTCGTGGGCGGCCCGGGCCGCGGTGTGCTCGTCGGGCGCCCAGGCCATCGGCACTTCCGCGTAGCGGGGTCCGCTGCCCCCGGCTTCCCGGTAGTGGGTGACGAGTTCCGGTTCGGGCTGGGTGGCGAACAGGCCGTCGCCCAGTTCGCCGGCGATCCCGGCCGCCTGCGCTCCACCGGCGGCCACGGCGATCAGCGGCGGTTCGTCGGGCAGGTCGAACACGCGTGCGTCCGACAGCTTCAGGTACCGGCCGTCGTAGGACTGGTATCCGCCCTGCCACAGCAGCCGGATGATCTCCAGGGCTTCGCGCAACAACCGGTGCCGGCCGTCCACATCGACCGGGAAGCCCTCGCCGACGACGTGTTCGTTGAGGCGTTCGCCGGAGCCCACACCGAGAGTGAACCGGCCCTCGGACAGTAGTGCCAGGGTGGCGGCGGCCTGCGCGATGATCGCCGGGTGATACCGCACGGTCGGGCAGGTGACGCCGGTGGCGAGCCCGATCCGCTCGGTCTGTGCGGCGATACTGCCGAGAACGGTCCAGGCGAACGGGGAATGGCCCTGATTGTCCAGCCAGGGGTGATAGTGGTCGCTGATCTCGACGAAATCGAACCCGGCCGCTTCGGCGCGCACGGCTTGCCGGACCAGTTCGGCGGGTCCGAAGGCTTCGGCGGCCAGCTTGTACCCGATCTGCATAATTCCTCCGAAAGCTGTGGTGGCTGAATTCGCACGAAAGGTTTCGTGCCGGTCCCGGACCTGTGCGCGGTACCCGTGGGCGGGTGGGTGAAACCCGGGCGCGGGGCGTCAGGTGCCCAGGAGCGCGCGGTCCGGCGTGCGGGTCACCGTGGCGCCGGAGGCGGCGGCGATACGAGCGAAGGCGATGGCGTCGTGGACGGCCGCGCCACCGGGGTCGTTGTTGAAGTAGACGTAGATATCGTCGTCGCCGGACCAGGTCGTGGTCAGCCGCTCGACCCAGGTGTGCAGTGCTCGCCGGCCGTACCGGGGCCACGGATCGGCGCGGCCGCGGTGCAGGCGCAGATACCCCCAGCCGGTGGTCCGCCACAGCGGCGTCACCGGACGCGACCCGGCATCGGCCCAGCACAGTGCGGCATTGTTCTGTTCGAGAACAGTCCGTACCGCCGGGGTCCACCACGATTCGTGCCGGGGTTCGACCGCGACGCGGATCCGGTCCGGGAAGCAGCGCAGGCAGCCATCGAGGAGTTCGGGGTCGGCACGCAGGGTGCCCGGTAGTTGCAGCAGAACGGGGCCGAGCCGGGAGCCGAGTCCCTCGGCGTGACGCAGCAGGCGTTCCACGGGTTCGGCCGGATCCCGCAACCGTTTCATATGGGTCAGGAACCGGCTGGCCTTGACCGCGCAGACGAAATCGCCGGGCGTACGCTCCCGCCAGGACGCGAAGGTGTCCCGGCTGGGCAACCGGTAGAACGCATTGTTGTTCTCGACGGTCGCGAAGCCGGCGGCGTACCGCTCGAGCCACAGCCGCTGCGGGCAGTTGTCCGGGTACAGGATGCCGCGCCAATCCCGGTACTGCCAGCCCGAAGTTCCTACGTGCCAAGGCATCTCGATCACCTCATGCCGGGACGGCCGGGCCCGCTTCGCCGAGCGGGCGCCTGGTTCCGCTCCCCGCTGCCGGTTGGTGTCATACGCGCCGACTACCCCGGACGGCCCTGGTCATGCCATGAGGCACAGGACCCGGATAGTGACCGTCGGCCCGCTACGGTCCGGCCGGCGCAGCAGGGCTGCGCCGGTTGCCGAGGTCGTATTTCCTCCGGACCTTCGCCGGCGGGACCGGGACGAGCGTGCGCCGGTATATCCAGTGGGAGCGGATGCCCGGCGGCCGTGGGGCGTAGCGGGAAATGCCGATTCACGTCTCCGCAACCAAGCGCTTGTTAGAATTCGGCGATGATCTCGACGGTTGTCTGGGGGACCGGCAACGTGGGCCGGGCAGCGATACGCGCGGTCGACGCCCACCCCGAACTGACGTTGACGGCCGTGCTCGTACACGACCCCGCAAAAGTAGGCCGCGACGCGGGCGAACTGGCCGGCCTCGACCGGGTGCTCGGCGTACCGGCTACCTCCGACATAGACGCTGTCCTGGGGGCTACGCCCGGTGCGGTCGTGTACGCCGCCTCCGGCGAGATCCGCCCTGACGCGGCGCTGGCCGATATCGTCCGCGCCGTCGGCGCCGGTGCCGTGGTGGTGACCCCCGCGCTGTACGCGCTCTACGACCAGCGCGGCGCGCCCGCCGAGTTCCGTGAGCCCGTGCTGGCCGCTGTCGAGTCCGGCGGCGGTTCGCTGTTCGTCTCCGGTATCGACCCCGGCTGGGGCAACGATGTGCTGCCGTTGCTGATCAGCGGTTTGGGCAGTGTGGTCGATATGGTGCGCTGCCAGGAGATATTCGACTACTCGACCTACGATCAGCCCGATTCGGTGCGCTACCTGGTGGGTATGGGACAGCCGATGGATCAACTGCCCCCGATGGTGGCGCCCACGGTACCGACCATGGTGTGGGGCGGACAGGTGCGGCTCATGGCGCGAGCACTCGGGGTCGAACTGGACGAAATCCAGGAGACGGTGCAGCGGCTACCGCTGGAGACCACGATCGAGACGGCGACCATGGGGAAATTCGAGGCCGGCACCCAGGGGGCGATGCGATTCGAGGTGCAGGGCATCGTCGACGGGGTACCGCGGATCGTCATCGAACACATCACCCGCATCCACCCGTCGTGTGCACCGGAATGGCCGGCCCCGCCCAACGGTCAGGGCGCACACCGGGTGATCATCGAAGGCCGCCCGCGTATCGAGGTCACCGTCGAGGCGACCGACGAGGGCGGCAATTACGCCGCCGGTGGTAACGCCACCGCCGTCGGACGTCTCGTCGGCGCGATCAGCTGGCTGGCCGAGGCCGCGCCCGGCCTCTACGACGCACTCGACGTACCGCTACGGCCCGCGGCCGGGAAGCTGGGAAGGAACAGCCATGCGAGTTGATATCCCCGAAGGCAAGGACCCCATCGGATACGTCTGGGGTGAGATGGTGCCCGGTATCGGGATCGCCGCCTCGAAGTTCTCGCTCGCGGTCTACGAGCACACCACCCTCGGGTTGCGCGAATTCGAGGCCGCGCGGTTGCGTATCGCCCAGATCAACGGCTGTATCTTCTGCCAGGACTGGCGCACCGAACGCGACGGCCGGAAGGTGGAAGACGGCTTCGCCGACGCCGTGACCGACTGGCGCGGTAGCGAGGCGCTCGACGACCGGGCCCGGCTGGCCGCCGAGTACGCCGAACGGTACGCCCTCGACCACCACAACCTGGACGAAGACTTCTGGTCCCGGATGACAGCCCACTACAGCCAAGCCGAAATCGTGGAACTCAGCATGTGCCTGGGCTCCTGGCTCGCCTTCGGCCGGCTCAACCACGTCCTCGGCCTCGACGCGGTCTGTGTCCTGCCGGGGCACGCCGGTAGCACGCCGGCCGGCTCCTGATCCGCACCCTTTGAACTCACCCGCGCTGGGTACGCGCGGGGTATGGAGACATGCGACCGTATCGCCGAACCCTGGGGCGACCGGACCCCCTACGCCCCGGGAGACACCTGGCCGGCCCGGGTGGACACGTACCTTGCCGACGGTGTGGACCCCGACACCGTGCGCTGGGTGCCGTCGGCGTCCGTGCTGCATTCGAACGGGGACGCCCTCGATATCGCCGTGCGGGACGGCCGCATCGTCGGTGTCCGCGGCCGCGGCACCGACCGGGTGAACCGCGGCCGGCTCGGCCCCAAGGATCTGTTCGGCTGGCAGGCCAACGCCGCGCCCGACCGGCTCACCCGGCCGCTGATCCGGGTGAACGGCACCCTCGTCGAAACCGATTGGAATACCGCGATGCGGCGCGTGGTCCGGCGTAGTACCGATCTGCTCGCCGAGCACGGTCCGTCCGCGATCGGGTTCTACACTTCCGGGCAGTTGTTCCTCGAGGAGTACTACACGCTGGGCGTGATCGCGCACGGAGCCCTCGGCACCAACCATGTCGACGGCAACACTCGCCTGTGCACGGCGACGGCCGCCGCCGCGCTGAAGGAATCCTTCGGATGCGACGGCCAGCCCGGTTCCTACACCGATATCGACCACGCCGATACGATCGCTCTGTTCGGGCACAATGTCGCCGAAACCCAGACCGTGCTGTGGTCGCGCATACTCGATCGGCTCGCCGGCGACGATCCCCCCGCGCTGCTGTGCGTGGATCCGCGGCGCACCCCGGTCGCCGAACGGGCCACGGTGCACCTCGCCCCGTTGCCCGGCACCAATCTCGCGCTCATGAACGCGCTGCTGCACGAAATCATCGCCGGCGAACGGCTGGATCGGGAGTACATCGACGCGCACACGGTCGGTTTCGACGGGCTGCGCGAACAGGTCGCCGATTACCCACCGGAGGTGGCGGAACGGATATGCGAGGTCCCGGCCGCGGATATCCGGGCGGCGGCACGGTTGCTCGGTTCCGCGCGGCGCCTGCTGTCCACGGTGCTGCAGGGTTTCTACCAGTCCCATCAGGCGACGGCCGCCGCGGTGCAGGTCAACAATATTCATCTGCTGCGCGGCATGCTCGGCGAACCCGGCTGCGGAGTGTTGCAGATGAACGGCCAGCCGACCGCCCAGAACACCCGCGAATGCGGCGCCGACGGTGATATCGCCGGATTCCGGAACTGGGCCAACGAAGACCACATCGCCGACCTGGCCCGGATCTGGAACCTGGATCCCGGGCAGATCCCGCACGACGGTCCGCCGACCCATGTGATGCAGATGCTGGAGCTCGCCGAAAAGGGCAGTCTGCGGATGTTGTGGGTGAGCGCGACGAATCCGGCGGTGTCGCTGCCCGAACTCGCCCGGATCCGCGACATCCTGTCCCGGGACGGGCTGTTCCTGGTGGTGCAGGACATCTTCCGCACCGAAACCGCCGAACTGGCCGATGTCGTGCTGCCCGCTGCGGCGTGGGGTGAGAAGACCGGCACGTTCACCAATGCCGACCGCACCGTGCACCTGTCCGAGCGCGCGGTGGATCCGCCCGGCGAGGCGCGCGCCGATCTGGACATCCTGCTGGACTACGCCCGCCGGATGGATTTCCGCGACCGCGACGGCGCACCGTTACCACCGTGGCAGGACGCCGAATCCGCGTTCGATGCCTGGAAACAATGCTCGGCCGGTCGCCCGTGTGACTACTCCGGCCTGACCTACGAGAAGTTGCGCGGCGATTCGGGGATCCAGTGGCCGTGCACCGAGCCGGCCCCGGCGGGCACCGAGCGGTTGTACGCGGACGGGAAGTTCTGGAGTGCCCCGGACTACTGCGAGTCCTACGGTAAGGACTTGATCACCGGTACGCCGATGAAAGCCGAGGAATACCGGGCGCTGAACCCCGGCGGAAAGGCGATGATCAAGGCGGCTGGATACCTGCCGCCTGCCGAGCAGCCCGATGACCAGAGGCCGTTCGCGCTGATTACCGGCCGCACGCTCTACCACTTCCACACCCGGACCAAAACCGGGCGCGCACCCCAGTTACAGGCCGCGGCACCCGAGGTATGGGTGGAGATATCCGGTGCGGACGCCGAGCGCGCGGGAATCGCCGAAGGCGATGGGGTCGAGGTCGCGACCGCCCGTGGCGTGCTCCGCGGCCGAGCCCGGGTGAGTGGGGTCCGGCCCGGTGTGCTGTTCGTGCCGTTCCACTACGGGTACTGGGATATCGACGGTCAGGGGCACGAACGCGCCGCCAACGAACTCACGGTGACCGACTGGGATCCGGTATCCAAGCAGCCGCTGTTCAAGACCGCCGCGGCATCCCTGCGTCGCGTCGACCGAGCTCCCGGACCGGCCCCGGCGCCCACCACTGCGGCCTCGGCGCCGTTGGACGATACGGTGCGACGGACGACCGGGGGAGTGGACGCGCAGGTCCGCAGCGATACCCCTGCGCCGGTTCGGGACGGCCGCTGAAGTCCGGTTTCCCCGGTGAACTGTCGCCGCGGGTGCGTCCCGGTGCCGGGCGTGCCGCGGATGCTGCCGCTCTACGGTGTCCCTCAGTCCGGCCCTCGTCTACGCCTCGTCCATCGGCGCGTACTCGCCGGGTACCGGTGATACCCGGGTCGACGAGACCTGGCTCGCGGAAGGCCGGCCCGGAGCTTCCTACATGGCGTCTGCCGATGCTGGATACGGTGCGAGTCCGGACTCGGTGGCCGCGATCCGGTGGACGTATAGCTGTGTTACTCGGGCAGGACCGGGTAGCCGCAGGCCATGGCTACTATCGCTCCCTTACCGAAAGAACGTATCGGCGCGCCGCTGCGTGCCGTGGTGACCGGCTCCGATTCGGGTATCGGCCGGGCTGTCGCGGTGGCCCTGGCCGGTGGCGGCGTCGATGTGGGAATCACGTACCACACGGACGAGGCCGGGGCCGCGCATACCGCGGAGCTGGCCCGTGACCGGGGCGCCCGGGCCGCGGTGCGGCAGCTCGACCTGGACGATCTACCGACCAGCACGTCAGCCATCGATGAACTCGCCGACGAGCTGGGCGGGGTGGATGTCCTGGTGAACAGCGCCGGCACCGGTTCGTCGCAGAAGGCTATGGAGATGGACTTCGACACCTGGCGTCATGTGCTGTCGGTCGATCTCGACGGGGCGTTCCTGTGCGCCCAGCGCGCCGCCCAGCATATGATCGGCGCCGGTCACGGCGGCCGCATCATCAATATCACCAGCGTCCACGAGCATGCGCCGAAGGTCGGGGCCGCGCCGTACTGCGCTGCCAAGGCCGGCCTCGGCGCGCTGACGAAGGTGCTGGCGCTGGAACTGGCCGAGCACCACATCACGGTGAACTCCGTTGCGCCGGGAGAGATCTCGACGCCGATGACGGGCCAGGAGGATGCCGATCCCCGGGAGCATCCGAGGCCGGGTCTACCGCTGGGCCGGCCGGGCCACGCCGACGAGGTCGCCTCGGTGGTCGCGTTCCTGGCGACCCCGGCGGCCGGATATGTTACCGGCGCTTCCTACGTCGTCGACGGCGGGATGTTGCTCATGGGCCCACAGACCAGTCAGCTCGTCGCCGACGAGAGCTGGCGCCGGACGAGTCAGGAGAGCGCGAATGAATGATCCGATCACACCGGTCGTGCGGACCGCCTTCGATACCGGGGCCCGGTTCCGGCACGCCCGGCTCTTCCATCCGCGGGGCGTGCGCCTCGCCGGCCGGTTCCGCGCCGAACCCGAATTCGCCCCGCTGTTCGGCACCGGCGACCGCGCGGTGATCGCGCGACTGTCCAAGGGCACGGGAACACCCGGCGGCGTGCCGGATATCCTCGGCCTCGCCTTCCGCGTTCTCGACCGGGATGAACACCCGTGGGATTTCGCGCTGGCCACCACCGGCCGCGGGATTGCCGGCCGGTTCGTCGTCACCCCGGCACGGGGATGGTCGCACGCCCGCTACGGTTCCCTGCTGCCGTACCGCTTTCCCGATTCCGGTGTGCGCTGGGTTTTCGCCGACCCGGCCGGATCGCATCCGGAGGGCGCCTCGCTCGCGGAACTCGACGGGCACTTACGCGACCATCAGGTCGATTTCGATATCCGGGTGGCGGGGTTGCGGACGAGCGGGCAACTCGCCGGTGAGCTGGTTCTGCGCGCGGCGGATCCCGAGGAACATCGCACGGATTTCTTCGATCCGATGCTCAACCACCCCGATGATGTGGACCCGGTACCGCAGGTGGTGCAGCGGATCCGCGAGGCCGCCTACACCGGGAGCCGCCGGGGCCGGGGTGCCGAGGACCGCGACACCGGCCGTGCGATCGACCCGCAGCCCTGATCCGGTGCCGAATTCCGGGCCACCTGTTTCGACCGGGCACACGGGGCAATCCGGCGACCATGAACGGAACCGAAGATATCGGTCAGGAAACCGCCGAGGTATCCGAACGGGCGAGCGTTCCGCCGACCGAGGAACAGCTGGACGAAGACGAACTGGCCGCCGACCCCCTGGAAGAGGGGATGGATCCGCCCGACGACTGGTCCGCGGCCGACCGCTACGCGACCCCGCAGGGTGAACAGCGGGCGGGGGAGTCGCTCGACGAGCGGCTCGCCGAGGAACGACCGGATATTGTGCCGGAGGGACAGCGTTCGGGCGCGGCCCCCGACGCGGAGCGGCGCGGGGACTGATCCGCGCACACCGTCAGTGATGGGTCCAATCGGGCTGGAGGAAATCCGCGACCCTGGCCTGCGCGGGTGGTCGCCCGAGGAGCACGATCTCACGGAACTGCCAGAGCATGGCACCCGTCGGCGCGTGGATGGTCATATCCGGTGTCAGGCGCATCTGCAGTAGGCCGCCGCCCGGTACGGTCTCGGCGCCGGTTTCCCGGTGTACCCAGTGCGGGGTGTCGTCGGCGGCGAGCCGGTGCAGGTCGACGAGATGTACCGAATGCACTTCGTCCTCGCTCGGACGCAGTGCGGACATATCGCCCAGGATCGCGACGACCGGAGTGATGGCGAAGCCGGAGGCCGCGGGGAAATCGTCGAGGGCGCCGAGGATATCGGCGGGCCGCGCGGTCAGGCCGAGTTCCTCGTGCAATTCCCGGGCCGCCGCCTCCGGCACCGTCTCATCGGCCTCGACCCGTCCACCGGGCAGACCCCACTGTCCGGCATTGCGGCCCCGATAGGCCCGCTTGATGACGATCACCGCCAGGGCGCCACCGGTATCGACCACTCCCAGAACCACCGCGGCCCGGCGGATACCCGGATCGTCGGCCACCGCGATCCGCGGAAACGATGCCAACCGGGAATGAGCGAGAGCGCGGAAGTCCGCGATACTGTCCGGGACCCGCGGTCCTGCTGCGTCGGCCATGAGTTCGATCATGCCGCATCGGCGCGGCCCGCCGTCCGGCCGGTGACCGGTCAGTGGACCGGAATCGGTGCCGGTCACATCCGGCGCATCACCGAGACCACCTTGCCCATGATCACCGCGCCGTCGCCGTCGATGACGTCGTAAGCGTCATTTCGGGGTTCCAGGTACACGTGCCCGCCGCGGCGGCGGTACACCTTCACCGTCGCCTCCTCGTCCAGCAACGCGGCCACGATCTCGCCGTTCTGCGCGTCGGGTTGCTGCCGGACCACGACGATATCCCCGTCGCAGATGGCGGCGTCCACCATCGAATCACCGCGGATCCGCAGCCCGAACACCGTGCCCCGGCCTACCAGTTCCCGCGGCAGCGACAGCACATCGCCGGCGTGCTGTTCGGCGATGATCGGGCTGCCCGCGGCGATATCGCCGACAACCGGCACCGGAACAGCATCGCGCTCGGCGGTGGTCCCGGCCGCTGTGCTCAGGAACAAGCGCACATCCATCGGCCGCGATACGCCCTCGCCGCGTCGCAGAAAACCCTTCTCCTCCAGGCTTTTCAGATGTCTGGACACCGATGAGGCAGACCGCAGCCCGACAGCCTCGCCGAGCCGGCGGGTGCTCGGCGGGTACCCGTGCCGGAGGACCCACTCCTGGATCGCCGCGAGAATGCGGCGCTGTCGGACGGGCAGTGTGGCGGTGTCGAGGTGGTCGTATTCGGTCACCGGAGCATCGTATGGCCAGGTGTCTGCGGCGATTCCGTGGCGTCGTGGTGGTTTCCGCCGGTCGCTGCCCGTGGCTGCGCGGTTGCCCCGGTTCCCTGTGGTGGGAGATGTACGTTTTGTCGGCTATCTTCGGCTCGATGGTTCGTAGACTCCCTCGGGCCACGGCGGCACGGCCGGTGGGGCATTCTGCGGTTCGGCGGGAAGGACGATCACCGGGAGAGCACTGTGGGCCGGTCGCTGGAAATCGACAATGCCGGGCTCCGGGCAGCAGCAGCGGAACTTGCCCGGATGGCCGAGGACGCGTCGCTTCTCGTCGCGGAACTGAAGGCCGCGATGGACCGCAACGAATCGTGCTGGGGCCGGGACAGGCCGGGCGAGATTTTCGCCGATACCTATGTTCCCGCTGCGCGCCGAGGCTTCGACGGCCTCGAGAACCTTGCCACCGATGTCCGAAACATGCAGGGGCTCTTGGCCGATTCCGCCGACTATTTCGCCGAGCAGGACCAACTCGGTGCACGCAATCTGCGGGGAATCGATGGAACGGGTGACAGCGCACCGGTCGGCGACGGCCGCTCCGTCCATGACTGGCAGCCTGTTCGGTCACTCGCCGAACCCGGAAGCGAAGTGGCACTTCCCGCAGCGGGATCGGGCACGCGGGACATCGGTTCGCCGGCAACTACATCCGGTGGCACACCGAATATGCCCCCCGAATCGCCCCCGGCGGTACCGAACGCGCCGACCCCCGAACGGTATGCGCCCCCGCAGGGCGGACCGGCGGCGAAGCCGTACAACGCGGCGGATCCGGGGCGTTCCGCGAAGCCCCTCGGAACGGGGGCCAGCGCGGATACGGGGGCGAGGCCGGGCCCGGCGGTGGCGCCGTCGGTGGTGGACTCCGCTGCCCCGAAAACCGGCAGCCCGGCCCAGGGGCCCGTGCCCCGATCCGCGAGTACACCATGGGCGCGGCCCGGATCCGCATCCCCATGGGTGCGCGGCGCGGAATCGCGTGCCGCGCCGCGTCATCCGGACGTGGCGGCGCGTCAGCCGGAACCTGCGCCGCGCCGGCCGGCCGTCGAGGCGCGGCCCGGCGGCAACCCGCCCGCTCCAGCCACGCCGCCCCGACGATCGCCGGGCCGCCGGGAGAACGCCCCTGAGCCCGTCGCCGCCCGTGGCGAGTCGTCGGCGGCACGAATCATCCGGCAGCTGGCGCAACGGCATGATCTGGCGCTGACCGGGGTCGAAACCGTGGAGTTCGGCGTCGCGGTCGCGCGGGAGATCGCCGGGGCCGTGGACCATATCCTGGCCCGCTACCCGCTGTGCCTGCGGGGGATCGAGGTCACCGGCGGACACGCTGGGCACGTCGCGGTGTCCGGTCCCGCCGCCGGTGAGGTCGCCGACCTGACTCTGGTGCTGGGCCGAACCGGCCCCGGTACCGCCATCGGCAGTCCCGACGCCGACGCCAGCGCGTTCACGGCCGTTCTCGGTGCTTACGCCCGCGCGCTGGGCGATGTCAGCGGGCACCGGGCAAATCGGGTCGCGCACCGGGCACTCATCGCGCAGTTCCTGCCGCGATACACCGGCGACCGGCTGATTCTCGCGCGGGTGGTGGGCGCGTATCGAAGCTGGTGCGGCGAGCTGGGAGAGGATTGCTTCGAGCACGGTGCGCTGAGCCCGGACCGTGCTCTCGTCCGCGGATTCATCGATACCGAACTGCGCGGTGCGCACGCCGCGGCCCCGGCACGGGTGCTGCACGCGCTGCTCCTGGCCACCTGTTCACACTCGACCGCCCGGAACTCGGACAGGTCGCGGTGAGCTTGACCCTGCCGGCCGGGTTGCCGCCGGAAGTGCTTTCCGTGTGCGCGGGCCACTTCCCGGAGGGGGATGAGGATGATATGAGGGAGTTCGCGAGCTGCTGGACCCGGACGGGCGACGAATGTCATCGGATGGCCGACCGGCACGACGCCGAGAAGGCCGCGATACCCGCGGTGGCGACCGGCGACGCGGCCGACCGGATCGCGGAGGCCCACGCTTCGTACGCCGGCCACTGGCGCGAGCAGGGGACGTATTGCCGCAGTATGGCCGCGCAGCTGGACGAGGGCGCCACCGCTATCGAATTCGAGAAGCTTGTGGTTATCGGTACGGCGGTGATTCTCGCTGGTCAGCTACTTTTCGATGCCGTCACGTTCGCGGCCGGCGGCGGTGCCAAAATGGTCGCCGACCGGATGGTCGCTCAAACCGTGGTGCAGGGCGCGTGGCGGGTACTGCTGCAGCGGATGACCCTGATCGGCGCAGCGCAGGGCGGTTTGGTGAATGCGGCGGCGCAGGGGTTCCAAATCGCGAACGGTGACCGTGAATCGTTCGACCGGGAATCGTTCGGCATCGCGGTGTTGTCGAGCGCCGCCGGTGCTGTGGCCGGTGGGGCGGTCGGCCGCCGGCTGGCTCCGCTGGTCGGCGGGGCGGGAACGGCGGTGTCGCGGCCGGCCGCGCGGGTCGCGGCCTACATGGGTGGCACCCTGTTCCTCGGCGGTGCCGGTGGTGTGGCGGGTGGCGTCGCGGGCGCGGCGGTGTCGATAGTGGCGGCCGGTGGGGAGTTCACCCGGGAAGCGTTGGCCGAAGCGGTCATCCCCGGATTGGGCGGTGGGTTCCTGGGGGCGTTGGGCGCGGGCGCCCGTGGGGCGGCGGCAGGGTCGGTGAGCAACGGCCCGGCACCCGGCGGTGCCCCGCCCGCCGCGCGGCACCTCATCGCCTCGCCGGCACCGCATTCCGTACGGGCGGCGGCGGAACGTCCGGTCGATTCCGCACTGCCGGCAGCCGCGGCGGCCGGGTATGGAGACGACGCACCGGGAGTTCAGCCGCATATGGTGCCGTTGACTGTGCGCGACACCGACGCTCCCTACCACGCGGCATTCCGGGACCAGCAGGACGCCGCCCTGGCCGCGGTGCTGCGGAATCAGCCGCAGACCCCGAACCTCACCGGGGTGCCTGGGCGCGCAGGGCGTGACGCCCCGCCTGCGGGCGGAGATCCCGCGCCGCCGCGTGCCGCTCGGGGTGAGCAGGTCACTACAGCCGCTCGGGGTGAGCAGGTTCCGGCCGGAGCCCGGTCCGATCAGCCGGGTCCCCGGGGATCGGTTCGTGCCGGTGAGGAGAGGATGCCACCGCCGGTGGTATCCGCGGGCGCTGGTGACAGAGCTCCGGTTCCGGCGGTCGCCCGGTCGGTTGCCGAGCCACCGACGGCGGCCGGTTCGGGCCCGTTGGAACCGAGTCACCCGGTCGCACAGGCCGAACGCCCCGGGTCTCCGGCGTCCGAAGCAGGCTCGGCGCCGCCGGCCGATTCGGCATCGGGCCCGCCGCCTGTTGCCGAGGGTGCGCGTGCTCCGGGCGACGGCGCGGGGCTGCCGGGCGATTCGGCACCGAGAGCATCGGCCACTGGCGAAGGCCAGGGCGGAGCGGGCGACGGGCCGGGGCCCCCGCCCGCGCCGGGGCAGGCCGGCTACGGTGACGACGGACCGTTCGTGCGCTTCGATATCGGTGGCCCGGGAGATCGTGCGCTACCAGCGGACGCGCACACCGCGGCACTGGCCCGCGACTCCCTCGGCGCGATGTTGCACGACTGGTCGTCGCCGGACTATGTCTCCGAGGTGTCCGCCGCGGTCGGCGACGCGGTCGAGCACGGCCGGGGCACGGTGCGGATCACCGCCGAGATCACCGGCCCACCGGGTGGCGAGCGTGGCCTCACTGTCGAGGTGACCCATACCGATGCGAGTACCGTGCGCACCATCTGGCAGCTGGATCAGACACCACGCACTGTGGAGCGAGTGCCCAGGGGTCCGGAATCAACGCAACAACAGCCGCATCTCAGTGCTCGGGTCGACGGAGACGACCGCCGCACCGCGATGTGGGGCGAGGACGGGGAGCTGACGGAGCAGTCGTATCAGCAGGAGGCCGGCCGGGCGCGTCGCTTCGTCGGCGAACAATTCGGCGAGCTGTACGAGCAGTACCCGTGGCTGGCCGACCGGACCTACGACGGGAAGGTGATCGTCTCGGAGATTGCCACGAACGCTGTCACCTACTCGCCCGACCACCGGATGACACTCGACGTCACCGCATCGGAAGACGGCCGAGTGCGGGTGACTGTCGGTAACGCCCTGACGCCCGGAGATGCCGCCGAGATGGCCAGGTGGACCCCGGATCAGGTGGACAACCAGCGCGAGGGTGGACGTGGCACGCAGCTCGCGCACGCGCTCAGCGATCGCTGCGGACGGGTGCTACGGTTCGGGCCCGATCAACTGACGGCCGAGCACTGGTTCGAATTCCACCAGAACCGATCCCCGGAATCCGAAACCGGCAGTGAACCCGCAGACTCCGAATCTGCGAGTAATACCGCGAAACCCGAACTCGCCGGCGATACAGCGGAATCCGAGCCTTTCATCTATATGAGTGCTTTCGCCGACGATCTCCGGGAACTGGGATTCGACCCGGACGCCCTCACAGCGGATACGACGGTGAGCGGCCAGGGTGACTCGGCGGACACCGGTACGCCCGCGGACTCCGCCGAGTCGGGCGAAGATGGGAATCGTCCAGGGAGCACCCCGTGGTCCCGGGGCGGCGGTGAGGGGTCGAGCGGACCGGACAACGCCCGCGGGGCCGAACCGGATTCGCCCGGAAGCGACCGCGAGGGCGGCGAATAGTCCTCGGCGGCCGGCGCCCCTGCCCCGGTCCGCAGTTCGAAGTAACGTGATCGACCCGATGTGGCGCGTGGCGCCCGGCAGGAGGAGGAACGGATGGACAGCCGGCAGCGTGCGGACTTCCGCTCGGCCACCGACGAATTGCGTGATCGCGTCCACGGCATGCTGGAGGCCTTCGACCGGCAGCGGACGCAGCTGGCCGATATCCAGGCCCAGCTCGATCAGCTGTCCGTGCGAGCGGAATCGGCCGATCACGGCGTACAGGTCACCGTCGACTCGGCCGGCCGAGTCGTGGAGGTCGTCGTGACACCGGCGGCTATGCGGGTCGCGGCCGAGCAATTGAGCCGAATGCTGACCGAAACCATCCGGGCGGCAGCGGATTCGGTGCACGAGCGGCGGCAGGAGTTGCTCGCCGCGTCGCCGATGGACGCGGCCGGTATCCCCGACCTCCCCGATCTGCTGCCGGGCGCACCCAGCCTGCGCGATACCTTCGGACCGGGCCGCCACGACACATGATCACCAGGGAGCGCCGTTCACCACGGGTCCCCGGGGAGATCCCGAAGAAACGGACCGGCCTGAGCTGCCGCCCGGGCGGTGCGTAATGCGTCCGCCGTCCGCCCACCGTACGAGCTGACCGAGGAGGATGGCCGCCACGGTGCCGGTGTCGGCGACCAGTCCGCCCGCCGTGTCGGCGGCCTCGCACGCCACTCTGTTTCCTCGCGTGTGGTCGAGGTCAAGGGCCGATTCCGGACCGGTTGTGTCGATCGCGCTGCGCCGGGTATGCCGGACACGGAGGAGCCTGCCGCATCACAGAACGATTGCACGACCTCTACACTGACGCGGTTGGTGAGTTCACGTTCTAGGCTGGAATCGGACGGCTTATGCCCTGGCATTAGGGAGCACATGGATATCGCGGAGGCGCCGCAGCCGGAATACCGGCAGGCCCGGTTTGCCGACCTCGAGGACATCGCGGCTGTCGAAGCCGAAGTCTTCGCGGAACCGTACCTGTATCTGATGCTACGTCAGCTCTTCGACCTACACGGCCGCGAATGGCTCGTCGCCGAGGTCGACCGCGCCGTTATCGGATATGCGCTGACACTCGAAAAGGATAGGCGCGCATTACTTTTCACCTTCGCTGTGGCCAAGCGGTATCAGGGTGCGGGCTACGGGCGGGCGCTGTTGGACCAGATGCTGCATATGTGCCGCGAACGGGGCACGCATACGGTCCATCTCACGGTCCGGCCGGACAACCATCCGGCGAGCGGCCTGTTCAAACAGGCGGGTTTCGATTTCCGTGAACACGATGAGACCTATTTCGGCCCGGGTGAACCACGCGATCTCTACGAATATCGGTTGGCCTGAGCGTTAAAGTGGTGCCATGGAAGAGATCCCGGCGTTCGTTAAATCGACGTCGACCCGGATCGGAAGGCACGCAACGGCTTACACGGAGAAGCTCGATCAGCAGCAGCATCCCGGCCGGATGGCGCTGGGCGAGCTGGGCACCCGGGTCGAAGCCGTGCTCGACGAATACGATCCACCGATCGCACGGCGTAAACACTCCGGCGCGCTGGTGTTCCCGCACCTCTACGCCGCTGCCCGGAACCCGGCGGACGACGAGGAGGAATGGCGGGTGCCCACTGCCGTGGTCGCGGCGCTGATCGCCGCGGAGGTGGAATTCCGCGGGCCGCTGCGGCTCAGCAGCCGCCAGAACACGCTGCTGGCAGAGGAATACGAGCTGATCGGAGCCCAGCTGTCGCAGGCCCGGCTGGATACGCATGCGGCGTTGGCATACCGGCGGGCGATGGCGCTCTACCGGATCAATGAGGACGACGAGTCCCAGGATCGCTGCGGACTGCTGCTCGCCCGGGCCGAGACGCGGGCTCTTCCGCCGGGGTTGCGCCGATGGGCGGGTTTCGGGTCGGATGTGTTGTGCGGGCACGGATACCGGCCCTCCTGGCTACTGGGCTGGGTGGTCGCGCAGATCACGATTTTCACGGGGATAGCGCTGGCCTTGCCGCACGGCCGAGACCAGGACATCGGTGACATGATCCATCTGGGGGTGACGAGTTTCCTGAGCCCGCCGGGGCAGGAGGATACCGATCCGTTGGGCTCGGCCGTCGCGGAGACACTGTTCGTGGCGGAAGGGTGGATCGGCGCCGTTTCGATGTCGGTGTTCTTCGCGCTGCTGGTGCGCAAGTGGTTCCGGATGTGAAGCCGCTCGATTACCACTCGGAGACGGCGACGTTGTGCCGCAACATGTAGAGCGTCGCCACCGCGATATTGTCGCGTAACCGCCCGACCAGGGTGGTCCACTGCTTGTTGAACCCGGGCTCGTTCTGGAACTCTTTCCACAGGGCGCGCAGCGCGGGCGGGGTATGGGCGCCCGGCATCCACAAACCGGCGAGATGTTCGAGAGCCGGAGCGAGAATATCCATCCGTTCGCGGGTGTGCAGTGGGAAGCGGTCGGCTTCGTCCAGGGCGTCGGCGAGTACGGTCAGTAGCCAGTCGTGTGCCGCGAGATCCTCGCAGAACCGTTGTGCCGCAGCGATATCGGATTCGTCACGCAGGATGAGCCGGACCGATCGGACCGTATCGTCGTCCATATGCAACGAGGCCGCGGGACCGGCACTGCCGCCGATCCGCGCGGCCCAGCGCAGCCGGGTCGTACCGGCCTGCACCGGCGGATTCTGATCCAGCTGCGGGTCGGCGCGTACCCGGGTCAGCAGGCGTTCGCTGATGGAGGCCAGATCGAGATGCTCCGCGCGCGGCGGACCCGCCAGATAGCCCTCGGCGAAACCGTTTCCGGCCGTCTCGCGTTCCGGTATGCGGGTGATGACCTCCGCGACGCCCTTCCGGCTGATGTAGTGCGACCATGTCTGCCGCCGCCGTTCCTGGGCCCGGAGTATCCGGGTGTGCGCCGAGGATTGCAGCACCCGGCCGCCGGTCAGCGAAGCATTGGTGGCGACGGTGCCCACGATCCGTGCGGACCGGTCACCCAGCGGGAGGTCGCAATCGACACCCACCGCGGTGACCGGGGACACCCCGAGCGTGCCCGGGCGTTCCCGCCAGCGGACCGCCCGGCCGGGCATAAGCGCCAGCAGTTCACCGGCCTCGGCGCGAGTGAGCGCGGCGGCCGAGGGCAGCAGGCAGGTGCGCACCTCGCCGAGAACGACGAGGGGAGTGGCCGAAACCATCTCAGGACCCGTCGAGTAGTAGGTGCGACAGCCGCTCGCTGATCTTGCGCGGCACGGTCACCGGAACCGGGTCGGCGGCCCCGGTGGCGATGATCTGCTCGACCACGTCGTCGTCGAGATCCAGGTGATCGAGTACCAGCCGCACCGCGTGCTCGATACCGATATAGCGTTTCGGCAGCATCGACAGCGTCTGATAGGCCGCGAACGGCGCCGCGCCGGGTTCGAGCTGCACCACCGGTGGAACCTCGTGCCAGCGGTGCGGCCACGGTTCCCCGCGCCACGGCTGCGGAACCACCACCGGGGCGCCGTGGTAGCGCAGCATTCCCAGGCGCAGCAGATGCCACACCGCGGCCAGGAACGGACACGACCACCGGATCTCCGTGCGACCGTCCACCACCTGTTTGTTCCACAGTTGCACATCGAGAAAGATCGAATGCTCGCGCCGGCCGAATTCCTCCGGCGGCTGATAGGTGCGGTTGCGCATGGCCATCACCTGTTCGTGCTCGGACGATCGGCGGCCGTTGCACAACCAGCCCGATTCCGCGGTGGGCGGCCGTCTGCCGGTATCGGGGGGCGCGGGTTCGGCGACGATGCGGGCGGCCACCATCTCGGCGATCGGGATCTGTTCACCGGACGGCACACCGTCGGCGAACGCCGAGGTCTGCCAGCATCCGGATTCGCGGGCGAGATAGTCGATGGTCAAACCGGATTCGCCGGCCGCCTCGAGCAGTTTGCCCAGAATCTCGGCAGGGTCGGTATCGGGCTGGAAATAGTCGTCGATCAGATAACAGGTGCTGACCCGGACCTCGGGTCCGAACCGGACCCGGGCCGATTCCACGAACGCGGCCACCAGCGGGACGATGCGGCGGAATTCGGCCTTCACCCGTTCCAGCTCGCCGGTGATGTCGTTGAGATAGAAATGGCCGACCTCGATCGACAGGTGCGATAAGGGAACCGGTGCGATCCAGGGCTGTTCGGTGGCCTCACTGTAAACCTGCCTGTCCGCCATCTAGAGCCTCTCCCAGGTAGCGATATCGACGAGCCGGCGGGCCAGCTCGGTGTAGGCCAGCGCGGTCTCGGGGTTCGCGATATGAGCGTTGACATCGGTGTCGAGGATCAACTGCTCGCGCCACTGCAGGACCGGTTCCATGGGGGTGGCGCCCAGGACGGCTGTCTGGCCGAGCCCGTTCGCGGTGGCGAGACGGCGCAGGGCGACATCCTGTTCCTGTAACCAGGCTGCCTGCGCCGCCCGCTGCGCTGTGAGATGCGAATTGGCGACGGGGACGGCGGTGCGTACATAGCGGGTCGAACCGAGCAACTCCTCGGGATCGTGCCCGCATACGGCGCCGGTCTGCAGCAGTCCGTGCGGGCCGTGGACGAGCCCGGCCGCGGCCAGGATGTGCTGGCGGGTCCAGCGATGGAAGATCAGCCAGCGTGCGGTGCGGCCGCGCAGTTGCGGTAGCGCGGTGGCCTGCAGGGCGAGCTCCAGGGCGACCGATCGGCCCGCGCTGAGATCGACGAACACCACGCGGAACTCCTGCTCCAACGCGACCAGCAACTCCGCGCACCGGGTGACCACGGCGTCGTTGGAGGTGAGGAACTCGGCGCCGCCCTCGTCGCCCGGGAACAGCATCAGCCGCCCGGAGCGCGGACCGATGCGCTTGAGTTCGGCGCGGTCGGTGGCGGTGCCGACGTCGACCCGCGCGGCGGTACCGTTCTCGCCGAGCAGGTAGGAATGCACGCCGCCGTCGGCGATACCGCGTTCGACCGCGCTGATCTCGAAAAGCGCGCCGGCGGTGGGTGAACCGAAGTCGAAGTCGACGTAGGCGACGTTGCGGCCGGTCATGCACAGCCGGTACGCGAGATTACAACTGGTCACCGACCGTCCGGTGCCACCCTTGTCGGACGTGGAGAAAATCAGCACCTACGCCGTCCTCACCGCGTCGCGTCCTGGCGCGCGTACGCCAGTTCGTCGAGCTGGATCAGCGCCTGCGTCGCCAGGCTGTAGGCGGTGCCGGGGCGCTCGCGAAGCACGCTGCGGGCCCGGTCCAGGGCTTGCCGGATACGGTTGACCGCGGCTTGTTTCGGGGTCAGATCGTCGCCCTCGATCTCGAGTTCTTCCTGGTTGAGCAGGTGTTCGGCCTCGCTCATCAGGTCGATGGCGCGGTCGACCATGCTGGGCGGTGCCAGCGGCGGCTCGCGGAACGTATCGAAGGCGATCACGAGACATTCCATGATCCGTTCGGTGACGAACCACGAGGGGCCCGGAGCAGGGGCGGCCGATGGGCCGAGCAGAGCGGCCGGGTCGTCCCACAGCCCGGCGGCCGGGCCTTCGCGAAGCACCCGGCGGTCGAGATGATCCATGGCCGCTTCGGCGAGCGCCGTCAGCCGGTCGCGGGTGTCGACGTCGGTACGCAACCGGGCGGCCTGCAAACAGCGTTTGAGCATCAGCGTCACGAAATCGGGTACGTACCAGCGCAACGGGGAGCCACCGCTGACGTCCTCGCTACCGGACAGGCCCAACCGGACACCGGGGTAGTGCAGGACGGCGGCCGCGTCATCGGTGGTGAGCCGGCTGGTGATCCGGCCACGGCGGGCCAGCTGGTCGAAGACGGCGACCGTGCGGGCGAGATCCTCGGTACTGTCCCGGTAGACGAGGTCCTGGATGAGTATCGCGGTGACGGTGAGACTGAAGTAGTCCGATTCCTCACCGTCCGAGGTGCGCCACGGGATGTCCTCCAGCGGCCACCGGCCGCCGCCGAATCGGGCCACCGTGGACCAGTAGTTGCGGGCGAGTTCGAATCGCAGCTGTAGCGCGTCGGCGAGTTTGCGCTGTTCGTCGGTGAGCAGATCGAGTTCCCGGATGCGCTGCGAGGACAGGTCGATGATGCCGTCCAGCGCTACGGCCGTGAAGTACAGATAGGGGCGGGGCTCGGCGTGACCGGCCGCCCGGCCGACCCGGCCCGGGACGAATTCGATGGGTTCGGCGGTGCGGACGATACCCCAGCCCCAGCCGCATTCGAACAGCCGTTCGTCATCGGCGACATCGACCTCGGTGGTCTGACTGAGCCGGACCTCGTTCGCCGCCTGGACGCGTAACCGTTCCAGCCGGGCGGACAGCCGCTGGATCACTTCGTCCGCCGGGGCGTGGCCCTGATTGAGCACATGCAGAATTGCCTGCCCGGCATCGGATTTCGGCTCGGGCGTATGGATTACGAAGCTGCGGACCAGCCCCGCCATCGCCGCGGTGAGCCGATTACCCACGGCGTCGATCACCAGCGGTATCCGCTCGCTGAGCTGGCGCGCCTCGCGCCGGACCTCGCCGCCCACGAAGCGCTGGAAACCGCGCAGGAACCGCAGTGCCGCGATACACAGACTCAATGACATCGAATAGGAGTCGACGACCTCGAGTTCGAGCTGCTCCGCGGTGAGGGGGCGGTCATCGTCGGTGTGCAGATAGCTACCGGCCGCGAACAGCGGATCGCCCTCCGGGCCGGTATACCGGCTCAGATAGTCCTCGAGGAGGCCGACCAGGACACCACCGATCCGGGTCTCCTCGCCGAACGGCTCGAGTGCGGCCCGGGCGTCGGCGGCGATATCGTTGGGCTGGTCCAGCGCGAACGCGTCGAGTTCGGTGGCCGGATACAGCAGGCACAGCAGCTGTTCGGCGTCGCTGATGGAATTGGCGCCGTCCCGGCCGCCCCAAACCCATTTTCCGTCCCGATAGCAACTGGCCAGAACGGCCTGCCAGAGGTCCAACAGCTGTTGCCGCGGCCTGATTCTCATAGTCTGCCCTCGCCCCCGCGTCCGATCGGGCGCGTCGACCTTCAGTTACTTAAAGTGTGCCCCGGATCCGTTCGCAGAGCCAAGTAAATCGACAGTTCGTCGATTGCCACGAAATAACCTGCGGGACATGTGCTTCCGGTCTCCGAAGCGGCGCACCGAGCTATCGCCGGAGGTGTGCGCGGTGGATGCCGTGGCGGCAGTGCGGCTCGCGAGGTACCTCCCGGTGGAGGCCGCGCAGAAGCGGACAGGTTGCCGGAGTCGCGGTTCGCGGGGTATCCGCCGGCCGGATTCGGCACCGAGTGCCTCTCTCGCGTGTCCCGATTTCGATCCGCTCCGGCATTGCGCACGCCCGAAGGCGGGCACTCGCCGCAGACTGGACGGTCATGGACCAGTTGGTGCTGATGTTCGCGATCTTGTTCGCCGCGGTCCTCGCCGAGGCCGTGGGCCGCCGGATCGGCGTGGCATCCGCGGTACTGATGACACTGTTCGGTTGTGCGCTGGCCCTGCTCCCGTTCGTCCCCCAGATCCGGGTGCCACCCGATCTGATCCTCCCGCTGGTCCTGCCGCCGCTGCTGTACGCCGCCGCGCGCCGGACCTCCTGGCGGCAGTTCGCGGAGAACTGGGAACCGATCGTGTTGCGCGCGGTGGGTTTGGTGACGGTCACCGCCGCGGCGGTCGCCGCCGTATTCCACGCCTGGTATCCCGGTCTGCCGGTGGCCGCGGCGGTGGTACTCGGGGCGATCGTCGCACCACCGGATCCGGTGGCGGCGACGGCCCTGGCCGGCCGGCTCGGCCTGCCGCGGCGGCTCGTCGTCGTGCTCGGCGGAGAAGGACTGTTCAACGATGTCACCGCGATCGTGATCTACTCCGTTGCGATCGAGGCGGTGCTCACCGGGCATTTCTCCGCCGCGGGCGCGGGTCTCGAATTCGTCGTGTCCGCCGTGATGGCAGTGGGCGTCGGCCTGCTGCTCGGCATGATGGGCAGCAAACTGACCAGGCACCTCGCCGAAGCGAGCTGGCAGGTGGCGCTGAGTCTGCTGCTGCCCTTCGCGGCGTACGGACTCGCGGAAGCTTGGGGTGGGTCCGGCGTTCTGGCGGTGCTCGTATGCGCGCTCTACCTCACCGACGCCGCGACCGAATTCGGCGACCCCGAGTACCGGGTCGTGGGTGATTCCTTCTGGGATATCACCGAGCTGCTGATCAGCGGTTTCGCCTTCGGCCTGATCGGATTGGAGTTGAGTGCCGTGCTCGCGGCCACCGGGGACGAATGGCCGCAACTGGTCGCCGGCGCCGGCGCCGTACTGGCCGTGGTCGTGGGGCTGCGACTTGCCTGGCTGATGCTGACCTGGTGGCTGCGGGGTAAATGGTGGAGCGATCCGGACGCCGACGAACCGTACACCTGGCGGGAAACCGTGGTGACCTGGTGGACGGGTATGCGCGGGGTGGCGACCGTCGCGCTCGCGCTGGCCATCCCGTTGCTCACCGAGGAGGGTGCCGATTTCCCCGGCCGCACGCAGATCCTGTTCACCGCGTTCGCCGTGGTGTTGTTCACCCTGCTGGTGCAGGGGCCCACACTGCCGCTGATCGTGCGGCTCACCAGCGTGCACGCCGATACCCGGGCCGAACGCCGGTTGGAGCGGCAGTTGTGGGAACGCGTGGTCGACGCGGAGCTGGCGCGGCTGCGGGAAGTGGCCGAATCCGAGGATATTCCCGACGAGCTCTACGAACGGCTGCGGGAAGGTTTCCGCAGGCGGATGGCCCGGGCGGATCCGGAGGCGGCCGGTGAGGAGGCCCGCGCCAACGCCGAACGTGACGCGCGCATGGCCGCCTCGGTGAAACGTATCAGGGACGAAGTCGCCGAGGCCGGGCGCCGGGAGGCGCTGGCAGCACGCCGTGAACCGGGTATGCCGCCCGACCTGGTCGATCGCGTCACCCGCCGCCTCGATCTCGGCCCGGGCCGATGAGCGGCCCCAGTTCGCCGATATTCGCTACGACCGGCCCAGGGCGTCGGCGAGCTGGTCCTTGTTCATCTTGGAGCGGCCCTTGATCCCGCGTTGCCGCGCCTCGTTGTACAGCTGGTCGCGTGTCCGGCCCTTGGGACCGTCGCTGTGCGACCGCTTACCGCCGCGCCGCTGCGGTGAGATATCCCGGACCGAGGTCCGGCTCGCGGTTTTCGACTGACCGGATTGCGCGCGGTTCTTGTTGACTGTGCGGGCGGCGATCTCGGTCGCGCGCTTCGTGCCGGTGCCGCGATCCTGTGCCGAATCCTTGATGTGCTCGTACTGCCGTTCCTGTTTCGCGGTCCATTCCTTCGGCATCACACACCTCCTGTCTGCGGGCCGTATACCCACGTCGACGGGTCGTAACCAGCGGACCTACCCGGTATGAGGTGTCCTACACACGGCACATGCGAATGCCGCCGGGTGCTCGGGCCAGCGGCGGATCTACGCGTCGCCGGCCGGCTGGGTGAGGTCGGTGTGGTGCTCACGCATGGCGGTGACCACCGCGTTCAGTACTCGATGGGCGGCGAGGAGGTCGGCTGTCGGCAGCGCGGACATGGCGGAGCGGGTTCGCTGCCCGACCGGGTGGAAGAACTCACCGGCCACCGCCATCCCGTGGTCGGAATAGTGCAGGAGTACTCGCCGGCGGTCGGCGGGGTCGGTTTCGCGCTGGATATGACCCGAAGCGATCATGCGCTCGACCAGGTAGGTGATCGCGGCGGAGGACAGCCCCATGAGTTCGCGCAGCTGTCCCGCAGTGAGCGGGTCACCTTCGGCGTCGGCCGTAGCGATATGCATCAGAGCGCGAAAATCGTTGCTGCGCAGAGAGTGGGAATGGGCGAAGAGCTGGGCGATCTGTTCGGAGATCGCGGTGAGCGCGCGGATATCGGTGGCGATCTCGGTTTCGGCACGCGTACGCGCCGCGATATCGGCCGCCTCGTCTGATGGTGTCACGCTCGGTTTCCTTCCCTGTCTCCGGCGCACCGAGTGTAGAGCCCGATTGCCAGATATTTAAGTTTCTGAAATAGTTGCGGCGTGAATGCGTGGGAGCGATATGCCGCACTGGTCACCGGTCGCCGTTCCTGGTGGCTACTCATCGCCGTCGTTGCCGCCGCCTGCGGTGCGATCCTCGGCGTAGGGAGCAACGACGACGCGGGCCGGGCGCCGACCTCGCTGCCGGAATCCGCGGAATCCGCACGCGTCAAAGCCGCGGTGGCCGAATTCCCCGGCGGTGCGGAGGCGCCGGTGATCATCGTGTTCAGCCGGGCCGACGGCTCCGCGCTGACCGAGGACGACAAGGCGGCGGCCGGTGCGGTCGCCGGTCGCGTCGCGGGTGCGGGGGAGAGCGGACCGGGACTCGTCGTCGCGCCCGACGGTAAGGCGGCACTGGGGCAGGCGAGCGTTTCGGCCGACCTCAGCGGTGAAGCCCTCACCGAGGAGATCAGCCGGCTCCGCGATACCGCGGCTCAGCAGGCGCCGCCGGGGCTGACTGTCCAGATCACCGGAGGTCCCGCGTTCGGCGCCGATATCGCCGACTCCTTCGCCGGCGCGGACGTGACACTGCTGGCGGTTACCGCGCTGGTTGTCGCTCTGCTGTTGATCGTCACCTATCGTTCCCCGGTGCTGTGGCTGGTCCCGCTGCTGGTGATCGGCCTCGCCGATCGGACAGCGACGAGCACCGGAACGGCGCTCGCCCGCCTGACCGACCTGAGCTTCGACGGTTCCACCTCGGGAATCACCAGCGTCCTGGTGTTCGGTGCGGGAACCAATTACGCGCTGCTGCTGGTATCGCGCTACCGCGACGAACTGCACAGCCACAGCGACCACCGGCAGGCGCTGCGTGAGGCGGTGCGCCGTGCCGGTCCTGCGATCCTGGCCAGCAACGTCACCGTGGTTCTCGCGCTGTGCACCCTGCTGCTGGCGACCCTGCCGAACACGCGATCGCTCGGTCTGATGGCCGCCGCCGGGCTCTTGGTGGCCGTGGTGTTCGTGCTGGTGGCGCTCCCGCCGGCGCTGGCGCTGTGCGGCCGGAACGTATTCTGGCCCTTCGTTCCCCGGCTGCGCGACGACGACATCACCGAACAGGGTGTGTGGCACCGGATCGCGACCTGGGTCGTCGCGCGGCCCGTCGCTGTTTCGGCCGCGGCCATCGTGGTCCTGCTCGGATTCTCCGCGGGGCTGTCCGGTGTCACCATCGGTCTGTCGCAGACGGAGCAATTCCGGGTGGAGGCGGAATCGGTCGACGGCCTCGATACTCTGGCCGCGCATTTCCCGTCCGGTTCGGCCGATCCGACGATCGTCCTCAGCCGGGAGGGCACCGCGGACGATATGCGCCGGGCGCTCGCGACGGTGCCCTCGATCTCGGCCGTGAATCCCGCCGGCAGTCACGCGGGAATGGACCGGTGGGTGGTAACCCTGGACGCGGCGCCGGAATCCGAACAGGCTTACACCACAATCGAACAGATGCGTTCGGCGCTGGCCGGGGTACCCGGGGCGCAGGCCGCGGTGGGCGGTAGCGACGCGCAGGCCCTCGATACCCGTGATGCCGCCCGCCACGACCAACTACTGGTCATCCCGATCATTCTCGTGGTGGTGTGCGCGGTGTTGCTGATCCTGTTGCGCGCGTTACCCGCCGCGTTGCTGCTGATCGGCGTCACCGTGTTGAGTGCCCTGGCGGCCCTGGGGCTCGGCAGCCTGGTCGGCACGCAGCTGTTCGATTTCCCGGCGCTCGACACCACGACACCGCTGTTCGCGTTCCTCTTCCTGGTGGCGCTGGGCATCGACTACACCATCTTCCTCGTGACCAGAGCCCGCGAGGAGACACCGGACCACGGCACTGTCGGCGGTATGGTGCGCGCTGTCTCGGCGACGGGTGCGGTCATCACCAGTGCGGGAATCGTGCTCGCCGCGGTGTTCTGTGTCCTGGGCGTGCTGCCGTTGATAACCCTCACGCAACTCGGCATCATCGTCGGGATCGGGATCGTGCTGGATACCTTCCTGGTCCGCACGGTCGTCATACCCGCCCTGTTCACCGTGGTCGGGCCGAAGGTGTGGTGGCCGGGCCGGCTGGCCGGTAGCGCGCCGGGGGAGGGGCGTGAATCGTTCGCGGAGCAGAGCTCGTAAACGAGTTGCCCGGCCGTGGTCTCGGTGTTCACCGATTCCGCGGACCGGGCGCGGATCCGCGGGAAGTCTGCCCACCGCAGCGGCTCGATAGGCGAGGCTATCGATGATGACCGGCAGGCTGCTCCCCGGGAACCGTCGGCCGGGCCTACGAACAGACCCTGCCGGCGCCGACACACTGACGGCGCCGACGCCCTCAGTGGGCCGGCCGGACTACTGTCGGAGCGGTCCCGGGGCGTGACGCCGCAGATCGATGGATGTGTAGTGGCAACGGTTTTCCGACTCCGGCCCGGGTACGCGTTCACCGTTATCCGGTTCGGAAGGAGGGCGGACGATGGCCGCCGAAGGTGTAGAAGGTTTGCGGACAGTGGTTCTGGACTGTCCGGATCCGTGGAAGCTGTCCGAGTTCTACCTCGGTCTGCTCGGTGGGGAAGTGGTACGGGAGGAAAGCGACGACACCTGGGTGGCCATGGTCGATCCGCAGGGTCGGCGGCTCGCTTTCCAGCTGTCGCCGGAATACCGGCCCCCGCGCTTCCCCGACCCGGCCGGATCACAGCAGCTCCACCTCGATGTGCTGGTCAGTGATGTCGAAGTCGCCGACCCCGCCGTGCTCGCGCTGGGTGCGACGTTCGTCGAGTCCGCGCCGGGTTTCCGGGTGTACACCGACCCGGTCGGGCACACCTTCTGCCTGGTCTGGTTCACGTGACCGCAACCGCGGTCGCCCTGTTCACCAGGGACCTGCGGGTACGGGACAACCCGGTGCTCACCGCCGCGCACCGGGACGGCGCCGTGGTGCCGTTGTTCGTCCTCGACGAGGGGATCCTGGCGGGCGGAGGGTGCCCACCCAACCGCGCCCATTTCCTGGCGGCCGCCCTCCACGAACTCGATACCGAACTGCGCGATATCGGCGGGCGGCTCGTCATCAGGTCCGGTGATATCGCCGAACAGGTGGCTGCGGTGGCGGCGGAGACCGGAGCCGCGGTGGTTCATATCGCTGCCGACGTCAGCGACTACAGCCGGAACCGGGAAAGGCGGCTGCGTGACCGACTGGCCCGCGACCACCGCGAGCTCCGCGTACACACCGGCTCGCTCACAGTGATCGCTCCCGGCGCGGTGGTGCCCGCGAACCGGGATCACTTCGCCGTGTTCACCCCTTACTTCCGCCGCTGGGCGACTGCCGAACGCCGTCCGCCGCTACGCCTCCCACGCCACCTCGACCTCCCTCCGATCGAGCCCGGGACCCTCCCGCGACCCGAAGATCTCGGCTCCGGCGACCGATCACCCGGCCTGTCCACCGGCGGTGAGATCACCGGCCGGAAAATGCTCCGGGCCTGGCTGTCCCACGGAATCCACGATTACGCGCGCGACAGCGACGCCCTGGCCGCCGACGCGACCTCCCGGCTATCGCCCTACCTGCATTTCGGTTGCCTCTCACCCACCGAACTGGTCCGCCGCGCAGACGCCTCCACCGCCGGCGGGGCGGCGTTCGTCCGGCAGCTGGCCTGGCGAGATTTCCACCACCAGGTGCTGGCCGCACGGCCCGCGGCAGCCTGGTCCGATTACCGTGACCGCGCCATCCGCTGGCGGACGGACGAACAGGCGGTGGCGGCGTGGACCGACGGCCGGACCGGGTTCCCGATCGTCGACGCCGGAATGCGCCAACTGCGCGCAGAAGGCTGGATGCCGAACCGCGCGCGACTCATCGCCGCGAGCTTCCTCACCAAAACCCTGCGGGTGGACTGGCGGATCGGCGCCCGCCATTTCCTGTACTGGCTGGTCGACGCCGACCTGGCCGATAATCAGCTCAACTGGCAATGGGTCGCGGGCACCGGGAACGACACCCGCCCGAACCGTGTGTTGAATCCGCTACGCCAAGCCGAGCGCTACGACCCCGACGGCGTATACGTTCGCCGCTGGATTCCCGAACTCGCCGACCTGGACGGGCGGGCGGCCCACTTCCCGTGGCGGGGCGGGGCCGCGGACTATCCCGCCCCGATAGCCGAATGCCCGGGCATGTAGATATGCCCGGGCAGCTCGACTCGGTACTCAGCGCCGCTTCGCCGCGGCGGCCTGCGATTTCCGGTAGGCCTTCGCCAGCTGGGCGCGCTGCTCCTTGGTAGCCGCGCCGAGTTCGCCGCCCCGGTACTTCGAGTAGTCGGCGAGGTCTGCGGCACGGTTCTTCGCGGCCTCGGTCCACACCGGACCCCGTGCCTGGGCGCTTTCGGCGAGTTCGCTGCCGCGGTGTTTCGCGATATCGGCGAGTTCGCCGCCTCGATGCTTGGCGACATCCGCGACCTCGGCGGCCCGGTTCTTGGCCGTCTCGGCCCACACCGGCCCCCGCGCCTGGGCCGTTTCGGCCAGCTCACCGCCCCGGCTCTTGGCGATATCCGTGAGCTCGGCGGCCCGGTTCTTGGCGGTCTCGGTCCAGACAGGGCCCCGTGCTTGGGCGGTTTCGGCGAGTTCGCTGCCGCGGTGTTTCGCGACGTCCGCGAGCTCGCTGCCCCGGTGTTTCGCGACGTCTGCCCATTCGGCCCCGCGATGCTTCGCAGCCTCTGCCCAGCCCGGTCCACGTTCCCGGGTCACCTCGGCGAGCTCGGCTCCCTTACCGGCTACCGTGCCCGCGAGGTCCTGCCCGCGTGCCGCCGCATGCTGCAGCTGATGGCGCACCGTCTCACTCGTACTGCCGTGGCCCCCTGAACCCGGAAGTGCGCCGCCGACCGAATTCGCCGCCCGGCGCGCCGCCCGGCGGCCCCGCCAGCCCAGCGACGGTTTACCCGCGGTATCGGCCGCGGCGATCATCAGCCCGCCCAGCAGGCCCATATCCTTCAGGAACGCGGTCCGCTTGGCGGCTTTGCGTTCGGGGTCGGTCTCGGCCCAGAAGTTCTGCTCGGTGACCGTCGCGGGCACGACCGTCGCCGCCAGCGCCAGCGCCGCGGGGCGCGGTGCCTTCCCCAGCGCCAGCAGCGTCCCGCCCGCGATCTGGACGACCGCGGTGACCCGGACCAGCGTGGCCGGTTCGGAGGGAAGGGAGGATGCGACATTCGACGGCAGCGACTCCTGCCCCTTCGCCATCAGGTTCGACGCCTCCTGAACCCGTGATTCCGGATGCATCAGGGTTTCGACGCCGTTCGCGACGAAAGAACTCGCCAGCAGCGGGCGGGCAAGCCGACGTATCAGCATGGTGTGCATCCCTTTCCTCGGTGTATCGCGTCTGTCACGGCAGGTCACCAGAGTGGTAGCCCAGCGTACTGGCGATCTACCCCGCATTCGGTGCGGGAAACAGCGTGCGGGCTCGCGTGTCGCGACAGTCGGCCGAGCAGGGCGAGCGTCCCGTCCGAGCCGGGGTCCGCATGGCCAACATCACACAGCGGCCGGGATGCCCACGCCGGTCGGCCGAGTGAATGCGAGACCGGCGGGCGCAGTACATGATTCGCCGCCCTCTCGGCGCCGGAACGTCGTGATGCCCGGCTTTTCGGCTCACGATTCTCCATGCCCGCCGCAGCACATGTGTCTACCCTCGTAACCAGCGCATACGCCACCGGCGCGAGGTCCGCGAGTCGACCCGCCGCGGTGGCGGCGTCGTCGGGAAGGCGTGCACTCTACCGCCCGATCCCGACGACGAAATCCGGAACCCGCATGTCATCGGAAGGATGCACCACAATGCTCTCCGCGATCCCGGATCGTGAGACCATCGATATCGCACTCGGCCTCGCCGTCCGCGCGCCGTCGGTCCACAACACCCAACCGTGGCGGTGGCGGCCGACCGCCACCGGGATCCAGCTCTTCGCCGATACCGGCCGTCACCTCACCGCCACCGACCCGTTCCAGCGCTCTCTGATCATCAGCTGCGGCGCCGCACTGCACCACCTGCGCATCGGATTGGCGGCCCTCAATTGGTCCACCAGCGTGGACTACTGCCCGGACCCCACCGACCCCAGCCACCTCGCCACGGTGCACACCACCCGGCAACGGCCCTCCGACACCCAGATCGAGCAGGCCGCCGCCATCCTGCTGCGACGCACCGATCGCCGCCGCTACCTCACCCAACCCGTCCCGGCCGGGCACATCCGCTCCCTCGCCGGTCGGGTCTCCGCCTTCGGAGCCGCCGTCCGCCAGGTTCCCGACCTGCTGTTACCGCATCTCGCCGACCCCATGCGCCGCGCGGCCACACTGCACACCACCGACCGCGACTACCAAGCGGAAATCGCACGCTGGAGCGGGCCGGACCGGGCCACCGACGGCGTGCCCTCCCGGAACGCACCCGCGCCCCGCCGCGTCGGCGAAATCCCGGTGCGGAGCTTCGCCCAGCCCACCCTGATCGACACGATCGATCAACCGGACGGCGCCCAATGGCTGGTGGTGGGCACGCCCCGCGACGACCGGCGCGCACAGGTGCGCGCCGGCGAAGCCATCAGCGCACTCCTGCTGACCGCCACGGGCCTGGGCCTGGCGACCAGCCTGCAAACCGAACCACTCGGCGTCCTCGACGCACGCCAGGAGATCCGGACCCGTCTGCTGCACGATTGCGCGTACCCCCAGGCGATGGTCCGCGTCGGCTGGAGCGCCGGCCACGCGGCGCCCCTCGCCGAGACGCCGCGCCGACCGGTCCAGGAAGTCCTCGAGGTCTGACCCGCGCTGCGCGGGTCGCAAGGTAGGCAGCCACCTACTGGCCGGCGCTCATGCGGACGCGGCCGCCCGCACACCGGCCACCGCGCCACCGTCGACCAGCAGGTCGACACCGGTGACGAAGCTCGTGGCCGGATCCAGCAGAAATGCCGCCGCATGCGCGATATCGTCCGGCGTCCCCAGCCGCCCGGTCGCCGAGCCCGCCACCATGGCCCGGATCCCGGCCCCCGATTCACCGTCCAGTTCCTGCCGCCCCATCGGCGTCGAGATAACACCGGGACTGATCGAGTTGACCCGTGCCCCGCGCCGCCCCCAATACACCGCCGCCGCCTGGACTCGCGCCACATTGCCCCGCTTCGCCACCGCATAGGCGGCGCCCGGATGGACACTCCGGTCGATGAACGGCAGCCCCAGCAGCTCCGCGGCGGGAGTGGTCGCCAACGCGGCCACCTGATCATCCGGCGGCGGCGCCAGATGGCCCGCCATACTCGCGATCACCACACCGGCACCGCCCTCGGCCACGACCTCCCCGAAGGCATCCAGCACCAGCGCGGTCCCCAGCAGATCCACCTCGAACACTGTGCTCGCCGACGCCTGGGCTGGTGACACCCCCGCGGTATGCGCGATATGGGTCACCCGCCCCAACCCGGCGGCAGCTCCGGCCAGCGCCGCCACAGACCCCGCATCGGAAACATCTACCCGCTGCCCGGTCACGTCATGACCCTCACCCGTGAGCACCCCGACCACCGACTCGAGGCTGTCCTTGTCGAAATCGGCGAGCAGCAGCCGCCGCCCACCCCCGATCCGCCGGGCGACAGCCCGCCCCATACCCCCGACCCCGATCACGACGGCGACATCCTTACCCACCGGGCGCTCCTCACTGTCCACTTCTCCGCGCCACCAACCTACCCACGCCCCGGCCTCCCGATACCGGAACCCGACGCGATCACTTCGCTGCCGTGGTTTCCCCAGGTGGGACCCGCGATTTTGCCCCGGTCGCCCGATCCGATACTCTTGCTGAGCACACCGGTCCGGGTGGCGGAATGGCAGACGCGCTAGCTTGAGGTGCTAGTGCCCTTTATCGGGCGTGGGGGTTCAAGTCCCCCTCCGGACACGTACCATAACCCCACGGTTTTTCTGTGGGGTTATTTTTATGCCCGCTTCTCGTACGCGGCCCGTGGTTGCGGGGGTGGGTGTTGATGTTGACTTCGGCCTGCACGTTGCGTGTGTCGGGCTGGTAGGTGAGTTTCAAGCCGAGTCGCTGGTAGACGGCGGATTTGTCGGTGGCGTCGGCTTCGTCCAGTGCGGTGTGGATGTCACCCAGTGTTCCGAGGAATGCCCTGATCTCCTCTTCTGCCATTCGCTCGGTGTGGCTGGGTGTGGCGGGGACCCTGGTGAGTGCTTCTGCCTTTTGCGCCTGGATCTGGGTGGTCCAGGTGGCGATCATTTTCGGGTCGGCACCGGCTTCGAGGGCCGCTCGGTAGCGGGCCAGTTTGGCGTCGCATTCGGCGATGACCCGTGTGGCTTCGGTGGTGGAGGGGTTGGGGGTGATGTCGGATTGGGATTTGTAGAGGGCGCGGACGGTGGTGTCGAGCCTGCCGGGTGTGAACAGAGTCGTGAGCCAGTGGTCCACGATCGGTAGGACGTCGTGTTCGGCCAGGTAGACGTTGCGCGGGTGGTCGACTTTGTTGGCGAGCGCGTATTCGTTGGGGAATCGGCACCGGTAGTAGGGGGCGTCATGGTTCCACTGGCCTTGCATGCGGCGGTTGCAGACGCCGCAGTACATCAGGCTGCGCAGGACGTAGGTGCGGCGGACCCGGTTCCTCTCCCGGGTCTTGCGGGTGCGGCCGCCGCTGGCGAGGGTGGTGCGGGCGCGTTCGAAGGTGTCGGTGTCGATCAGAGGTTCGTGCACGACCGAAGCCGACCAGACCCAGCTGCCGGAGTCGTTCCACCGCATCTTGGTCGCATGCCCGAGCGCGACGTCGTCGACGTCGAGCAGCACCTCGTCTTTGCGCTGTTTGTTCCATACCTGGCGGCCGGTGTAACGGGGATTCGACAGGATTGTTCGCACGGCGCCTTTTGACCAGGCGATGCCGCTGCGATGCTGGTTGCGGGGGCGGTCGTGCGCCGACGGGGATTTGATCCCGTCCTGTGTCAGTGTTTCGGCGATGGCGAACAGCCCGCGGCCGTCGAGGTACTCGGTGAAGATGCGTTGCACGATGGGTGCGGTGTCCGGGTGGGGTTCGAGTGTGTGGAGTCGTTTACCGTCCGCGGCTTTGGCGGGGTTCGGGTGGGGTCCGGCGTCGGCGATTCGGTATCCGTAGGGTGGCCGTCCGCCGAGAAAGCGGCCTTCGACTTTGGCTTGTGCGGCCATCGCGGAGCGGACGCGGATCTTGATGCGGTTGCGTTCACCTTTGGACATGCCGCCGAAGACCGACATGACCAGGTCGTGCGCTTCGGATTCCGGGTCGATCTGCCCGCCGACTTCGGGGACCCAGAGCTGGACGCCGTAGTGGACGAAGACCGGGAAGGTCAGCCCGTACTGGTTGCCGTAGAACGCGCGTTGCGGTTCTCCGATCACGACCGCGTCGAATCCTCGATCGGGGTCCTTCAGTGCGTTCAGAAGGGTGTTCGCCTCTGGGCGGCGCTTCCACGGGATCGATCGGGACTGTCCGATATCGAAATGTTCGGCGACGATGTCCCCGTGGGCCTCGATCAGCGTGTGGGCGCGGGCCTTTTGCCAGTTGCGAGATGCTTCCGGGTCTTGCTGGTCTTCGGTGGATACCCGCCCGTAGAACGCGAATCGCATTGCTAGGCAGCCTTTCTGTCTTCGTCTGTGTCGTTATCGTCCGCGGCTCGTGCGTGGTGAACGTTTCGCAGCAGCTGTAGGAGCGCTCTGGCGGCGGGTGGGGTAATGATCGGTGGATCGTCGGGCAGTTCGACACTGACGGGGTCGTTGCTACGGGCCGATTCAGTGCGTTTGCTCTTCATGAAGTGCTCCAACTTCCCAGTGAAGTGACATCCCGCAGGGCTACGTCGAATGCGCCGACCGAATCGTGTGGCGGCGTCGTCGAGAGTGAAGACCATGCGGACGCGACAGCACGGGCGGTTTCGCTGCTGACCCGTTACGCCGGTCAATCAACGCTCTGGACGTATCGAGATGTCAAGCATCCGAAATGTGGTCGGCCGCCAAGTTGTGCCGGCTGCGGTAGATCGCCGGGCGGCGGTACGGGCGGTGGCACCGGCTATGGGCGTCGGTTCGGCGAATCACCTCCTCCCGGGTCAGAGGACGACCGATATCTATTACTCCGCGATTCATCCGGAAGTTTGGACACACGGCCACCGGTCCTGGAACTCGTGATCTCGACCGGGCGGTTCTACGAGTCGAGCACCTCGCAATCGGATCAACAGGCTTCTCTGAGATTCCCAGCCATACCCGGTTGCTCCGGTCGCCCGTCATCGAAGTCCGCCGCAGTATCCCGAACGTCCGCCTCACACGCGGAAGGTCGCTGGTTCGATCCCAGCTGGGACCACTGAAATGCCCCCTTATCCTCGCAGGTCAGGGGGCATTTTTGTATTTCATCGAGGATGGACGGCTGTGCGGTTTATGTCCGATTTTTACCCGTATTGACCGCTGCGTACCGGTGTTAGGGGCACGCGGGGGGCACGAAACTAGCCGGAATCGGGGGCCGGCCCAGTGGTCCTGGCCGGGTGGTTTCAGGGAGCCGAAGTATCGTTCGCACTAGGATTGCGTCTTCCGTTACTGGTGTCCCGTGCGCTCACTAGAGCGCCAGCTCTGTGGCGCCTCAGGTGATCGGTGCCCTGCGACTTCGCCCCGCATCGGTGGGAAGCAGGTGGCACCCTCACTGCCCGCAAACAGTGGTGGAAGTCCCTGATCGGGCAGACTGTTACCGCCCGCGACGATGTGAAGCACAGCCGTCGGCCGTCGCCACGTGGTCGACGATCGAGTCTCTTCGGCTTCGTCGGCGGGTCACCGGTTCTCCTGGTGCGGGCTGCTGCTGGGCCGCGGTCTTGTGCCGTCTTCGGCGGTCGGCCGTGGGTCGTCGGCCGAATGCGGCGGCGAATGCTTCGAACATATTGGGTACATCCTGCGGACGGGCACGCCGCAATGCTGTCGTGGTCACGATGATGACCACGACGGCGAGGACGAGCACAGGCAACTGAACCCAGAACACCGCCCACCCACCGGCGATAGCGCTAACCGACATGAGATTCCTTCCGAAACGACAGAGGGCACGATGAGACGAAAACAGCCCCAACAGGATGGTTCGGGGCGTGGGGCGCAGGTGTGCCCCAAGCAGGGCGGGATAAGTCCGGGCGCCGACCGTGTCAAAAGCGGTGTATCCCCGCGGGTAGATAACTATTTCCCTGTCGTGACCACGCGACGCAGAGCGGGGCGATCTCGTAACAGAGTGGATCAGTAAAGGACCGTTTGGTCCTCCTGAGAGCTGTCACTCCTATTTTCGACGGCAACGACGATCTCTCGCTGGCGACGTGACCCGCGCCAAGAACCGCATCCGCAGCCTGCTCATCGGCAAACAACCTACCCCTCGAACGAGTCATCGGACCAGGGTGGGGCACGCGTAGAGGTGCCCCCGAGTGCTTACCTGCTTGAGGTAGCCGGTGTTGGAGACATCATGGTCTTCGTCCAGTGATGGCGGAACTGGCCGACAAAAGCTCTTCCGTGCGGTTAAGCTGTTGTTGCACTGGTTATTTCGGATGGTTTGTCCGGTTCGGGGTGGGAGTTCTGAGAATGGGATCTGAGTCGTGGTTCGGCAAACTGCAGGGAGCGAGAGGCGCACACGCCGAGAGGATGCAGCGGGCCGCCGGGGTGAGCAGTGTTCAGCTGATCTGTCACGAAGACACCTGGGGCGCCATCGATGGGTTCTGGCTCATCGACCTACCGCTTCCCGACGAGCATCGGGCCCGGGTCCCGAAAGACCGCATCAAAAAACGTGGAAACGGCACCGTTGAGGTCACGCTTTCCGGGGCGAGCCTGGTAACCCTGCTCAAAGTCACCCATAGGCCGCGGTTCGGCTCGTACGAGCGGGCGATCGCCCGCCGAACGTATCAACAGCTCGCGAAGGTCATCGACGCTGTCGATCCCGACGCCAAACCCGGCCAGCCCATTCCGCCGATAGTGTTGGACGACCAACTCGGCGATCCGGCCGCGACCTGAGCACCCAGCCATGACCGCCGCGATCCTCGCCGCTGCTACGGGCATACTCGGCATCGCCATCGGTCGACTGTGGGACTCCCGGTCCGAAGCCGCTCGATGGCGTAGAGACCAGATGACGGCCAGCTACCAATCTTTCGCCGACCAGTTCGAATCGATGTATGAAGCGATCCGGGCCATCGCCCTGACCGATCTGACCGCCGAAGAACTTCCCACCGTGATCCAGGATGCTCGCACAAACAACTTCATTCCGTGGGACAGTGCGCTCGCTGCGGTGTGGCTGCATGGGTCGAAGGAGGTGGTTACCGCAGCCACACTGGTAGACCGCGCAATTCTTGATATCTTCCACGCGGCGCCGGAACGGCAGTTCACCATCGACGACTGGAACCAGGTTCGCGGTCCAGCCCGAGAAGCCTTCGAACGCTTCATTCGCGCCGCCCGCACCGAACTTCACCTGCCTGCAGTGGAAGTGACTCTCTTCCCGGAATCGCCCCCGCGCCTTGAGTTCGAAGCATCCGGGTGGGGTTTGCCCTGGCGCGGAGATAGCCGCAGACAGAACACCCCGTTGCCGCCGACGTGAGTATCCCGACTATCCCAGTCTTTGCCATGTCCAACATGGCCGGCAGCTGGGAGATCGTGAACGCCCTCGGCGCCGCTATCGGAGCTGTCGGAACTGTCAGTGCCGTCGCGGTGGCACTGGGTATCGCGATCCGAGACGGTCGCGCGATCCGCGCGGAACGCAACGACCAGTTGGCCGCACAGGCGCGCAGCGTCGTCTCCAGCGTCCCGACACCGGAAGTGGTCACGATCAGCAACCACAGCAAGGAACCAATCCTCGCCGCCCAAATCACTACGTTGACGGCAATTCTGCAACGCCCAGACGGGGCGACAGACCAGTATGGGGGCGGAGCCGATCCCGACCTCAACGGTGTCATTGCTCCTGGCAATACCTGGGAGACTTCCATCTGGCTTGTCAGTATCGACGGAAACAATCTGATGCGGCCCACACCCACCGACAGTTGGCACGTGTCTGTTACTTTCAGGGTTCTCGACTCCGACGGCTGGTGGTGGCAGCGAGTCGACAACAATGCACCCCCCGAATCCTCCACTGAGGTTCCCAGATGGCCGGTTCTATGGGCTGTGTCGGTGCCGCTGGCGACAATGCGGCGCTGGAGACCATCTTGAGCCTCCTGCAACGCAACGTGCTGGACCCGCAACGGTGGGACACCCACGAAGAACTCCGGATCGCAGATCGTGACCTGCATCGAACGGACCTAGCTCCGTCGACGCCGGCGACCTCGGCTCGGCCGGTTGACCTCGATCGGACACGAGACCATCATGACCCCAGCGGGCTCTCAAGCTGCATAATCACCCCACCTGCCGGACCCCTGGCGAATTGCCTGCTGCCACCGTCTGTAGCGATGTAGACCACAAGAGCGATGGGCCAATCATGGAAATTGAGTTGTCGGATGCGGTTGCTGCCCTGCGCAACGAATTACTTCGAGCTGCCGCGCAGGGCGCGGGATCGGGCATCGGGTTCCTCGTCGGGCCGATCGAGATGTCGTTCGAGGTCGAGCTCCGGGCCGATGCGAAAGTCAAGGGCGGGTTCAAAGCGTGGGTGGTGACCGGTGATGCAGAAGCCGGGGGATCGCGTGCCCGCAAGCACCGAGTGTCACTAACACTGACACCGCAACTGGGTAGCGGAACCGACCTCATTGTTGGCGCGGAGACCAGCGCCGAGCCCGGACCCGGTGACGTCTCAGGCTATCTCGGCCGCTGACAGAATAACCGCCCGGCGCCGGCCGCTCGACCGACAGAGAGGATGATCATCGCGTGGAGCGCGAGCAGGTTTTCGGCGTCGAAGGAACCGGGCGAGGAACGGGATATCTGCTCGCACCTCGGCTGGTCCTGACCTCGGCCCACCTCGTCGATGCCGTCGGAGACAGAGCGACCCTGTACCGGCCAGGCCGTCACGGCACCTTCACCGGGATCGTGGCATGGCGCGGCACGCCCGGCGGACGCGACGACGCCGCCCTGATCCACCTCGATGACGTCGCCTGGACACCACCCGAGCTCACTGTGACGGTGTGGGGTCGCACCGTCACCAGCATGACCGGCATCGTGTGTCGTTCCTGGGGATTGCCGGCGTTCGTGCAACGCGAGCAGCGACCCCCAGAGCTCGAACAACCTAGCGGCACCATCAACCCCGGTGACCGTGACGTTGCCGACCGGTATGTCTTCCACCTCGACACCGCGCCACCGACCTCCATCGACGGGGCCCTGTCCCCTTGGGCAGGAATGTCGGGGGCGGCAGTGTTTTCTGGGCAGTTGCTGATCGGGGTGATCGCCGTTGACGCCGCCTACCGTCAGCATGCCGGCCTTGAAGTCGTACCGGCCTATGCTCTATTGCGCGACAGCGATTTCCGGGCCACTGTTGAACAGATTGCTGGCAGCGAGTACCTACGCTGCGAGGCGGTCGAGCTACAAGACCTCATGGACCGTCAATCACCGTTGCACATTTCGCGGTCCGTACGTACCCCGGCGTCGCTGCTGACCGCCCGTCGCGCGGTTGTCGCCTTCCGCGGCCGAGCTGAACTGCTCGAACAGCTCGGCACTTGGGCACAAGAGCCTGGCCTGGGGATGTGGCTCCTACACGGTCGAGGCGGGCAGGGCAAAACCCGGGTGGCACATCACTTCGGCGAACTGTGCACCGCACAGGGATGGACGGTGCTCTGGCTCAACCCGAACGTCACCGCCAATGAGCTGACGACACTCTCAGCAGTCCGCCAGCGGTTGCTGGTCATCATTGACTATGCCGAGATCCGCTCAGGCCAGGTGAGTGAGCTGCTCACTTGCCTGGCTCCCGTATCAGCGCGAGGTCAGGTGAAGGTCATGCTGCTTGCTCGCACCGCCGGAGCATGGTGGTCGCAACTGGCCATCCAGGCCACCGACACTGTGGCTGAGATCATCGACCACACCATCGTGCACTCACTGTCGCCCCTCGACGAGACCGCTGAACAACGGCAACAGACCTATCGCGCCGCGGTACGTCAGTTCCGAAAGGCGCTGCCTTCACTGCAGAGGCGCTATCACCTCGATCCACCACTTGAGGTCCCGCTACCGGACCCATCGGTCACACTCGATGGGGGCCTCTCGGTGCTCGGTGTGCTGATGCAGGCGCTGGTCGATCTCCTCGATGCCACGACCGCCGCGCATGTCACCGGCCCCACCGGTCGAAGCCTCGAGGAGCGGGTCCTCGATCACGAGCGCCGCTATTGGACCATGTCGGCCCAGGCACGAGGACTGATACCCCAATTCCCCGACGACACGCTCGCCGACATCGTCGCCGCTACCGTCGTGCTCGCCCCGACCGACTCACTTCACGTCGCCTCCGCCATCACACGAGTACCCGACCTCGGTGACCAACCCCAACTGACGATCTCGAAGGTTCGGGACTGGCTGATGAGCCTCTACCCCGGCGAAGGTCTCGTAACCTTCGGCGGTCTAGCACCCGATCGGCTCGCCGAACACCTCGTCGGACGCCTGCTTATCGACACCGAACGTCCCTGTGTCATCGATTCTGTAGCCCCCGAAGTAGATGCCGACGAAGCCGAACACCTGCTCACCGTCTGCGTGCGTGCCGCCGCGCACCCTGCACTGGCACCCACAGCCGGAGAGCACCTCACCCAGCTGTGCGTGGGCACCGCCGCGACCCTCATGCCCGCCGCGTTGCGCGTAGCACCCACCGTTGAACACCCGGCACCGTTGGTGCGCGCGCTCGAGCTTCTCGCCACCGACTCCGACACCAGCCTCGCGCTACTGATTCAACTGAGTACTCTCCTGCCCAGAGAAACCCAGGTCCTTGCGCGTCCAGCTGCCGTCCTGTGCAGGGCCGTCCGCGACCGGCTGCGCGCTGCCGAGGACACCACCGTCGAAGGCCAGCGCACCCTCGCCGAAGCTGCCCGCGACCTGGCCACCCGGCTCATCAGCATCGGAGAACTCCTTGATGCATCGGATGCCGCGTCCGAGGCCGTCGACATCCTTCGCCGCCTCTGCGCACAACACCCAGACAGCGTTTCGCTTGTACTGGTCGACTCCCTCGTCGTGCAAGCCTCGGTACTTAATGACCTCAGACACCGTGAACAAGCTCTCAGCGCAGTGATGGAGGCTGAAGCGATCCTTCGGCAGATCCACGATACCGACGTCGATGCCCACCGGGCCCGACTCGCCTCCTGCCGCTACAACCGGGCCCGTGCAGAATACGAGCTCGGGAATCTGCCCGCAGCGTTACACGCGGCGACCGACGCGGAACAAATGTTTCGCACGATGGCTGAGCAGCAACACCCAGCTGCCTCACCCGCCTCTCTGGCAAACTGCCTGACGATCCGTTCGGCCATGCTCAGCGCCGCAGGCCACACCGAGGACGCTGTCGCTGTCGGCGCCGAGGCGGTCGCACGTTACCGCGTCCTCGCCGAACACGACCCCGACTCCTCCCGGGCCAATCTCGCGTCGTGTCTGAACAACTTCGCGTTCTGCTTGGCTAAGACGGAATTATTCGAGGATGCAGTGGCCGCGAGCGCAGAAGCAGTTGAGATTCAACGCAGCATTGCCGCCGAGAACCCCGCCGCACTGCCTCATTTGGCTTCGAGCCTCAACAACCTCGCCCGCCACCTGGACGCTGCTGGCCGGCCCGAAGAAGCACATGCCGCTGCACACGAGGTCGTGGCTACGTATCGTCGACTCGTACAACAACATCCCCAGGTCCATCTGCCCGTTCTCGCCGGGGCCCTGTACGAACTGTCGATGCGGCACGCCACCGCCGAACAGCCACGACAAGCCCTGACCACCGGTATCGAATCAGCCCAGATCGGCCTCCAAGTGACCACCGAAGACCCCGGACAGTATCTGTCTTTTCTGCCGATGCTCCTGGACAATCTGAATAGTCAACTCCACGAACTGGGCCACGAATCCGATCTGTACGCCTCGGCGGACTTGGAGCTAACCGCTATAAAACAGCGCCTGTCCGACGACACAGACGCTGCTCTCACCGATCTCGAGATCTTTCTGCACGACCTGCCATCACACGACACCGACCGCCGACCCGAGTGCAGGACTACCTGATGACTCGAGATCCGAATGCTGCACTACCCGCGGCAATCGGCGGCGAAGTCTGGCGGTCACTCCCGGGACCTTGAGGGCATCCAGGGCCTCCGCGAGGCGAAGGCCGTAATGACCTGAGCCGGAGCCCTGGTGCCTGGTGGCGACCGCTCTATCCTGTCCGCGCCGCTTGGCATACCTTGATGCGATGGCGGATGGCACGGGGATCGAATGGACAGAGGCGACGTGGAACCCGACGACCGGGTGTGACCGCATCAGCCCTGGGTGCGATAACTGCTACGCCCTAACACTGGCCAAACGCCTCAAAGCGATGGGCAACCCGAAGTACCAAGTCGACGGCGACCCACGCACCAGCGGGCCGGGCTTCGCGATCACAGAGCATCCATCCGCACTTGATATCCCGCGCCGGTGGTCTGCTCCGCGGATCATCTTCGTGAACAGCATGTCCGACTTGTTCCACGCCCGAGTTTCGTCCCCGTTCATTCGCGACGTATTCCAGGTGATGGAGGAAACCCCGCGCCACACATACCAGCTGCTGACCAAGCGGCCGAAGCGAGCGGCCCGCATGGCGGACGAGCTGCCATGGCCGGGAAATGTGTGGCTCGGGGTCAGTGTGGAGACCTCCGAGCAGTTGTGGCGTCTCGACGATCTGCGCCGTGTCCCGGCCGCCATCAGGTTCGTGTCGGCCGAACCGCTCCTGGGCTCTCTTGAAGGGCTCGACTTGAGTGGGATGCATTGGCTCATCGCCGGCGGCGAGAGCGGCCCGAAGTATCGCGAGCTCGACCCGATGTGGGTTCGGGAGCTGCGTGATGCGTGTAGCGAGCAGGACGTCGCGTTCTTCTTCAAACAGTGGGGCGGCCGTACTCCGAAGCGGAACGGCCGCGAACTCGACGGACAGCTGTGGGATCAGATGCCTGCATCTATGCGGGCCTGATCGACAGGTTCCACAGGTCTTCGGCGCCCTTCGGATCAGTCGTGGTTTTTCCGGCGAGCAGCACTTTCTTGATTGCCGCGCGGAAGTGAAGGGTGCGGGCCACGCCGCCCAGGCCGCCGAGCACGCTGGGGCGCTCGATGAGCCGGAACGGCTCGCCCTTCGCCAGTTCCTCGGTGATCCCGTTGGCGATGGTTTCGATCCATTGCGCCTTCAGGACGTTTTCCTGCTTCTTCCACTCGTCCTTCCACTCCGCTGCCGAGCCGAAGAGCGTGTCCTGCGCGGAGACCTCGGCGAGGTACTCCCGCCACCTCTGCAGCCCGAGCGAGGCGGATTCACCGAAGGTGACCATGCCGTCCATGTGCCGCGTCGCGAAAACGAGGTAGTAGACCGGCTTCAGGTCAGCACGGGGTCGCACGTCGATAATCCAGCTACCTGCAACGCCGGCGCACTTGCACAGTTCGCGGGCGTAGCCCTCCACCACCGCCTGCTCGGCCGCCATCTTGTCGTCCTCCGAGGCATCCTTGGTCGGGCATTTCTCCAGCCACGTTTCGCGCCACCAGTCCCCGCCGCACACCCCGTCCATACGCTGCAACGACCCCTCCATCGGCGTGGCGCTGTAGAGCATTCCGGCGAAACGGCGCACGTGCGCGGTCAGATTGATTAGGACTTCGGTCGCGGGTGAACCGTAGCCGCCGGGGCGCTGGAAGATGCTGGCGACCTCATCAAGCGGGATGACGAGTCCGCACGGGTCCAGATACGTGAAAAGTGGGATGCCTTCTGCGGATTGCAACAGCTCAGGGAGGTGCGTTGAGATGTCATCGTCGTAGATCGTGTAATCGACGTCCGCGCCCTCGGCAGTGGCCACCGCCTTGAGCCGGTCCACGGTCTCTGGGTCCGATTCCACGAAGTGGCACTCGATCCGGCGGGGAAAGTGGGCCATCTCTCGCGCCTTGCGCAGCAGCATCGCGCCGGACCCTTCCTCGCCGTCCTCGTAACGGCCTGGGCCGGCGTAGCCGTCGATGAACACCACACGGTTACCCGTGGACCACCGGCCGGTCTTGCTCGCGAAGGGAGTGGCATACTGGTCGAGGATCGCGTGCTTTAGCACCGCTGCTGACTTCTTGGTCTTGTGGAAGTTGTTCACGTCCTGCCCCCGGATATAGCGATCCGCTGTTGACTCTCAGGCTAACTTCTTCAAGTCTCCGCCACAGCGAGATACCGCAGGCCGGATGTTCATGATCAGATGGAACAGCTATCGGAAGCCTGTTGGTCAGTTCGAGTCCCGGGGAGCCAAGAGCGCCATAGGTACCGCGCAGCCGTCGCAACGAAACGCAACGGTCTCGTTGAAACGGGTCCTGCGGGTTCGGACCTGTGTGCAGGATGTGGGCATGGATCTGAGCAGCAGGATCGACTGGCAGTTCTTCACCGTAGACATCGAGTTGAGCGGATCGATCGTCGCTGACGCCGAACCGGATCCAGGGATCCTCATGTGTTCGGGCTCGGCCTGGTACCACGTGAGCGCCGAGGACTATGACGAAGAGGACTACCCGGAACCCGAGCAAGCCCCCCAGTGGGACGCTGCAGTTGCGAAGGGATATGCGTTCTCCTTGCGAAACCAGGATGACGACTTTGCGCAATGGCAAGTACTGACCATGTGCGGGGTGATCGTTGATCCTTACTTGGCATCGGGGTCGATCCCAGACGAACTGGACGGGATGTCTGCCGACTACGGCTCTCTTGCACGACTATTCAGTGGCAACGAGCTACATCCCGACCTACTCGACATGATCGAGGGTGCGGGCACCCGAGCTATTCTGATTGACCGTGCGAACCTGGCGGTGGCGTGGCGGGGCTTTGGAGGTGTCGGTCGACTGCTGATCAGCCGGATTTTGCGAATGGTCAGCACATTCGATACCGCTGTGGTGGCTACGATCCCTTTTCCGATCGATCTCTACAAGGAGTGCGAGAGTCCAGGCGACATCGACCAGCATCCACACTTCGACGAAGAACTCCGACGCGTACGAAGGACATGGGAATCTATCGGATTCCGCCAATACAAGGGCGAGATCTGGGTGATGGATCCCGCAAAGGTCCACCACGACGACGCTGTCCGACAGATCGAAGCTCGCCTCCCTGGGCGCCTGTGAACCGGTCCGGGCGTGAATATACAGCTCTTCAATCTAAGCGTGACGCAAACGATATCGGTGATTCGGGCGTTATCGGGGCTGCCCGCTCGGATGGCCTCATCACGGTTACTGAGGTCGTTCACGTGCTCACCACTGGGAGCGGTCTTTGGTGCGTCTTCGGCACCGACGCAGGGATCCTGCGGCTTCTCATCATCGGGGACTGTGCGCGCCGCGAGGCTGCGACCGAACTCGTGTCCAGGCATGTACCGCCCGTCGTAGCGAGACTAACGGCACCATCGTCGGAAGCTTGGGCTACATGTTGAACGTCATGGCCCACATGGTGGGTCTCTCGCCCGTTGGCAGTGCGAAGGATTCAGTGACAGTGAAGCCGAATCGGTTGTAATAGGAGACGTTGTCCGTGTGGGTACAGACGAGGTAGGCGCGGGTGGGGGTCTCGACTGTCAGGCGTTCGGTAATCAGTCGGGCTGCGTAGCCTTGCCCGCGGGACTTTCGGGTGGTGCCGATATTGACGAGGTACCAGTGCTTGGGCTTATGGGGGTGGCGCTGGTCGAGTGTGCGGCGGATAGTGATCGCCGCCGTGGCGCGGGTCCGTAGGGCGGGTAGTAGATCGGGGAGAGCGCGGATGGTGGTCGTGAGGTTGGTCTCCCACTGTCCGGGCGGATCCCAGACGGCTACCGCAGCGATCGTGTCGTCGATGCCGGTGGCAACGCGGACTCCGCCCCGGGGAATGTGAAAGTGTCGCAGGGATGCGGTGAAGTATCGGGGCAGCGCGTTGCGACGCTGTCGTTGGTCGGGCCAGATGGCTGTCATGAGTGGGTCGTCAGCAAATGCTTCGGCGAGGACGGCGGCGGCTTCGGGGACGTCGCTGCTGGTGGCGACACGGGTAGTGATCGGCACGGCGGGTCCTTCCGGTGGTTGGCACACTGGGGGGTATGAACTTGGGGCGGTGCCCGTTCACGGCGGGGATTCATGCGGTCGATGCTCTTCATGAGGATCTCCGGGTGCGTGAGCCGGGGGTGCATCAGGCGGAGCTACCGGACGGTTCGCCGGTGTGGGTGGTGACCGGGTGGCAGGCAGTGACCAGTTTATTGGCGGATCCGCGGATGTCGGCGTCGAAGTCGGACTCGACCACGGGCTTCCGGGGGCAGAACCTTCCGGCGGCGTTGGATCAGAATTTGCTCAATATCGATGGCGACCAGCATCGGCGGGTGCGGAGGCTGGCGGCGGAAGCCTTCGCGCCCGCCCATCACGCCTGGCATGAGCAAGTGGTGGTGGCTGCGGTCACGGAGCTGGTCGATGCGTTGCCGGCGACGGGGGAGATCGATGCGATGGGTGGGTTGTGCGAGCCTCTGCCTCCGCAGGTGATCGGCACATTGCTGGGCCTGCCCAACGAACAGCTGGGCGAGTTCCGGTCTGCGGCGCGGCCGATGTTTCTGATCGACACGTCCAGTGAGGGCGAGGCGATACAGAGTGCGATGGCGACGATGCTGACTTTGGTGGCAGGGGTGATCGAGGACAAGCGGCAGGAGCCGGGTGATGACCTGATCTCGGGTTGGCTCAGGGCTCGGGATGGGCAGGATCGGCTCAGTGAAGAGGAGTTGATCAGTCTTGCGTTCGCGGTGATCATCGGCGGGTTCGAGAACGTCACCTCGTTGACCTCGGCGGTTCTAGACGAATTAGTCCGCAACCACGATGAGCGTGCCCGACGGCTGCTGGGTGCGCCGCGGGAGTTCGCTGCTCTGGTGCGGGAGGTGATGGGGTTGGTGGCGCCGGTGAATTATGCGTTGCGGCGGTTTCCGGTGGTCGATATCGAGGTAAATGGGGTGCATATTCCGCGAGGTCACACGGTGTTCTTGTCGTTGCGGTCGGCGCATCTGGATCCAGCTCGTCGTGAGGGCCGGGATCTGGTGTTCGGGCATGGGCGGCATTTCTGTATCGGTGCGGCGCTGGCCGAGATGCAGGCAGCGCAGGTTGCGCGTGCTGTGCTGGAGAAGTATCCGAGGCTGGAGCCGGTCAAGCCGCGCCAGGAGTACCGGTTGCGGCCGTCCTGGCTGACCTACGCATTCGCGGAACTTCCGCTGCGAGCGGGGTGATCTGCGAGAGGCTGGACACCATTCCAGCAGGGTGTTTTATGATCGTTTAAAGGCTCGACCACGGGATAGCTGCTACCTCGGGGACTGACGCGATGCCGAAACTTGGATGGACGCTGGTCGAAACCCTGGAACCGGACCGGCTCGGTGTGGTCGCGCGTGACCACCATGCCCGGGACCGGACCTCGTTCGAGCGGGTCGTGCAGGACCATATCGGAGCCGGGAAAGCCCCGGCACGGGAAGCGGCCGACTGGCTCCAAGGGCTGATCGCCGATATGCGGCACCGCAGGGAGACCCTTGTCGCGAAGCGTGTCCTGCGCGACGGGCGTGTCATCGACGTCCGGGCTGTGCCGGTCCTCGCTCCTGACGACACCCTGCACGGCGTGCATCTGTGGCTCGGGTCCGACGATGCGACGCCCGCGCATCCGCCGGTGCCGGCGTTCGCGTTCACCTGGGATTCGCATGAACGGCTCGCGGAGATACCTGCCTCGCTGTCGGTCGGCAATCCGAGGTCGCGCCTGACGGCTCCGGAGATCTTTCGGTTCATCGATCCGGTGGACGGGCTCTCGCTGATCCGGGCGCTGTTATCGTCGCAGTCCGGTGACAGCTGGAGTGGCGCGGTAACCGTCACGGTTGGTGAGCAGGCTCGGCCGGGACATCTGGTCATGGTCGCCAGCGCATCACCCCGTGCGCCGCAGGTGTGGCGGGGGCTGCTGTTCCAGACCTCGGCGACGCCGGCCGGGATGAGCCTGGAGGCTGCCGCGCTGGCCGCGATACCTCGTGTCTCGCAGGTGCATATGGTGCTGGTCGATATTGCCAAGATGCGGCTGATCCGCTGGATCACCGACCCCATACCCGAAGTGCAGTGGAAAGGGCAGGTCGACCAGCGCGACACGCCGCATCCCGACGATGTGAAACGGGTGTTTACCGCCGCAGCCGATGTCTTCACCGGCAAGTCCGATTCGGCGGCCGTGCAGGGTGTTCGATTGCGGCGCCAGGGCGGCGGCTGGGTAATGGTCGACGGGACCGGCGCGATCGTCACGACACCGATGGGTGGCCCGGCGCTGGCGGTGCTTCAAATGCGTGTGGTGGGTTACTCCGATGAACCCGACCCGGTCGCGCCTTCAGATAACGGTCATCCAGGGCTCGATGATCCTGAATACCCGGACCCGTTGCCGTCCTGAGCATCGGTCGAGCGCCTTTCGGCGGCAAAAGCCTATTGCTAGAATGGCGGCATTCCGATTCCCGGTACCAGTCTCTGACGGACGCCGGATGACCGCTCGAGGTCGTATGCCCGAGCGTGTTCTCATCCAGGCGATAGGGGAGGTACCGATGAAAGACACGCCACCCGCCATCCGTGAAGGCTCCGGGGCGTGCGTGCCCGTCAGCACGAAAGTGAACCAGTTGTTCGCCGCGTTTCACCTGCGTGGCTGCGACGAGGAGGCCGACGCCGATGTTGCAGCCGCCGTGGGGCGTACGCTCGGCCGGCCGGTCCTCGATCGCGAGATCACGGAACTGCGCACAGGTCGGCCCGAACAGAGCCCTGCCCCAGATCTCCTTGCTGCACTGTCTGAACACTTCTGCGTGCGCGACACTCACCTGACCGGCGGGGAGGATGTCGATAATCGGCCTGTCGGTCAGACACTGCGGCTGATGGTTTCGATTCGGGATCTCGGTCCTGCCGCATATCGCCTCTGAAGACCACTGGGCAGCGCTCGCGCACTTGGTGATGGGGAAAGCGGGTGCTGATCATAAGTTGCGCTTCCGGCGACCGAAATCGGGTGCTGGTTTGGGTGTTCAGTCGTTCGCTGTCCGGTCTCTTGTCTGATATCGCTGCTCGAATGCTCGCTGCGTGGCGTTATCGAGGTCGTCGGCGCGGCCGACGAGCCACCGGCGGTAGAGCTTTTCGGTGGCGTCCGGATCGTTGGGAGACACCGGTGCAGCCAGGGCTTCGCCGAAGGCGATCTCGATGAGGGGATGGACCTGGGTGCCGCGGTTGGCTTCCAGGATGCTGGTGACGAATGGGCCGAGGATGCCGCTGATCGCCTCGTCGAGTTGTGTGATTGCTTTCGGTAGCTCGGAGATCGGTGCGGTGTGCAGGGACCGTTGCGCATCCAGTAGCGGGAGCAGCTGTTCGAGACTCATGTCGATGCTTGGCGCCCCGGGCTCCAAGGATTGGGCGCCGGTGTCGGCGGGCACTGGGGGGCGGCGCTGGTAGTAGGCGGCGCGGGCGGAGCCGGGGACCCAACCGAGCCCGGTGTCGAACTTCTGGAAAGTACTGGGTCGCACGTTGGCCGATAGCTCACCGCGCTCGGCGCGCGCCTGGGCTGGGACCGCGGGGCCACCGCGGTCGTGGACCTCGGCCATCGTGAGGTTGCCCAGCTGCTGACGCCGCTCGCGCACCACCTGGGCGAAGAACTCGTCGTGCGCTCCCATGCGCAGAACAGTACCCGGAAAGTTCACAAAAATCGTCATTACCGCCTATATCCGACACATTAGTAGATTTCTTAAAGTTTTCTTCTTGAAAAGTTGCCTACATCTACTTAGCGTGAGTGTTGTATCTCACGACTGGGTGGGAGTAGGGGCCGCCTCGGTCGTATCCGAAGCCGGAAGCGAGGGAGAGTGCCATGACGAGTTCTGTGAACAAGCGTTCGACCGCGAGGACGGTCGGTGCCGCGGTAGCGGCGGCGTCCCGGGCTGCGGCCGGGGGCCGGTGCGCGGCCGCGGGTATCTGGGTTGTCTGGATGCGGGAAACGCGCGTGGTGAGTTGTGAGTCGGTTCCCCGGCTCGACAATGCGGTGCCGGTGAACCGGCCTAACTGGGTGGATACCGCCGTGGTGGTTGCGGTCGCCCCGCCTCGCTTGTCCGAACCGGTGATCGGGCGAGCCCGAGTGATCGTCGACTACCTCGACGGGCAGGGACTCAATGTTCGCACCGCGCACGCGCGGGCGCTGCACCAGGGAGCATTGTGGACCTCGCTGCGCGGGCCGGCAGAGGCCGGCGTTGTACGACCTACGTCCTCAGCGCCAATGTCCATGCGGCGGCACCGATGGCTGCCAGGGCTCGGAGCCTGCGCTCATCCTCGGCTGGTGACCGCCGCGCTCGCGCCATTGGCCGCAGTCGTTCTCGCAGCACCGGCCGCGCAGGCTGCCCCACTCGGCCAGCCCGGGGTGATTTCCGAGCCGCAACCCGGACAAGCCGGCGTCACCGGTCGCACGGCGCCGCAAGCACCGGACTCACCCGAGCCTGTTGTTCCCGGGAACATCGAACAGGAAGAGGGGGCGGTCATTCCGGCACCAGCCCAGAATCCGGCACCCATCTCGCCTGCGCCGCAGCTGGTTCCTGAATCTGAACCCCAGGCCGTACCCGAGCAGGGAGCCGCACCAGAGCCCGAGGTAATTGCCGAGAGCCAAGTGATCCCCGAAGCCGAGATAGCCGAATCGGACATGCTGCCGGAACCACAAGCACCGGCGGTAGCGCCGCAGCCCGACATGGTGAGTGAGCCGCAGAGTGGCTTCACACCGCAACCAGCCCCGGTGGACTCGGGCGCTCCCGCGCTGATCGAGACTGCCCCGCAACCGGTGATTGCTGACAATGAGCCTGGAGTCAGCGAGGAGACAGTGCCGCTGCCGGTTGACGGGACGACCGCGAGTGAGGATCGGCTGTATTTCGGTGGAGTGAGCGTGCCGCAGCCGGAATGGATGACACCGCAAGCTGCGCAGTGGGAACGCGACTGGAACGCGGCCGTGGTCACGGAAGCTGCGGAGGCTCTGGCGCAGACGGGGAGCACCGATCCAGCCGTGGAGGCAGTGCTGGGAGTCGATACCGAGCCGATGTCGCTACCCGAAGCGGTAGCCCCTGTAGTGGAGGCGATCCCTGAACCGATGGTGGATGACGTCGAGTCGATGGTCGATCAACCGGCCGCCGAGTTGGCCGCAGTCGTCGAGCCTCCTCTCGCGCAGGTGGTCAACGAGGTCCTGCCGCAATGGCCCCCGGCCTTCGGCTGACCGATGGGAGTGCATCGACGATGGCGAACGACCCGAACGAAGAACCGGACGAGGACCGCCAGATCGTGCTCGACGAGCCGGCCCCCGCGGGGCTGGCACAGTGGCTGGCCTCGGCCGGTGCGCCGGGCTCGGTGGGTGACGGTGGGTGGTTGAGACCGCCACGGCCCTGTACATCCCGAACGGTCCGAGCGCTCTTGGGTGGTGTTGTGATGGCGGCATTGACCGCAATCACGATGGTGGTGGCCACGGTCCTCGCCGGGGCCGATCAGGCGGACTCCGTAGTTGATCCGCCTATCAGCATCACCCAGGCGCCCCCTCCCTGGCCGGGGGACGGCCGCGACCGATCACCCATTCTCACCGGGACCACCACCGCTGCCTGCGGTTCCGGCACGCTCGAAACCGCGATCGTGTTGGCCGGTACGCGCCCCTTGCGTGCGGCGACCGGAGCGCAGGCCATCGCGGTGTTCGAAGCTGCCTACTATCACGCCCGCGATGGTGTGATGGCCCGCGACGTCGTCGCGACCGAAGCCGCGGTCTCTGATGCCGCCACCATCCAAGCAGGCATCGACTCGGCGCCACCGGTCACGGCCTACTGCACCCGCATCGAACCGTTGACCCCTGGCCTGTACGCGGTCGAGATCACCGAAACCCGACCCGCCAATGCGCCGACGGTGTGGCGGCAACGAATCTCCACCACCCACCACGACGGGCACTCGGTGATCACCGCGATCGCAGCCGAATAGCTGGGCCCAACCATCCACCTTCCGTACCGAACCATCGCTCGATGATGGTTCCCGATTCTCTCCAATAAAGGAGGCGGTGACCGTGCTGATCGCACTCACCGGACTTACTTCGCAGACCGGGGTGACCACCACCGCGGTCGCCCTCACCGCCGTATGGCCCGGACCGCAACCCGCGGTCGTGGTGGAGGCCGATCCCACCGGCGGCAGCCTCGCCCAACTCGCCTGCGGCGACGCACAGCGCGGCCTGGTCAGCCTCGCCAAGGCCGCTGCCTCACCTAGCGCCAGGGTTGCTGGGCAGGTGTGGGAGCACACTCAGGTACTGGGTTCCGGGGTGCGCTTCCTCGCCGCGCCTACCGACCCCGGCGCTGTGGGGGCGGTGCTGTCGGCTCCGGTTACCGCAGCGCCCCGCCCTGCCGGGCTCGGAGCGAACGATCCGGTGGTGATCGCCGACTGCGGCGTCAGCGATCAGGCTTCGCCTGCGGCGCCGATCGTCGCCGGCGCCAACGCTACCCTCTTTGTCGTCCGTGGCGGTCTTACCGACCCCGTTCGCGCCGGTTGCCGGATCCGCGAGGTTGCTGCCGCTTGCCGGCGTTGCGCGGTCCTCCTGATCGGCTCGGATGACGGCCGCGAATTCGCCGAACATCTCGGGGTCCCGGTTCTCGGCCGCCTGCCGGTGGACCGGCGTGGCGCCGCAGCGTTGCTGACAGGTGGTCCACACGCCGCGCGAGAGACCAGCAGTCTTATGGCTGCCGCTCGCGGCGTCGTTGCCGCCATCCACGCACAACTTCAGCCGTCTCCGTCTCGAGCATGCAATCCGAGGCGCGCGTTCACACCCTGCCTTCGCCTTCCGTCCCTGCGGCGCCACCCAGGCCTCGACGTCTGCAACACGCGACGTGCTCTGCACGTGTACCGGATGCCTGCACCGTCGAGAGACGGCGATGCAGCATCGATGTCGAGGCCGAGATCAAGTGGCGCTCTCGGCCTCGAGGTTGCTGCCACCGACGAATCTACAACCGCGGCGGCCGGCGATGCGTCAGAGGGCGCGCCGGTCGCCGCCGCGGCAAACGAACCGGCTTGCAATGCACCTGTGTTGACAGTCGAGGTGTTCGGGCCGCTGCGGGTGCGCTGGCGCACCGACACGGACGATGTCGATATCACCGCACGTCTGCAACCACGTGGCCGGGAACTATTGGCTCTGCTGGCCCTGCACCCGGAAGGCATAACCCGTGAGACGCTGATCGCGGACCTGTGGGGCGAACGCTGCCCACGCAGACCGGTCAACGCTCTCAACACTGCGATCAGCAGACTCGTCGCCGTCATCAGCACAGCCACCGACGGTGCGGCCGGGAAGATTGTGACCACAGACCATTTCCGTTACCGGCTCGACCCGAGGATCACCACCGACTACCAGAGCTTCGCTCGAGCCGTACGCCGCCGCCGTCACGCCAACTGCGATACGGAACGTAGCGGTGCCTGCCGCGAGATCGTCGAGACCGCTGGCCGCGGAGTGCTTGCTGCGGACCTGAGCGCAGCCTGGGCCACAACGATCCGGGAAGCGGCCCGCCGCGACACCATCACCGCGGTCGGATCACTGGCTGCCACTGTGGTTGAGCACGACCCCCGCCGAACGCTCGATCTCCTCGAGACTGCCCTCGACCACGACCCATTCAACGAATTGTTGTGGCGCGATATTTTGCGTCTGCATGCACGCCTCGGCGAGCACAGCGCCATCGACCGAAGCATGAGCCTGCTTGCCCACAAGCTTGCCGGCATCGGAGAAAAACCCACGCAGGAAACGCAGGAACTCGCCGAAAGGCTCCGGCAGAAAGCTCCGAACTGACTTTATATTCGAGTGCATCCACATTCCAGAATGTATCCCAGAGATCCCCCGAGGGGATAGCTCAACTCGACCTTCTGGCGATGTGCCACTGTGTGGAGTGAAGAACCTAAACGAGAAGAATGTAATGGGCGGAAAAGGCTTTCCGCTGGGATTGGCGCATGAAGGACAGGTGTAGCAAATGCCGATCCAGTCGGTTGCTTGCTGTAGTTTGGGTCGGGCCTGGCCATTGCTCGATATGCAGCATAAGATGTTTCACGGCTTAAATTTCAATTATTAATCATCTAGTCAGTGGTTCGATTACCATACTTTCCGGTGCTGGTTTATTTGTTTGAGTGGATTTCATTGAATAATGGGTTCGGTGCGCGTGTATGTGCGCTGCGTCTCGTCGTGTCGGGGTGGTCGTTGCGATCGCGTGAGGGGATTTCTGCGGGATCGCTAGGTGTTTCATTAGGTGGCGCGTTGGGTGGTTCGCTGGGGGGGTCGGTCAAAACGGCATACCCACGCGCGACAAACTACCAGGTAGATGCCTATATTTTCCGCAGTGGCGCCCCCGGGATTACCCGCAGGGAACGATGAAAACACATGAGGGGCGGGCGCGCCTGCGGCAATCCGGCCGTATGGCCCGACATCTCGCCACGTGCGGTGGCCCGTCGTTCGGTAGCAGCATTCACCTCATCTGACGAATTGCATTCTAATAAGCCTGGATCTGCCGGCTCTGGTCGATTTTAATAACTAGGCTTAGGGTCGGCCGGGGTCATTTCATTCGCCTCTTGTTGTGCAATTGTTGCCGTGGTCTGCGGAAATTCGGTGAAAAACGGCAGAATCGTATTGAATTCCCGCGACGAGTCGAGATAACGTCGACCCGCACCCGGGGAAATCGAAACCCCAAACAATCCGAAATGACCACCCTGCCATCGCTGTGTCAGGATCCGCTGTAGGCGGCGTAACCCGCAATGTGCAGCGCGAAGGAGAAAACGATGACAACCACCACCGGACCCGCCAACCGGCTCGGTAACGGCGAATTGCGCCGCATGGTCGCCAAAGTCCTCGCCGACAATCCCACCGCCGAATATACGCCTCGGGAGGTCGCGAAACTCACCGGCCATTCTTCCGGGGCAATCGGTAATGCCATGAAAACCATGGCCGCCGCCGGACAGGCCGACCGGACCAGCACCAAACCACTGCGCTATCAGGCCAACACCAACACAGCGCAGGCAGCGGCCGGGGCGCCCACTCCCGCCCCGAGACCGGCCACCACCCCGGCGTCGCCTGCCGGAAAACCGGCCGCCAGCCGGGCGCGTAAAGCCCCGGCCGCGCCGACCGGCATACCAGCGGCACCGGCGCGGTCGGGGTCGGTGGTGACCCGGCCGAACGGGCAGCTGTATCACGTGCGGCAGTTGGCCGGGCGCTCGGATGTGGATGTGCTGCGCACCATGCGTCATTACGAGGTCCCGGTCCTGCTGTACGGCCCGCCCGGCACCGGCAAAACCTCGTTGATCGAGGCCGCCTACGGCGACCTGCTGACCGTGCAGGGCGACGGGGACACCACGGTCGCCGATTTCGTGGGCGAGTACACCCAGAACCCAGACGGCACCTTTGTTTTCGTGCACGGCCCGCTGGTCCGGGCCATGCGCGAGGGCTGGGTGCTGTTCATCGACGATGCGACCCTCATCCCGCCGACGGTGCTCTCGGCGGTGTACCCGGCGATGGACGGCCGCCGCGAGATCGTGATCAAAGCCCACGGCGGCGAGGTCGTGACCGCCGAGCCCGGGTTCTTCGTGGTGGCCGGACACAACCCCGGGGTCCACGGGGCGATCCTGTCCGATGCCCTCGCGTCGCGGTTCGCGTTCCAGGTGCAGGTCGGCAGCGACTACGACCTCGCCGGACAGCTCGGGGTCGACAAACGGGCGGTGAAAGTGGCGCGCAACCTGGCCGCCCGCCAGGGCAAGGGCGAGGTCGGGTGGGCACCGCAACTGCGCGAGCTGCTGGCGTTCCAGAAAATCGCCACTGCCACCGACACGAACACCGCCGCCGCGAACCTGATCGGCGCCGCCCCCGAGGACGACCGCCCCTTCGTTGCCGGTGTGGTCCGCGCGGTGTTCGGCACCCCGCTGGAACCCCTGGCCCTCGGCGCACGCCTCTGACCCACCACCCGCGACCCGCCCCATACGGAAGGACCGCCTGCGATGACCGGTCACCTGATCACTGACCCCACCACCAAACCTGCCCCGGCCCCGACCTCGGACGGTTGGGATGCCCTGTCCGCCGCGCTGACCGAGGAAGCTCCATCGATCGCCGACCGCGACGACCTCGTCGTCACCATCGCCCCCGGCGCCGCGCACGGGCACCCGGCGGTGTTCATGCCGCACCGGGCCGCGATCGAACTCGACGGCACCGGCCTCGGTATCGACCCGGCCACCGCGCGACCGGACCGCACCAGCGACCGTGCCCGGTACGCCGCCACCTGGGGTGCGTTCGTACACGAATGCGCCCACGCCCAACACTCCCGCTGGGAACCCCCGGCGCTGGCGAACCCCGCCGTAGTCGAGGTCGCCATGCTGTTGGAGGAATCCCGGATCGAGGCCGCCCAAATTCGGCGCCGCCCCGATGACCGGCACTGGCTCCGCGCGTCGGCGACCGAGATCGTGCTCGGCGACAACGGCGGTCCGGCTGCCGCCACGGCGATCCCACCGACCCCGTATTCCGCCGCCCACAATGCCGCCCTGATCCTCGGGAGGGTCGACGGCGGCATCCTCGAACCGGCCGAAACCGCGCCGGTTGCGCAGGTGATCGAGTCCATCCTCGGCACCGGCACCCTCGACCAACTGCGCGCCATCTGGCAACAGGCCCACACCGTCGCCGACGATGACACGGCGACGATGATGGAACTCGGGCAGCGGTGGCTCGACCTTGTCGGGCCGGACCCGCTCGCCGACCCCGTCCCGAACTCGGTGCTGTCGGCCGCCATCGGTGCCACCGTCGCCAACGTGGCGAATGCGGTGGCCGCGCAGCCGGTTCCGGTCGATCCGGCCGAGGCCGCCGCCACCGCCCAGCAGGAGGCCCAACGCGCCGCACGCCACGCGGCGGCCCAAGCGCAGGCCGTATTCGGTGACGGCAGCGGGTCGGGCCACACGGCCAGTACCCGCAACAGCCGCGCCCCGCAGGCCGACGAACACTCAGCCGCCCGCGTACTGGCACGGGCGCTTAACACGGCCGCCCGCCGGGAACGCGCCACCGTGAAAACCACCTCGGCGCTGCCACCGGGGCGCCTGCGGATGCGGGGCGCGCTGGCCCGGGAAGCCCAGCGCGCCGCCGGGGCCATTCCCACGGCCGAACCGTTCACGCGCACGACCCGCAAATCGGTGCCGGTGCCACCGCTGCGGGTCGGGATCGCCTGCGACGTGTCCGGATCCATGGATGCCTTCGCCGACTCGGTGGCCTCGGCCGCGTGGATCATCGCCCGCGCCGCTGAACTCGGCACCATGCCCGCCGCCACCGCCACGTGCACCTTCGGTGCCTCGGTTAAACCGATCACCTACCCCGGTACCGCACCCGCGCGGGTTACCCAGTTCTCCTGCCCCGACTACATGCACGCCATAGACGCAGCGATCGAGGCCCTCGACGGTGCCCTCGAGTTGTCCCGGCCGGAAAACACGCGGCTGCTCGTGATCATCTCCGACGGCTACTACACCGGCGCCAACCGCGACCGCGCCCAAAAACACCTCCAGCGGCTCCGCGCCGCCGGATGCGCGGTCCTGTGGTTGGCACCCGACACCGGCCGCTCACCCAACCCCCTGGACGGGGCGACCGTGCACCTGATCAGCAACCCCGCCACCACCGCCCAGGCTATCGGCCGCGCCGCCACGGCGGCGGTCCGCAGCGCCTGACCCGCACCGCCCCCAGGGGCGCGGTAGCCCGCGCTCCCCGGGGGTGGATCCAGGCACCCGACAGACCCACTTCAGTCAATGACGGCACTATCGCTGCCTGTGCCACTGCCGCAATGAACTGTATGAGGGAGGGATACGGCGGGCACGTCACCCGCGTATGCGCCAACCGCGCCACCGGCGTACTGCGCACACAGCTGTCCGAATGACCGGCTGGCGACCGCTTCATGAATGGCGGCAAACCAACCCCATGACAAGCACACCCCGTGTGGGTGACCAGGTCAGCATCACCGGCCTGCGATCCCGCCCTCTCGACCCCGGAGCCACTGGCACCATTACCACTCAGCGCTCTCCGTCCCGGACAGGTGCTCGTCGACTGGGATAACGGATGAGCCCCTGATCCTGTTTGCCACGAACCCATTCGAAGTACTCTCGGGAGTCCACCGCCACACCCGGGTGACCGCTTTGCGGCGGTCGAGGGCGATGACTACCGGCTCCGACGTTGCCCGGACCACCCCCTGGAGACAGTGTTGGGGGGGGGGGGGGCGGGGGCGGGACCAGGGTGGCGGGGGGGGGGGAGGGGGGGTCGAGTTGGAGGGGTATTGGGGGTGGTGGGGGGGGCGGGGGGCGCGGGGCG